>NZ_JBXASG010000009.1:0-290447 GCF_058809075.1 Acidovorax sp. GW821-FHT11A03
ACGAAGTTCGAGACGAACCGCACGCGCGCCGAAGTGGCCGCCGAAGCCGCCACCGTGGCCCAGACCCGCTCCATCGAGCCCGCAGGTTCGCGCGTGGTGACCTACAAGTCCACCGCCGACCGCGCCGCCGTGCGTGCCCAGGCTGCTGAAGCCGTGCGCACCGGCCAGATCTCCGCGGGCGAAATCGGCAACGCCATGTAATGCCTAGATCCCGCATGCGGCGCATGCGGGACGGAAGGTGCAGATGCAAGCCAAAAAGGCTGGGGCCCCGCGAAGGGCCCCGGCCTTTTTCGCATGGGCCGGTCGGTCACAATGGCCGGGCTGATGGTTCCCACCACACCGCCGCCATGCCCCCCTTCCGATCCATCGACCACGTCATGCTGCGGCTCCCTGCGGCAGAGCCTCTGTTCGAACTGTTCAGCCGGACCTTCGGCCTGCCCGTGGCGTGGCCCCTGCAGCGCACCGGCTTCGCCACCTATGGCTGGGTGCACGTGGGCAACACGGACCTGGAGTTCTGGGCGGCAGCCGACAATGGCGACCTGCCGGCCTGCGCGCGGCCGCCGCTGGTCCATGGTTTCGCATTGGAGCCCTCCGGGCCCTTGCCCGGCGCCATGGCCCACGCCACCTCGCTGGGCATCGCCTGCAAACCTGCCCGCCCCTTCCAATCTGCAGGCCACCGAGGCGAAGTGGTCACGAACTTCACCAACTCTGTCCTGCTGGATCTGTCAGCCCCCAGCTGTTGCGTGTTCTTCTGCGAATGGGCACCGGGCGCCCCCATCTACCCCTGGGACGATGCCACCACACCCGTGGAACGCCGAATGCGGCACAGGCAGGTGCTGGAGGCAAGCGGTGGCGGCCCCCTGGGGTTGCTCGGACTGCACGCGGTCCGCATGGGCACGCCGGATCTGGCGACCCATCGGCGCCAATGGCAGGCGCTGAGCGGTTCTTCCCCCGGCGGCCACTCCATCGCGCTCACCCCGGAGGTCTCGCTGGAACTGGTGCCGGGCGAGCACCTGCGGATTGAATCGCTGTCCTTCAGGGTCCGTTCGCTGGCCGTGGCACGCACCTTTCTGGCCCACCACCAACTGCTGGGGGCCGGCACGGAGGATGATCAGCTTGGCGTGGCCTGCGAAGGCCTGCACATCCATCTGGTGGAGGCACCGGCTCCGCCCGGCGTCCGCGGCTGCGGCTGCGGCTGCGGCTGCGGCTGCGGCAGTCCATGAAACACCTGCGCCCGCCCAGGCGCTGCAGCCCGGATGGCGCGGGGTGTGGAGGCTCCTTCATTGCATTGCGGCATAAAAAAACCCGGCAAAGCCGGGTTTTCTCTGGGCAGATCCGCGAGGGCCTGAATTGCTTACTTCTTCTGGCGGAACTTGCGCAGTGCCGCGATCTGCGCAGCCATCACCGCCAGTTCGGACTGCGCCTTGGCCAGATCGATCTCGCTCTTGGCATTCTTCAGTGCTTCCTCGGCAGAGGCCTTGGCAGCATTGGCCTTCTCGTCGTCCAGGTCCTTGCCGCGGATGGCGGTGTCGGACAGCACGGTCACACAGTTGGGCTGCACTTCCAGAATGCCACCGGCCACGAAAACGAACTCTTCGCTGCCGTCGGCCATTTCGATGCGCACCGAGCCCGGCTTGATGCGCGTGATCAGCGGGGTGTGGCGGGGAAAGATGCCCAGTTCGCCAGCTTCGCCAGGCAGCGCGACAAAGCGTGCTTCACCGGAGAAGATGGACTCTTCGGCACTGACCACATCAACGTGGATGGTGTTCATCATTGCTCCTAGGAAAAGGTGGGTTGCTTGATTGCTGAAGGCCGAGCGGCGGTAGGCTGCTCAGCCGCCGGGCAATCAGGCCACCTTCTTGGCCTTTTCGAAGGCTTCGTCGATGGTGCCCACCATGTAGAACGCCTGTTCCGGCAGGTGATCGCATTCGCCGTTCACGATCATCTTGAAACCACGGATGGTTTCCGACAGGGGAACGTACTTGCCTGGCGAGCCCGTGAACACTTCGGCCACGTGGAAAGGCTGCGACAGGAAACGCTGGATCTTGCGCGCGCGGGCCACGGCCAGCTTGTCTTCAGGAGCCAGTTCGTCCATGCCCAGAATGGCGATGATGTCGCGCAGTTCCTTGTAGCGCTGCAGCGTGCCTTGCACCGCACGGGCCGTGGCGTAGTGGTCTTCGCCCACGACGTTCGGGTCCAGCTGGCGGCTGGTGGAGTCCAGGGGGTCCACGGCAGGGTAGATACCCAGCGAAGCGATGTCACGCGAAAGCACCACGGTCGAGTCCAAGTGGGCGAACGTCGTGGCGGGCGATGGGTCGGTCAAGTCATCGGCTGGCACGTACACGGCCTGGATGGAAGTGATCGAACCCACCTTGGTGGACGTAATACGCTCTTGCAGGCGGCCCATTTCCTCGGCCAGCGTAGGCTGGTAGCCCACGGCGGAAGGCATGCGGCCCAGCAGGGCGGACACTTCGGTACCGGCCAGCGTGTAGCGGTAGATGTTGTCCACGAAGAACAGCACGTCACGGCCTTCGTCACGGAAGGACTCGGCGATGGTCAGGCCGGTCAGCGCCACGCGCAGACGGTTGCCTGGGGGCTCGTTCATCTGGCCGTACACCATGGCAACCTTGGACTCTTCGAGCTTCTCCAGGTTCACCACGCCGGAATCGGCCATTTCATGGTAGAAGTCGTTCCCTTCGCGGGTACGCTCGCCCACACCAGCGAACACCGACAGACCGCTGTGGGCCTTGGCGATGTTGTTGATGAGCTCCATCATGTTCACGGTCTTGCCCACGCCGGCACCACCGAACAGACCCACCTTGCCGCCCTTGGCGAACGGGCACACCAGGTCGATCACCTTGATGCCGGTTTCCAGCAGCTCTTGCGAAGGCGACAGTTCGTCGTACGCAGGGGCCTTGCGGTGGATGGAGGCCGTCAGTTCCTGGCTCACGGGACCACGTTCGTCGATGGGCGCGCCCAGCACGTCCATGATGCGGCCCAGCGTCGCCTTGCCCACGGGCACGGTGATGGAGTTGCCGGTGTTGGTCACCATGATGCCGCGACGCAGGCCGTCGGACGAACCCAGCGCAATGGTACGCACCACGCCGTCGCCCAGCTGCTGCTGCACTTCCAGCGTCAGGGTCGAACCGTCGAGCTTCAGAGCGTCGTAAATCTTGGGCATCTGGTCGCGTGGGAACTCAACGTCCACCACAGCGCCGATACATTGAACAATCTTGCCTTGCACTTGAGCCATTTTTCGCTCCAATAAAGATGTTGGTTGAGCTGCTTACACAGCAGCGGCGCCAGCCACGATTTCCGAAAGTTCTTTCGTGATCGCTGCCTGGCGCGTCTTGTTGTAGACCAGCTTCAACTCGCCAATGACGCTGCCGGCGTTGTCGGTGGCGGCCTTCATGGCCACCATGCGTGCCGACTGCTCGGACGCCATGTTTTCCGCAACCGCCTGGTAGATCAGGGACTCGACATAGCGGACCAGCAGATCGTCGATCACGGTCTGTGCATCGGGCTCGTAGATGTAGTCCCAGCCATGCTCGGTCTTCTCGGCCTGCATCTGCGCGGACGACAGGGGGAGCAGCTGCTCCACCACCGATTCCTGCTTCATGGTGTTGATGAACTTGGTGTACGAGAGGTACACCGCGTTGATCTTGCCTTCTGCATAGGCGTCGAGCAGCACCTTGACCGGGCCGATCAGCTTGTCCAGATGGGGCGTGTCGCCCAGGCCCGTCACGTGCGAAACCACCTTGGCACCGACACGGTTCAGGAAACCCAGGCCCTTGTTGCCGATGGCAACCGCCTCGGTGGACACGCCAGCGCCCTGCAGCTCACGCAGCTTGGACGTCACGACGCGCAGCACGTTGGTGTTCATGCCACCGCACAGGCCCTTGTCGGTCGTCACCACGATCACGCCGGCCGTCTTGGCATCGTTCACTTTCATGAACGGATGCACATATTCCGGATTGGCGTGGCCGAGGTTGGCTGCAATGTTGCGGATCTTCTCGCTGTAAGGGCGGGCAGCCCGCATCCGTTCCTGCGCCTTGCGCATTTTGGATGCAGCCACCATTTCCATGGCTTTGGTGATCTTCTTGGTGTTTTCCACCGATTTGATCTTGCCGCGTATTTCCTTGCCTGCTGCCATGATGGATCCTCGTCCGGTTTAAGCGAACGACTTCTTGAACGCGGCGATGGCAGCGGTCAATTCGGCTTCTGCGTCCTTGTCCATGGCCTTGGCCTGTTCCAGCTTGGCCAGCAGTGCGGCGTGGCTGGTCTTCAGGAACTGGTGCAGGCCGTGTTCGAAGTCGAGAACCTTCTTGACGTCGATGTCGTCCATGAAGCCCTTGTTCACAGCGAACAGCGTGGAAGCCATCAGCGAGATGGACAGCGGGCTGTACTGTGCCTGCTTGAGCAGTTCGGTCACGCGGGCACCGCGGTCCAGCTGCTTGCGGGTGGCTTCGTCCAGGTCGGAAGCGAACTGCGCGAACGCAGCCAGTTCACGGTACTGGGCCAGGTCGGTACGGATACCGCCGGACAGGTTCTTCACCAGCTTGGTCTGGGCAGCACCACCGACGCGCGACACCGAGATACCGGCGTTGATGGCGGGGCGGATACCGGCGTTGAACAGGCTGGTTTCCAGGAAGATCTGGCCGTCCGTGATCGAGATCACGTTGGTAGGCACGAAAGCGGACACGTCGCCGGCTTGCGTTTCGATGATCGGCAGTGCGGTCAGCGAACCGGTCTTGCCCTTGACTTCACCCTTGGTGAAGGCTTCGACGTAGTCGGCGTTCACGCGGGCTGCGCGCTCGAGCAAACGGCTGTGGAGATAGAACACGTCGCCAGGGTAGGCTTCGCGGCCTGGTGGGCGGCGCAGCAGCAGCGACACCTGGCGGTAGGCAACAGCCTGCTTGGACAGGTCGTCATACACGATCAGGGCGTCTTCGCCACGGTCGCGGAAGTACTCGCCCATCGTGCAGCCCGAGTAGGCCGACACGTACTGCATGGCGGCCGATTCGGAGGCCGATGCGGCCACGACGATCGTGTATTCCATGGCGCCGGCTTGTTCCAGCGCGCGCACCACGTTCTTGATCGACGAAGCCTTCTGGCCGATGGCGACGTAGATGCAGGTCACGCCCTGGCCCTTCTGGGCGATGATGGCGTCGATGGCCACGGCGGTCTTGCCGGTCTGGCGGTCGCCGATGATCAGCTCGCGCTGGCCACGGCCCACGGGCACCATCGAGTCGATGGACTTCAGGCCGGTCTGCAGGGGCTGGTCCACCGATTTACGGGCGATCACGCCCGGCGCGACCTTTTCGATCACGTCGGTGAGCTTGGCGTTGATGGGACCCTTGCCGTCGATAGGCTGGCCCAGGGCGTTCACCACGCGGCCGATCAGCTCGGGGCCGACCGGCACTTCCAGAATGCGGCCCGTGCACTTGACGGTGTCGCCTTCGGAGATGTGTTCGTACTCACCCAGAATCACGGCGCCGACAGAGTCGCGCTCGAGGTTCAGGGCCAGGCCGTAGGAGGGCTGGCCGTCCTTGGTGGCGGGGAACTCAAGCATTTCGCCCTGCATCACGTCCGACAGGCCGTGAACGCGCACGATACCGTCGGACACGGACACCACGGTACCCTGGTTGCGGATATCGCTGCTGGCGGCCAGACCTTCGATGCGGCTCTTGATGAGTTCAGAAATTTCTGCGGGATTGAGTTGCATGACTCTTTCCTTCTTTCTTTGGTTCGCTGTCCTCGCCGCGCGTTACGCGGTGAGGGCCGCTTTCATTTGTTCAAGACGGGCCTTGACCGAAGTGTCCAGCACCTCGTCACCCACCACTACGCGAATGCCACCGATCAGGGATTCATCCAGCTGAACGGTGAGATTGAGCTTGCGGCCAAAGCGCTTTTCCAGCGCAGCGCTGACCTCGGCCAATGCTGCTGCGTCCATCGGAAAGGCGCTGTGCACCACGGCATCCGAAGAGCCGCTGCGGCGATTCACGAGGGCACGGAACTGCGCGGCGACTTCCGGCAGCGCGTTGAGGCGCCCGTTGTCGATGACCGTGCGCAGGAAATTCTTGGCCGTGTCGGACAGCGCCGAACGCGCAACCCCCGTGACAACGGCAAACACCTGGTCTGCCGTCACCTTGGGGTTGTCCGCCAGCTGACGCAACTGGGGGTTGGCGGCAATGGCCGCCAGTTCATCGACCCAGGCAGCGGTGCTGGCCAGGTCCATGCCCGCACCCGCGGTAGCGGCCTTGAACAGGGCATCGGCGTAGGGGCGGGCAATGGTGGCGAGTTCAGCCATGTGTGTCCCCTTACAGCTCGGTCTTCAGGCGGTTGAGCAGGTCGGCGTGAACGCCGGCATTGACTTCCTTGCGGAGAATCTGCTCAGCACCCTTGACGGCCAGCGCAGCCACCTGCTCGCGCAGGGCTTCGCGGGCTTGCACCGTTTGCTGTTCGGCTTCGGCACGGGCGGAAGCAACGATCTTGTTGCCTTCTTCCGTGGCGCGTGCCTTGGCTTCTTCGATGATGGCCTGGGCACGTCGGTCGGCGTCCGCAAGACGCGAGGCCGTTTCGTTGCGTGCCTGTGACAGTTCCTTCTCGACGCGCTGGTTCGCAGCGGTCAGTTCGGACTTGGCACGGTCGGCAGCAGCGAGGCCTTCGGCGATTTTCTGGGCTCGTTCATCCAACGCCTTCGCGATCGGGGGCCACACGAATTTCATCGTGAACCACACCAGGATCAGGAAGACGATGGCCTGAATGAACAGGGTCGCGTTGATACTCACGGCAACACCTTTCTAGAGTGGCGTTGAGTGGGAATTACTTGGGCAGGTTGACCAAGAACGTGGAGACGAAGGGGTTGGCGAATGCGAACAGCAGGGCGATGGCCACGCCGATCAGGAAAGCAGCGTCGATCAGACCGGCCAAGATGAACATCTTGGTTTGCAGTTCGTTGATCAGCTCAGGCTGACGTGCCGACGATTCGAGGAACTTGCCACCCATCAGTGCGATACCGATGGAAGCGCCGATAGCGCCCAGACCAACGATCAGACCACAAGCCAGAGCGACGAGACCGAGAATGTTTTCCATGATGACTCCTGAGTTAAAAAAAGAAAGGTTGAAAAGGAAAGAGAAACGAAAGGGAACCGTTAGTGCGCGTTGTGCGCCTGACCGAGGTAGATCAGCGCAAGCATCATGAAGATGAAGGCTTGCAGCGAGATCACCAGAATGTGGAACAGCGTCCAGATGGTGCCAGCGATGACGTGGCCCACAGGCAGCAGCACACCCGACAGCGACAGTGCAGCCGCGCCACCCATCAGGGCGATCAGCATGAACACCAGTTCGCCAGCGTACATGTTGCCGAACAACCGCATGCCATGCGACACGGTGTTGGCGACATATTCAATGACCTGCATGAGCAGGTTCACCACGCCCAGGATCAGGGCGAAGATGGGATTCTTGCTGGTGCCGAACGGGGCCGACACGAGTTCGTGCGCCCAGCCGCCAGCGCCCTTTATCTTGACGCTATACCAGAAGCGCAGCACCAGGATGGCAAACGCCAGGCCCAGGGTGGTGGACAGGTCGGCCGTGGGCACGACGCGCAGGTAGGCGTGGTGCGGGTCGTGGCCGGCGGCGCCATAGATCTGGGCCCAGATCGCGGGCAGCAGGTCCACGGGCAGCATGTCCATGAAGTTCATCAGGAAGATCCAGACGAACACCGTGAGGCCCAGGGGGGCGATGAACTTGCGGCTTTCGGCGTTGTGGATGTTGGCCTTGGCCTGGTTGTCCACCATCTCGACCAGCATCTCCACAGCCGCCTGGAAGCGGCCCGGCACGCCGGAGGTTGCCTTACGGGCAGCTGACCACAGGATCAAAAGAGTGAGGGCACCCAGAACCAAACCCACGATGATCGAGTCATAGTTGATGACCGTGAAGTCAACAATCTTGGTCTGGTTGATGTTTTGAAGATGCTGCAGGTGGTGAACGATGTATTCACTTGCAGTCGGAGCGTGCGCTTCTGCGGCCATCGGACAACTCTTCTCTCTATCAATCGGTTTTTCGGACACCGGGCCGCACCAACAGTGCCACCCAGTACGTTTTCATTGTGATCACCATGCCTACCAGCAGGGCAATCCAGTTCAGGCCCGCCACCAGCCGGGGTGCCGCTGCGAGCAGCGCCACCGTCAACACGATCTTGGCGATTTCCCAACCAAAGAACCCCACCATGGCAGCACGCGGATTGGAAGACGCCTTGTGGCGCAACACCCCCCGTGCAAACAAGCCAGCCGGAACCACCACCGCCAGAGCACCATAAGCCGCAGACCAGCCTACCGACGCCCTGCCCGTCAGAAGCCAGGCCACCAGGGCCACCAGCATCCCGACCAGCGCCTGACCCGCCACCACCTTCCATACGGAGATGGGAGGATTGCGACTGCGCCACTGTTCGGCCTCTTGGGCCGTCAGGGGCTTGAAGTCAGATTCTTCAGCCTCAGTTTCAGTCTCAGGCGCGATTGTTTTCATTGTTGAATGACGCCCGCGTTACAGACTGCAACTTTCACAAAGCCTCTAATTATAAGTAAAAACCCGTGGCGCTCGACAAAGACCCGCAACCCCGGTCCAAAACCGGTGCGCAAGCCTGCGCCGTTGTGGTGACGGGCCAACGGCTTTTTCCCTTTCCCTGCGGCCCCCGCGCACCGATCTGGCGCATGCCGCCCGGTCAGGGTTTTCACAACGGACACGCCGTTGAAGCACAATGGCAAAGCCCTGCCAGCTCCTGAAACCGAAGCACTTTCCGCCATGACATCCTCCAGCCTGCCGCCTGAAAACGGCCCCGACACACAGCCTAACGATCCCCGCAAGGACTCTCTGATCGAATACCCCTCCAGGTTCCCGATCAAGGTCATGGGTGCGAAGGTGGATGGCTTCGTGCATGCCGTGACGGAACTGGCCCGCCAGTTCGACCCGACCTTCGACGCTGGCACCATTGAACTGCGCGACAGCCGGGCCGGCAATTACCTCGGAGTTACCATCACCATCACCGCGACCAGCCGGGAGCAGCTCGACAATCTGTACCGCGCGCTGTCGTCGCACCCCATGGTGAAGGTGGTGCTGTAAGGCCCGCGCCCGCATCAGCCAGACAGAGATAGATAGAGATAGCACTCATGGCCATCGACCTTCGCGTGCTTGGCCGCGTGGACTATGCCGCCACGGTGCAGGCCATGCAGGACTACACGGCCACCCGCGCAGCCGAGACCGTGGATGCGCTATGGATATGCGAGCACGCGCCGCTGTACACCCAGGGGCTGGCCGGTAAAAGCGACCACCTCCTGCACCCTGGAGATATTCCTGTCGTTGCCACCAACCGGGGGGGCCAGGTCACCTTCCATGGCCCCGGCCAGGTCGTGGCCTATCCCCTGATCGACCTTCAGCGCGCGGGCTACTTCGTCAAGGAGTATGTGTACCGCGTGGAGGAAGCCGCGATCCGCACGCTGGCGCACTTTGGCGTCACGGGCCATCGCGTCGCCGGGGCCCCCGGCATCTACGTGCGCCTGGACGACCCGCACAGCCATGCACTGCTGCCGCAGCGCCCCCAGAAGCGCCCGGAGAACGGCGCCATCGCCGCGCCGGACTTCACGGGCCTGGGCAAGATCGCGGCCCTGGGCATCAAGGTCAGCCGGCACTGCACCTACCACGGCGTGGCGCTCAACGTGGCGATGGACCTGGAACCCTTTGAGCGCATCAACCCTTGCGGTTACGCAGGATTGCGAACGGTGGACCTTTCTACAATCGGGGTCCACACCACCTGGGAGGAAGCCGCACAGGTGCTGGGCCAGCAGCTCAGCATCCGGCTCGCGCCCTGAACCGCCTACACGCCATGAGCACCCCTGAAGTCGTCCGCGAAGCGCAATCCACAGAAGCCTACAACCCGCTGGCCAAGCAGAAGGCCGCGGCCAAGCTGTCGCGCATCCCCATCAAGGTGGAGCAGGGCGAGGTGCTCAAGAAGCCTGAGTGGATCCGGGTGAAAGCCGGCAGCCCGACAACGCGCTTCTATGAAATCAAGGAGATCCTGCGCGAGCACAAGCTGCACACGGTCTGTGAGGAAGCCTCCTGCCCCAACATCGGCGAATGCTTCGGCAAGGGCACGGCCACCTTCATGATCATGGGCGACAAATGCACGCGACGCTGCCCGTTCTGCGACGTGGGCCACGGCCGCCCCGATCCGCTGGACAAGGACGAGCCGCTGAACCTGGCCAAGACCATCGCCGCCCTCAAGCTCAAGTACGTGGTGATCACCAGCGTGGACCGCGACGACCTGCGCGACGGCGGCAGCGGCCACTTCGTGGAATGCATCCAGAACATCCGCGAACTGTCGCCCGCCACGCAGATCGAGATCCTGGTGCCCGACTTCCGGGGCCGCGACGACCGCGCGCTCGAGATCCTCAAGGCCGCGCCGCCCGACGTGATGAACCACAACCTGGAGACCGCGCCCCGCCTGTACAAGGAAGCGCGCCCCGGCTCCGACTACCAGTTCAGCCTGAACCTGCTCAAGAAGTTCAAGGCGCTGCACCCCAAGGTACCGACCAAGAGCGGCATCATGGTGGGCCTGGGCGAGACGGATGAAGAGATCCTGCAGGTGATGCGCGACATGCGCGCGCACGACATCGACATGCTGACCATCGGCCAGTACCTGTCGCCCAGCAACAGCCATCTGCCGGTGCGCCGCTACGTGCATCCCGACACCTTCAAGATGTTCGAGCAGGAGGCCTACAAGATGGGCTTCAGCCACGCTGCGGTGGGCGCCATGGTGCGCAGCAGCTACCACGCGGATCAGCAGGCGCACGCCGCGGGCGTCGCCGCCGCCTAGTCCGAACGCCTCGCGAAGCCAGGCGGCCGGGGCCTTCGCCCCGCCCCCTAGCGGGCAGCGGCGGGCCGGGGCGCACCCGTGGGCTGCGCGGGCAGCGTGGCACGCGGGCGTGCCGGCGTATCGGCAACCGCCCTCGCCTTGTCCACGGCGATCGATACAGGGACTTCGGCGGGACACAGATCGGCGGGGTCGATGCCACTGCGCTGCTGGCCCGCGTCTGCGGGCGAGGGCATGTCGGTCCGGCTCACATTCAACGCGGCCAGCAGCTGCCCCATCGCGCCCAGGGTCCGCGCCTGCGCCACCACCTGGTCGTAGCGCGCGTTGACATAGGCCCGGCTCGCCTGGAATGCCTCGTTCTGCGTGTCCAGCAAATCCAGCAGGGTGCGCTGCCCGAGATCGAATTGCTGGCGGTAGGCTTCCCGGGCCTTTTCCGTCGACAGGCGGTGCTGGTCCAGATAGGTCATCTGCTCCACCAGCCTCCGCGCATCATTGAACGCGATCGCCGTGGTCTGGCGCACGTCCCTGCAGGCCTTTTCCTTCAGCTCCCGGGCCTGGAACTTGTTCTCCACCGCCTGCTGCTCCCGCGCCTTGTCGGCACCGCCCCTGAAGAAGTTGTAGGTCAGCACCAGCTCCACGGTGCTGTCGCGCGAGCGCCCCTGCTCCCCGATGAGGTTGCGGTCCCACGACTGGCGGGCCCTGAAGTCGACCCGGGGCATGAAGCCGGCCTTCTGCGATGCAATGCCTGCCTCGCTGGCCAGCATGTTCTCGATGGCAGCGTTGATCGTGGGACTGTTGTTGAGCGCAAGGGCCACCACCTCGTCGGTCTTTTGCGGCAGCTGGGTGAGCCGAAAGCCTTCGGGCAAGGGCGGCAGCGCGGGCGGCGGCAGCTCGCCCACCAGCCGCTGGTAGCGGGCGCTGACATCGTGCAGGTTGGAGATTTCCGTCAGCAGATTCGACTCCGCCAGCGCGAGGCGGCCCGTCGCCTGTTCGAGATCGACGCGGCGCCCCACGCCCGCGGAAGTGCGCTCGTCAATCTGGTTGGTGGTCAGCTTGTGCTCCACATAGTTCTGCTTGGCCTGCTCCACCAGTTCGCGGTACCGCGCCACATCGGCATAGGCGCGCACCGCTTCCAGCGCCGCTGTCTCGGAGGCCTCCACCAGTTCGTAGTACCGCGTGAGCTTGGCGTGGCCGAGCCGCCGCACTTCGCTGCTGGTGAAGAAGCCATCGAACAGCATCTGGTTCAGCGTGAGCGCCGCGCCGGTATGGTGGTACGAGCCCGTGCTGCCGGAAGGCCGCACACGGTTCTCGCGGCCGGTGCTGGCCACCGCGTCCAGCTGGGGAAGGAAGCCGGCGCGCGCAACGCTTCGCTCTGAATCGGCTGCCCGGAAACCGAACCATCGCGCCTGGACGTCCGGGTTGCTCACCACCGCCTTTCGGGCTGCGTCCACAAGGCCTTCCGGGAGAGCTTGTGCGGATGCACTAGTGCTGACCACGACGGCCGCGGCGATCAGGGTAAGAGGAAGTTTCATGACAACTCCGAATCATTTGTGATGCAGAATTGAAACGTAGCATTTCGATTGAAACTCGCACAGTTTTTTTTTACAACTCTGCAACCACTGGTTGAATCCAGTTACTTCCGCGCAAGGTAGCCGCGTTTCGCGTGTTCCATGCATTTCCTGCAGCCACTTTTCCAGCACGCGCCCCGGGCCACCGCGCACTTCCGGGTGGTGCTGGCATTGGCCGTCGCAACCCTGCTGGGGGCCGTATTCAGCGCCCCTGACCTGGACAGGATTCAAGCCCTCGCCCTCCAGCGCCACGGCCCCAAGGGGGCCGAGCAGGTCAGCGCCTGGCGCGCCATGCTCAACGAGGGCCAGCACCTGAGCGAGGTGGACAAGCTCGCCCACGTCAACAGCTTCTTCAACCGCCGCATGCTGTTTGAAAGCGATGCGGTGGTCTGGCAGCAAAACGACTACTGGGCCACGCCGCTGGAGTTCATGGGGCGCGGCGCGGGCGACTGCGAAGACTTCTCCATCGCCAAGTACATCACGCTGCTGCACATGGGCGTGCCCAACGACAGGCTGCGGATGATCTACGTGAGGGCCCGCATCGGCGGCCCCAGCAGCAGCAAGAGCGAAGCCCACATGGTCCTGGGCTACTACGCCCATCCGGCCGAAGAGCCGGTGGTGCTGGACAACCTGATCACGGCCATCCGCCCGGCCTCGTCCCGGCCGGACCTGTCCCCCGTGTTCAGCTTCAACAACGAAGGGCTGTGGGTGTCCGGCGCATCCACATCGTCGGCAGACCCGACGACGCGGCTGTCACGCTGGCGCGACGTACTCGAACGCATGCGGCAAGAGGGTTTCTGACCCCTGCACCAATCACCGGAGATAGCGACCATGTCACTCACCAAACAACTCTGGCTTGCCATCGGACTGGTCATGGCGCTGGCCTTTGGAGGCAGCATGCTCGTCAGCGTCCTGTCCGCGCGGCACTACCTGCAGCAGCAGTTGCAGATCAAGAACTTCGACAACGCCACGTCGCTGGCGCTGGCGCTTTCGCAGCTCGACAAGGACCCGGTCACGGTGGAGCTGCAGGTCGCCGCGCAGTTTGACGCTGGCCACTACCGCTTCATCCGCATCGCCTCGCCCACGGGCCAGACGCTCGTGCAGCGCACCTTCGACGGGCAGCTGGAAGGCGCGCCCGGCTGGTTCGCCCGGCTGATCCCGATCAGCGCGGAGCCTGGCAGGGCGCTGATCCAGGATGGATGGAAACAATATGGAACGCTGACCCTCGCAAGCCACGACCAGTACGCCTACCGCAGCCTCTGGAGCGGCACGCTGGAGCTGCTGGCCTGGTTCGTCCTGGGCAGCCTTGTCGCGGGCGGCGCGGGAACCATCGCGGTGCGCCGCATCACGCGCCCCTTGCGCGATGTGGTCGCGCAGGCCGAGGCCATCGCGGAGCGGCGTTTCATCAAGATCACGGAGCCGCGGACACCCGAACTGCGCAGCGTGGCGCGGGGCATGAACGACATGGTCGCGCGCCTGCGGTCCATGTTCGGGGAGGAGGCGGCCCGCCTGGAAGGGCTGCGCAAGAAGGTCAACCGCGATGCAGTCACCGGGCTCTCCAGCCGCGAGTACTTCCTGTCGCACCTGCGCGAAGCCCTGGAAGGCGAGCAATTCCTCTCATCGGGCAGCCTGGTGATTGTCCGCCTGGCCAATCTGGAGAGGCTGAACGCGCAACTGGGCCATCAGCGGGTGGATGCCCTGCTCAAGCACCTGGGCTCCGTGCTCTACAAGAGCGGCGAGGGCAAGCCCGGCCAGCGCGCGGGGCGCCTCAACGGCGGTGAGTTCGGCGTCCTGTGCCCCTCCACGCCGTCCCCGTCCGAGGCCGCGCAGGATATCTTCGCGCGCCTGTCATCGCAATGGCTGCCCCACTGGTCTGCCACGGCCCCCGACCTGTTCCACATCTGCGCCGTGGGCTACCGGCGCCAGGAAACCCTGGGCGCGCTTTTCAGCAGGGCGGATGAGGCGCTGGCGCGGGCGCAATCCCTGGGCCCCAACAGCATGTTCGCCGACGAAGGCGAGCACCCCGCCGAGGCCCGGCCCGCCGAACAATGGCGCACGCTGCTGACCGAAGCCGTCACCGGTGGCAGGCTGCAGCTGGCCTTCTACCCCGTTGTCGACGGACGCGGCGAAGGCGCCATCCACCAGGAAGGCGTGATCCGCCTGGCGTCCGACGCCTCGGGCGCCCTGCTGTCCGCGGGCGACTTCATGCCGATGGCAGCGCACCTGAACCTCACGGCCCCGATCGACCTGCGCGTGGTGCGCCTTGCCATCGAGCACCTGCGCGGCACGGCCGGCGACATCGCGATCAACCTGTCGTCCGAGACCATCGCGGACTTCCACTTCCGCAACGAGCTGATGCAGTTGCTGCGCGCCTACCCCGACATCTGTCCACGCCTGCTTTTCGAGGTGCCGGAGTACGGGGTGTTCCGCGCCTTCGATGCGTTCAAGGAGCTTGCCCACACCCTGCAGCAACTCGGATGCCGCGTGGGCATCGAATACTTCGGCCAGCGGTTCACCGAAGGCAACAAACTCGCCGACCTGGGGCTGGACTACATCAAGGTGCATCCCAGCTACGTGCGCGGCATCGCGGGCAATCTGGGCAACCAGGAGTTCCTCAAGGGGCTGTGCAGCATCGCCCATGCGATTGGTATCCAGGTCATCGCGCTGGGGGTCGAATCGCGGGACGACCTGCCCCTGCTGGCCTCGCTGGGCTTTGATGGCGCCACGGGGCCGGGCATCCGTTGAGGCGTTCCGGCAGCGCCTGGTATCTTCCTTGCCATCCTCGCGCGCTGCCGCACGCAAGGGATGCCGCTCTGGCGCGGCGTCATGCGCCGCGGTGGCTCCGCGCGACATGAAGGGTCCGGTGCCAGCGAGGGCGAAGGCACTCTGCCGCCGGCCTCTTGCCTGTCATCAAAACAGATAGCTGCCACCGCTTGATCCACAAGCGGTGGCAGCCTTTTTCTTGCCCATCCACAACCCACGCACCCCAGGCCCCTTGCGCCTGGGGTGCGTGGCTCAGTCGTCGTTCGGCTTGGTCACCGTCGCCACATCGGGGGTCCCCAGGGCCAGGTCCACGGCCAGGGCCTCCGGCGTGGTGTCTTCCACCACCACGGTCTGGGACGCTCCGCCCGCCGCCGGTCCGTTGCTGTCCACCGCGATGTTCGTGTCGCCCGAGGCATCCGCCGCCAGAGGCAGGCTTGCGAGCAGGTCGCCACCGTCGTCCGTCAGCAGGTCCGCCACCTCGATCTTGTCGCCCTCCTCCAGGTCCTTGACGACATCCTTGTCGGTGCCGCCGGGGCTGCTGTCCGCGAGGTTGATCTCGATGGTGTCGTCGCCATCGCCGCCGGCCAGGATGTCGCTGCCAGGGCCCCCATCCAGCACATCGTCGCCGTCACCTCCCTGCACGGTGTCATTGCCCTCGCCAGCCTGCACGGTATCGTCGCCCGCGCTGCCCACGATGGTTTCCGGCGCATCGCCACCCTTGATGGCCAGCCCGCCCGCCGCCGCATCGGACAGCTCCACCTCGTCGCCATCGAGCGTGTTGCCGGTGTCGATGACGATCTTGACGTCGATCGGGTCCGCCAGCGTGTCGCCGTCGCCATCGACGATCACGGCCTGCAGGTCGATCCACATCTGGTCGGCATAGACAGGCGTCGTGACCGGAGGTGTCGTCACCGTCTCGGTGTAGGTCAGGGTGGCCGCATCGGTCACCCGGTAGTCCGTGCAATCCTCGGCGGTGAACTGGACGGTGTTGAATGTGGCCGAGCCCGCCGGATCCACCCTGACGGGCGTCTCCACGCTGGCGGTACCACCATTGGTGTTGCCGCCGCTGGCCGTGCCCTCCTGAACGATGGGCGATCCCACCACGGTCGTGGCGCCGCCGCTGCCGGTGTTCACGGCCGTGACCACGGCGGCTTCCTCCTTGCCCAGGTGGTCGAGCTTGAAGTCGGCGGAGGTCACGTTCAGGCGCGTGCCATCGGCCTTGAAGAACTCGACCACCAGGCGCTCGCCCGCGCCGTCGCCGGCCTTCACGGCATCGCTCCTGTCGGAATCGCGCTCGCCCACCGAGCTGTCGTTGCCGATGAAGTTGTCGCCGACGCCAAAGCCCCCGCCGCCATTGCCGTTGCCCGTGGACGACCAGTTGACCTCGGGGTCGTTGGCCTGGTTGCCGTCGGTCTGCAGCGAGGTGTCGTCCTGGGTGACCTCCCACTTCCCGTTCTTCCACTGCACGGTGTTGGCCTTGGTCTCGTCCTTGTCGGCCGAGATCTGCATGTAGATGCCCGTGGCGGAGTCCACGTACCGCGCGCCCATTTCGCTGCCGCCAGCCGACGAGTGGGTATAGCTGCTGGGCTTGAACACATCGTCGTTCTTGCTGTCGCCGAAGACCACGGTCTTCTCCACGGTCGTCGTGCTGCCGGGTGTGACCGTCTCGCCCACCTGCACCTTGTCGGCCACCGCCACCATGTTGGTGACGTAGCTGGTCGTGCCGTCGGCATTCACCACGCCGTTCACGGTGAACGCGGTCTTCAGCACACCGCCGTCGTCGTACACCGCCTTGATGCTGCCGTCGCTCGTGGCCTGGTAGAACACCTTGTTGCCGTCCACCGTCATCACGGTGGAATGCACATCGCCGCCCTGCAGGTACGACATGGAGACATACCGCACGGGGGACGTGCCCACGGTGGTGGCCGAGGTCGCCGTGAGGTTCACGTCCGCCCCCACCACGTCGGCACCCACGCGTGCGCCCAGGTCCGCCGTGACCTCGCCCACGCCGCTGTTGGCGACCAGGGTGTCCTGCGTACCGCCCACGTAGACCGGCGCGTCGTCCTGGATCTTGATGTTGAAGCCCTGGACCTCGGTCTCGCCGTCCACCGTCTTCTGCGCCACCAGCTGCAGGTACAGGTTCTCCTCGCCGCTCTCGGTGTAGGCGTGGTCCACCTGGCCCTTGAGTTCCACCTTGTACTGGCCGCTGTCGTCGATGGTGGCCACGGCCACCGTGCGCACATCGGCGCCCGCGCCGGCCGTGCCGGTCAGGGTCTTGCCATCGGCCGACGTGCTCCAGCGCACCTCTTCCCCCGCCGAGGTGATCTTCTGCACCGGGGCCACCAGCGCGTAGGTGGCGCCCCCCATGCCCAGCGTGCCAGCCGTATCGGTGGTGTGCGGGCTGCTGTCCACGTTGCCCGTGGCCAGGCCGTCCTCGTACACCATGCCCAGGCCCTGCGTGCTCTGCTGGTGGCCGGTTTCGATGGTCAGCGTGGCGCTGTCGGTGTCGCCATCGCCGTCCTTCATCTGGTAGCTGAACGTGTCCGTCGTCTCGGGCGCCACGGCTTCCTCGAAGCTGACCGCCTTGACGAAGTAGTCCGAGCTGTCGCTGCCCTTGTCACCGGCGAGATAGTCCACGCCCGAGAACACCACGTTCTGGAAGGCGATGGGGTTGCCGTCGGCGCCCAGCACCTCGATCTCCACCTGGCCCTGGTGCACGGGGTCGCTGCCGTTCGCGCCGTTGTGGAACAGCGCGCCGCCGATCATGCCCTCGCCCACCTTGTTGCCGGCGGCGTCGAACGCCTCCCAGCGCCCGGTCTCGCCCTGGTTGCCCGTCTGGCCCGATTCGTTCTGGAACAGGTTGGAAATTTCCACCACGGCCCGCACGGCCATCGTGCCCAGGTCCACCGACAGGGCCTCCGTGCCCTGGCTGGGCGAGTAGCCCACCTGCTCGGGTGTGCTGGCGCCCACGTCGCCCGGCACGGGCTCGGTGGGGTCGTCCACGCCCGCGCCATTGCCCTGGCTGGTGACCACGGCGCCGCCGGTCTGCGCGGGCGTGGGGCTGGTGATCAGCTGTTCGCCCAGGTTCGTGGTGTAGGGCTTGCCGTAGTCGAAGGCATCGGTGCCGGCCGGCACGCCCGCGCCCCCTCCGAGCTGCACGGTGGTCTGGTGCCCGGTGTAGGTGTAGTCGCCATCGGACTCGATGGTGAGCGAGCCGTACTGGCCCGCCACCGTGGCGCTGCCACCGCTGGCCACGGCCGTGCCAGGCGTCCACACGGCGCCCTCTGCACCCGCGCGCACCTGCACGACCTCGGCCTTGGCGCCGTCCTGCATGCCCTCGTGCTGGTCCTTGCCGGCATCGCCCGAGGTGGTGCCCGCCCCCGTGAGCACGTTGCCGGTGGCGACCCAGTGGTCCACCACCCACTGCGTGCCATCCGTGTCGTCCTTCGCCACGGGGCCGTCGTCCGCGATGAACAGCATGCGGCCCAGGTCGATGCTCGCGTTGACATGGTCGCCATCGCCATCGGTGGCCGTGAGCTGCAGGCCGATCTTGCCCGCCAGCGCCGACTGCACCTCGTTGGAGTCGCCCGGCGTCGAATGCACCACCGTGCGCTGCTGGTCGAACGTGACCTCGCCGGTGGCGGCATCGACCGACAGCTGGAAGACCGTCTTTTCCACGCCGTCCACCGTCACGTAGCCGATGAGCGTGCCGCCGGGCCCGCTCTTGAGCAGCACATCGGCGGGCTGGCCGTTCGAGTACTGCGCGGTGTCCTTGAAGCCCGAGGGCGTGCCTTCACCACCGGTCAGGACCAGCCCATAGGCCTTGCCCTGCAGCGCGGCCGCACCGTCGGCGCCGTAGCTCACGGTGAAGCGCGTGGAGCCCACATCGGACTCCGCGTCGATGTTCAGGAAGCTGTCGTCCACCAGCAGCGGCATGGTGACGTTGAGCAGCACGTCGTTGTAGTCCAGGTCGCCGCCGCCCGCGATGTCCTCCCAGTTCTGGTTGCCCGAGACAGGGCCCACCGCGAGGGTGTTCACATGGGACAGGCCGTCGAGATTGAGCGCGCTGTTGTCGAACAGTGCGGCCGCGCCCTGCCCGGCGAGCGGAGCGCCACCCGCGTGCGCGACCCACTGGCCGCCGCTGTCTTGCGAGAAGGTGACCGCCGTGTTGTTGCCCAGCGAACCATTGAGGCTGTCGCCATTGGGGATCATGAAGAAGCCGACCTGGCCGGGCAGCACGCCCGGCGGCAGGGTGACGCTGGTCACCGGCTGGTTCTTCACGTTGTCCCACACCACCGTGCCCGTGGTGGGCATGCCGCTGGCGTCCTTGATGTAGTAGCCCCAGGTGTTGTTGTAGCCCGCGTCGCTGCCCACCAGTTGCACGGTGATGCCCGGCACGGGCGCGGGCTCCACCGTGGTGATGACGGGGATGTCGTCCTTCACGCTGGCGGCCAGCTCCACGCCGATGGCGTCGCCGTCACGGTCCTCGCCCACGATCTGCACGCGGCCCAGGTTCAGCGTGTCCTCGCCTTGCGCCGAGTGCATGAGCGCCCCCGTCACCGTGAGCGTGTATTCGCCATTGGCCTGGACCTCCAGCACGGCGGCCGCCCCCGTGGAACTGCCTTGCGGCTGCCCGTCGGCATTGAAGTACACCTTGCCCCCCGTGCCCAGATCCACGTTCACGGTGGTGCCGCCGAACTGCAGGCCGGTGACCTTGCCGAAACCGTCGGCGCCCCACTTCACGGCGCCGGTCATCACCTGCACGCCGGTCGATGCCTCCAGCTGCGCGCCATGGACCAGGTCGCTCGCATCCCGTTCGTCATTGCCGATCTTCGCGCCGCCACGCAGTGCGGACTCTTCCTCGAGCGTGGCGCTCAGCACCATGGCGGCGCCATCCACGAGCCTGGCGGTGGGGGCGTCGTCCTCCACCGTCACCTTGAGCGCCATGGTGTCCGTGAGGCCGGTGGACGGGTTGAGCGGGCGGTCGTTCGCGATGACCGTGAAGTTCAGTTCCTTCACATCGCCATCGGTGGCCGTGCCCGCGGGGGGCGGCGCATGGTCCACGGGGCCCAGCAGCACCACGCTGCTGGTGTAGCCGCTTTCATAGGTGCCCCCGATGGTCACCTTGATGATCTCGGTGCCGCCCACCTTGCCGATGAGTTCCGTGCCCGACGCGTTGGGGGTCCAGACGATGGGCGCACCGCCCGAGGTCAGCGCTGGCAGCAGGCTGCCCGTCGTATCGAAGCGCACGCCCACGGTGTCGCCGATGTCGGGGTCGGCCACACCGAAGCTGGCCGCATCCGTGGTGGTCTGGTCCGTGCTCTCGCGGTTGCCCGGCTCCAGCGCGTCTTCCTGCACGCTCACCGCGATCTGGTCGGCATTCGGCCCGGAATAGCGCGAGACCTCGTCGCCGTCCTTGTTGCCATCACCATCCTTGTCCACCCAGATCTCGGTCGTCTGGTCGTTGCCGGTCACGAATTCGGGCGCGTCGTTCACGCCCTGCACCGTCACGCGCACATTGGCCACGTCGGTGTCGCCATCCGCATCCTTCATCTGGTAGTTGAAGCTGTCGGTGACCGAGGCGCCTTCGCCCAGCGCCATCGCCTTGAGGTCATTCAGCGCATAGGTGGCATCGCCATTGGCCGCGATCCTGAGCGTGCCCAGGGTGCCGTTGGCATCGAACGACGGGCCGTCCAGGTCGGTCGTGTTGCCCGACCTGTCGCCACCGGCGCGGTTGAACACCACTTCGGCATGGGCGCCATCCGCCTTGGCCTCGTACATGTCGTTGCCCAGCACATTGCCCACGGCATGCTCCGTGGTGCCCATGGTCCCCGCCGAGGCCGTGAGATTGGCGGCATCGTCCGCAGCCACCGGGCCCGTGTCCTGGAAGTTGATCTGCCGGCCGATGTCGTAGGTGGCGGTATTGGACTTGTCGCCATCGCCATCCTTGGCCTGCGCGGTGAGCTGGATCACGCCGCCGCCGATGTTGACGATCTCGTGCGGATCGTTGGTGGGGTGCACCACCGCGCGGTACTGCTCCACCGTCACCTGGCCGTTGTTGGCCGCGTCGCCCGCCACCGAGACCTTGAACACATTGGTCTGCACACCGCCGATGAGGATGTAGCCAACGGCCGCGCCGCCCTCCATCTTCACCAGAACGGCAGAGCCGGTCGCGGTGTCCTTCAGCGCCGACGCCTGGCCCTGCGCGCCGACGCTCAGGCCGAAGGTCTTGCTGCCGCTGGCCGCAGCGCCATCCGCGCCGAAGTGGAACTGGAAGCTGCCCGCCAGCGCCTTGCCGTCGTTGTCCGAACTCGTTCCCAGATCGGCTTGCGCATCCTTGACCAGCAGCGGCACGTTCCAGTTCAGGTCCAGGTTGACGTCGTCGTAGTCCTTGTCCGAGCTGCCGGAGGTGATCTTGAGATCTTCCCAGTTGAAGTTGCCCCTGCTGTCCTGGCCGGCCGCCGTGCCCGACGGGGTTTGCTGCAGGTGGGACTGCCCGTCGCTGTTGAGCGCCTGGTCGGAGAAGTAGATGGGTGCCCCCTCGCCCGCGAGCGGCGATCCGCCGGCGAACGCCGTCCACTTCCCGCCCACGAGCTGGAACGACACCGCCTGGGCGTCGCCCAGCGCGCCGTTCTGGCTGTCGCCGTTGGGGATGATGAAGAAACCGATCTGGTCGGCCGTCACGCCCGTGGGCAGCGACACGGTCATGCCGCCTTCGGTCTTGACGTTGTCCCACAGCACGAACCCGCCCCTGGAGGTGTCGATGGAACCATCCGGGTTCTTGAAGTAATAGCCGAAGCTGTTGTTGTAGCCGGCCTCGCCGCCCTTGTACTCCACCGTGAAGCTGTGCTCGGCGACCGGCACGGCGTCGGACACCGTCACGATGGGCACGTCGTCCTGGATGGAGGCGTTCAACTCCACGCCGATCCTGTCGCCATCGCCATCCTCGCCCACGAAGGTGATCCTGGGCAGGTTCAGCCAGTCTTCGCCCGCGCCTTTGTGGATGAGGTTGTCCAGCACCTCGAACCGGTAGGCGCCGTCCGCCTCCACCGTCAGCACCGCCGCGCCGCTGGTGGCCCCGGGGGGCAGGGCCTTGCCGTTCTGGTCGAAGTACACGGTCACCACGCCGGCCACCGGGCTGTAGCTGTTCTCGGTGAAGATGCCCGTCTGCACCTTGACGCCCGTGATGCCGCCGAAGTCATCGGCGCCCCACTTCACGGCGCCCTGGAAGCCCGTGGCGTCGGTGTGGGCGTGGCTCAGTCCATCCGCCGTTTCGTTGTTGCCCAGCGTGCCGCCGCTGTGGGGCACCGACTCTTCCTCGACTTTCAGGCTGAGCTTGACGACACTGCCATTCTCCCTGGCGTGCTCGGGCACATCATCCTGGATCTTGGCGTAGAGATCCACGCCGATCCGGTCGCCGTCGCCATCAATGCCCACGAAGGTGAAGGTGCGCAGCATCAGGTTCTCGCCCTGGCCCGGATCGTGGTCCAGCGGCCCGATGACCGTCAAGCGGTAGCCGCCCGTGGCGCCGTCGATGCGCAGTTCGACCGACCGGGGGGTTGTGGTGTCCCCATCTGCAATGGGCTGGCCCTCGCGGTCCAGGTACACGGTGGCAATGGTGTTGCCCACGGCATATTCCTGGGCGCCGACCTGGACGGCGGCCACGCCGCCGAACTGGTCTGCGCCCCAGCGCACCACCCCCGTCATGGACTGGGCACCCGTCGACGCGCTCAGCGAGCCCACGGGGATGATGGCCAGCCAGTCGAGCGACTCGTCATTGCCGATCACGCCGCCGTCGCCGTTGGACGCGGATTCCTCCTCCAGCAGCGCGACCAATGGCACCGGGATGCCCAGCAGCTTGACGTGCACGGGGATGTCGTCCTGCACCCGCGTTTCCAGCGCGACGGTGATGGCATCGCCGTCGCCATCTTCGCCGACGAGGCGCACGGTTTCGAGGTTGAGCCAGTCCTCGCCCTGCACCACGGTGCCGCCCGCGGCGTGGTTCATGGTGGCAAGCACCGTGAGCGTGTAGCTGCCCGTGGCCTCGACCACCAGGCTGGCGGCGGCCCCGTCGGGCTGCGCTCCACCGGGGCCCGAGGGAATTACTTCGCCGTTGGCATTGAACCAGACCGCCTGGCCAACAGGAACGTTGGTCGCGCCTTCACCGCTGCCCACGCGCACGCCCGTGAGCTTGCCAAAGCCATCGGCTCCCCAGTTGATCGCGCCATTGATCTGGGTCAGGCCTCCACTGTCGACGGATGTGAGCGGAAGGTCGTTCTCGTCGTTGCCTATCGTGTGTCCGCCCTCCATGGCGGACTCTTCTTCGGCCTGCAGCGAGAGGACGCGCTCCACGGGTTCCCCGGGGCCCTCGCCCTGCCCGGGGGCCTCGTCATAGCGGTGGACCGGCACGTCGTCGCCAAACAGCAGGCGCCCGCCCAGGTCCAGCTCGGCCGCCACGGTATCGTCGTCGTTGTCGGTGGCCTCCAGCACCACGCTGAGAACCCCGGTTCCCAGCGCCTGCAGCTCGTCGCCGCCGCCGTCCACGCCATCGGGCGCGGCATGCCGGATGGCCCCGGTCTGCGTCATCACCACGGCACCGGTCTGCGGGTCGATCTGCAGCGTCAGGATCACGTTGCCGCTGCCGTCGCGTCCCACCACCACGGAGGGGTCCCCGGTCGTGCTCAGCACGATCTCGGTGTTGGTGCCGGTGGCGTAGAGCCCCGTGGCTCCGCCATTGCCGATCTGGAATGCGAAGGCATAGCCGTCGCGCACGGCAGGGCCTTCTCCCTCGCTGCCGCCAGGCAGCAGCTTGGGGCCGTCCGCCCCGAAGGACACCACAAAGGCCGTGCCGTTGAAGGTGTTGCTGTCCGTGTCCGAGTCCACGGCGTCCGGGTTGTTCTCCGTGCCCTCGTACCCCGTGTTGGTGGCCTGGTTGACGCCGCGGTCCGACGTCGTCAGCGTGGGCGCATCCTCGGCGCTGGTCGTGATCACGGGGATGTCGTCCTGCACCGACATGTTCACCTCGGCGGTGAACTCCCCGCCCTCTCCGGTGACGCCGTTGAAGGTGATCAGCGGCAGCGCCAGGAAGTTCTCACCGTCTCCGGGCGCGTGGTGCAGGGGCCCCACGACCGCCAGCGTGAAGCTGCCGTCCGGCAGGATCACCAACAGCACCGCGGGCTGGGCGCTGCTGTCTCCCTGGGGAATGGGCTGCCCCAGGGCATCGAAGTAAATCGTCACGCCGCCCGGCGGCACCGGCACGCCGGCATAGCCGGGCAAGGTGACGGAGAAGATCGAGCCGCCGCCCAGGTCGAAGTTTCCGTTGCGCACGCTGGACAGGCCATCGTCCTCGTCGTTTCCGATGACACCGTTGCCCCCCGAGCTGTTGCCCTGGTTGCCGCCCGCTGAAGCCACGGACTCTTCCTCCAGCGTCACATTCAGGTTGACCCGCACGGGCCCCGGTGGCGGAGGTGGCGGTGGCGCAGGAGGGGGTGGACCGGGAGGGCCGGGTGGGGGCGGAGCCGGCGGAGGAGGAGGTGCGGGCACCGGGGGAGTGGGTGGCGCAGGGGGAGGAGGCGCTGGCACCGGCGGGGGCGGCGGAGCCACGGGCGGGGGCGGCGCCGGCGTGGGGGCCGCGTCGACGGTGAGCACCGCCAATGGATTGAAGTCGATGTCGGGCGCCGATTGCGGTGTGAAGCTGTATTGGTAGGCCAGCGGGTCCACCCCCTCGAAGATGCGTAGCAGCTGCACGAAGCTGCTGCCCTCGCCTTCGCCCCCGGCACCGCCGCCCAGGCCGGCGGCCGTGGCGTCCAGCTGCTCGTTGAGGTCGCCCCCACGCTGCAGCGCCTGGATGACCGTGTCGATGGTGCCCTGCCCGACGCTGGCCTCCTGGGCGGTGGGGCGTTCAGCGGTCTGCGTGACGCTGTCATCGATCTTGACGCTTTGCGCGGGCGCCACGGCCAGCGTCTGGCCGTCGTCCAGCAGCAGCTCCACCCGGCCTCCTGCCGTGGTCTGGACGATTTCACCCTTTTGCAAGGCGTCTCCGGCCTTGAGGGGACGGCGATGGCCATCGGCATCGACCGCGAAAGCGGTGCCGGTGACGGCAACCACGGTGGCGATTTGGGACATGGGCTGGCTCCGGTAAACCCCTACGCCCTGCGCAGCGGCAGGAAGTAACGGCATGTGACTGATGTCAGTGAAGGCTACTGACGCCGCCCCGTATCCACTATTGGACTTAGGTCCACTTTTGGGCCCGCCGGCCCCGGAAACTCAAATAGTTTCGTTGCCCGAATCGTCACCCAATAGATCCAGGCTATTGCTCAGGCGGGCCCGGGTCTCCTTGCGCTCCAGGAGCTTGTTCTGCGCGGCCAGCGGCAGGTCGGTGAAGCGGATCACGCCGCGCACGATGAGCAGATCTATCAGGTCCTCGGTCACCCGGGCCAGCCCGGCGTCGGAGGAGCTCAGCGGATTGCCGTGGGGCGGCAGGCTCTTGTCAGGCATGGGATGCGGGCCCCTGTGCAACCTGCGGGCCCTGGTTCATGCGCAGCACGAGCTGCACCCGGTCGCGCACGCCGAGCTTCTCGAAGGTGGCCCCCAGGTGCGCCTTGACGGTGCGCTCCGAGATGAACAGCCGGTCCGCGATCTCCTTGTTGGACAACCCCTGCGCCACCGCGCGCGCGACCTCCAGCTCCCGCGAGGACAGCCGCAGCTGCAGGTCCTGGTGCGCCTGTGGCACGGCGTGCGGCGCCGTCAGGCCCGCGGTGGCGGCGGCCAGGCGCGACACCAGTGCCCGGCCCACCCACAGGCCGCCGTGCTGCACCACCAGCGCCACTTCCTGCAGCATCTCGGGCACGGCAAACAGGTGGCAATAGGCGCGAGCGCCTTCGTTGATGGCCTTCAGGCCTTCGCGGTCGTCCGGTACGCCGGTGGCCACCACCACGCGCGCGCGCTTGTCCGACTGGACCAGTTCGCCCAGCAGCGCCGGCCACTCGGGGTACTCGGTGCTCAGCCACACGATGGCCGAGCGCCCCCCGCCGCCGCCGCGCAGCGCGGCCACCATGGCGGGCCACTGCGCCTTGTCGATGCGCGTGCCCTGCGGGAATGCGGCCCCCCAGCGGTCCAGGGACTGCGGCACATCGCTGGCCAGGTAGTGGTTCATCGCATTCACCTCTCGGACAAGGCGTTCGCCTTGGCGCGCAGCACCGGCTTGAGCAGGTAGGCCAGCACGGTCTTCTTGCCCGTGAGGATGTCCACCTGCGCCACCATGCCGGGGATGATGGGCAGGTTCGCCCCCAGGCTAGCCTTGCGCGTGCGCACGCGCACCAGGTAGTTGGCATTGCCCTTGTCATCGACGACCGAGTCCGCGCTGATGTTCACCACCTCGGCCGCCAGGCCGCCGTAGATCGAAAAGTCGTAGGCCGTGAACTTGACCATGGCCTCCTGGCCCGGGTGCAGGAACGCGATGTCGCGCGGACTGACCTGCGCCTCCAGGATGAGCGCGTCGTCCAGCGGCACGATCTCCACCACCTCCTTGCCAGGCTGCACCACGCCGCCCACGGTGTTGACCAGCAGGCGCTTGACGGTGCCCCGCACCGGCGAGCGGATGTCCGCGTGCTTGACCTTGTCGGCCAGCGCCCGGCCGCCCTCGGACAGGCTGGAGAGCTTGCTCATGGTCTCCGACAGCTCGGCGCTCATCTGGTTGCGGGCCGTGAGCTGCACCTCCTCGATGCGCCGCGAGGCCTCCTGGATCGCGGCCTGCACGCGGGATATCTGCGCATCCGCCTGCTCGCGGTCGCCGCGCAGGCGCGCCACCTCGCGGTCCAGCCGCAGCACCTCCACCTCGGACACCGCGCCCGTGGCCACCATGGGCCGCGTGGCGTTCAGCTCCTTGAGCATCAACTCCAGGCCACGCTCGGCCTGCTCCTTGCGGGCACGCACCTCATTGAGCTCCTGCTGGCGCTGCAGGAGCTGGTTCTGCGAGATGGACACCTGCGCGCTGATCTCCTCGCGCCGCGAGCGGTACAGGCGCATCTCCTGCGCAACGATGTCCGGCGCGTCCCGCAGGAGGTCCGGCGGAGGAATGAATGTGCCGCCCTGCGTCAGTGCCTGCAGGCGCAGGGCCTTGGCCTGCAGCGCGAGCAGGCTCGCCCGGCTTTCCAGCATGTTCGACATGAACCGGGTGGAGTCCACGCGCAGCAGCAACTGGCCCGCTTCGACGATCTGCCCCTCCCGCACCGGCAGCACTTCCACGACGCCGCCATCCACGCTCTGGATGACCTGCACCTGGCTCGTGGGCACCACCTTGCCGTCGCCCCGCGTGACTTCGTCGAGCTCCGCATACGCGGCCCAGAGCACCAGCAGCAGCAGAAAGAGCACCGCCAGGCGCAGAAGGACCCGGGCGCGCAGGGGCTCCTGCTGCAGCCGCGCCCAGTCGGCATCGTCCGCCCAGTCCAGCGTGTCGGCCGCGCCCGTGGGCGTCAGGCGCCGGACCATGCGCCCGAAGACGGATTCGCTGGCCGCCCCGCCCGTCCTGACGGCACGGCCGATCTGCTCGAAGGCTTTCTCGTTGAGTTCGGCCATCTCACACCGCCTTTCCGATGCGGCCCTGGCGCAGGGCCTGCACCACCTGCTCCTTGGGGCCATCGGCCACGATGCGGCCCGCGTCCATCACGATGATGCGATCCACCAGGGCCAGCAGCGAGGTCCTGTGGCTGATGAGCACCAGCGTGCGCCCCTTCGAGAAATCGGCCAGCCTGCGCTTGATGTCCTCCTCGCTGGAATGGTCCATGGACGAGGTGGGTTCGTCCAGCAGCAGCACCACGGGATCGTTGATGACGGCGCGCGCGATGGACACGCCCTGCCGCTGCCCGCCCGACAGCGACTCGCCCCGCTCCCCCACCAGCATGTCGAAGCCCTGCGGGTGCGCATTCACGAGCGGCAGGATGCCGCCGATCTCGGCCGCCCGCACCACGGCCGCGTCGTCGGCCAGCGGGGCGCCCAGCGTGATGTTCTCGCGCAGCGAGCCATAGAAAAGCACCACGTCCTGCTGCACGTATCCCACCTGGCGGCGCAGCTCGGCGGGGTCCAGCTGGCGCTGGTCGATGCCGTCGATGAGCACCGCGCCCAAGGTCGGCCGGTACAGCCCCAGCATCAGCTTTTGCAGCGTGGTCTTGCCCGAGCCGATGCGCCCGAGGATGGCCACCCGCTCGCCGGGCTTGATGGACAGCGTCACGTTGCGCAGCGAGGCCGTCTGCTGGCCCGGGTAGGTGAAGCCGACATCCCTGAACTCGATCGCGCCCTGCAGCCGCCCCCGGCTGATGAAGCTGGCGCCCTCGGGGCGGTCCACCTCGCGCTTCATCATCTCGTTGAGCGAGGTCAGGGCCGTCGATGCCGTGTGGTACTGCACGAGCAGGCCCGCCACCTGCCCCACCGGCGCCATGGCCCGCGACGCGAGCATGGTGCATGCGATCAGCCCCCCCATGGTGAGCTGGCGCTCGCCGATCATGTGCACGCCCACGATCACGATCACCAGGTTGATGAGCTGCTGCAGGAAGGCCGAGGTGTTGCTGGCCGTGGCCGACAGAAGGCGCAGCTGCACGCCCACGCGGGCCAGCAGCGCCGTGCTGCGCTCCCACTTGCGCTGCAGGGGCGCCTCCGCGCCCAGCGCCTTCACGGTCTCGAAGCCCACCAGCGCCTCCACCAGCGTGGCATTGCGCTGCGCGCCCGCGCGGTAGGTGGTTTCGGACAGCGCGTGCATGCGCCCCTGCACGGCCAGGGCGTAGAGCAGCATCACCGCCGCGCCGCACAGCAGCGGGATCAGCATCGGCCACGAGATCCAGCCGATCACCACGATGAAGATCAGGCCGAACGGCAGGTCGATGAACGCCACGACGGACGCCGAGCTGATGAAGTCCCGCACCGACTCGAACGAGCGCAGGTTCGACGCGAACGAGCCCGCCGAGGCCGGCCGCTGCTCCATGCGCGTGCCCAGCACCTTTTCCATGATGTAGGCCGACAGCTTCACGTCGGCACGGCTGCTGGCCAGGTCCACGAAGCGCCCGCGCAGCGTGCGCAGCACCAGGTCGCCCACGAGCATGATGGACAGCCCCAGCGCCAGCACCCACAGGGTGTCGATGGCGTTGTTGGGCACCACCCGGTCATAGACATTCATCGTGAAGATGGGCATGCCCAGGGCGAACAGGTTGGCCAGGAAGGCGGCCATGAGCACGTCGCGGTACAGCCCGTGGTTTTCGGCCAGCACGGTCCAGAACCAGTGCCCATGGCGGCCCGCCCTGACCTGCGGGGCGCGCGCATCGAAACGCTGGGAAGGGCGCACATACACCGTGGTGCCCAGGTAGTCCGCCTCCAGCGCCGCGCGCGACACCTGGATGGGCGCGTCCCCCAGTTCGGGCAGCACGACACGCGCTTCGCTGTGGCCGTCGCTCCAGCCCAGGAGCACGCACGCGCGCTCGCCCTGCAGCAGCAGGACCGCCGGGAGCAAGGCGTCCTTGACGCGGGTCAGCGGCTCCCGCACGAGACGGCTGCTCATGTGCGCGCGCTGGGCCGCACGGGCAAAGAGGCCGGGGGTCAGCCGGTGGTTTTCAGCAGGCAACCCGGCCATCACCGCCTCGGGCGTCGAAGGCAGGCCGTGGGCCTTGGCAACAATGAGCAGGCACGCCAACAGCTCGTCGGAACCGCTGCCTGAAAGTTCTGCAGGCTGCGCCAAGCCCGCACTTGAAACCATATGAATTCCTTGTTGCCACTTGTTGAAATTCACTCTAGCAACATAAATTCAAAGCGCGAAGGAAAAAATCGCCACCCCGGCGCGCGCCCGCCCGGCTGGTGGTCCGTGTGCGGTTGCAGCAAAATCCACGGTGCACATGCCCTCCTCCGAACAGCTTTCGCTGCGCCGCTACGGTGCCTCTCCCGGTAGCCACAGCCATGACCACTTCCAGGTCCTGCTGGGGCTGTCCGGCGCCCTCGACCTCGAAGTCGAGGGGCGCGGCGTGCGCGTCAGCCCCGGCGGGGGGTGCGTGATCGCCCCGGGCGACCGCCATGACTTCGAGTCGGCGCGCGGCAGCCTGTGCCTGGTGCTCGACAGTGCGCAGCCCGGATGGGCGCGCTGCCTGCGGCCGCACGGCCAGGGCGCCAGCGCGCCCCCCGCCGAGGCCCTGCCGCTGGCGCACTACCTGGCGGGCGCACTGCAGCAAGGCCGCCCCCTGGCGCAGGCCCACGGCCCGGCGCTGTTGCTGGAGGCGTGGCTGGCAGGCTCCGGCCCCCGCGCCTGGCCCCCCGGCCTGGCACCCTCGCGCCAGCGGCCCATCGACTGGGCCGCGCTGCGGCAGTGGGCCGCGCAGCAGTGGGACGGGGCGCTCTCGGTCGCCGACCTGGCCGCGCGCGTGCACCTGAGCCCCAGCCAGTTCGCGGCCCGCTGCCGCGACGAGCAGGGCCTGGGGCCCATGGCCTGGCTGCGCGGCCAGCGGCTGGCACAGGCCCGGCTGCTGCGCGGCGGCGGGATGGCCGTGGCCGAAGTGGCGCAGCGCACGGGCTACCGTTCACCCTCGGCGCTGACCGCGGCGCTGCGGCGCCAGGCGGGCGCGGCGGGGAGCCCGGGCCCCGGTGAATGAATCGGCGAATGGGTGAGTGAGCAAATGAATGGATGCATGGATCGGTGAGGGAATGACCGGTGCGGCGCCGCCGCACCGCCGCTGCGCGACGAGCGGCCGCCGTTGCGCGACGATGCGGGCCGCCGCTCGCGCATACAGTCAAGCCCATGCAAGCCAATCTCTATGCCCTCGGCGCCATCGCCCTGTGGGCCTCGCTCGCCTCGCTGGGCGTGTCGCTCACCCACATTCCGCCGTTCCTGCTCACGGGCATCGCGCTCATCATCGGCAGCGTGCCGGCCTGGCCCTTCGTGCTGCGCGATCCGTCGCAGTGGCGCATTCCGGCGCGCACGCTGGCGCTGGGGGTGTACGGCCTGTTCGCCTACCACTTCCTGCTGTTCATCGCGCTGCGCCACGCGCCGCCGGTCGAGGCCAACCTGGTCAACTACCTGTGGCCGCTGTTCATCGTCGTGCTCTCGCCCGTGGTACTGCCCGGCGTGTCGCTGCGCACGCCGCATGTGCTGGCGGCACTGCTGGGCTTTGGCGGGGCCGCCATCGCCATCGCGGGCGGGCGCGCGCTGAGCGGCACCCTCGCCTGGGGCTACCTGCCGGCGCTGGCGGCGGCCTTCATCTGGGCCACCTATTCGCTCATGACCAAGCGGGTGGCGGCGTTCCCCACCACCGCCATCGGCCTGTTCGGGCTGGTGTCGGGCGTGCTGTCGCTGCTGTGCCACGCGCTGCTGGAGCCCGCCGTGGCGCTGCAGCCGCGCGACTGGGCGCTGCTGGCCGTGCTGGGCCTGGGCCCGCTGGGCGCCTCGTTCTTTCTGTGGGACAAGGCACTCAAGCTGGGCGACGCGCGGCACATCGGCATCCTGAGCTACATCACGCCGCTGGCGTCCACCGCGCTGCTGATCGCGGTGAGCGGCCGCCCGTTCACCTGGAGCATCGCGCTGGCCACGGTGATGATCATCGGCGCGGCCGTGATGGGCATGCGAGCGCGCTGATTCAATCAAAATGGCCCAGACGCTTGCCCATCAAGCGCTGATAGCTATCTATCCGATAGCAAACCCGATCTTCGCATGGACACCCTCCCCATCCCCGGCACGGCGGGCTATGGCACGCACGCCGCCGCGCTGGCGGCGCAGTATGAAAGCATTGCGTTCGCCGATGTGCACCGCAGCACGCTGCACCTGTTCCCACGCACGCCCAGCCGGGTGCTCGACATCGGCGCGGGCTCGGGACGGGACGCAGCCGCGCTGGTGCGCGCGGGCCACCATGTGGTGGCCGCCGAGCCCACGGCGGCCTTGCGGCAGGAGGGGCAGCGCATCCACGCGGGGCTGCCCATCGAGTGGGTGGACGACCACCTGCCCGCGCTCACCGGCCTGCGGGGCCGCCAGTTCGACCTGGTGCTGCTGACCGCCGTGTGGATGCATCTGGACGCCGCGGAACGCACCGCCGCCATGCGGGCCGTGGCGGACCTGCTCGCGCCGGGCGCGCTGGTGGTGATGTCTCTGCGCCATGGCCCCGTGCCCCGGGGGCGGCGCATGTTCGACGTGTCGATGCAGGAAACGGCGGCGCTGGGCGCACGGCACGGGCTGACCACCGCGCACAGCGGCACGCGGGACGACGCCCAGGGGCGGCCGGACGTGCGCTGGAGCGTGCTGGCCCTGCGGCGGCCCGTGTGAGTCTGCATCCAGCGGGCCTCCCGTGCTTGTCCGGAAAGCGCGAAAAGCTATCTATTCAGGAGCAATTCACGGCATGCGCGGGTCCGCGCGCTCCCGGCGCACGCGCAGGTAGAGCCAGCCGGTGATGGAGAGGTTCAGCAGGTTCCAGCCGATGCCGTTGAGAAAGGCGGCGTGGTAGCTTCCCGTGGCGTCGAATATCCAGCCGGAAAGCCAGCCGCCCAGCGCCATGCCGACGAGCGTGGCCATGATGACGCCCCCCACCCTCACGCTCGCCTGGCCGGGCGGGAAGTACTCGCGCACGATGATGGCGTAGGTGGGCACGATGCCGCCCTGGAACAGCCCGAATAGCCCCGAGATGACGTACAGCGGCACCAGGCCGTCGTAGGGAAGGAAAAGCACGAGGGCGATGCCCTGCAGCGCCGACCCCAGCAACAGGGTGCGGATGCCGCCGATGCGGTCGCAGATCAGCCCGAAGACCAGGCGGCTCACGATGCCGCAGGCCAGCATGAGCGACAGCATCTGGGCGCCCTGGGCGGCGCCGAAGCCCAGGTCCGTGCAGTAGGCCACGATGTGGACCTGCGGCATGGCCATGGCGACGCAGCACGCGATGCCTGCCAGGCACAGCAGCGCCATCGCGTGGTTCGGAGCCAGGCCGAAAGGGCGGGCACGGTCCGGCGCCGCCCGGTTCGCGCCCGCTGCCGCAGACGCCGGAATCGCGGGAGGGCGCTGGCGCATGCGCAGGGACAGCGCGAGCATACCCACGCCGCAGATGCTGCCCAGCACCATGTAGGTAGGCCGCCAGCCGATGGAGTCGACGCCGTATTGCACGATGGGCGGCCAGACCGCGCCCGCCACGTAGTTGCCGCTGGCGCACACCGCCACCGCGATGCCCCGCCGGCGATTCCACCAGAGCGCCGTATCGGCCAGCAAGGGCGCGAACGTCGCGGAGCCGCCAATGAACCCCATCACCGCGTGCGCAAGGCCGAAAGCCCAGATGCTGCCCGACAGGCTCGCCCCCATGAAGCCGCCAAACACCGCCAGGGCACCCAGCCAGAGCACGGGCATCAGGCCGTGGCGGTCCGCCAGCCGCCCTGTCCATAGCCCGCCCAGGCCCAGGCAGACCATCATCAGGGTATAGGGCAGCGAGGCGCTGGCGCGGCCGATTCCGAACTCGGTCTGCACCGCCGGAAGCACCACCGACACCACGTACATGCTGCTGTTCCCCAGCACGACGAGGCCCAGGGTCGCAAGAAGCCGCCGCAGGGCCTGGGGCGAGTCGATGAGGGACGGGTCTGCGTGGGCAAGCTGCATGGGAGGCATGGGTTTTTCTGGATGCAGCGCAGGCCATCAGAACGGGCGGGGAGAAGTGCATCCGCCGGCCTTGCAGGCTGGCGGACGCCGCGCTTCACTTTTCAAAAAAAATCTGGCAAAACCGGCCCCTGGCGCCGGTCCATCAAGCGCAGAAAGCTATCGATTAAGGAGCATTTCAGCACCACCCTACGGCGCCAGCGCGGCCGCGGGTTCGTCCCCCTCCAGCACCTGGCGCGCCCACGGCGCGAGCTTGCGCGTGTCGGCGCGCAGCACCTCCTGCTTGATGGCCAGGATCTGCGCGGGGTGCATGGAAAAGCTGCGCAGGCCCAGGCCCAGCAGCAGGCGCGTCATGGTCACGTCGCCGGCCGTTTCGCCACACACGCAGACGCTCTTGCCCTGGCGTTCGCCCTCGGCGATCACATCGCCCACCAGGCGCAGCACGGCGGGGTGCAGCGGGTCGTACAGGTGCGCCACCGCCTCGTCCGCGCGGTCGATGGCCAGCGTGTACTGGATCAGGTCGTTGGTGCCGATGGAGAGGAAATCGAAATACCGCAGGAAGGTGCGCACCATGAGCGCCGCCGCGGGCACCTCGATCATCGCGCCCAGCTGCACCGGGCCGTAGGGCACGCCGCGCGCATCCAGCTCGGCGCGGGCCAGGTCCACCTGCGCGATGGTCTGCTGGATCTCGTGCGTGTGCGCCAGCATCGGGAACAGCAGGTTGACCTTGCCATGCGCCGCCGCGCGCAGCACGGCGCGCAGCTGGGTGCGGAACATGGCCGGGTCGGCCAGGCTCCAGCGGATGGCGCGCAGGCCCAGGGCCGGGTTCAGGTAGCTGTCCTTGTGGCTCTTGTGGTCCAGCGGCTTGTCGGCGCCCACGTCGATGGTGCGGATGGTGACGGGCAGGCCCTGCATGCCGTCGATGGCTTCGCAGTAGGCGCGGTACTGCTCGTCCTCGCCGGGCAGGTTGCCGCTCTTGCCCATGAACAGGAACTCGCTGCGGAACAGGCCCACGCCCACGGCGCCGGCGCGCACGGCGGCGGCGGCGTCGCCCGGTTGCTCGATGTTGGCCAGAAGCTCGATCTTGTGGCCGTCGAGCGTGATGGCCGGGGTGTGGCGCAGCCGGGCCAGGCGCTCGCGTTCCAGCTCCACCTGGCGCTGGCGAAAGCCATACTCGGCCAGGATGATGGGCGACGGGTCCACGATGACCACGCCCGCATCGCCGTCGATGATGACCCAGTCGTCCTGGCGCACCAGTTGGCTGGCCGCGCGCGCGCCCACCACGGCCGGAATGTCCATGCTGCGCGCCACGATGGCGGTGTGGCTGGTCTTGCCGCCCACGTCGGTCACGAAGCCCGCGAACACGCTCTGCTTGAACTGCAGCATGTCGGCGGGCGAGAGGTCGTGCGCGACCAGCACCAGGGGCACGTCCACCGTGTCGTCGAGCAGCAGGTCCTGCTGGGTCTTGCGGCGCGGGCTGCTGGCGGGGGGCGCCACGGGGCTGGCCACGCCCTTCATGTAGCGCAGGATGCGCTCGACCACCTGTTCCAGGTCGGCCTTGCGCTCGCGCAGGTATTCGTCCTCCATCTCGTCGAACTGGCGCGCGATGACTTCGAGCTGCGTGGTGAGCGCCCACTCGGCGTTGTACAGGCGCTCGGTGATCCAGTGCTTGACCCCGCCCGTGAGGGCCTCGTCCTGCAGCAGCATCAGGTGCACGTCGAGCAGCGCGGTCAGTTCATGCGGCGCATCGGCGGGCATCTCCACCTGCAGGCGCTGCAGTTCCTCGACCACGGCATTGCGCCCGTTGCGCACCCGCTCGATCTCGCCCTCGATCTGCTCGGGCTTGACGAAATAGTGCGCCACGTCCACCCGGCTGGACGCCACCAGCACCGCACGGCCGATGGCGATGCCGCGGGCGACTGCGAGACCGTGGACGGAGAAGGTCATTCACCCTCGCCAAACTTGTCGGCAATCAGGGCCAGGAGCCCGTCCATGGCCTCCTGTTCGCGCTCGCCGCTGGTTTCGATCTCCACCTCGGTGCCCATGCCGGCGGCCAGCATCATCACGCCCATGATGCTCTTGGCGTTGATGCGCCGGTCGCCACGGCTCATGAAGACATCGCAGGGAAAGCTGCCGGCCAGCTTGGTGAGCTTGGCCGACGCGCGGGCATGCAGGCCCAGTTTATTGTTGATGGTCGTACGGGTCTTGATCATGTCGGTTGCGGGTATTCTGGTTCTGCGGTGCGGAGATGGCCACCTGCATGACGCCCTGGGTGCCACCCACCACGGCGCGGGTGACCACCGAATCAAGGGGCTCGTGGCGGTAGCTCACGGCCCGCAGCAGCATGGGCAGGTTGGCGCCCGTCACCAGGCGCGAGCGCACGTTGCCGATGAGGCGCTGCGCAATGTTGCAGGGCGTGGCGCCGAACACGTCGGTGAGCACCAGCGTCGAATCCGCGCCCAGTTGATCGAGCATGATGCGGGCCTGCGCCAGCGACTCCTCGGGCGGCTGGTTGGGCTGCACGTCGAGCGCGGACACGCTGCCCCCGCAGTCGGGGAACACATGCAGCGCGCATTCGCGCAGCGCATGGGCCAGCGGGGCGTGGGCGATGATGAGGATGCTGGTGGTGCTCATGGCGCGGTGGTTTGCAGCACATTATGGCGCCGCCCCCGCAGCAGGAACCACGCGTAGGCGCCCGCGTTGCACGCGAGGTACACCGCCATCGCGGCCTGGAAGGACTGCACCGCGGACAGGCCCGCGGCGGCGAAGGCGTCCACCGCCAGGCCGATGCCCCACTGCACCACGAACACCCCCGCAAAAATCACGAGGTTGTAGGCCGACAAGGCCCGCCCCGCGAGCGCCTGCGGGAACGCCATGGCCACCGCGGGCTGCGACAGCGATACGAACGTGCACGACATGCAGAACAGCGCCCACGCCCCGCCCCCGGCCCGGGGCCCCGCCACGATGGTGCCCAGCAGCACTACCAGGCACAGCGGGAGGCCCGCCGCCATCAGGCGGTCGGCCCCCAGCCCTTTTCGCAGCAGCCAGGGGTTGAGCATGCCCCAGGTCCAGAACGTGCACAGCATGGAGACATTGATCCAGAAGAGGCCCGTGGCGGCCTCCAGCGGCGTATAGCCCGCCACGCGCTGCATCCAGGGCCCGGCCCACAGGGTCTGCATGGCCACCATGCCGCCGTACACGAAGAACCCCAGGGGCGCCAGGCGCTGGAAGTAGGGATGGCGCCACACCATGGCGTAGCCGTGTTCCGCGCCCTCGGTGGCCCCGGCAGGAGACACCGGTCCGTCTGCCCGCGGGGTGGTGGCGCCCCAGGCCGGCACCCAGACGGCAATCACCACCATCGATACCGCGATCAGCGCGGCCAGGACCCAGAACAGAGGCCGCCATCCCACCAGCGGCAGCGCCCATTGCACCGGCAGCGTGGACGCCACCATGCCCAGCGAGCCGGTCATCAGCATCCACGAGTTCGCCCGCATCTGCAGGGTGGGCTCGAACCAGCGCCGGTAGCCGGTGAGGGGCGCCATCAGGCAGGCACTGACGCCGGCGCCGCACAGCACGCGGCCGGCCAGCAGGCCCGAGAACCCCGTCGCCACCGAGAACACCAGGCTGCCCACCACGGCCACGCCCAGGAAGCCGAGGGCGACCTTCTTGGGCCCGTGCCGGTCCAGCCAGGTGCCCAGCGGCAGCTGCGTGGCCGCGAACCCCAGGAAGTACCCCCCGGCCAGCAGCCCCAGGTCGCTGGCGTGCAGCGAGAACTCCTGCGACAGCGTGGGCGCCAGGGTGGCCGTCACCGCCCGCACCAGGGCCGACAGGAAATACGCGAAGGCAAATGCCAGGAAGACAATCACCGCGGCCCGCCGCGGCAGCACGCCGGGGGCCGTCATTGGAGCGTGATCCCGGCAAAGAACTGGTCGGCCACCTCGGGGCGGGGCTTGGGGGTGTAGACCACCGCGTGGTACAGCCGCACCTGCGGGCCCACGGCGCGCGCGAACCACACGGCCTGGGCCGTGACGGCGCTGCCATCCGGGCGCTGGCCCTGGACCACGGTGCGCACCGACTGGGGCAGGGGCAGCACGCCCGGCGGCGCGTACGGCGTGTCGACCGCGCGGGCGGCCGCGCCGCTGCCCAGGTTGGCGATCGCGGCCGCCCGCCAGTGCGTGAGCGCCGTGCCCACCTGCGCGGGGTCGGCCAGCGCGGCATGCGACACCGCAAAGGTCGCGCCATCCGCATCGCAGCCCGCCATGGCCAGCTCGACGGGCGAGCCCGCTAGCTCCACCGGGCGCACGGCCCGGTCGGGCTTGCAGGGCAGTGTGATGGTGATGGCCGCCTCGGGCAGCGGCACGCTGCGCCAGTTCAGCGCGGGGCTGCAGCCTGCCAGCCACGCCAGCAGGAGCATGGGCGGCAAGGCGGCCGCGCGGGTTGGTGTTCGGTTCATTGGCCGATTATCGGCACAGCACGCAGCGCGGGCCGCGTGCGCCGTTTTGCGCGAACTTTTGCGCAGCACACGACTCCACCCAAGCTGCGACAATCGGGGCACCGGCCGCGGCCGGGTTTCGGCGCGGGCCCGGCCCACAGTTCTGGATGGATAGGAAGTCATGGCGATCAAGCATTGGGCAGCAGGTGTGGCGGTGGCGGCGTTCGCGGCCGTGGGCGCCTATGTGTACCTGGATACGGGCCGCTCCGTGGCGCCGGAGTCGAACTTCGTGCTGCTGGACGGCTCCAGCAAGTCCACCGCCGATCTGCGCGGCAAGGTCACGCTGGTGAATTTCTGGGCCACGAGCTGCACCACCTGCGTGGCCGAGATGCCCGAGATCGTGGCGACCTACAACAAGTACCACGCCAAGGGCTTCGACACCCTGGCCGTGGCCATGAGCTACGACCCGCCCAGCTACGTGGTGAACTTTGCCGAAACCCGCAAGCTGCCCTTCCAGGTCGCCATCGACAACACCGGCAAGGTAGCCCAGGCCTGGGGCGATGTGCGGCTCACGCCCTCGACCTTCATCGTGAACAAGCGCGGCGAGATCGTGAAGACCTACGTGGGCGCACCCAACTTCCCCGAGCTGCACCAGCTCATCGAAAAGCTGCTGGCCGAGACCTGAGCCGCTACGGCACCTTCAAAGGCAAAAGGCCGATTTCATGCGAAATCGGCCTTTGTCGTTTATGGATTCAGCGCAAACAGCTACCACTTTAATAGCATGCGCATTGAGCGCGCGCGGCCCCGGCCAGCGGACGCCGCACAAGGGCTGTCCCGCCGCGCTGGTGTCGTCCCCCCTCCCGGAGCGCGCAGCGCGCAGAGAGACGGGAGAAGCGGCAACGCCGCTCAGGGCGACGCACTTTATTTGGCGCGGTAGTTGTCGTGGCAGGCCTTGCAGGTGCCCGCAGCAGCGCCAAAGGCCGTCTTCAGGTTGTCCAGGCTGCCGGTCTTGGCCGCGGCGGCCAGCTTGACGGATTCGGCCTCGAGCTTCTCGGAGTGTTCCTTGAACTTGGCCTGCTCGGTCCAGATCTCGGGCAGCGCCTTGGTGGGAGCGCCCTTGTCCGTGCCCGCCCCGAAGCCCGCCCAGGGCAGCTTGGCCATGTGGGCCACCACATCCGCGTTCTCCTGCGCCGCCTTGGCATCGAACGGAATGCGCCCGTTGGCCATGGCACCGAGCCGGCCAAAGTGCTGGCCCATCACGAAGAGTGCGCTCTGGCGGTATTTGATGGCGTCCTCGGCCTTGGCGAACTGGGCGGAGGCCGGTGCCGACACGGTCAGCGTGGCAGCGGCAAGGGCGAACGCGGCAAGTGCTTTCATGGGGGTATTTCCTTTTTTCGTGGGGGGGTAAATGCAAAAACCTTTTGACCCGCAGGGAGTATGCCGGTTTACCACGGGTTTCGCAGCGGCGCCCTCCTTCCGGGTTTACCCCGCCTCCTTCACAATGCGGCCATTCTCCTCCTCCTCAACACCCAGCCCACCGCCACCATGACGCAGCAGCACACCGTACGCATCTGGGACCTTCCCACCCGCATCTTCCACTGGACCCTGGCCGCCTGCGTCGTGGCCCTGGTGGTCACGGCCAAGGTGGGCGGCAACGCCATGGAGTGGCATTTCCGGCTGGGCCACGTGGTGCTGGCGCTGCTGGTGTTCCGCGCCGTCTGGGGACTGATCGGCGGGCGCTGGTCGCGTTTCGCGAGCTTCCTGTACTCCCCCGCCCGGGTGCTGCGCTATGTGCGCGGCGCGGCGCACGCCGAGGACAGCATCGGCCACAGCCCCCTGGGGGCGCTGTCCGTGTTCGCGCTGCTGGCCGTGCTGGCCGCGCAGGTGGCAACCGGCCTGCTCAGCGATGACGAGATCGCCTTTGCCGGCCCGCTCACCCGGTTCGTGCCCAATGCGGTGGTGGGCCAGGCCACGGGCTACCACAAGGAAATCGGGCAGTACCTGGTGCTGGCGCTGGTGGCCTTGCACCTGCTGGCCATCGTGTTCTACGTGCTGGTGCGCAAGCAGCGCCTGGTCAAGCCCATGCTGCACGGCGACAAGCTGCTGGCGGCGCCCGCGCCTGCATCGCGCGACGATCTGGCCACCCGGGTGGTCGCGCTGGTGGTGCTGGGACTGAGCTTCGGGCTGGCCTGGTGGGTGTCGACACTGGCGGCGGCGCCCGGGTTCTGAACCGAACTGGCTACACTGCGGCTTCCGTCGTTTCACACCACTTTGTGCCTTGGACAAGCCTGCCGTCACCCTGCGGATCCCCTCCTCGCCTGCCGAGCTTCAGGCGGTCCGCGACATCTTCCGCGAATACGCCGACACCCTGGGCGTCGATCTGTGCTTTCAGGACTTCGAGAGCGAGCTGGCCCACCTGCCCGGCGACTATGCCGCGCCGCGCGGTGCCCTGCTGCTGGCCGAGGTGGAGGGTGCGATAGCGGGCTGCTGCGCCCTGCGGCCGCTGGATGCGGCCGACTACCCCAATGCGAGCGAGATGAAACGCCTGTACGTGCGCAAGGCGTTCCGTGGATTCGGCCTGGGCCGCGAGCTGGCCGAAGCCATGCTCGACCTCGCGCGGCAGGCAGGCTATGCCTGTGTGCTGCTCGATACCCTTGACGACATGGAGTCGGCGCGCGCGCTGTACACCGACCTGGGCTTCGAGGAGATTCCGCCCTACTACCACAACCCCATTGCGGGGGCCCACTACCTCAAGGTCGATATCTTCTGAGGTTTTTGGGCTCTGGCGCCTGGTTCACAAGCGCCAGAAGCTACCAATTGAATAGCAAATCAGGGCATCACGCCCTGGCCTGGGCCAGCAGGGTGTCGGCGTCGCTCACCTCGAACTTGCCAGGGGCCTCCACGTTGAGCGTGACCACCTTGCCATCGCGCACCAGCATCGAATAGCGGTTGCTGCGCAGGCCCAGGCCCTTGCCGTTCAGGTCCAGCGTCAGGCCGGTCGCCTTGGCGAAGGTGGCATCGCCGTCGCCCAGCATGCGCACCTTGCCGTCGGTCTTCTGGTCGCGCGCCCAGGCGCCCATCACGAAGGCATCGTTCACGCTCACGCACCAGATCTCGTCCACGCCGGCGGCCTTGAATTCGGCTGCCTTTTCCACGTAGCCAGGCACATGCTTGGCCGAGCAGGTGGGCGTGAAGGCGCCAGGCAGCGCGAACAGGGCAATCGTCTTGCCTGCCGTGGCCTTGTCCACCGGCACGGGATTCGGGCCGATGGAGCAGCCTTCGCCCTCGACTTCCGAGTATTCCATCAGGGTGCTGGCTGGCAGGGTGTCACCGATTTTGATCATTGATCTCTCCTTGGGTTGCTGGGGGTATTGAACACATTCGCCTGCAGGCCTGCAAAAAAACGCGGCCCACAAAACAAAACGACCCACATTGTGGGTCGTTTTGAGGGGCTGTGCTGCCTGGAAGCCGGGAGGGCTTAGAGCAGGCCGGCCTTTTGCACCAAGCGGGTGGCAACCCAGTTCTTGGTCTTGGAGAGCGGACGGCTCTCGGTGATTTCGATCACGTCGCCCAGCTTGTACTCGCCCTTTTCGTCATGGGCGTGGTACTTGCTCGACTTCGCAACGATCTTGCCGTAGAGCTCGTGCTTCACACGGCGCTCGACCAGCACGGTCACGGTCTTTTGACGCTTGTCGCTGACCACCTTGCCAACCAAGGTGCGCTTGAGGGATTTTTTAGGTTCCGTCATGTGGGCTCCTTACTTGGCGGCTTGCTTTTCAGCAAGAATGGTCTTGGCACGGGCGATATCGCGGCGGGTGGTGCGCAGCGTGTTGGTGTTACCCAGTTGCTGCGTGGCCTTTTGCATGCGCAGGCCGAAATGGGCCTTTTGCAGCGCCTTGATTTCGGCTTCGATGCCGGCGACGTCTTTTTGGCGCAGTTCAGTAGTCTTCATTGCTTGTTCTCCTGAATTACGCGCCGATCAGGCGGCTGACGAACGTGGTGCGCAGCGGCAGCTTGGCGGCAGCCAGGCGGAACGCTTCACGGGCCAGTTCTTCGGGCACACCGACGATCTCGAAAACGATCTTGCCGGGCTGGATTTCGGCCACGTAGTACTCGGGGTTGCCCTTACCGTTACCCATACGCACTTCTGCGGGCTTGGTAGAGATTGGCTTGTCCGGGAACACGCGGATCCAGATACGGCCGCCACGCTTGACGTGACGGGAGATTGCACGGCGTGCAGCCTCGATCTGACGGGCCGTCAGACGGCCACGGTCGGTGCACTTCAGACCGAAATCACCGAACGCAACGGAGGAACCCCGCGTTGCGACACCAGTGTTACGGCCCTTTTGCTCCTTGCGGTATTTGCGGCGAGCAGGTTGCAGCATAGTTATTCTCCTTTACCGTCCGCTGCTGTAGCGGGCGCGGCGACTTTGCGTACGCGCTTAACGGCGGTGTTATCAGCGCCACCAGCTTCCGCTGGCTTGTCGCTGCCGTCGGCCGGAGCGGTGTTGCCACCGACAGGACGACGTGGGCCACGGCCTGCGCCTGGACGGTCGCCACCTGGGCGGCCATCACGGCGTGGACCGCGTGGGCGGCGCTCTTCGTCTGGACGAGGCGTTTCCACGGCGGGCAGGTCATTGCGGCCCAGCGTGTCACCCTTGTAGACCCAGACCTTGACGCCGATCACACCGTAGGTGGTCTTGGCTTCAGAGGTACCGTAGTCGATGTCCGCACGCAGCGTGTGAAGTGGCACGCGGCCTTCGCGGTACCACTCGCAGCGAGCGATTTCGATACCGTTCAGACGGCCGGACGACATGATCTTGATGCCCTGGGCACCCAGACGCATGGCGTTCTGCATGGCGCGCTTCATGGCGCGGCGGAACATGATCCGCTTTTCGAGCTGCTGCGTGATGCTGTCGGCAATCAGCTTGGCATCGATTTCAGGCTTGCGCACTTCTTCGATGTTCACTGCAACAGGCACGCCCAGGCGAGCAGCGAGTTCCTTCTTGAGGTTCTCGATGTCTTCACCCTTCTTGCCGATCACCACACCAGGACGAGCCGAGTAAATGGTGATGCGGGCGTTCTTGGCAGGACGCTCGATCAGGATGCGCGACACGGCGGCGTTCTTCAACTTGGCCTTCAGGTACTCACGCACCTTGATGTCTTCGGCCAGCATGCCCGCGAAATCGCGGTTGCTGGCGTACCAACGGCTGGACCAGTTGCGGCTGACCGCAAGGCGGAAGCCGGTAGGATGGATTTTCTGTCCCATAGTCTTCCCGAGCCTTTAGTTGCCAACCGTCACGTACACATGGCACGTGGGCTTGCTGATGCGATTGCCGCGGCCTTTGGCGCGCGCGGTGAAGCGCTTGAGCGTGGTGCCTTGTTCGACGTAGATGGTCTTGACCTTCAGTTCGTCGATGTCGGCGCCATCGTTGTGTTCGGCGTTGGCGATGGCCGACTCCAGAACCTTCTTGACGATTCCCGCAGCTTTTTTCTGCGTGAAGTTCAGGATGTTCAGAGCCTGGTCCACCTTCTTGCCGCGGATCAGATCGGCGACCAGACGGCCCTTGTCGACCGACAGACGGACGCCCCGGAGGACTGCACGTGTTTCAGACATGGTCGTTCCTTACTTCTTCGCTTTTTTGTCAGCGGGGTGACCCTTGAAGGTGCGCGTCAGGGCGAATTCGCCCAGCTTGTGGCCCACCATCTGGTCGGTGACATAGACAGGTACGTGCTGCTTGCCGTTGTGCACGGCAATGGTCAGACCGATGAACTCGGGCAGAACCATGGAGCGACGCGACCAGGTCTTGACTGGTTTCTTGTCCTTGGTGGCAACGGCCTTTTCGACCTTGGCCAGCAAGTGATGGTCAACAAATGGACCCTTTTTAAGAGAGCGAGTCATCTGTTACCCCTTACTTCTTGCGACGCGACACGATCATGATCTGTGTGCGCTTGTTGTTACGGGTGCGATAACCCTTGGTCAGATTGCCCCAAGGATCGACTGCATGGCGGCCTTCGCCGGTGCGGCCTTCGCCACCACCGTGAGGGTGATCCACCGGGTTCATGGCCACGCCGCGAACCGTGGGACGAATACCCATCCAGCGCTTCACACCGGCCTTGCCCAGTTGGCGCAGGCTGTGTTCTTCGTTGGCCACTTCGCCAATGGTGGCGCGGCATTCGATGTGGATCTTGCGAACTTCACCCGAGCGCATGCGCACCTGGGCGTAAACGCCTTCGCGGGCCAGCAGCGTTGCCGAGGCACCTGCCGAGCGGGCGATCTGCGCACCGGCACCGGGCTTGAGCTCGATGCAGTGGATGGTCGAACCCACGGGGATGTTGCGGATCGGCAGCGTGTTGCCAGCGCGGATCGGGGCTTCCGAACCGGACAGCAGGGTTGCGCCCACTTCCAGGTTGCGGGGAGCGATGATGTAGCGGCGCTCGCCGTCGGCATAGCACACCAGAGCGATGTGGGCCGTACGGTTGGGGTCGTACTCGATGCGCTCAACCTTGGCCGGAATGCCGTCCTTGTTGCGCTTGAAGTCCACCACGCGGTAGTGGTGCTTGTGACCACCGCCCTTGTGGCGGGTGGTGATGTGACCGTTGTTGTTACGGCCGGCCTTCTGGAATTGTGGTTCCAGCAGGGGGGCGTACGCTTCACCCTTGTACAGGTGGTCACGCGTGACCTTCACCACGGCACGTTGGCCGGGCGAAGTGGGTTTCATCTTGATGACAGCCATGATTACGCGGCCTCCCCGGAGAGGTTCAGCTCTTGACCTGGCTGCAGCGTGACGTATGCCTTGCGAACGTTGTCGCGGCGGCCGACGGTCTTGCCGAAGCGCTTGGTCTTGCCTTTGGTGTTCACCACAGAAACGCCCTTGACCTCGACCTTGAACATCAATTCCACAGCGGCCTTGATTTCTGGCTTGGTAGCGTTCTGCAGCACCTTGAACGTCACAGCATTGGACTTCTCGGCAACCATGGTGGCCTTTTCGGACACGATGGGAGCGACCAGCACTTGCATCAGACGACCTTCGTCAAACTTGAGTGTGCTCATGCGAACATCTCCTTGAGTTTGTCGATTGCACCCTTGGTGACGAGCACTTTCTTGAAACGGACCAGCGACACGGGATCTGCGTAACGGGGCTCGACGACGAGCACGTTCACCAGATTGCGCGAAGCCAGGTACAGGTTTTCGTCCACTTCATCGGCGATCACCATCACCGATTGCAGGTTCATCGCCTTGAACTTGTCGGCCAGGACCTTGGTCTTGGGCGAATCAAGCTTCAGGGAGTCGACCACAGCCAGACGGCCTTCGCGGGCCAGCTGCGACAAGATGGCAGACATACCGGCGCGGTACATCTTCTTGTTGATCTTCTGCGTGAAGTTTTCGTCAGGCATGTTCGGGAAAATCCGACCGCCCCCGCGCCACAGTGGCGACGAGGTCATACCTGCACGTGCGTTACCCGTACCCTTTTGCTTGAAAGGCTTCTTGGTCGAGTGACGGACTTGCTCGCGGTCCTTCTGGGCGCGAGTGCCTTGGCGTGCGTTGGCCTGATAGGCCACCACGATCTGGTGCACCAGATCTTCGTTGTATTCACGACCGAACACGGTTTCAGGAACATCCAGCTTGGATGCGCCCTGGCCTTGGTCATTCAGGAGTTCGAGCTGCATTAGTTCGCTCCTTTGGAGGCTTTGGCCTTGACCGCTGGACGCACCGTCACGAACCCACCCTTGGAGCCCGGAATAGCGCCCTTGATCAAGAGCAGTTGACGCGCTTCGTCGATGCGGATCACATCGAGGTTTTGCGTGGTCTTGGTGACATCGCCGAGGTGGCCCGTCATGCGCTTGCCGGGGAACACACGACCTGGGTCTTGTGCCATACCGATCGAGCCAGGCACGTTGTGCGAACGGCTGTTACCGTGCGACGCGCGCTGCGAGCTCATGTTGTGGCGCTTGATGGTACCGGCGTAGCCTTTACCGATCGAGGTGCCTTGCACGTCGACCTTCTGACCCACGGAGAACACGGACGTCACAGCCACCGAGGCGCCAGCTTGGTACTGGGCTGCGGTATCGGCGGTCACGCGGAATTCCTGGATGATTTCACCGGCTTCCACACCTGCCTTGGCAAGGTGGCCGGCTTCTGGCTTGGTCACGCGCGATGCTTTGCGCGAACCGAACGTGACCTGCAGGGCCACGTAGCCATCGTTCTCTTGGGTTTTGATCTGGGTAACGCGGTTGTTGGACACATCCACCACCGTGACAGGCACTGCGTCCCCATCATCGGTGAACAGACGCATCATGCCCACTTTGCGACCCAGCAACCCGAGGGAGTTGCTCAGACTCATTGGTTTTCTCCAAAACTCTCACCGCCGCAACTTCAATTGGCTACGGCGTTTCCGCAAGCTCTCGCCTGCGTGCATGAAAGAAGGTTAATAAAACTCCGCACGGCCGGCACCTTTTCAAAGGCGCAAATCGAGCGAAGCCCTAAAGTATAACGCGAACTGCTTTCGCAAGCAAGTTCGCGTTATTTCGGACCTTGCGGGGTGGGCGAACCCACCCCGCAAAAGCCATTACTGCAGCTTGATTTCGACGTCCACGCCCGCGGGCAGGTCGAGCTTCATCAGGGCGTCCACGGTCTTGTCCGTAGGATCCACGATGTCCATCAGGCGCTGGTGCGTGCGGATTTCGAGCTGGTCGCGGCTGGTCTTGTTGACGTGCGGCGAGCGCAGGATGTCGAAACGCTTCATGCGCGTCGGCAGGGGCACGGGGCCCTTGACGATGGCGCCGGTGCGCTTGGCGGTGTCAACGATCTCGGCAGCGGACTGGTCGATCAGCTTGTAGTCAAACGCCTTCAGGCGGATGCGGATTTTTTGCTTGGACATGGCAAGTTCCTTGTTCTGCTTATGAATTAAGCAATGATCTTGGCCACGACGCCAGCGCCGACCGTACGGCCGCCTTCGCGGATGGCGAAGCGCAGGCCTTCTTCCATGGCGATGGGGTTGATCAGCTTGACGGTGATCGACACGTTGTCGCCAGGCATGACCATTTCCTTGTCGGCCGGCAGCTCGATGGCGCCGGTCACGTCGGTCGTGCGGAAGTAGAACTGTGGGCGGTAGTTGTTGAAGAACGGCGTGTGGCGGCCGCCTTCGTCCTTGCTCAGCACATACACTTCAGCGGTGAAGTGGGTGTGGGGCTTGATCGAGCCGGGCTTGCACAGCACTTGGCCGCGCTCCACGTCTTCGCGCTTGGTGCCGCGCAGCAGCAGGCCAACGTTGTCGCCAGCCTGGCCTTGGTCCAGCAGCTTGCGGAACATTTCCACGCCGGTGCAGATGGTCTTTTGCGTGTCGCGGATACCGACGATTTCGATTTCTTCGCCGACCTTGATGATGCCGCGCTCGACGCGACCGGTCACCACGGTGCCGCGGCCGGAGATGGAGAACACGTCTTCCACGGGCATCAGGAAGGCACCGTCCACAGCGCGCTCTGGCGTGGGGATGTAGGTGTCCAGCGCTTCGGCCAGCTTCATGATGGCTTCTTCACCCAGCTTGCCCTTGTCGCCTTCCAGGGCGAGCTTGGCCGAGCCACGGATGATGGGGGTGTCGTCGCCTGGGAAGTCGTACTTGTCCAGGAGTTCGCGCACTTCCATTTCGACGAGTTCCAGCAGTTCTTCGTCGTCCACCATGTCGCACTTGTTCAGGAACACGATGATGTAAGGCACGCCCACCTGGCGGGCCAGCAGGATGTGTTCACGGGTCTGGGGCATGGGGCCGTCAGCGGCCGAGCACACCAGGATGGCGCCGTCCATCTGGGCAGCGCCGGTGATCATGTTCTTCACATAGTCGGCGTGGCCGGGGCAGTCCACGTGGGCGTAGTGGCGGTTGGCCGTTTCGTATTCCACGTGCGCGGTGTTGATCGTGATGCCGCGGGCCTTTTCTTCGGGCGCCGCATCGATCTGGTCGTATGCCTTGGCTTCGCCGCCGAACTTGGCGGACAGCACGGTGGCGATGGCCGCCGTCAGCGTCGTCTTGCCATGGTCCACGTGGCCGATCGTGCCCACGTTGACGTGAGGCTTGGTCCGTTCGAATTTACCTTTTGCCATTTTGAATCTCCAAAGAGCAATGCCTGTGTTGGGGTTTAACGTCTGCACCCGATTGCTGGTTCGTCCCGCACAGGGCAACAGGACGGCACCGGGTCGCAGATTGCAAGAATTTTGCTACTGTTTTAATAGCTGCTAGCGCTTTATAGACAAGCGCCAGCAGCCAATTTGACTCAAAAAAAAGAGGAAAGGCTGCCCAGGGCAGACCTTTCACTCGACGCGCTTACTTGGCGCGTGCAGCCATGATGGCTTCGGACACGTTGCGAGGCGCTTCGCTGTAGTGCTTGAATTCCATCGAGTACGTGGCGCGGCCTTGCGTCGCGGAACGCAGCGAGGTCGAGTAGCCGAACATTTCCGACAGCGGCACTTCGGCGCGGATGGCCTTGCCACCGCCCGGGATGTCGTCCATGCCCTGGACCATGCCACGGCGGGAGGACAGATCGCCCATCACCGTGCCGGCGTAGTCTTCAGGCGTTTCCACTTCCACGGCCATCATGGGTTCCAGGATGACGGGGTTGGCCTTGCGGCAGCCTTCCTTGAAGCCGAAGATGGCAGCCATCTTGAACGCCAGTTCGTTCGAGTCCACATCGTGGTACGAACCGAAGTGCAGCGTGACCTTGACGTCCACCACGGGGTAGCCGGCCAGCACGCCTTGCGTGACAGCTTCGTTGATACCCTTTTCCACGGCCGGGATGAATTCGCGAGGAACCACACCGCCCTTGATCGCGTCGACGAACTCGATGCCCTTGCCGGCTTCGTTGGGTTCGATCTTGAGCACGACGTGACCGTACTGGCCCTTGCCGCCGGACTGGCGCACGAACTTGCCTTCGGCTTCTTCCACCGTCTTGCGGATGGTTTCGCGGTAGGCCACCTGGGGCTTGCCCACGTTGGCTTCCACGCCGAATTCACGCTTCATGCGGTCCACGATGATTTCCAGGTGCAGTTCGCCCATGCCGGCGATCAGCGTCTGGCCCGATTCTTCGTCGGTCTTCACGCGGAAGGATGGATCTTCCGCAGCCAGGCGCTGCAGCGCGATGCCCATCTTTTCCTGGTCGGCCTTGGTCTTGGGTTCCACGGCCTGCGTGATCACGGGCTCAGGGAACACCATGCGCTCCAGAATGATCTGGGAGTCGATGTCGCTCAGCGTTTCACCGGTCGTCACGTCCTTCAGGCCCACGCAGGCAGCGATGTCGCCGGCGCGGATTTCTTCGACTTCCTGACGCTCGTTAGCGTGCATCTGCACGATACGGCCGATACGTTCCTTCTTGCCCTTGATGGGGTTGTAGACGGTGTCGCCCTTGCTCAGAACGCCGGAGTACACGCGCACGAAGGTCAGCTGGCCCACGAACGGGTCGGTCATCAGCTTGAATGCCAGGGCCGAGAACTTCTCGTTGTCATCCGCCTTGCGGGTGACAGGCTTTTCGTCTTCGTCCGTGCCGGTCACGTCAGGAATGTCCGTCGGTGCTGGCAGGTAGTCGATCACGGCGTCCAGCATGCGCTGCACACCCTTGTTCTTGAAAGCGGTACCGCACAGCATCGGGTGGATTTCCGTGGCGATGGTACGCGTACGCAGGCCGAACTTGATCTCGGCTTCGGAGAGGTCGCCCTCTTCCAGGTACTTGTTCATCAGCTCTTCGGAGGCTTCGGCAGCGGCTTCCACCATCTTCTCGCGCCATTCCTTGGCGGATGCGACCAGGTCGGCTGGAATTTCTTCGTAGGTGAACTTCATGCCCTGCGAGGCTTCATCCCACAGGATGGCCTTCATCTTGAGCAGGTCGACCACGCCGGTGAACTTGTCTTCGGCGCCGATCGGGATCACCACGGGCACGGGGTTTGCCTTCAGGCGCAGCTTCATCTGCTCGTAGACCTTGAAGAAGTTGGCACCGGTACGGTCCATCTTGTTCACGAAGGCCAGACGGGGCACCTTGTACTTGTTGGCCTGGCGCCAGACGGTTTCCGACTGGGGCTGCACGCCACCCACGGCGCAGTACACCATGCAGGCGCCGTCGAGCACGCGCATCGAACGTTCCACTTCGATCGTGAAGTCCACGTGACCGGGGGTGTCGATGATGTTGAAGCGGTGCTCTTCGTAGGAGTTGTCCATGCCCTTCCAGAAGCAGGTCGTGGCAGCCGAGGTGATCGTGATGCCGCGCTCTTGTTCCTGCTCCATCCAGTCCATGGTGGCAGCGCCGTCGTGCACTTCACCAATCTTGTGGCTCACGCCCGTGTAGAACAGGATACGTTCGGTGGTCGTGGTCTTGCCAGCGTCAATGTGGGCCGAGATACCGATATTGCGGTAGCGCTCGATGGGAGTCTTGCGAGCCATGGTGGATCCTTGGATGGGTCGTGTTATTCAGGGGAAGGGCCCAGCATTGTGGCGCTGCGACCCGTCAATTTTGTGACCGCCTCAATCGCCACAAGGCTGCAGGCAAGAATGCCGGCAGCCTTGCGCTTGGCGACGAGGGCAGTTCGTCGATTTAGAAGCGGAAGTGGCTGAATGCCTTGTTGGCTTCGGCCATGCGGTGCACTTCGTCACGCTTCTTCATGGCGCCGCCACGGCCTTCGGTGGCTTCGAGCAGCTCGTTGGCCAGACGCTGGGCCATCGACTTCTCGCCGCGCTTGCGGGCGGCTTCCTTGATCCAGCGCATGGACAGGGCCAGGCGACGGACAGGGCGCACTTCGACGGGCACCTGGTAGTTGGCACCGCCCACGCGGCGGGACTTCACTTCGACCATGGGCTTCACGTTGTTGATGGCAACGGTGAACGCTTCCAGAGGGTCCTTGTCAGGGTGCTTCTTCTCGATCAGTTCCAGGGCGCCGTAAATGATGCGCTCTGCAACTGCCTTCTTGCCGCCTTCCATGATCACGTTCATGAATTTGGACAGCTCTACATTGCCGAACTTGGGATCCGGCAGGATTTCACGTTTGGGGACTTCGCGACGACGTGGCATTTTTCACCTCTATCTTTGCTTCAGTTGGCATCTTTTCAGACACCGCGAGAGCCAATCAGGACTCCCACTTACTCGACCCGCGCAGAACACCTGCGTTTGGGGTCACTACGCTGCATCACCGCGCCACGCGGGAGACAGCACCGAAAATTCTGTTGTGCAAAAGCGCAGGGCTTACTTGGCCTTGGGCTTCTTGGCACCGTACTTGGAGCGCGATTGCTTGCGGTCTTTCACGCCTTGCAAGTCGAGCGAACCGCGCACGATGTGGTAACGCACACCGGGCAAGTCCTTGACACGACCGCCGCGAACCAGCACCACGCTGTGTTCCTGCAGGTTGTGGCCTTCACCGCCGATGTAGGAAATCACTTCGAAGCCGTTGGTCAGGCGAACCTTGGCGACCTTCCGCAGAGCGGAGTTAGGCTTCTTTGGCGTCGTGGTGTACACACGGGTGCACACGCCACGGCGCTGGGGAGAGTTTTCCATCGCAGGGCTCTTGGACTTGATCTTTTCGACCTCGCGCCCCTGACGGACTAGTTGATTGATGGTTGGCATGAAATACGTCCCTAAACGTAAAAAACGAAAACGTGAAACCCTTCGGAAATTCCGAAAAGCCTTCTAATGTAGCAGCATGGCCCCCAACGGGCAAGTGCCGTGGGGCGTTCCCCTTAAAACCCATCCCGGTACGCCAACATTGCCCGCCGCTCTTGAAAGCGTGCGACCCATGCCAGAGCAGCCGTGCAAGGGCCGCCCCGCTGCACTGGCTGCGCGCCCCGTCCAGAATGGCGCAGCCATTCGCGAGACGGGGTGAAGGCGCGGCAGCGCCTCAGGGGGATGGTCCTGCTACTTGATCCACAGCCGGATCGCATCCCAGGCCCGGCCCAGGATCCCCGCCTGCTCCACGCCTTCGAGCGCGATGAGGGGCACCTCGGCCAGGGCCTGCTCGCCCAGCATCACCTTGAGGTGGCCGACGGACTGGCCCTTGGTGAACGGTGCCACCAGCGGGTCGGGCCGCGCGATCTGCGTGGTGATCTTGCCTGCGCTGCCCGAGGGCACCGCCACGACGATGGCTTCCTCGCGGCCGATCTTGAGGGTGTTTTCCGTGCCCTTCCAGACGGCGGGCGTGGCCACGGGCTTGCCGGCCTCGAACAGCTTGACGGCCTCGAACGCGGTATAGCCCCAGTTCAACAGCTTCTGGCTTTCATTCGCACGCGCATTTTCGCTGGCGGCCCCGAGCACGATGGACAGCAGGCGGCGCTGGCCCACGCCGGGGAATTCACGCTTGGACGTGGCCACCAGGCAGTAGCCCGCGGCAGCGGTATGGCCGGTCTTGAGCCCGTCCACCGTCGGGTCGCGGAACAGCAGCGAATTGCGGTTGCTCCCGTTCGACGCGGGGGTGCCGGGGTAGCTGTACTGCTTGGTGGAGTAGTAGTGCATGTACTCCGGGAAGTCCTTCATCAGGCGCATGGCCAGCACGGAAAGGTCGCGCGCGGTGGTGGTGTGGCCGGGTTCGGTGAGGCCTTCGGGGTTCTTGTAGCTCGTGCCCTTCATGCCCAGTGCCTGGGCCTGGTCGTTCATGAGCTTGACGAAGTTCTCGGCCGTGCCGCCCACGCCTTCGGCCAGCGCCATGGTGGCGTCGTTGCCCGACTGCACGATCATGCCCTTGATGAGGTCTTCCACCGGCACCTGCATCTTGGGGTCGATGAACATGCGCGAGCCGGGCATCTTCCAGGCGCGCACGCTCACGGGCAGCTTCTGCTCCAGGGATATCTTCTTGGCGCGCAACGCATCAAACACCAGGTAGCCGGTCATGAGCTTGGTGAGCGAGGCCTGCTCGACGGGAGCATCGATGTCCTTGGCCGCGAGCACCTGGTTGGCGGTGACATCCACCAGCAGGTATGTGCGCGCGGCGATTTCGGGAGGTTGTGGCGCCTGGGCAAAGGCCCCGAAGGCGGCAGGGGCCACCGCAGCAAGGACGGCCAGGGATCGCAGCGCGGACAGGATTCGTTTCATGGGGCAATAGGGGGCTGGAAAGGCTCGAGGAAAAAAGGGAATGAAGAAGAAAGACGGGACAGGAAGGCGCGGCGGCGTGGCCTGCCGCGGCCGGGGCGTTTCAGCCCCCCGACCGCAGGTGGCGCACCACCAGATTTTTCAAAAGCGGCAATTGTCCGTGAAAGAAATGGCCGCCCGCGGGAATGACTGTGACAGGCAGTATCTGGGGCCGCGCCCAGTCCATCACGGCGGAAAGCGGCACGGTGTCGTCCTGCTCGCCATGCACGACCAGGGTCTGCAGATGGGCGTCGGGGGGCACCGGGGCGACGGTGAAGCGGCTGGCTGCGGTGCCCACCAGCACCGCGTGGTCCACGCGGCCCTGCGGCCAGAGGGCGGCCAGCGCGTGGCTGGTGACGAATGCGCCGAACGAAAAACCCGCCAGCGCGATGCGCGGCCCCGCGTCGCCCGCGGGCGCCACCTGTTCCACCACGGCCAGCAGGTCCTGCAGTTCGCCCCGGCCTTCGTCGTGCACGCCTTCGCTGCCGCCCACGCCCCGGAAGTTGAAGCGCACCGCCGTCCAGCCGCACTGCACGAAGGCGCGCGCCAGCGTCTGCACCACCTTGTTGTCCATGGTGCCGCCAAAGAGGGGATGGGGGTGCGCGATGATGGCCACGCCCCGGGGAGGCGCACCGCCGTCGGGCGCGGCGGCATCGCGCACGGCCTCGATGGCGCCAGCGGCGCCGGACAAGCTCAGGCGTTCGGTTTGGGCATTCACGAATTGCTACTCAATCAATAGCTGTTAGCGCACGGCAGTCGTGCGCCAGCGGCTGAAATCATTCCAAAGTCCAGGATGGAGGCGCTTTCAGCGCCCGAGTTCCGCCGGTGGCACCAGGCGTTCCACGATCTGGCCATTCTTGAGGTGCGACTCGACGATCTCGTCGATGTCGGCATCGTCGACATAGGTGTACCAGGTGCCTTCGGGGTAGACCACCGCGACGGGGCCGGCCGCGCAGCGGTCCAGGCAGCCCGCCTTGTTCACGCGCACCTTGCCGGCGCCCGCCAGGCCGGCCGCCTTGACCTGCGCCTTGCAGCGGTCAAAGCCCGCCTGCGCGTTGTGGTGGGCGCAGCTGTCTTCGCCGTTGGTCCGGTCGTTCAGGCAGAAAAAGATGTGGCGCTGGTAGTAGCCGGGCGCTGCGGCCGGCGAGGGGTTGGTGTCGCTCATCCACCCATTTTAGGTTTGCGACTCGCGCCGGGACACGCGCAACAGCACATACAGCAGCGTGGCATAGGGCCACAGCCAGCCCAGCCACTGGCCCAGGCCGTAAAAACGGATGAACCGGCCCTGCTCCCAGATCTGCAGCGTCTGCGCGAAGTAGGCGCTGGTGGGCGCCTGGTTGAGCAGCGCAAGGTGCCAGACCAGCGCGACCAGCAGCACGGCCGCGCAGGCACGCCGGGGCAGCGCCAGCAGCAGCAGCGCCAGCGCCAGCGCACCCCACACGCCCACGCGCGTGGGCAGGCCCATCCACTCCCAGGCGTGCACGGGCCCCCAGCTCAAGGCGGCCGACAGCGCGGTGAGCGTGACGCCCACGGCCACGACCCCCAGGGCAAACAGCGCGCGCCGGCCCACGGAGCGGATCACGCAGTAGCCCAGCAGGCAGGGGGTCAGCAGGCCCAGCGTCACGCACAGGAGCTCGCCGCTGGGCGAGAGCGGGTCGAACGCGGCGTCGCGCAGCGGAAGCCATTCCAGGAACGGGGTATCGGCCAGCAGCTCGATGAGCGCGGCCTCCAGCCGCTCGAGCACCTGGCCCAGCCCGAACGGCACGGCCGCCGGGAACAGCAGCGCCAGGGGCCACAGCGCCAGCAGCACGATGGCGCCGCTGGCATCGGCGACGAACCAGCGCCCCCTGAAGTCGCTCCAGCGGTCGATGGCGCCCGCGCGCTCCAGCAGCGCGGCACTCAGCGCCCCCGCCAGCGCCCCCGAAGCGTTGAGCAGCAGGTCCAGGTTGGAGGGCACGCGCCGGGGCAGGTAGATCTGCAGAAACTCCATGGCCAGCGACAGCAGCACGCCCACCAGCGTGGACAGCAGCACCGCGCCGCGCCGCCAGCCCGAGCGCAGCATGGCCAGCACCAGCAGAAAACCCAGCGGCGCATAGCCCACGACATTGGTGGCGATGTCGAAGCCCGTCCAGTACGGCGGCGGCAACGGCGCCAGCAGGAACACCAGGGGATCGATGCCCTGCGCGCGCCACCCGTCGAACGGGAACAGGCTGGCGAAGACGATCAGCGCCGTGTAGATCAGCGCCAGAGGCCAGGCGGAGGTCTTGTGCATGCCGTCTCAGCCATCCATGGCGCCATGCATCACCCATGCCCCGCAAGCACGGGCGCGGTAGAGGGCAGGGGCGCCGCGCGGGGCCCGGCCACCGCAGCGGGCCGGTAGAGGGGACCAGGGAGAAGGCGCGCGGCGCCGCAGGGAGCTGCCCACTTCAGAACGGCTTGACCACCACCAGCACCACGGCGGCCAGCAGCAGGACCACCGGCACTTCATTGAACCAGCGGAACCACGCATGGCTCCTGCGGCTGGTGCCGTTGGCCAGCTTGCGCAGCAGCACACCGCAGGCGTGGTGGTAGCCGATCACCAGCAGCACCACCGCCAGCTTGGCGTGCATCCAGCCGTTGCCCGGGCCGCGCCCGATGCCATAGCCCATCCACAGCCACGCGCCCAGCGCCAGCGCGGGCACGGCCAGCAGCGTGGTGAAGCGCAGCAGCTTCCTGGCCATGAGCAGCAGGCGGTCACGCTCCGCGGCCGAGCCCGGCGCCACCATCGCCAGATTGACGAAGATGCGCGGCAGGTAGAAAAGGCCGGCAAACCAGCTGGCCACGAAGACGATGTGAAAGGCTTTGACCCAGAGCATGGGGGCAGTTTAAGGGCCCGCACCATGCCGCCGGGGCCACGCCAAAAAAAAGCCCGGCAAATCCGCCGGGCCGGGAAAGCCTGTTTTGCATCGCTGCAATCCAAGGCCCCGCTCAGGGAGGGAAAGCGGGGGGCAGCAAGCCGCCCGGCGCCAATTTAGCACCGGGCAAGAGGTGTTACAAGCGGCATTTCCAGGGCGCGGCGCTGCGGCGCCAGCGTTTGGCAACGGGCGCTCCGCCATGCCAGTGCACCCGTGGATCCGGCTTTGCCGGTCCACCGGGTGCGTCCCCCTCTGGGGGAAGCCGCGCAGCGGCTCAGGGGGATAATCTTCACATGCATCTCCAAAGCCCCGCCCCCTTCCCCCAGAACCGCCCGCGCCGCCTGCGCCGCGATGCCTTCACCCGCAATCTGGTGCGTGAGAACGCCGTCACGCCGCACGACCTGATCTACCCCGTGTTCGTGCACGAGGGCCAGGGCCGCAGCGAGGCCGTGACCTCCATGCCCGGCGTGGACCGCCTGAGCCTGGACCTGCTGCTGCCCGTGGCCGAGGACTGCGTGCAGCTGGGCATTCCGGTGCTGGCGCTGTTCCCGGCCATCGACCCTGCGCTCAAGACGCCGGACGGCAAGGAGGCGCTCAACCCCGACGGCCTGATCCCGCGCGTGGTGCGCGCCCTGAAGAAGGAATTTCCGGCCCTGGGCGTGATGACCGACGTGGCGCTGGACCCGTACACCAGCCACGGCCAGGACGGTGTGCTCGACGACACCGGCTACATCATCAACGACGACACGGTGGAGATCCTCACCGGCCAGGCGCTCACGCACGCCGAGGCGGGCGTGGACATCGTCGCGCCCAGCGACATGATGGACGGGCGCATCGGCGCCATCCGCGAGGCGCTGGAGGTGCAGGGCCACATCCACACCCGCATCATGGCCTACAGCGCCAAGTACGCCAGCGCCTTCTACGGCCCCTTCCGCGACGCGGTGGGCACGCGCGGCGCCTTGGGCAAGGCCGACAAGAACGTCTACCAGATGGACCCCGGCAACAGCGACGAGGCCCTGCGCGAGGTGGCCATCGACATCGCCGAGGGCGCCGACATGGTGATGGTCAAGCCCGGCATGCCCTACCTGGACATCGTGCGCCGCGTGAAGGACGAGTTCAAGGTGCCCACGTTCGCCTACCAGGTGAGCGGCGAGTACGCCATGATCAAGGCCGCCGCCGCCAATGGCTGGCTGGACCACGACGCGGTGATGATGGAGTCGCTGCTGGCCTTCAAGCGCGCGGGCGCCGACGGCGTGCTGACCTACTTTGCGCGCGATGCCGCGCGCTTGCTCCGAAAATAAGAGCTGCTAGCGCTTGATGGACAAGCGCCAGAAGCACTTTTTATTGCCACCCGGGGTCGCATGCGCATTTTTCACATCCACAGCGGCAGCGTGCAGGAGCTGGCCGAGCTGCCCACGCAGATGCCTGCCCAGGGCTTTGTCTGGATCGCCTGCGCGCGCCCGGCCTTCCAGGCGCGGCTGGCCGAGATCCAGGCGAGCCTGCAGGCCCTGGTGGGGCTGCAGCTGGTGGACCTGCATGTCTCCGACCTGCTGAACGCGCAGCTTCCCTCGCACTACGACTACACCTCCCAGTACGATCTGCTCGTGTTCCGCCGGCTGGCCACCGCGCAGGGCGGCGGCCCGGAGGCCGAAGCGGGGCAGCCCGGCGACGCCGCCTCCCCGCTCAGGCGGGCCGGCCCGCCGGTGCTGCGCCGCATCGACACCAGCCCCGTGGGCTTCGCGGTGTTCGACCAGCTGCTGCTGACGGTGCACCCCACGGACTGCGCCGTGCGCGATGCGTATGCCGCGCGCCTGCTGGCCGCCACGCCCGCCCCCGCGAGCGAGGGCCGCAGCAGCCCCGTGCCCGGGGCGCGCCGGCCCACCAGCCCGGCCGACCTGATGCTGCGCGTGGTCAACCTCATGGTGGACGGCTACCTGGACCTGCGCCGCGAACTCACGCGCCAGCTGGACCACTGGCAGACCGAACTGCTCAAGCCCCGCGCCCGCTACGTGAACTGGAGCTCGCTGCTCGAGGCGCGGCTGGCGCTGCACAAGCTCGATGAAATCTGCGAGGACCAGCGCACCGCCGTGCAGGACTGGATCGACGCCCTCGAAACCTGGGCCCTGCCCGACACCCCCGCCGGCCTGCGCGAGCTGGACCTGCTCAAGGTGCGCAGCCGCGACGTGCTGGAGCACATCGAGCGCGTGGTGCACCACGTGCGGCGGCTGGAGCAGAGCACGGAGACCGCCGTGCAGATGCACTTTTCCGTGCAGAGCAACCGCACCAACGACATCATGCGCACCCTCACGGCGCTCACCGCCGTGTTCCTGCCGCTGAACCTCATCGCCGGCATCTTCGGCATGAATTTCGAGTTCATTCCGCTGATCCACAAGGCCAACGGCTTCTGGTGGGCGATGGGCTCGATGGCGTTCATCGCCGTGGCGCTGGTGCTGGTGTTCTGGCGCAAGCGCTATCTGGCGCGCACGAGCAGGTAGGGGAGCGCGCCTGCCCGCCGCCGTCAGACGAAGGGTTCGGCCAGCGCCTCGTTGAACAGCACCCGCTGCACGGCGGGGCGCTCCAGCATGCGCCGCAGGTACGGCCCCAGGTGGGGACGGCTGCGGGCCGGCGCGGTGCGCTGGAAGTTGCGGGTCCAGCGGCACAGCGTGAACACGTAGGCGTCGAGCGCGCTGTAGCCCGCGCCCAGGAACCACGGGCCCCCGTGGCGGGCCAGCTCGGCGTCCAGCTGCGCCAGCAGGCCGTCGATGCGCAGCTCCGCGTGGCGCTGCAGCTCCAGCATGCCGGCCTCATGGCCCTCGTCCACCCAGCGGTGGGGATAGAAGTACACGATGAGCGTCGCCTGCAGCGTGTTGGTGAGCCACATCAGCCACTTGTAGAACTGCGCGCGCTGCGCCGTGCCCAGCGCGGGCGCCAGGGCCGCGGCGGGGTGGGTGTCGCACAGGTGCAGGGTGATGGCGGCCGTCTCGTAGAGCACCAGGTCCCCGTCGGTGAGCACGGGCACCAGCCCGTTGGGGTTGAGCCGCAGATAGGCGGGCGCCTGGTGGGCACGCTGGCCGATGTCCACGGACACGCGCGCGTAGGGCGTGCCCAGCTCTTCAAGCAGGATGTGCGGCACCATGGCGGCGCTGCTGGGGGCGTGGTGAAGCTCGAGCATGGTGTTGTGCGGGAGGGGACCGGTGGCCTGAAAAAGAGGAGGATGCGCGGACCGCGCGGGGATAGATCAGGGCCGCGCCACGCCGAACAGGCCGGCGCCGTTGTCCCACGCGACCTTGCGCGCCACGTCGGCGGGCAGGCCGCCCAGCCAGGTGCGGTAGCCCTGCATGAGGCTTTCATAGTGCTGCCAGCGCTGGTTCACCCAGGTGTCGGAGCCCACGACAAAACGCGTGGGGTACTTGAGCAGCAGCGCGCGCCACGCGGGGCACAGCTGGTCGTCGTCGCACACCAGGCCCGGCCGGTACGAGAGTTCGCCCACGAGGCCGGGGTAGCGCGCGAGCAGCGCGTCCACCCGCTCGGCCGGCGCGCCGCCGATGCCCGTGTGCGCCCAGATCAGGCGCAGCTTGCGCCCTTGCGTGGGGGTGTGCGCCATGAGCTTGTCGATGGCCACGTCGTCCACATGGGCCAGCACCACCAGGTCGCGCTCCTCGGCCAGAGCCATGAGCTTCCTGGCCACCGGGCCGTCGGCATTGGCGCTGTCGTACAGGTGGAACTCGCCGATGCCCCGGTACGGCCCGGCCGCCGTGCCGCGCGCCAGCTCGGCCTGCACCATGGCGTAGATGCTCTCGTCGGCGAACCAGCCGGTGTAGTCGGCGCGGCTGCGGTACAGCCGCACGAAGGGCACCACGGCGACGCCGGCCTCGCGCGTCTCGCGCAGGCCGGCCAGCGTGAGCGAGCCGGTGTTGGGCCGGGAGTTGGCCACGATGGCCCGCACGCCGCTTTTCTGCATGCGGCCCAGCACGTCGGCCGGCGGGTGCGGGCCGTTCTTGCCGTCCCACGCCTCTTCGTTGTAGTGCAGGTGGGCGTCGAACAGCGGCCCGGGATAGTCGGCCGCATGAGGCTGGACCCCGAACGCTATCAAACCGATAGCTACCAGCGCCTTACCAGCATGCGCCAGATGCCAAAAAGGCTTCACACTCTGAAGCGGGGCGGCCATGGTGCCGCCCCTCAGGCGAGATGTTTGTCGAAGAACGCCAGCGTGCGGTCGCGCGCGGCCATGGCCGAAGGCTCGTCGTAGCTGCCGCGCTGGTCGCAGTTGAAGCCGTGGTCGGCGTCGTAGATGTGGACCTCGACCTCGGGATGGGCGCGGGCAAATGCCTGCACGGTGTCGAGCGGGATGTAGTGGTCGCGTTGGCCGAAGTGCGCCAGCACCGGCACCTGCGGGTGGCGCGCTGCTTCGTCGGCAGAGGTCATGCCGCCGCCGTAATAAGGCACGGCCGCCGACAGCCCGCTCAGCGTGCAGGCCGCGCGCCAGGTCAACAGGCCGCCCCAGCAAAAGCCCACGATGCCGACCTTGCGGCCGCTTTGCTGCGCGGCGTAGTCGATGGCGGCCTGGATGTCGGGCATCACGCCTGGCGCGGGCAAGGCCTCGACCGCGGCCTTCAGACCCATGCCGGCCTTCATGTCGTCGCCGGTGTAGCCCATGTCCACATCCTGCTGCACGCGGTGAAACGTCGACGGTGCGACGGCCAGGTAGCCGCGCGCGGCAAACCGGTCGGCCACCGCGCGGATGTGCGAGTTCACGCCAAAAATTTCCTGCAGCACCACAATCGCACCGCGCGGCGCCGCATCGGGCTGCGCCACCCAGGCGGGCACGGCGAGACCATCGCTTGATGTCAGATTGACGAATTGACCCATGGCATTGACTCCTTGCTGCGTTGATGGACTGATGTGTGACTCGGGGGCATGCGGCCAGCGCGGGTGCCGGGGCTCCCCCACGCGCCGGTCCCGGCGCCCGCTGAACGCGCCATTCTGGCCGCTGAGCGGACCTCTGTTCAAATGCGGGCCATTTTCAGAGGAGTCCTTGCAGTGACCCACACCCACAAAGTAGCACTGATCACCGGAGGGTCGCGCGGCATCGGCGCGGCCACCGCCCGGCTGGCGGCGCGCCAGGGCTGGGCCGTGGCCGTCAACTACGCCCGCGACGCGCACGCCGCCGAGGCCGTGGTCGCCGCCATCGCCGCCCAGGGCGGCCGCGCCCTGGCGGTGCAGGCCGACGTGGCCGACGAGGCGCAGGTGATGGCCATGTTCCGCACGGTGGACGCGCAGCTGGGCCGCCTCTCGGCCCTGGTGAACAACGCCGGCGTGGTGGACGTGCCCGCGCGGGTGGAGGCGATGGGCGTGGCGCGCCTCAAGCGCATGTTCGACATCAACGTGATCGGCAGCTTCGTCTGCGCGCGCGAGGCCGTGCTGCGCATGGGCACGCGCCACGGCGGGGCCGGCGGCAGCATCGTCAACGTGTCCAGCGCCGCCGCGCGGCTGGGGGCGGCGGGCCAGTACGTGGACTACGCGGCCGCCAAGGGCGCGATCGACACCATGACCCTGGGGCTGGCGCGCGAGGTGGCCGCCGACGGCATCCGCGTGAACGCCGTGCGCCCCGGCCTGATCGAGACCGACATCCACGCCAGCGGCGGCCTGCCCGACCGCGTGCGCGACCTCTCGCACCAGGTGCCCATGCTGCGCGGCGGCACGGCCGAGGAGGTGGCCGAGGCCATCGTGTGGCTGATGTCGCCCGCCGCCAGCTACACCACCGCCACGCTGATGGACGTCTCGGGCGGGCGCTAGAGCGCTGCGGTGCAGCATGCGCGGGCGCCAAACCGCGCCAAAAACACCGCATACTCGCGCACAGCAGCCCGGCGGCGGCGCCTGTGCGCTGCCTTGCCGGGCCCAGCCCGATCCACCGCCCTGCCCCCTGCCTCCCGGAGCGCCCTGATGGACCTCAAACCCCTCATCACCCTGCTGGCCATCGTCAACCCGCTGGCCATCGTTCCCTTTTTCATCCACTACACGCAGGGTTTCTCGTACCCCCAGCGGCGGCGCACCATCCAGGTGGCGAGCTTCAGCGTGTTCTGCGTGATCGCCGCCTGCGCCCTGCTGGGCCTGCAGATCCTGGACTTCTTCAACATCTCGCTGCAGAGCTTCCAGGTGGGCGGGGGCATGCTGCTGCTCATCAGCGCGATGAACATGCTCAACGCCCAGCCCGCCGAGGCCAAGCCCAGCACCAACGAATACGAGGAAGGCGCCGAGAAGGCCGCCGCGGGCAGCAGCATCGCCGTGGTGCCCCTGACCATCCCGCTGCTCACCGGGCCGGCCAGCATGTCCACCGTGGTGATCTACGCCGACCGCGCGCAGACCTTCTGGCAGCATGCCGCCCTGGTGGGCTACGGCGTGGTGATCGCCCTGGCCACGGCCGTGTGCTTCGCGCTGGCCGACCCGATCGCGCGCGTGCTGGGCAAGACCGGCATCAACGTGATGACCCGGCTGATGGGCCTGATCCTGGCCGCGCTGGCCGTGGAAGTGATGGCCGACGGGCTGGGCAAGCTCTTTCCCATCCTCATCTCCCGCTGAGATGGAGCACCCCCTGAATCGCCTTCGGCGGCCTTCCCGGCCGGGACCGTGCCAGTTTCGTATGCGGCGGGTGTCTCGCAGCACGAGGGGTGACTAGGCATGTCTGCAAGGCTTCTGCTGCTGGAGGACGACCCCGCCATCGCCCGCACCGTGGCGTATGCGCTGGAACGCGACGGGCTGTCCGTGACGCACAGCCTGCTGGTGCACGACGCGCGCCAGCAGATGCTCTCGCACCGCTTTGACCTCCTGGTGCTGGACGTGGGCCTGCCCGACGGCAGCGGACTCGACCTGCTGCGCGATGTGCGCGGCGCCCCGCAGACCGCGGCCGTTCCCGTGCTCATGCTCAGCGCCCATGGCGAGGAGATCGACCGCGTGCTGGGCCTGGAGCTGGGCGCCGACGACTACCTGGCCAAGCCCTTCAGCCCGCGCGAGCTGGCGGCCCGCGTGAAGGCCCTGCTGCGGCGCGCGGGCACCCGCCTTGCCGCGGCGCCCACCGCCACGGCCAGCCTGTTCCATGACGACGAGGCCGGGCAGCGCATCAGCCTGCACGGCCAGGCCCTGCCGCTGACGCGGCGCGAATACCGCCTCCTGTCGTGCCTGCTGCGCGGCGCGGGCCGCATCCACTCGCGCGACGCGCTGCTGGCCGCCGCCTGGGGCGACGACAGCGACAGCACCGACCGCACGGTGGACACGCACATCAAGACCCTGCGCGCCAAGCTGCGCGAAGTGGACCCGGCGCGCGAGTACATCAGCACGCACCGCGGCATGGGCTACTGCCTTGACGTCTGAAACCAAATGGGCCGCTGGCGCTTGCCCATCAAGCGCTGACAGATATTGTTCTTGAAGCAAACCCCACAGATCCATGCGCCTCGGCATCCGCCTGCTCTTTGCGTTTTTCCTCATCAACGGCATCGCCGCGTTCTTCGTGCTGCGCGTGTTCATGGCCGAGATCAAGCCCAGCGTGCGCGAGGTGATGGAGGACATGATGGTGGACACGGCCAACATCCTGGCCGAGCTGGCCAGCGAGGACCTGGCGGCCGGCCGGCTGTCCGACGGCACGGGCCAGCACAGCCCGTTCGCGCAGCACGTGCGCCGCTATGCGAGCCGGCCCATCGACGCCGCGATCTGGGGTTTCTCCAAGCAGTCGCTGGACTACCGCATCTACGTGACCGACACCACGGGGCGCGTGCTGTTCGACTCCGAAAACCGCGCCATCGGCGCTGACTATTCGCGGTGGCGCGACGTGGCCCGCACGCTGCGCGGCGAGTACGGCGCGCGCTCCACGCGCGACGTGGAGGGCGACGACACCAGCGGCGTGATGCACGTGGCGGCCCCCATCTACGTGAACAATGAGATCGCCGGCGTGCTGACCGTGGCCAAGCCCACGCGCACCGTGCAGCGCTTCATCGACCGCGCCGAGCGCAAGGTGTTCATGGGCGGGCTGCTGCTGCTGGCGCTCTCGGCCGCCGTGGGCGTGGCCGTGACGCTGTGGATGGTGTGGAACGTGCGCCGCCTGCGCGACTACGCCCTGAGCGTGCAGGGGCCGGCCGACGGCGAACACCGCGACCCCGACACCCCGCCCATGGCGGCCCTGGCCGTGCCCCAGGTGCCCGGCGAGCTGGGCGACCTGGCCCGCGCCATGGACCGCATGCGCGCCCGGCTGGAAGGGCGCGACTACATCGAGGGCTACGTGCGCGCCCTCACGCACGAGCTCAAGAGCCCCGTGGCCGCCATTCGGGGCGCGGGCGAACTCCTGCAGGACGACCTGCCCGCAGCCGACCGCGCCGAATTCGCCACCCAGGTGGTGCAGCAGAGCGAGCGCCTGCAGCGCATCATCGACCGGCTGCTGGAACTGTCCAAGCTGGAGCAGCGCCACCACGCCGAGGGCCGTGCGCCCGTGGCCCTGCACGATTGCGCCCGCGCCGCCATCGGCCAGACCCGCGCGCGCGCGGCTCAGCGCGGCATCACGCTCGCGCTGGCCGGCACGGGAAGCAGCGGCCCCTGGGAAGCCGAACTGGTGACGCTGGCGCTCACCAACCTGCTGGACAACGCCATCGACTTTGCCCCGCAGGGCAGCACCGTGCAGGTGGAGCTGGAAGGCAGCTGCGTGGCCGTGCAGGACAGCGGCCCGGGCGTGCCCGACTACGCGCTGCCGCGCCTGGGCGAGCGCTTCTTCACCACGGCGCGCCCGGGGGGCGAGCGCAGCGGCTCGGGCCTGGGCCTGGCCATCGTGCGGCGCGTCATGGCGCTGCACGGGGGGCAGCTGGTGGTGCGCAACACCGCACCGGGGCTGCGCGCCACGCTGGACTTTGCCGCGGCCTAGCTCCGCTGGCGCAGGTGCACGGCCACCCCCGCCACCAGCAGGGCCAGCGCCACCGCATCCACCCGCACGACCACGGCCAGCGGGGCGCCCAGTCCGCTGCCCCGCTGCAGCCACGCCAGGAGCAGAAAGGACACCACGCTCACCAGCCCCGCCACCAGGGCCAGCCGATGGAGTCCGGGGCGCATGGCGGCATGCCCCATGAAGGCGGCCAGCAGCCCGAACAGGACGGCCCGGTGCCGCAGCAGCAGCTCCAGCCCCGCATCCGGCACCGGGGTGCCGTACAGCTGCGCCAGCCTGCCCGCCCCCAGCACCCCCACCACGGGCAGGGCGTGGACCACCGCCACCACCCCCAGAATCACCGCGACCACATGGCGCATGCCAGCCCCTTTGTTGTGAAGCGGTGGTTGTAGGCGCAAGGGGCGCGGCCGTCGATGACCTGGCAGGTCATGGCGGCGCGGCACCAGACTTCACACTGGCCTCACAAACTTCATAGCGCCCTCACACCGGCCCACAACACTGCCTCCACAACATTCACTTGTGGAGGACCTCTTGTTCAAGCACCCCCTGTTCACCAAACTGGCCGCGCTCGCGGCCGTCACCCTGCTGCTGCTCCTTGGCCTGGGCATGATCGACAACGTGGTGCGCGACCGCCAGCGCTACCGCAGCCTCACCGCGCAGAGCGTGGCCGACAGCCTGGCCGGGCCGCAGACGCTGATGGGCCCCATGATCCACAGCGCCTGCGTGGAGACCTGGGACGTGGAAACCGGCAAGGGCGACGAGCGCCGCATGGTGGAGCAGCGCCGCGAGTTCCTGCTCACGGCCATGCCCGAGCAGCTCAAGCTGAGCACGGGCGCGGCGATGGAGGAGCGCGCGCGCGGCCTGCACAAGGTGAACACCTACAACCTCAAGGCCCACGTCACGGCGCAGTGGGGGTCGCTGGCCAGCCTCGAGCCGCAAAGCACCATGAAGAACTCGCGCATGCACTGCGGCGCGCCCATCGCGATGATGGCCGTGGGCGACGCGCGCGGCATCCGCACGGCGCAGCTCACGCTGGCGGACCAGGCCCTGGCCCTCAAGCCCGGCACCTTCCACCCCACCTACAGCCGGGGCCTGCACGCCGTGCTGCCCGAATCGGTGCGCGGCAAGGCCGATGGCCTGACCGCCACGCTGGACCTGGAACTGGTGGGCACCGAGCGCCTGGCCATCGTGCCCCTGGGGGGCAGCACCGAGGTGGTGATGACCAGCAGCTGGCCGCACCCCTCGTTCGCGGGGCGCTTCCTGCCATCGGAGCGGGAGGTCAAGAAGACCGGCTTCTCGGCGCAATGGCGGCTGTCGTCGCTGGCCACCACGGCGCAGGCCGATGTCGCCCACGGCAAGCGCATCTGCCTGGGGGGCGCGGACGACGGCGCCCGCGGCGACGACGCGCCCTCCGGCGCCACGCCGGGCGACTGCGCGGACAGCTTCAGCGTGGCCTTCGTCGACCCGGTGAACCCCTACTCCCTCTCCGACCGCGCCACCAAGTACGGCGTGCTGTTCATCGCACTCACCTTCGTGGCCGTGGGCCTGTTCGAGCTGATGAAAAAGCTGCGCGTGCACCCCGTGCAGTACCTGCTGGTGGGCAGCGCGCTGTGCAGCTTCTTTCTGCTGCTCGTGAGCCTGTCGGAGCACCTGCCGTTCGGCGCCTCCTACGCCGTGGCGGCGACCGCCTGCGTGCTGCTGCTGGCCTACTACGCCAGCCACATGCTGGGCAGCCTGGCGCGCGGCATTCCCCTGGGGGCCGGCATCGCGCTGCTGTATGGCCTGCTGTACCTGCTGCTGCAGCTGGAGCAGACGGCGCTGGTCGTCGGTGCCATCGCGCTCTTCCTGGTGCTGGCGGCCGTGATGGTGCTCACGCGCAAGGTGAACTGGTACGGGCTGTCGCAAGGCGGCGCGCCAAGCCGCCCCACCCCGCCCGCCGCCCGCCCCACCGCACCCCGCGCGGAGGCCGCATGAGAACGCACACCGCGCCGACCTCCTGGGCGCAGCACCTGGCGGACCCGGCGGCATGCACCGGCGCACCCGTACCCACGCTGACCCCGGCGGAAGCCGAGCACGTGCAGCGCCACCGCGATCAGCTGACGGCGGCCCTGCGGGCGCAGGACCGGGCGGCGCTGCTCAGTGCCAAGCAGCACGTGCTGGAAGCGGCCTACCACCCGTGCGGCGCCCCCGATGCGGCCTGCGGCCCCACCGACTCCCCCGCCTTGCGCAGGGCGCTGCGCGACCTGTCGTGGCGCATGGCGGGCCTGCTGCTGCCGCGCAGCCCGCGGCACTGAGTGCCCGGCGCCGGGTTTTTGATGAAAATAGCCGCCATCGCTTGATTGGCAAGCGCTGGCAGCTATAAAAACAGAAGCACATTACCCACCCCGGCCATTGCGGCTGGCCGGGCCTGGCGCACCGGCAGGTGGGAGAAAGGTCAGGCCACCGCTTCCCGCGGTGCGCAGGCGGCGGCGGGCGATGGAGCCCCGGCGTCCTCCGAGCAGGTCGCACCGCCGCATCCGTGGATCAGCTCGCCCGGCAGCGCCCCGGGGGCGTGCACCACGCCCGAGATGGGGTCGAATCCCACGCGGCGCAAGTGCAGGGCCAGCGCGGCATCCATGCTCTGCGCATGCTGCGGAAACCACAGGGCCAGTTCGCTGGCCATCACCCGCAGCACCGCGAGGTCGCCCTGCTGCGCACGCGCGGTGCCTTCACGCATCACCTGCAGCACCACCCGGTGCTGCATGCTGTGGCAGTTGCCCGATGCGAAGCGCGTGGAGGCCATCCAGGCGTCCTCCTGCGCGAAATGGTGGTCGGTGTGCTCCACCAGCGCCTGCCAGGCAGCCAGCAGGCGCGCGTCGTCCGCGCCATCGACGGCGGCCAGCAGGTCGACGAACTCACGGTGGGTGTCGTCCATCAGGGCCAGGTCCAGGGCCAGGGCGTCGGACCATTCGAGTTGAGCCATGCAAATCCCCTTGTGCACCAGGTCAAAGACAGGGGAGCGAGGTTAGTTTTTCGCGGCGGCCCGCATATTGATGCAGGTCAGGGTTCCGCCCCAGGGCCGCGGCCATCCCATGAAAAAAGCCCCGCACGGGGCGGGGCTCCTGGGTGGGCGCGGGCCGGGGCCCTGCGCGCTCAGCTCTTGCCGTACATGCGCTTCATGTCATCCACGCACTTGGACTTCAGGTCGCCGGACATCGCGTCGCAGCGCTCCTTGGCGGCCTTGTAGGCGGCATCGTTCTTTTCGGCGTTGGCATCCTTGCGGGCCTCGGCCACCGCCGCGTTCTTCTCGGCGGCGTTGTCCGCAGGCTTGGCCTGGGCCTCGGCCACCTTGGCATCTTCCTTGGCCTTCACGCGGGCTGCCTTCGCATCCTTCTCGCACACGTCCTTGTCATTGCCCTTGAGGTCGTCGCACTTTTCCTTGGCGACGCCGTAGGCCGCATCCGCCCGCGCGTCGGCGACCTTGCGGGTGGCCTTGGGGCTGGGCTTGTGCTGCGCGTCGAGCTCGGCCTTGGCCACGTCCTCGGCGCCCTTGGCCTCCTTCACACAGATGTCCTTGGCGTTGCCTTGCAGGCCATCGCACTTTTGCTTGCTGGCCTTGTAGTCGGCGGAAATGCGTTCCTTGCCAGCCTTGTATTCGGCGTCCGTCAGCGCGAAGGCGGAAGTGGCCAGCAGGCCGGCTGCGACAGAAGCCATCAGGGTGCGGGTGAATTTCATGGGTTTCTCCTCGATCGGTAATGGATAGAAATAGGAAGGGAGGGGCCGGGAAACGAAGGGGCCGTGGCCTCAGTCGTTGAAGCGGAAATCGGGGTGGCGGGCCTGCCAGTCGCTGAGCTGCTTCTCGGCCGCGTCGCGGGCGATGCCCTGGCGTTCCTGCAGCTTGCCCAGGAACTGTTCGCGCTTGCCGTCGATAACGTCGAAATCGTCATTCGTGAGCTTGCCCCACTGCTCGATCATTTTTCCCTTGAACTGCTTCCAGTTGCCCTTGACGGTGTCTTCATTCATGGCGTGCATCCTCGAAAAGATTTCGCGTCAGCCATCCACCCGGAATGCGTGGAACAGGTGCGTGATGCGATGGGATTGACTCTAGAAATGATTTGCCGCGGGGACCGTAGGCCATGCCACGCAGCACGCGTCAGCACAGGACTACGGCGGCTGAAGGACAGGGCGCGGCGGCGAGGGCGGCGCCCCTCGCCAGCGGCCAACAAAGTGTTGCAATTTGCCATCACTGCTCCACTGTTACGCGCGGCCCCTTCCCAGCAAGCTGTTTCGTTTGGTAACGCTTGTGTTTCCACGCCGCAACGGCATGTGGTGAAGTCCTGAAATGCGCTGGTTTTGAACGCGCACCTTCACCCCCCACGATCCATGCACACCACCTCCGAGGCGCCTCCCGCAACGCAGACTGCGGGCGAGGCACAAGACAGCCCGCGCCACCCCGCGCCGGCCGCCGTTTCTTCCCAAGACACGAAGAACCCCCTTCCCCTGCTGGCCGGGCTGGCCGCATCCGCGGCGCTGGCGGCCTGCGGCGGTGGCGGAGGTGGCGGGGAAGAAGGCACGACAGCCAGCCCGGGCGCCGGTTCCGCGCTGCCCGGCGCAACCCACACGGCGCCGCTGACGGACGCGGAGGCCGCGCGCTTCCTGCTGCAGGCCCAGTTCTCCGCCTCCACCGCGGACATCGCCGCCCTGCGCTCCACCACCTACGCCAGCTGGCTGGAGAGCCAGTTCAGCGCCCCCCCGTCGCTGAGCGGCTGGGACTGGCTGAACCAGCGCGGCTACGCCGACGTCAACAAGGACACGGCCTACTACGACAACACCTACCCGGGCGACTACATGATCTGGCACCAGCTCCTGCAGTCCAGCGACGGGGTGCGCAAGCGGGTGGCGCTCGCGCTGTCGGAGATCTGCGTGGTGTCGCTCTCGGGCCTGGACCTGAGCTGGCGCAGCCATGCCCTCGCGTGGTACTGGGACCAGCTGGTGGCCAACGCGTTCGGCAACTACCGCAACCTGCTGCAGGACGTGACGCTCAACGCGGCCATGGGCTACTACCTCAATACGCGCGGCAACCAGAAGGAAAACGCCGCCACCGGCCGACAGCCCGACGAGAACTACGCGCGCGAGGTGATGCAGCTCATGTCGATCGGCCTGGTGCTGCTCAACCCCGATGGCACGCCCCAGCGCGACAGCGCGGGCAAGCCCATCGACAGCTACACGCAAAGCGACGTGACCAACCTGGCGCGCGTGTTCACCGGCTACGACTACGACCAGTCGCAGAACACGCCGACCACCGTGCCGGGAACCACGCGCGTCGTGCCCGGCACCACCTTCGCGCGCCTGCCGATGGCGCTCACCGAGTCGCGCCATTCCACGCTGGCGGCCTCCTTCCTGGGCACCACCATCCCGGCCAACACGCCGGGCGCGGCGGCCCTCAAGACGGCGCTGGACACCCTGTTCAACCACCCCAACGTGGGCCCGTTCATCGGCAAGCAGCTCATCCAGCGGCTGGTCACCAGCAACCCCTCGCCCGCCTACGTGGCGCGCGTGACCGCCGCCTTCAACAACAACGGTGCCGGCGTGCGCGGCGACATGCGCGCGGTGGTCCGCGCCATCCTGCTCGACGACGAGGCGCGCGCGCCCGCCGGCCTCGCCCAGCCCGGGTTTGGCAAGCTGCGCGAGCCCATGCTGCGCTTTGTCCAGTGGGGCCGCACCTTCGGGCTGGAGTCGGCCCAGGGCAGCTGGAAGATCGGCAACTTCAGCGACCCGGGCTCGCGGCTGGGGCAAAGCCCGCTGCGCTCGCCCTCGGTGTTCAACTTCTTTCGGCCTGGCTACATCCCGCCGTCCACCGCGCTGGCGGCCAATGGCGCGGTGGCGCCCGAGTTCCAGCTGGTCAACGAAAGCAGCGTGGGCGGCTACCTCAACTTCATGCAGGGCGTGATCCGCAACGGCATCTTCGTGAACGCGCCGGAGCTGCCCCACAACGCCAGCACCGCCAACAACGGCTTCGACCTGAAGGCCAGCTACGCGCAGGAACTGGCGCTGGTCGCCGACGCGGACGCGCTCGTCGCGCGCATCAACCTGCTCATGTGCGCGGGCCAGCTCTCGGCCGGCACCGTCAAGCTCATCACCGATGCGCTCAAGGCCACCAACGTCACCGCGGCCAGCGCGGACAACGTCCGGCGCGACCGCGTGGCGGCCGCCGTCTTCCTGGTCATGGCCTCGGCCGAGTACCTCATCCAGAAATAAGCAACAAGCCCGGACCGCACCCGAGAAGCCACGCCATGCACCTGCTTCAACCCGAACTCCACACCCGCCGCGCGTTCCTGCGCCGCTCCACCCAGCTGGGCCTGGCGGGCACGGCCCTGCCCTTCGCGATGAACCTCGCCGCGATGGGCGAGGCAGCCGCCTTCGCGGCCAACGACTACAAGGCCCTGGTCTGCGTGTTCCTCTATGGCGGCAACGACTACGCCAACACCGTGGTCACCTACGACGACGCCAGCCACGGCCGCTACAGCGCCATCCGCGGCAGCATCGCGCTGCCCAAGGCCTCGCTCACGCCCACGCTGCTCAACCCCTCCACGCCGCTGCCCGACGGGCGCCAATACGCGCTGCACCCCGCCATGACCGGGCTGGCGGGCCTGTTCAACAGCGGCAAGGCCGCCGTGCAGCTGAACGTCGGCCCGCTGGTCGTGCCCCTGACGCGCGCGCAGTACAACAGCCCCGACCGCAAGGCCTACCCCGTCCCGCCCAAGCTGTTCTCGCACAACGACCAGCAGTCGGTGTGGCAGTCGTCCTCGCCCGAGGGCTCCACCGTGGGCTGGGGCGGCAACATCGGCGACCTGGCGCTCTCGTCCAACGGCAACTCGCTGTTCACCTGCATCGCCGTCACCGGCAACGCGGTGTTCCTCTCGGGCGACTCGGCCCTGCAATACCAGGTCAGCACGAACGGCGCCGTGGCCATCAACGGCGTGAAGAACAATGTCTACGGGTCCAGCGCGGTGCGCGGCGCGCTGTCGGCGCTCATCCAGCAGCCCAGCGCGCACACGCTGGAGAACGAGTACACCCGCGTGACCACCCGCGCGGTCACGTCCGAAAGCCAGATCACCGGCGCGCTGGCCGGCACCACGCTGGGCACGCCGTTCCCCGCCAACAATTCGCTGGCCGACCAGCTCAAGATGGTGGCCCGCCTCATCGGCTCGCGCAACGCGCTGGGCAGCAAGCGCCAGGTGTTCATGGTGTCGCTGGGCGGGTTCGACCTGCACGACAACCTGATCTCGCAGCAGCCCTTGCTGATGCAGCGCGTGAGCGACGCCCTGACCGCCTTCCACAGCGCCACGGTGGAACTGGGCGTGGCCGACAAGGTGACCGCGTTCACCGCGTCGGACTTCGGCCGCACGCTGAGCTCCAACGGCGACGGCTCGGACCACGGCTGGGGCAGCCACCACCTGGTGGTGGGCGGCGCCGTCAAGGGCAAGGCGTTCTACGGCAGCGCACCGCCCGTGAGCATCACCAACACCGCGGCCCCCGAGGACCAGTGGCACGTGGGCCAGGGCCGCCTGCTGCCCACCACCTCGGTGGACCAGTACGCGGCCACCCTGGCCAGGTGGTTTGGCGTGGCCGACAGCGAAATGGCCGGCGTGCTGCCCAACATCACGCACTTCGGCGCCGCCGCCGGCCGGCCCGACTATCCGGTGGACATGGGGTTCATGGGCCCTCCCTGAAGCGGCGCGGGCGGTGCCCCAATAATGGGGGCATGACCCCAGCCTCCACCCCTTCGTCCCGCCCCCGCGTCGTCATCATCGGCTGCGGCTTCGGCGGCCTGGAAGCCGCCCGGGCGCTGCGCGGTGCGGCCGTGGACATCACCCTGGTCGACAAGACCAACCACCACCTCTTCCAGCCGCTGCTGTACCAGGTGGCCACCGCCGGTCTGTCGGCCCCCGCCATCGCGGCCCCCATCCGCCACCTGTTCCGCCAGCAGCCCAACGCCACCACCTTGCTCGGGGAGGTCACGCACATCGACGTGGCGGCGCGCACCGTGTATCTGAAGGACGGCCCCCATCCCTCCGCCCCCCTGCCGTACGACCATCTCATCGTCGCGGCCGGCGCGACGCACAGCTACTTCGGCCAGGATGCGTGGGCCACGCACGCGCCCGGGCTCAAGACGCTGGACGATGCCTTCGAGATCCGCCGCCGCATCCTGCTGGCCTTCGAGGCCGCCGAGAAGGAGCCCGACCCCGTCCGCCGCGCCGACTGGCTCAACTTCGTGGTCGTGGGCGCCGGGCCCACCGGCGTGGAGATGGCGGGCACCCTGGCCGAGATCGCGCGCCACACGCTGCCGGGCGAATTCCGCCACATCGACCCGGCCAGCGCCAGGATCATCCTGCTCGAAGGCGGCACGCGGGTGCTGCAGGCCATGCCGGAAGCACTGAGCCAGCGCGCCAGGGAGCAGCTGGAAAAACTGGGCGTGGAAGTGCGCCTGCAGGCCCGCGTCACCACCATCGACGGTGACGGCCTGAGGGTCGAATCGCCCCCTGACGCCAGCTCATCAAGCGCAGTCAGCTATCAAATCAAGAGCAAATGCATCATCTGGGCGGCCGGGGTGGCGGCCTCCCCGCTGGGCCGCCATCTGGCCGAGGCCACCGGCTGCACGATCGACCGCGCGGGCCGCGTGGTCGTGGCGCCCGACCTCACGCTGCCCGGCCACCCGGAGATCAGCGTGATCGGCGACCTTGCCGCCGCCCAGAGCCACGCGCCCGGCCAGCCTCCCCGGCCGGTGCCCGGCGTCTCGCCCGGCGCCAAGCAGATGGGCCGCGCGGCGGCCGCCAACATCCTGCGCCGCCTGCGCGGCCAGGCCACGCAAGCGTTTCGCTACCGCGACTACGGCAACCTCGCCACCATCGGCCGCAACTCCGCCGTGGTGGACCTCACCTCGCCCGCGGGGCCGGTGCGGTTCTCGGGCTACTTTGCCTGGCTGTTCTGGCTGTTTGCGCACGTGTATTTCCTGATCGGCTTCCGCAACCGGCTGGTGGTGCTGCTCGACTGGGCCTGGGCGTACTGGAGCTTTGCACGGTATGCGCGTGTGGTGACGGGGATCGAGCCGGGCACGGCCCCGCCGCCCCCGCGGTCCTGACGCGGGCCAGGCACCACACCGCGCGGCGAACGCCGCTGCCGCGAGCGGATGGCGCGGGGGGCCCGGGAGCGCGCGCGCCGCGAGAGGGCGCACGGGCGGGGACCGGTGGTGCCCCCGGCAGCTCAGTTCGTGCGCCGCGTCACCTGTTCCAGCCAGTCCGCCAGCTCCTGGGCGACCTGTGTGGAGGCCTCCGCCAGGGCCTTCACGCCGCCGGCCGCGTCGGCGCTGGGCGCCGGGGTGCGCACGATGAACACACGCTGGCCGCGCAGCGACTCGCCCGCCAGCGTCAGCTCCACCACCGTGGCACGCAGGCGCACCACGCCAGCGCTTTCGGTGGGGCTGGCGAAGAGATGGCTGAATTCCTCCAGCTCCACGCGCAGCACCGGGGGCAGCCGGCCGCCCTGGCTGGCGTCGCGCGCCTGGGCCGCACCGTCGTCGGCCTTGAGGATGGCGCGCCGCTGGCCCAGCTGCTCGCGCAGCCGCTGCTGCAGCAGCTGGGCGGGGGGCTGACTCCAGCGGGCCTGGCTGTAGGGGCGCAGCTGCTGGGCGTCGGCATAGCCCAGGCGGTAGAGCACGGCATTGCTGCCCTCGGGCAGGCCGGGCGCCTCCACGTCGGCCAGGGCCAGGGGCTGCAGCGGTGCCCGGCGGTCGGCCGGCGCCGGGGCCACCGGGCCGGGGCCAAAGTCGTACAGCACGGGGCGCGAGGGCGGGCTGGGCAGGGCCGAGCAGCCGGCCAGGCCGATCACCACCACCAGAACCATGCCGCCCAGCAGGCCGCCAGCGCTTTTCTGGAAGGCGCCGGCAGCTATGTTTTTAATAGTACTTTTCATGAACACTCCTCACGGTGCCGCAAAGCCGGGCTCGCCGGGGCCGGGCGGTATGCGGCCGGACCCATAGATGAACAGCTGCGGGTTGTCGGTGACGCCGCCCGCCGTGCGGCCGAGCTGGCGGGCCGCGCGCGACGTGTCGTCGGCGGCGCGGTTCAGGCGCGGCAGCGTGGAGGCGCCGAACTGGTCGGCCGCGCGGGCGAGGGACTGCGTGCCGATGGTGATCTGGTCGATGGGGCCGCCCTCCGCGCCCAGGCGCTGGGTGGTCTTGCTGACGTCGGCAGCCAGGGACGTCACGCTGGCGCCGGCCTGCTGCAGCGACTGCAGCGTCTTGCGCGCGTCGCTGGCCAGCGGCGGCAGCGCGGCCAGGGCCGGGTCCAGCCGCTGCGCGACGGTGGCATCGAGCCGCTGGGTCAGGGTGTTGACGCTGCCCGCGGCCTGGCCGATGTTGGCGAGGGCTTCGGTGAGCTTTTGCTGGTTGGTGTCGCCCAGCAGCTGGTTGATGCGGCGCGTGGCCTCCTCCACCTGCGCCAGGATGGCCGGCGCCTGCTCGGCGAGCTTGCCAAACGGCGAGGGCTTGAGCGGTAGGCGGGGCAGCCCGCTGGGGCCGGGCGGCAGTTCGGGATAGGGCTTGTCGGCGTCGTCCAGCTGCACATGGGCCAGGCCCGTGACGCCCTGGTAGCCCAGCACGGCGAAGGTGGTGGGGCTGATGGGCGCCTGTTCGTTGACGGCGATGCGGATCAGCACGTTGCCGGTGACCTGGGGGTCGAATCCGATGCGCGTGACCTTGCCCACGGCCACGCCCTTGTAGCGGACGGTGGCCTGGGGCTGCAGGCCGCTCACGCCGTCCTTGGTGGACAGCTCGTACTGCTCGTAGTTGGCGTTGTCGCGCGTGAGCCAGATGGCCAGGCCCGCCAGCATGGCGGCCACCACCAGCACGAAGATGCCTGCGGCGAGGGCGTGTGATTTGTTTTCCATCAGGGATGTTCCTTGTCTGGCGGGGAGGCGGCCGGCCGCGCCGCCGCCGGTACCGGGGCCATGGCGCGCTGGCCGCGTTCGCCCATGAAGAAGTGCTCGATGAAGGGGTGCCTGAAATGCGCGACCTCGTGCGGCGGGCCGGTGACGATGACCTTCTTGTCGGCCAGCACGGCCACGCGGGTGCTGAGCGCGAACAGCGTGTCCAGATCGTGCGTGACCATGACCACCGTGAGCCCGAGCGCGGCGCGCAGCTCGCGCAGCAGCGCGCAGAAATCGTCGGAGCTGCTCGGATCCAGCCCGGCGGTGGGTTCGTCGAGCAGCAGCAGCGGCGGGTCCATGATGAGCGCGCGCGCCAGCGCCACGCGCTTGACCATGCCGCCCGACAGGTCGGCCGGCATGCGGCTGGCGTGCTCGGGCTTGAGGCCCACCATCTGCAGCTTGACCAGCGCGGCATCGCGCACCAGGTCGTCGGGCAGGGTGCCCTGCTCGCGCAGCGCGAAGGCCACGTTGTCGAGCACGTTGAAGGCCGAGAACAGCGCGCCGTGCTGGAACAGCATGCCCACGCGGCTGGCCGCGCCCTCGCGCCCCATCTCGGACGCCGGCCGCCCCAGCACCGTGACCGTGCCGCGCGCCGGCCTGGCCAGCCCCAGGATCTGGCGCAGCAGTACCGTCTTGCCCGTGCCCGAGCCCCCCACCAGCGACAGCATCTCGCCGCGCTGCACGGTGAAGTTCAGGTCCTGGTGCACGGTGAAGGCTTCGTCGCCCTTGCCGAACACCGTCCACAGGCCCTGCACGTCCACGATGGGCGGCTCGCCCGGCGCGACTGCGATGTGCTCGGGCTTGGCGATGCGCTCAGCCATGGCCACGCTCCGGTAGAAACTGGCGCGGCGCAATACCCGTGCCACCGTGGAACTGGCTTTGCCAGGCCACGGGTGGCGTCCCCCCTTGGGGGGAAGACGCGAAGCGGCTCAGGGGGGGCTTCACATGCGGGTGCTGGCGGCGTCCCCCTTCCCGAGCTGCGCAGCAGTTCGGGAGAAGGGGGAAGCGGCGAAGCCGCTCAGGGGGAAGCCACCTCATCTTCATATTCCGATGTTCTTGAAGGCCACCGCGAACAAGGCGTCCACGATGATGACCATGGTGATCGACGTGACCACCGAGGCCGTGGTGCCCTCGCCCAGGCTCTGGGTGTTGGGTTTCACGCGCAGCCCCCAGTGGCAGCCGATGAGCGCGATGAAGGCGCCGAACACCACCGACTTGGCCATGGCGAGCCCCAGGTTGCCCACCTTCACCGCCGCGGGCAGCGCCTGCACGAAATACGCGGGCGATATGTCCATGGAGATGTCGGCCGCCAGCATGCCCCCGGCCAGCGCGGCCAGCGTGGTCCACACGCTGATGAGCGGCATGGCCAGCGCCAGCGCCAGCGTGCGCGGCATCACCAGCCGAAAGCCGTGCGGGATGCCCATGACGCGCATGGCATCGAGCTCCTCGGTCACGCGCATCACGCCGATCTGCGCGGTGATGGCCGAGCCCGAGCGCCCCGCCACCAGGATGGCCGCCAGCATGGGGCCCAGCTCGCGGATGAGCGAGATGCCCAGGATGTTGACGATGAACGACTCGGCCCCGAACTGGCGCAGCTGCAGGCTCATCAGGTAGGCCAGCACCACGCCGATCAGAAATCCCACCAGCGCCGTGATGGGCAGCGCCGTGGCGCCCATGCGGTACAGGTGGCCCGACACGTCGCGCCACGGCCCCCGGCGCGGCGCGCGCGCCAGGCGGCCCAGGTCGAGCAGCAGCTGCCCCACCATTTCGAGCATGTGCCGCGCATGGCTGAGGCCGTGCAGCACCAGCACGCCCAGGTGGTCCGCCTGCTCGGCCAGGCGCCAGGGCTCCCGGGCCGGCGGGGTGGCCGTGGTGAACTCCGCCACGCGCTCCAGCATGTCGCGCTGGCCGTCGGTACAGGCCAGTTGCGCCGGCCAGGCCCGCTGCCAGTGGTTCCACACCAGCTGCGCGCCCACGTGGTCCAGCCACTGCAGCTGCGTCAGGTCCCAGCCCAGCCCGGGCGCGGGGGGGCTGGCGCGCAGCTGCTCGCAGACCGCCTCCCACTGCGGCCGTGTGCCCAGTTCGGCCGCGCCCCAGCGCCCATGCAGTTGCGCACTCGCCCCCTGGGGCGTGTCGGCGCGAACAATGCGAGGTGCGTGGTCGGTCATGGACTGGGCGGCGCGGCCGCCAAGAGGGAAAGAGAGGGTGCATGGTAGCGGAGCCACGCACAGGCGGCGCGTAGGATTTACGCCCGCCCGCACGGGCCGCCAAGCACAGGCCGGCCGGGGCCGCGTGAAATTAATATCAAACAGGCCTCCAGCGCTTTGGCATCAAGCACTTCAAGCTACATATTTAGTAGCAATAGGCACTGACCCTCTCGACACGCGTGGTGCCATCCGCACAATGGCCCTCCGTCCCAACCCTTGCACCGCACCGCCTGCCCATGAGCGACCACACCACGTTTGACACCATCATCATCGGCGGAGGCACCGCCGGCGCCCTGCTGTGCAACCGCCTGAGCGCCGACGGCCGCCACCGCGTGCTGCTGATCGAAGCAGGCCGCAAGGACGACTACCACTGGATCCATATCCCCGTCGGCTATCTCTACTGCATCGGCAACCCGCGCACCGACTGGCTCTACAACACCGAGCCCGACGCGGGCCTGAACGGCCGCACCCTGCGCTACCCGCGCGGCAAGACGCTGGGCGGCTGCAGCAGCATCAACGGCATGATCTACATGCGCGGCCAGGCGCGCGACTACGACCAGTGGGCCGAGCTGACGGGCGACGCCAGCTGGCGATGGGAGAACGCCCTGCCCTACTTCCGCCGCCACGAGGACCACTGGCGCCTGGACCAGCCCGATGGCGTGAATGAAAATTTCAAGCGCCTGCACGGCAACAAGGCCACGGGCAGCTCCGGCGAATGGCGCGTGGAAAAGCAGCGCCTGCGCTGGGACGTGCTGGACGCCTTCGCCCAGGCCGCGCAGCAGGCCGGCATCCCCGCCACCGACGATTTCAACGGCGGCAGCAACGAGGGCGTGGGCTACTTCGAGGTCAACCAGAAAAGCGGCTGGCGCTGGAACACCGCCAAGGCCTTCCTGCGGCCCACCTGCTACGGCCGCCCCAACTTCGAGATGTGGACCAGCGCGCAGGCCGCCAAGCTCCTCATCGAGACGCAGCCCGACGGCAGCAAGCGCTGCACGGGCGTGCAGGTGTGGGACGGGCATGAGATGGTCACGGCCCGCGCCACGGGCGAGGTCATCCTGAGCGCCGGTGCCGTCAACTCGCCGCAGCTGCTGCAGCTCTCGGGCATCGGCCCCTCCGCGCTGCTGCGCCAGCACGGCATCGACGTGGTGCACGACCTGCCCGGCGTGGGCGCCAACCTGCAGGACCATCTGCAGATCCGCGCGGTGTTCAAGGTGGGCGGCGTGCCCACGCTCAACACCATGGCCAGCTCGCTCTGGGGCAAGGCCAAGATCGGGCTCGAATACGCGACCAAGCGCAGCGGTCCCATGAGCATGGCGCCCTCGCAGCTGGGCGCCTTCACGCGCAGCAGCGCCGACCAGCCCTGGCCGAACATCGAGTACCACGTGCAGCCGCTGTCGCTCGACGCGTTTGGCGAGCCGCTGCACAGCTTTCCGGCCTTCACGGCCAGCGTGTGCAACCTCAACCCCACGAGCCGGGGCACGGTGAACATCAAGAACGCCGACTTCAAGGCCGCACCGGCCATCGCGCCCAACTACCTGAGCACCGCCGAAGACCGCCAGGTGGCGGCCGACAGCCTGCGCGTCACGCGCCGCATCGTGGCCCAGCCCGCGCTGGCCAAGTACCGGCCCGAGGAATGGAAGCCCGGCGTGCAGTTCGAGAGCGACGAGGACCTGGCGCGCCTGGCCGGCGACATCGCCACCACCATCTTCCACCCCGTGGGCACGACGAAGATGGGGCGGGATGATGACCCGATGGCCGTGCTGGACTCGCAACTGCGCGTGCGCGGCATTGCGGGCCTGCGGGTGGTGGATGCGGGGGCCATGCCCACCATCACCAGCGGTAACACCAACTCGCCCACCCTGATGCTGGCCGAGAAGGCGGCGGAGTGGATCATCCAGGCGCGGCGCACGGCATAGGCGTGGGTACCATCGCGCCCATGTACTCCTCCACCTTCATCTTCGCCACCAAACAGTTCGACGACGCCTTCCACCGCCTGGACGAGGCGATTGCCACCGCCGCCCGCTCCATCGACGGCTACCTGGGCGAGGAATCGTGGGAGGACACGGGCAAGGGCCTGGTGTCCAACGTGTACTACTGGCAGTCGCTCGAGGCCCTGCAGGCATTGATGCAGCACCCCGCCCACCTGAAGGCCAAGGCGGCGCAAGCGCAGTGGCTCAACGGCTACCAGGTCGTGATTGCGCAGGTGCTGCGCACCTATGGCGACGACAAGCTGGCCGGGCTGCTGCCCACGGCGGGCCTGTTCGTGCAGGGCGCGGCAGCGCACTGATATGGATCCCGCCCACGCGCGGGCCCCACGGCCGCGGCGCGGTCAGCGGATTCCCCCGACATACCGGGGCACCTCGGGCGCGGGCTCCGGCGGGGGCGGCGCCATGCGCTGGCGCACCGCCTGGGTGGCCACATCCAGCAAGGGGCGGCGCGGGGCGGGCGGTGGCGCGGCATGGATGGCCTGGTCCAGGCGGTCCGCCCATTCGGTGAGTTCGGGCGCGTTGTCCTCCTGCGCGCGCTGGCGCGCGAACCGGACGATCTCCAGCGCGTACTCGGCGTTGGCCGCCATCCACTCGGTGTCGGTCACGCGCCCCGTCTTGCGGCGCAGCAGCACATGCAGGTGGGCGGCAATGGCGAGCTTGTCGGAATCGGGCATGGTCGGCTCCTTACTGCATTTCAGTCATCCATTGCGCTGCGCACAACCCGCGGCGAATGAAACCGGTGCGGCCCAGGCGCGGGCCGCCGCGCTGGCTGCGCCCCCCGGCCCGCATTGCGCGGCGGTGCGAGAGCGGGGGAAGGCCCGCAGGGCCTCGGGAGAGCGGGCTTCATTCAGCCGCCCAGGTGTTCGCGGTGCTGGGCGATGTCGAGCCCGGTCTGCTCGCTCTGCGCATCCACGCGCACGCCCATCGCAAAATTGATGATCCACAGCAGCGCGGCCGTCACCACCAGGCTGTAGGCCATCACGGCGCCCACCCCGATGGCCTGGGTGAGCAGGCTGCCCTGCACGCCCCCCACGGTCTTGCTGGCCAGCACCCCCGTGAGCAGCGAGCCCACGATGCCGCCAATGCCATGCACGCCAAACACATCCAGCGAATCGTCGGCACGCAGCAGGCGCTTGAGCCCCGTGGCGCCCCAGTAGCATGCCAGCCCGGCCACCAGGCCAATCACCACCGCCGAGCGCAGCGTGACGAAGCCTGCGGCGGGCGTGATCGCCACGAGCCCCGCGACCAGACCCGAGCACAGCCCCAGCAGCGAAGGGCGCCCGCGCACCACCCACTCGCCCAGCATCCAGGACAGCGCACCAGCGGCGGCGGCCAGGTGCGTGACCGCCATGGCCAGGCCCGCCCGGCCATCGGCCGCCACGGCCGAGCCCGCGTTGAAGCCGAACCAGCCCACCCACAGCATGCCGGCGCCCGCCATGGTGAGCCCCAGGTTGTAGGGCTCGAAAGGCTCGCGCCCGTACCCCGTGCGCCGCCCCAGGAACCACGCGCAGACGAGCCCCGCGACGCCCGCGTTGACGTGCACCACCGAGCCGCCCGCAAAGTCGAGCGCGCCCATCTTCGCGAGCCAGCCGCCGGGCTCCCACACCCAGTGCGCCACCGGCGCATAGACCACCAGGGTCCACAGGCTGGTGAAGATGAGCAGCGCAGAAAACCGCATGCGCTCGACCAGCGCCCCCACCAGCAGCGCGGCGGTGATGATGGCGAAGGTGAGCTGGAACATCGCGTACACCGACTCGGGGATGTGCGGCGCCACATGGCTCACCGCGAGCTTGCCGCCCGCGAGATCGAAGTCCAGCCCGGCAAAGCCCGCCCGGTCCCACCCGCCCAGCCACGGGCTGCCGGGCGTGAAGGCCAGCGAGTAGCCTGCCGCGAACCACCACAGACTGACCAGCGCCGCCACCGCCACCACGCTGGCCATGGTGTTGAGCACGTTCTTCTTGCGCACCATGCCCGCATAGAACAGCGCCACGCCCGGCAGCGTCATCAGCAGGACCAGCGCGGTCGAGGTCATCATCCAGCCGGTGTGCGCAGCGCTGATCGTGTCCTGGGCCACCAGCATGGGCCGCACGGGCGCAGGCACTGCGTCCGGCGGCGTGCCCTGCGCGAGCGCAGCCGCACACAGCCCCAAGGTCAAGACCACCCACGCCACAATCCGGTGCACAGTTCCCCGCATGAAGGCTCCTTATCGCAAATTGTTACAAGCAGGTTGCACGAGCCATGCCAGCAGAAAATGCCAGGGAGATGCAGGGGGTGCCCCAGCCCCATGCCCCGGAAAGGGGTCGGGAAACCCCCAATGCACCACAGGGGTGCGGCCGTTACAGTTGCGGCACTCGAGAGCGCGCTTCGGTGTGCCAAGCGAGGGGCCCGAGGAGACACTTTCTACCAATAAACATATTCAAAGCACCCAACGAGGTGCAGACCCTTTCCAGGCGCTGGCGATCCCAGCGCCTTTTTCTTGCCTGCTCGCAGCGTGTGCGGCCTCGACGGGCGCACCGATGACTCCTGAATTGATAGCGCACCGGGTGCGACAATCCAGCGATGGAATGGATTTTTATCACCCTGGCCTCGCTGCTGGCAGGGTTTGTGGACGCGATCGTGGGCGGAGGGGGGCTGGTGATGGTGCCGGCGCTGTTCGCGGCTTTTCCGGCGGCGCCGCCGGCCACGCTGCTGGGCACCAACAAGGCCGCGTCGGTGTGGGGCACGGCCATGGCCACCTGGCAGTACAGCCGGCGCGTGCAGGTGCGGTGGCACGCCATGCTGCCCGCGGCCGCCGCGGGGTTCGCGGGATCTTTCGCCGGCGCGTGGGCCGTGACGGTGATGTCGGCGGACTTTCTGCGCAAGCTGCTGCCGCTGGTGCTGCTGGGTGTGCTGGCCTACACCCTGGCCAAGAAGGAGCTGGGGCGGCACCACACGCCGCGCTACAGCGGCCGCACGGAGGTGGTGGCCGCCAGCCTGATCGGCGTGCTGATCGGTTTCTACGACGGGTTCTTCGGCCCCGGCACCGGCAGCTTCTTCGTCTTTTTGTTCGTGCGGCTGCTGGGGTATGACTTCCTCAACGCATCGGCGTCGGCCAAACTGCTCAACTGCGCGACCAACTTTGCCGCCATCGCACTGTTCGCGGCCAAGGGCCACGTGTGGTGGCACTTCGCGGTGACGCTGGCGGTGGCCAACGTGGTGGGCAGCCTGCTGGGCACGCACCTGGCGCTCAAGCACGGCACGGGCTTTGTGCGCGGCATCTTCATCGTGGTGGTGAGCACGCTGATCCTCAAGACCGGCTACGACGCATTTCTTCGGTAACCCCCTGAGTCGCCTTCGGCGCCGCCCCCTGGAGGGGGACGCCCCCAGCGCGGCGGGGCGGCACTTGCGCGGGGGCACTGGGCTGGGGCGCGCCGGTAGTGCAGACCGCGCACTGCAACCGCGGGCCCAGCCCCTGCGTCCGGTTGGGGACGCCGCTCTAAACCTGTTGTGAATTGGCACACAACGGGGCTTTGAGGGTTGTCCGCAGGCCCAAGGAAAAAATTCGCATATTTATAATCGTTACTACTTGATGACGGCAGGCTTCGCGTTTCGCGATGCCTGTGCATCCGATCCACCAGCCTCCGGCCTGCTACCCGCATGCCGGATTTTTTGTACCTGAAATACCCCCGACAGGACCCATCCCATGAAATTGTTCAAGGCTGTTGCCACCGCCCTCGCGCTCTGCGCCGCTTTCGCTTCTGCCCAGGCCCGCACGCTGGACGAGGTCAAGAAGGACGGCAAGATCCTCATCGCGACCGAGGGGCAGTTCGCTCCGTTCAATTTCTTCAACGGCACCACGCTGACCGGCTTCGAGGTGGAGACGGCCGAACTGGTGGCCAAGAAGATGGGCCTCGCGATCCAGTGGAAGACTCTGGGCTTCGATGCGCTGCTCACCGGCCTGCGCCAGGACCGCTGGGACCTGGTGATCGCCTCGCACGGCATCACCGAAGAGCGCGCCAAGGCCGTCACCTTCACCGACCCGCACTACTGCTCGGGCGGCATGATCATCGCCATGGACCCCGCCATCAAGAGCGCCAAGGACCTGGCGGGCAAGGTGGTGGCCGTGCAGACCGGCACGAGCTACCTCGAAAACGTGCAGAAGGTCTCGTCCATCAAGGAAATGAAGAACTTCCCCACCGACGTGGATGCCCGCAGCGCGCTGAACTCGCGCCGCGTGGACGCCTGGGTGACCGACCGCTTCGTGGCCAAGGCCGTGGCAGAGAAGAACCCCGGCGCCGGCTTCAAGCTCGGCGACATGCTGTTCATCGAGCGCATCGCCGCCGCCGTGGCCAAGGGCAACAGCTCGCTGGCCGCCGGCTGGAACAAGGCGCTGGCCGAAGTCATGGCCGACGGCAGCTATGCCGCGCTGTCCAAGAAGTATTTCAACGAAGACGTCCGCTGCCAGTAAGCACGACCCGCTTGTAGTCACAGGGGTCTTTTTCATGCTCACCGCCTTTTGGCCGCAGCGCTGGAGCCGCCAGCAGCGCAGCAACGCCACGCTCGTCTCGGCCGTCATCCTGATGGTGCTGGTGCTGGCACTGCTCGGCAAGCTGCTGTCCTTCCTGCCCGAGCCCATCGGCCCCAACGCCCAGGCGTTCTCCGACGGCGCGCGCACCACCCTGTGGCTCACGCTGATCAGCGGCAGCGTCGGGCTGGTGCTGGGAACCGCCGCCGCGCTCGCCCGCACCGCGCGCTTTGCCGCCGTGCGCTGGGTGGCCAGCTTCTACATCTGGGTCATCCGCGGCACGCCGCTGCTGGTGCAGATCCTGTTCGTGTACTTCGCGCTGCCGGTGCTGGTGCCGGGCCTGAACCTGCCCGACTTCGCGGCCGCCGTGCTGGCGCTGGGCCTGAACGTGGGCGCCTACAACGCCGAGGCCATTCGCGCCGGCCTGCTGGCCGTGCCGCGCGGCCAGACCGAGGCCGCCAAGGCCCTGGGCCTGGGCCGCATGCATGTGTTCCTGGACGTGGTGTTTCCACAGGCCTTCAAGATATCGCTGCCGCCGCTGGTCAGCAACTTCGTGGCGCTGCTCAAGGACTCGTCGCTGGCCTACGCCATCGGCGTGGTGGAGCTGACCAACGTGGGCAACCGCATCCAGTCCGCCACGTTCCAGCCCATTGCCACGCTGTCCACCGTGGCCATCACCTACCTGCTGCTGACCACCCTGGTCACGCAGATCTCGAACGCGGTGGAATACCGCTTCGACGTGGAAGGCCGCAACCAATGACACGCCAGGCCACACCCTTCATCGTGGTGGACCGGGTCTGCAAGTCGTTCGGCGCCCACCAGGTGCTGCGCGATGTGTCCACCGTGTTCAACACCGGCGAGGTCACCGTGATCATCGGCGCCTCGGGCTCCGGCAAGAGCACGCTGCTGCGCGCCATCAACCGGCTCGAACCCCATGACTCCGGCCGCATCACCATCGGCGGCGAGGAAGTCACCGACGACCTGGCCACGCTGCAAAAGCAGCGCAGCGAGGTCGGCATGGTGTTCCAGCAGTTCAACCTGTTCGGCCACATGAGCGTGCTGGACAACGTGACCCTGGCGCCCCGCCGCATCCGCCGCACGCCGCGGGCCCAGGCGAACGAGCAGGCGATGGCCTTGCTGCGCCGCGTGGGCATGCAGGACCACGCGCACAAGTACCCCTGGCAGCTGTCGGGCGGCCAGCAGCAGCGCGTGGCCATCGCCCGCGCGCTGGCGATGCAGCCGCAGGTGATGCTGTTCGACGAGCCCACCTCGGCCCTGGACCCGGAGATGGTGCAGGAGGTGCTCGACGTGATGCGCGAGCTGGCCCGTGGCGGCATGACCATGATCGTGGTGACCCACGAGATGGGCTTCGCCCGCGAGGTGGCCGACCGCGTGATGTTCTTCGACCAGGGGCGCATCGCCCACGACGCCACGCCCGCCGAATTCTTCAACAACCCCGCCAACGACCGAATCCGCGCCTTCATCGGCCGCATGAGCGCCTGAGATCCAGGCCCATGCAATGCCATTACCAGCCCCTACCGGAGTGACCATGAAACTGAACCCCACGTTCCTCGCCCTGCTGGCCGCCGGCCTGTGCAGCCTGCCCCCCGCCGCGTTCGCGCAGTCCGCCAAGGACTTCGAAGAGATGCGCAACGAGCTCAAGGCCCTGCGCGCCGAGCTCAACCAGCTCAAGGCCCAGCAGGCCCAGGCGCCTGCCGCGCCCGCCGCGTCGGCATCGGCCTGGAACGACCGCATCGAGGCCGTGGAACTCAAGCAGAAGGACGCCGTGGTGCTGGGCGACATTCCGGGCAGCTTCCGCCTGCCGGGCAGCGAGACCTCGATCCGCGTGTACGGCTTTGCCGAGGCCAACATGGTCAAGGACTTCAAGGGCACGGCGCCCGGCGACACCTTCACCAACCTGATGGAGCAGCCCCTGGGCGACAGCCGCCACGGCAAGAGCAGCCTGACGGCGCAGACCTCGCGCTTCGGCTTCGAGACCTCCACGCCCACCTCCATCGGAACCTTCAACACCAAGATCGAGGCCGACTTCTACGCCTACTGCGGCGCCGAGTGCAACCGCAACCGCCTGCGCCTGCGCCACGCCTACGGCGAGTACGCCGGCTGGCTGATCGGCCAGACCTGGTCGACCTTCATGGACGTGGACAACCTGCCCGAGACCGTGGACTTCAACGGCCCGCCCGGCGCCACCTTCCGCCGCCCGGCCCAGGTGCGCTACACCTACAACAACCCGGACCTGGCCAAGTTCCAGTTCGCGGTGGAAGAGCCCACCGACGGCGCCAAGAGCCTGAACTTCGTGGCCCGCGTGGACAAGGCCTTCGACTGGGGCAACATCAACGCCCGCCTGCTCTCGCACGAGCAGCGCGTGGACGGCATCGGCAAGCGCGGCACCGGCTTCGGCCTGGGCGCGGGCTACAAGATCACCGGCACCACCACGCTGATGGCGCAGTACACGCGCCTGGACGGCGACGGCGACGGCGCCTACCTGGTGGGCACCAACTACCCCGTGCTGGACGGCGGCACCGTGCGCCTGGACAAGTCGCACGGCGTGGTGCTGGGCCTGTCCAACGTGTTCAGCGAGAAGCTGCGCGGCACCGTGTCGCTGGGCATGGTCCGCTCGCGCCACAAGCTGGGCGACGCCTATGTGGACGCCTACGGCGCCGAAGGCAACCACAAGCTGTACCAGTGGCATGCCGGCATGTACTACCTGCCCATCAAGAACGTGGAGCTGGGCGGCGAGCTGATCGGCGGCCGCCGCACGACGTTCGACGGCCAGCAGGGCGAGATGCTGCGCCTGAACCTGCAGGCACGCTATCTTTTTAATTGACACCCCCCTGAGGCGCTGCGCGCCTTCACCCCTCTCTCTACGCGCTGCGCGCCAAGGGAGGGGGGCGCCACCGGTGGCCTGGCAGAGCCAGTTCCACGGTGGCACTGGCCTGGGGCTGCGCCTGAGCGACGGCCGTGCGCCGTGCGCAATGCGCGGCAAGGAATCTTTTGCGAGTGGCTGGCCGGGGCACCGACCAGCCCTTTCTTGTTTTGGAGCCTATGAAACCCGAACGTCTGGGCCTGATTGCCCTGCTGGTGGTGACCGTGGTGTGGGGCACCACCTTCCCCGCCATGAAGCTGTTGTCCGCGCACCTTGATGCACTGCAGATCATCTGGCTGCGGTTCGTGATCGCCCTGGTGGTGCTGGCCCCGCTGTGGTGGGGCATGCGGCGCCACGAGCGGCGGTGGGGCTGCGCGCTGGGGGTCCTGCTGTTCCTCGCGTTCTGGCTGCAGATCGAGGGGCTGGCGCGCACCAGCAGCAACCGCAATGCCTTCGTGACCGGGCTCAATGTGCTGGTGGTGCCATTGATTGCGATGGCGGCGCTGGGGCGCCGCTACGGCTGGCCGCTGTGGGCGGCGTGCGCCCTGGCCTGCACGGGCATGGCGCTGATGTTCCACGAGAACGAGCCCTGGAACCTGGGCGATACGCTGACGCTGGCGAGCACGGTGTTCTACGCCATCTACATCCTGGCGCTGGAGGAGTGCGCGCGCCGCACGGCGGCAAGCCCGCCGCGGGCCACGCGCATGGCGGCCGCGCAGGCGACCGTCATGGCACTGGCTTCCACGTTCATGCTGCTGGGCCAGGGCGGCGGCATGGGCTGGCTGCACACCGCCGCGCAGTTGCCCGCCGATGCCTGGGTGGCGCTGCTGTACCTGGGCCTGCTGGCCAGCGTGGTGGTGGTCACGCTGCAGGCCTGGGGCCAGCAGCGGGTGGACGCCATGCGCAGCGCCATCGTGTTCGGGCTGGAGCCGGTGTTCGCCGCGCTCACCGCCTGGGCCCTGCTCGGCGAGCGGCTGGGATGGGCGGGCCTGGGCGGCGCGGCGCTGATCGTGGCGGCGCTGGTGTTCAGCCAGCTTCAGCCACCGCCAGCGCGGGCGGCGGCGGCCTGAGGGCGGCACGGCCCGGCATGGGGCAGCGCCCAGGCGCAGGCACCGGGTTCATTTCGAGAATGGCCGGCACCGCGATTCGATGCCGGATTGGGCTCCAGCGCTTATCTGTATTGCGCTAACAGCTATTGTTTTTATATCAAGGCGCCGCCACGGGCACATCCGCCGCCTTGCGCGGCTTGCCAATGGGAGCGCCGGCCTGGCCCTTTTGCACCGCCGCGATGTCTTCCTCGCTCGGGTAGTCCCCCATCAGCCAGTAGTCGAATACGCGGCGCGCGATGGGCGCCGCATGGGCCGCGCCAAACCCGGCGTTCTCGACAATCAGCGCCAGCGCTATCGTGGGCTGCTCTGCCGGGGCGAACGCCGCATACAGCGAGTGGTCGCGCTGGTGCTCTTCCAGCGCCTTCGCGTTGTACTTCACGTTCTGGCCCATGGTCACCGCCTGCGCCGTGCCGGTCTTGCCGCCGGAGGTGTACGGCGCCCCGGCAAACACGCGCGTGCCGGTGCCGCCCTTGTTCACGGCGACCATGGCATTGCGCACGATGTCCACGTTCCGGGGCAGATACCCCAGGTCTTCGCCGGGCGGCTGCACGATCTCGGTGACGACGCCCGTGACCGCGTTCTTCACGGCCTTGGCCATGTGCGGCCGGTAGCGGATGCCGCCGTTGGCCAGCGTGCCCTGCGCCAGCGCGAGCTGCAGCATGGTGAAGTTGTTGTAGCCCTGGCCGATGCCCAGGGACACGGTCTCGCCGGGAAACCAGCGCTTCATGTCCGGGCGCTTGTAGGCATTGCGTTTCCACTCCGTGCTGGGCAGCGTGCCCCGCACTTCGCCATTGAGGTCGATGCCGGTGGACTGCCCAAAGCCCAGCGGCTTCATGAAGTCATGGATGGCATCGACGCCCATGTCCACCGCCAGCGAGTAGAAGTAGGTGTTGCTCGACTGCTGGATGGCGCGGTGCATGTCCACACCGCCCAGCCCGCCCTCGTGGCTGCGGAAGGTGTGGCCGCCGAAGGTGTAGTACCCCGGATCGTTCACCACCAGGCTGGGCGAGCGCTTGCCCAGCTGCAGCGCGGCCAGCGCCATGAAGGGCTTGTAGGTGGAGCCTGGCGGGTACGTACCCCGCAGGGCCCGGTTCAGCAGCGGCTTGTCGATGGATTCGTTGAGCGCCGTCCAGTTCTCGACATCGATGCCTTCGACGAAAAGATTGGGGTCGAACGTGGGCTTGCTGACCAGGGCCAGGATCTCGCCGTTGCGCGGGTCGATGGCCACCAACGCGCCACGGCGGGTGCCGTACAGCTCCTCGATGAGTTTCTGCAGCTTGATGTCGATGGACAGCATCACGCTGTCGCCGGGCGTTGCCGCGTGGCTGGAGAGCTTGCGCACCGCCCGCCCGCCCGCCGAGGTCTCCATCTGCTCGACCCCGGTGGCGCCGTGCAGCGCGGACTCGAAGCTCTGCTCGATCCCCAGCTTGCCGATGTATTCCGTGCCCCGGTAGTTGGCCTCGTCCTCGGAATCCTGGATGCGCGCCTTCTCGCTCTGGTTGATGCGGCCGATGTAGCCGATGGCGTGGCTGGCCACGTCACCCAGCGGGTAGTTGCGGAACAGGCGCGCCTTGATGTCCACCCCCGGGAAGCGGTAGCGCTGGGCCGTGAAGCGGGCCACTTCCTGGTCGGTCAGGCGCGTGCGGATGGGCAGCGATTCGAAGTTGCGCGACTCTTCCATGAGCCGCTTGAAGCGGCGGCGGTCGCGGCTCTGGATCTCCACCACCTTGGACAGCTCGTCGATGGTGTCGTCGAGCGTTCCCGCCCGCGAGGGCGTGATCTCCAGCGTATAGGCCGAATAGTTGGTGGCCAGCACCACGCCGTTGCGGTCCAGGATGAGCCCCCGGTTGGGCACGATGGGCACCACCGCCGTGCGGTTGCTCTCGGCCTGCGCCGCCAGGTCTTCGTGCCGGACCACCTGCAGGAACACCAGCCGGGCCGCGATGAGGCAGAACGCACAGAACACCAGGGCGCCGACGATCAGCGCCCGCACGCGAAAGCGCGAGGCATCGGCCTCGCTGCTGCGCACCTCGGTCATGCGGCAGCTCCATCGCGCCACGCCCCGAAGGCGTGCGCTGAAACCGGCGCGCGCCCGTCCCCCGGCCCGCAGCGCTGCGGGACAAGGGGGATGCGGCGCGGGCGCTCAGGAGGTTGCTTCATGGCTACAGAGGCCGGTTCTGGTCGCGGTCGGGAGGCCGGCGCTGCGGCGCCAGCAGCACCCAGCTGGCCAGCGGCCAGAGCAGGGCTTCGAGCACCGGCGCCAGAAAGCTCCACAGGCCCGGGAATATGCCCCCGGACGCCATCCGCAGCAAGAGCTCGATGGCATGGGCCAGCGCGAACAGGGGAAGCACCTGCAGGGCCTGCGACGGCACGCTGAACCACAGCAGGCGGCGGTGGATGGCGATGGCGCCAAACGACAGCACGGTGTAGGACAGCGCGTGCTGGCCCAGCAGCGCCGACTGGCTCACATCCATGCACAGGCCCAGCACGAAAGCAACGCCCATGCCGATGCGCAGGGGCTGGTGCACGCCCCAGAAGACCAGCAGCACCATCAGGACATCCGGCGTCCAGACAATGCGGCCCAGCGGCAGCATGTTGATGGCCAGCCCCGCAGCGAGGCTGGCGACGATGAAGACCGGATTGACCGGAAGCAGCAGCGGCTCGCCGCGCGGCATGATCATCGCGCACCTCCCCGCGGCAGCCACGGGCCATCGCGCAGGACGCGCGGCCCCACAAGGGCCATGGCAGGCACAGGCGATGCCCTCATCCCTTGCGCCCCCCGCGTTTCGCCGGCGCCGGGTGCGCGGGCTCCGGCCGCGGCAGCTCGTTGTCGGCCAGCGGCTTGAGCACCACCACATGGCGGGCGCCCTGCACCTGTGCCAGGGGCACGCAGTAGATGCGCGCGAAGGCGGAATCGGCCCTGCGCTCCACGCGCACCACCCGCGCCACGGGGAGCCCCGACGGGTACAGGCCATCCACGCCGCTGGTGGTCAGCAGATCGTCCTCCCGCACATCGGCGTTGGCGGGCATGAAGCGCAGTTCCATGCCGCCGCCATGCCCGGCCACCGGATCCCCATAGGCGACACCCCGCGCACCCGTGCGAATGTTGAGGACCGGAATGGCCTGGTCGCGGTCCACCAGCAGCGTGACCTCGCTCACGAGCGGAAAGACACGCGTCACCTGGCCGAGCACGCCTGCCTCATCCATCACGGGCGCGCCCATCTCCACGCCGCCCATCTGCCCCCGGTCGATGACCACGCGGCGCGTGTAGGGGTCGGCGGTGTCATAGATCACCTCGGCGGCCTGCGCGGGCGTCTCCAGGCGGCCGCGCAGCGCGAGCAGCTGCCGCAGCCGCTCGTTCTCCAGGGCCAGCTGTTCCGCCTGGTTGGCGCGCTGGCCCATCACGGTCATTTTCTTGCGCGCGGCGTCCAGTTCCTGCTGCGCGGTCTGCAGCGACTGGAAGTACCCGGAACCATGGCTTGCGAACTCCACCGGCTTGAGCATCAGCCACTGCACCGGGTAAAGCACGGTGGCAACCGCCTGGCGGAACGGCCCCGTGAGCTGGAAACGTGCATCGGCCACCATGAGGAACAGCGCCAGCGCGCTATAGACGGCCAGGCGCGAAAGGGCCGAAGGGCCCTGTTTGAAGAAAGGCGGAGCGCTGCGCTCGAGGGTACCCAGTGGCATCGTGCGCAGCGGTCAGGATCTGTCGCGTGGAGCCGGGGCCACGGACGCATGCTCAAAAAGCATTGGAGCGGGTGCAATCATGCAGTTCAGAGCGCAAAAAAAGTGCCTGCAGCATACAGGCCCGGGGGCTTACTCGCTCGTGAAAATGCTGCCCAGGCGGTCCATGCGCTCCAGCGCGATGCCGCAGCCGCGCACCACGCAGGTCAGCGGATCTTCGGCCACCAGCACGGGCAGGCCGGTTTCCTCGGCCAGCAGGCGGTCCAGGTCGCGCAGCAGCGCGCCGCCACCCGTCAGCATCATGCCGCGGTCGGCGATGTCGGCGCCCAGCTCAGGGGGGGTTTGTTCCAGCGCGTTCTTCACGGCGGAGACGATCTGGTTGAGCGGGTCGGTCAGGGCTTCGAGCACTTCATTGCTGGAGATGGTGAAGCTGCGTGGCACGCCTTCGGACAGGTTGCGGCCCTTGACTTCCATCTCGCGCACTTCGGAGCCGGGGAAGGCCGAGCCGATGTTCTTCTTGATGGCTTCCGCGGTGGGCTCGCCGATCAGCATGCCGTAGTTGCGGCGGATGTAGCTGATGATGGCTTCGTCGAACTTGTCGCCGCCCACGCGCACACTGCCCTTGTAGACCATGCCGCCCAGCGAGATCACCCCGACCTCGGTGGTGCCGCCGCCGATGTCCACGACCATGGAGCCCGAGGCTTCGGAGACGGGCAGGCCCGCGCCGATGCCGGCGGCCATGGGTTCCTCGATCAGGTACACCGCCGTGGCGCCGGCCGCTTCGGCCGCGTCCTTGATGGCGCGCCGCTCGACCTGGGTGGAGCCGCAGGGCACGCAGATGATGATGCGCGGGCTGGGGGTGAACAGCGTGCGCGGGTGCACCATCTTGATGAACTGCTTGATCATCTGCTCGGTGATCACGAAGTCGGCGATCACGCCGTCCTTCATGGGGCGGATGGCTTCGATGTTGCCGGGCACCTTGCCCAGCATGGCCTTGGCCTCGTGGCCTACGGCCTGGATGACTTTCTTGCCATGGGGCCCGCCTTCGTGGCGGATGGCGACGACAGAGGGCTCGTCGAGCACAATGCCTTTGTCGCGGGCGAAGATGAGGGTGTTGGCTGTGCCAAGGTCAATGGCAAGGTCGGTGGAGAAATACCGACGGAAAGCTCCGAACATTCAAAAATCCTCTCAGGCACGGCATGCACGTCGGCCTGCCATCGCCGGGTTTACGGGGTCAAATATCGCTTTTTTCGCACAATGACCGGCAGGTAGGAGGGTATTGCGGCAAAGCCGGGATAATACCCCATCCCCTGTGAATAACTCCCTCCGGCGCGGCCCGGATCACAGCTTTACTTCTGGTTTCCCTCAATTCTCCTCCCTATGGCACTGACCCCCCAGGACATCGGCCGCATCGCCAATTTGGCACGGCTTGAGCTGACCCCCTCTGAAAGTGAGCGCATGCTGACCCAGCTCAATGGCTTCTTTGACATCGTGGAACAGATGCGGGCTGTGGATACCTCGGGCATCACGCCCCTGGCGCACCCCGTCGCGGCCGTCCAGGACGTGGCCCTGCGGCTGCGCGAGGACGTGGCCAGCGAGCCCAACCAGCGCGAAGCCAACCAGAAGAGCGCCCCCGCCGTGGAGCGTGGCCTGTTCCTCGTCCCCAAAGTGATCGAGTGAGGCGCGCATGAGCACGACAACGACCAAAGCCCTGCACGACCTGGGCGTTTCCGAGCTGGCCGCCGGCCTGCGCAACAAGCAATTTTCTGCCGTCGAAGCCGCCCGGCATTTCCTGGCCCGCGCCAAAGCGCACCAGAACCTGGGCGCCTACGTGGCCCTGAACGAAGACGCCACCCTGGCGCAGGCGCAGGCCGCTGACGCCCGCCTTGCCGCCGGCACGGCGGGCGCGCTGGAAGGCGTGCCGATCGCCCACAAGGACATCTTCGTCACGCGCGACTTCCCCAGCACCGCAGGCTCCAGGATGCTGGCGGGCTACCAGTCTCCGTTCGACGCCACCGTGGTCACCCGCCTGGCCGACGCGGGCGCCGTCACCCTGGGCAAGCTCAACTGCGACGAGTTCGCGATGGGTTCGTCCAATGAAAACTCGGCCGTGGCGCCCGTGGGCTTCGAGGCCCCCGCGCCCGTGCGCAACCCCTGGGACACCCACCGCATCCCCGGCGGCTCGTCGGGCGGCAGCGCCGTGGCCGTGGCCGCGCGCCTGGCCCCTGCCGTCACCGGCACCGACACAGGCGGCTCCATCCGCCAGCCCGCATCGTTCTGTGGCATCACCGGCATCAAGCCCACCTATGGCCGCGCCAGCCGCTACGGCATGATCGCGTTCGCCTCCAGCCTGGACCAGGCCGGCCCCATGGCCCGCAGCGCCGAGGACTGCGCGCTGCTGCTGTCCGCCATGTGCGGCCCCGACCCGGACCGCGATTCGACCAGCCTCGACGTGCCAGCCGAAAACTTCAGCGCCCACCTGAACGGCAGCATCGACGGCCTGCGCATCGGCATTCCCGCCGAGTTCTTTGGCGAGGGCCTCGCGCCCGACGTGCGCGCCGCGGTCGACGGCGCCCTGAAGGAATACGAAAAGCTCGGCGCCAGGCTCGTGCCCATCAGCCTGCCGCGCACCGAACTGTCCATCCCGGTGTACTACATCATCGCGCCCGCCGAGGCGTCGTCCAACCTCAGCCGCTTTGACGGCGTGAAGTTCGGCCACCGCGCCAAGGACTACACCGACCTGGTGGACATGTACAAGAAGACCCGCGCCGAAGGTTTTGGCGACGAGGTCAAGCGCCGCATCATGATCGGCGCCTACGTGCTGAGTCACGGCTACTACGACGCCTACTACCTGCAGGCGCAGAAGATCCGCCGCATGATCGCCGACGACTTCCAGAACGCGTTCAAGGAATGCGATGTGATCGCCGGCCCCGTGGCCCCCACCGTGGCCTGGAAGCTGGGCGAACATGGCAACGACCCGCTGGCCGACTACCTGGCCGACATCTTCACCCTGCCCGGCTCGCTGGCCGGCCTGCCGGGCATGAGCGTGCCCGCCGGCTTTGGCGAAGGCGGCATGCCGGTGGGCCTGCAGCTCATCGGCAACTACTTCCAGGAAGCCCGCCTTCTGAACGCTGCGCACCGCCTGCAGCAAGCCACCGATTTCCACCTCCGCCAACCCGGAGGTCTGTGACATGACGACGACCAGCAAATTGATCCACGGTTATGAAGTCGTCATCGGCTTCGAAACCCACACCCAGCTTGCCACGCAGAGCAAGATCTTCAGCCGCGCGCCTACCGCCTTCGGCGCCGAGCCCAACACGCAGGCTTGTGCAGTGGACCTGGCCCTGCCCGGCACGCTGCCCGTGATGAACCGCGAAGCCGTGGCCTGCGCTATCAAATTAGGACTTGCCCTGGGCTCCCACATTGCGCCCGTGAGCATTTTTGCGCGTAAGAATTATTTCTATCCCGACCTGCCCAAGGGCTACCAGATCAGCCAGTTCGAGATCCCGGTGGTGCAAGGCGGCGAGGTGGAGTTCTTCCTGGGCGACGAGAAGAAGACCGTGCGCCTGGTGCGCGCCCATCTCGAAGAAGACGCGGGCAAATCGCTGCACGAGGACTTCATCGGCCAATCGGGCATCGACCTGAACCGCGCCGGAACGCCCCTGCTGGAGATCGTGACCGAGCCCGACATGCGCTCGTCCGACGAAGCCGTGGCCTATGCCAAGGAGCTGCACAAGATCGTGACCTGGATCGGCATCTGCGACGGCAACATGCAGGAGGGCAGCTTCCGCTGCGACGCCAACGTGTCCGTGCGCAAGCCCGGCGGGCCGCTGGGCACGCGCCGCGAGATCAAGAACCTGAACTCGTTCAAGTTCATGCAGCAGGCGATCGACTACGAGATCCGCTGGCAGATCGACCAGATCGAGGACGGCCACGCCATCCAGCAGGCCACCGTGCTGTTCGACCCGGACACGGGCGAAACGCGTGCGATGCGGACCAAGGAGGACGCGGCGGACTACCGCTACTTCCCCGACCCGGACCTGCCGCCGCTGCATATTTCGGAGCAATGGGTGCAGGAACAGCGGGCGCTGATGGCCGAATTGCCCCGCACCATGGCCGCGCGCTTCGTGGCCGACTACGGCCTGCCCGAGTACGACGCCACGACGCTCACGCAGAGCAAGGCGATGGCGGCGTACTTCGAGGCCGTGGCCAAGGCCTGCGGCCAGCCCAAGCTGGCCAGCAACTGGATCATGGGCGAGGTATCGCGCCGCCTGAACACCAGCGAATCAGGCATCGAGCAGGCGCCCGTGGGTGCATCGCAGCTGGCGGCCTTGATTGCACGCATCGCCGACGGCACGGTCTCCAACAACGCCGCCAGGCAGGTATTTGACGCGCTGTGGACGGGCGAATCGACGGACGTGAACGCCACCATCGAATCCAAGGGCCTCAAGCAGATGAACGACTCCGGCGCGCTGGAGAAAATCATCGACGAAGTCATCGCCGCCAACCCCGACAACGTGGCCCAGTTCCGCGCGGGCAAGGACAAGGCGTTCAATGCGCTGGTCGGCCAGATCATGAAAGCCAGCAAGGGCAAGGCCAACCCGCAGCAGGTCAATGATCTGCTGCGCGCAAAGCTGGGCAGCTGACGCCTGACCAGCCTGCCCTGCGGGGCAAAGGCACAGTAAAAAAACAAAGGGGCCGCAGGGCCCCTTTTGTTTTTACTTCCCCAGCCCGGCCCTAGGGCACGCGCGCTGCCGGTGCGCCAACGGGGGGAACGGCACTGGCCGAGCCCATGGCGGGAGGCACACGCTGCGCGTCCCACAGCTTGCGCAGATGGGCCAGTTCCGCATCGAACCGCGCGTGCACGCGCCGCTTTTCCTGGTCCTGGCCGGCAATGAACCGCTGCTGCTCGGCAACGCTGTCATCGACTTCACCGATCTTGCGGCGCAGCGTCATGGGTGCCTTGTTGGGGTCCTTCTTGTAGAACTCCATTTCCACATCCAGCTTCTTGCGCTCCGCTTTCAGCTCGGCAATGCGCTTTTCGGCGGTGGCGGTCACATCGTCCACCAGCTGGATCGCGGCCGCGCGCTCCACATCGTGGGCCGCCTTGTCGGGGTAGCGCGTCACCAGCACGCGTTCGCGCCGGCGCTCCTCCACCACGCGGGCCCGCTCCTCGGCATCCTTGCGGTTCTGGGCGTCCTGGGCCGCACGCTCCAGCTCGGTGAGCGACGGCCCGATCTGCCGGCGCGTGATGCCCGAGGGGCTCAGCTCGCGCTGCTCCCGGTCCAGGCATTCGGGAATGGGCCGGTCGGCCGTCAGCCGGCGCCCACTGCGGTCCACACAGGTATAGATGCTGCCGGGCGCACCCTGGGGCTGTGCCAAGGCCAGCTCGGCGCCCAGGGTGACCAGCAGAACACCGCCCATGATCCACGCCGACTTGCTCAAATCATCTACCCTTCGTTGACGCCATACCGCTGGCGGTAGGCCAGCACTTTCTCATGATGGGAGCGCATCCCCTCTTCCCCGTTGTGCGAGAGGTACAGCAATAAGTCTGCCAGTCGGGCAATGGCGCACACCTGCATGCCCAGTTGCCCGCGAACGTACTGCACCGCGCTGTGGTCCACATCCTGGCCATTCTCCGTGGCTTTTTCCTGCCGGTCCAGCGCTATGGCCACCGCGTGGGGCGTGGCGCCCGCGGCGCGGATGATGGCGATCGATTCGCGGGCGGCGGTGCCGGCCGACATGACGTCGTCCACGATCAGCACCCGCCCCTTGAGCGGGGCGCCCACGAGCGTGCCGCCCTCGCCGTGGTCCTTGGCCTCCTTGCGGTTGTAGGCAAAAGGCACGTTGCGCCCCAGCCGGGCCAGCTCCACCGCGACCGTGGCCGCCAGGGGAATGCCCTTGTAGGCCGGGCCAAAAACCATGTCGAATTCAATGCCGCTGGCCAGCAGGGCTTTTGCATAGAATTCCGCCAGCCGTCCCATCTTGCGGCCATCGTCGAACAGGCCCGCATTGAAGAAATAGGGACTCAGGCGGCCCGCCTTGGTCTTGAATTCACCGAACCGCAGCACGCCTGATTCGACGGCAAACCGTACAAAATCCTGCGCGAGCTGGCCCTGCTCTGAGGTTTGCGCGCCAACATCCACCATGGGGAAATCCTTGTTCAAGTTAACCAGCCTCAATCTCAATGGCATCCGCTCGGCCACCAGCAAAGGCGTGGAAAGCTGGATGGCAGCCACGCGGCCGGATTGTATTTGCGTGCAGGAAGTGAAGGCCCAGGCGGCCGACATGGCCAACCGCTTCGAGCGCCTGGCCGGCCTGCAGGGTCACTTCCACTTTGCCCAGAAAAAGGGCTATTCCGGCGTGGGCATCTATACCCGGCATGAACCCTCTGATGTAGTCATTGGCTATGGGTCGCCAGAGTTCGATACAGAAGGCCGCTACGTGGAACTGCGCTTTGACACGCCGGCCCGCAAGCTGTCCATCATCAGCGCCTATTTTCCCAGCGGCTCGTCCGGCGAGGAACGCCAGCTGGCCAAGTTCCGCTTCCTCGCCGAGTTCCATCCCCATCTGATGAAAGTCAAGGGCGAACGCGACTTCATCCTGTGCGGCGACATCAACATTGCGCACCAGCAAATCGACCTCAAAAACTGGCGCAGCAACCAGAAAAACAGTGGTTTTTTGCCCGAAGAGCGGGCCTGGATGACAAAGTTGTTGCACACAACTGATGAAGGCGGCGGCATCATAGACGTTTACCGCCAGTTACAACCTACCGCCACCGACACCGCCTACACGTGGTGGAGCAACCGGGGGCAGGCGTATGCCAACAACGTGGGCTGGCGGCTGGATTACCACCTGGCCACCCCCGCGATCGCGGCGCTGGCACGTGCTGAATCCATCTACAAAGGTGAGAAATTCTCGGACCACGCGCCCATCACGGTGGACTATGACTTCAGCCTTTGACGATGCCCGCCCCTGACCATTGATGCCCGACACCGCTGCCTCCACCGCCCCCCCGCCCCATGGTTTTCGCCCCGTCAACGCGGAATCCTTGTGGAAGCAGCTCTCCACTCCCCACCCCACCGTCGGCAAAGCGCGGCACCTGGGCGAGGCGCTGATCCATGCCGGCATGGTGTCACCCTCGGCCCTGCAAGACGGCTTGCAGACCCAGCAGCAGGAGCGCAGCGGCGGGCAGCACCGGCTGATCGGACAGATTCTGGTGGAGGATGGCGTCCTGACCCAGGAGCAGTTGCGCCAGGTCATTGCCGCGTGGCTGGGCGAGTACACCGTGCACCCCGGCGACATCACGCCCGAGGCGGCGGCCCTGGCCCTGGTGCCCCGGGCGATGGCCGAACGTGAATCCGTGCTGCCGCTGATCGCCCGCGAGGATGCGCTGGTACTGCTGATGGCCGACCCGCTCGATCGCGTGCTGCTGGACGAACTGCGGTTTCTCACGCAGCGCCGGCTCATTCCGCTGCAGGCCGCGCCAGGCACGCTGATGCCCGCCATCCACCGCGCCTACCGCACCCAGCCTGGCGGCGCCGCTGACGCCACCACCGCCGCCCGCGCCACCTCGCGCGAGCTGGCCGCCAACCTGGGCAGCACCGTCCCGGACGCGGACTCCGAGCAGGCCGACGTGATCAGCGAGTCGGACAACACCCTGGTGCGGCTCATCAACTCGGTGATCGACGAAGCCATCCACCACCGCGCGTCCGACATCCACATCGAGACCGAGCCCGCTCCGCAGAACGTGCGCATCCGCCTGCGCATCGACGGCGACCTCACGCCCTACCTGGAGCTGCCAGCGCGCTACCGCTTCGCCATGGTGGCGCGCATCAAGATCATGGCGGGCATGGACATCTCGGAGCACCGCAAGCCCCAGGACGGCAAGATCGACTTCGCCCGCTTCGGCGGCCCGCCGGTGGAGCTGCGCGTGGTCACCGTGCCCACCTCGCGCGGGCTGGAGGACGTGGTGCTGCGCCTGCTGGCCGGTGCCAAGCCGCTGCCACTGGAGAACATCGGCCTGAGCCCGCCCAACCTGCAGGCCCTGCGGGCGGTGGTGCAGAAAAGCTATGGCCTGGTGCTGGTGTGCGGCCCCACGGGCTGCGGCAAGACGACCACGCTGCACTCAGTAGTGCGCGACATCAACACGGCAGGCCGCAAGATCTGGACGGCCGAAGACCCCATCGAGATCACCCAGGAAGGGCTGCGCCAGGTGCAGGTGAACCCGCGCATCGGCTGGACCTTTGCCGCCGCCATGCGCACCTTTCTGCGCGCCGACCCGGACGTGATCATGATCGGCGAGATGCGCGACGAGGAAACCGCGCGCATCGCCATCGAGGCTTCGCTGACGGGGCATCTGGTGCTGTCCACCCTGCACACCAACTCGGCGCCCGAGAGCATTGCGCGGCTGCTGGAGATGGGCCTGGACCCGTTCAACTTCTCCGATTCGCTGCTCGCCATCCTGGCCCAGCGCCTGGTGCGCCGCCTGTGCACAGCCTGCCGCGCGCCGCGTGTGGCCGACCACGACACGCTGCTGGGCCTGGCGTCGCAGTACCTGGACAGCGGCACCCACAACACCCCCGAGGCCCGCGCGGCACAGGTGGCGCGCTGGCGCCAGCAGCACGGTGGCGCACAGGGCGAGCTGCGCCTGTGGCGCCATGTGGGCTGCACGCAATGCGAAGGCCATGGCTACCACGGCCGCCTGGGCATCCATGAGCTGATGCTGAGCGACGAGACCATTCGCCAGCACATCCGCCACCGCGCCCCCGCGTCGGACATCCGCCATTCGGCACTGGCCGCGGGCATGCTGACGCTGCGCCAGGACGGCATCGAGAAGGTGCTGCAGGGGTTGACCGACATGTCGGAAGTGGTCGCGGCGACCAACCTGTGAGGCGGGCACACCGCCGGTGGTGCCTGCCGCCGGTTTTTTAGCAAAAATGGGCTCTAGCGCTTATCTGGAAAGCGCCAGCAGCTATCAATAAATGAGTCCTTCCGAAAGGAGGAACTCGCCCACCGGCTTGCGCGCACCGCCGCCTCAGCGATCCAGCTCGTGGTGAAACACCTTGGCAATGATCTGCCAGCGCCCGTCCACATGGATCAGGGTCAGCAGGTCGGTGAAGTGCTTGGGCAGGATGGCGCATTCGACCTTGGCCAGGGCCGTCACCGGCCCGGCAAATTCAATCGACAGGATGCGCTCCTGCACCGTCTCGCCCCGGCTGGCAGGCGAGGGGCGCTGGTCCACGATGGGGAAATACGCCTCCATGCGCAGGATCACCGCAGGCTCGGCCGTGGCGCAGGCATAGACCGCCTGCGGGTGGAACACGCGGCGCAGGCGCTGCGTGTCGCTGTGGCACAGGCCGTCGAAATAGTCCTGCAGCACGGCGGCGACTGCGTCGAAGCGCGGGTCACTCATGGCGCATTCCCTGCGGCGGCCACCCGGGCACGCTGGCGCCGCACGGTCACCGTCTCACCGGCCACACCCCAGTTGTCGGTCTCGACCTCGTCGATCACGACAAAGGTGGTGGCGGGCTCCTTGTTCAGAACGCGCACCAGCAAATCGGTCGCACCCTGGATCAGTGCGGCCTTTTGCGCACTGCTGACCCCTTCGCGCGTCACTTTGATGTTGATGTAAGGCATGGCGTGTTCCTTGTGGATGGATGAATGAACGGCGTCTCATCCCAGCAACCCTTCGGCCCGCATCGCGGCCTGCACGGCGGGGCGCGCGGCCACGCGGCGCATGAACGCCTGCAGGCTGGCCAGATCGCTGATGTCCAGCTTCACGAACTTGGCCCAGCCCAGCACCACAAAAAGATAGGCGTCGGCCGCCGTGAAGTGCTCGCCCGTCAGGTAGGGGCCGTGCTGCAGCTGCGCGTCCAGCCACTCCATCTTCTTGCGCAGCAGGGCGGCCAGCGCGGCCTTGGCGTTGTCGTCCAGCCCGGCCTGGAACAGGGGCGTGAAGGACTTGTGCAGCTCGGTGCTGACGTAGTTCTGCCACTCCATGACCCGGTAGCGCGCCCACGTGCCGGCGGCCGGCATCAGTTGCGTGGCCCGGGCCTGGTCAGCGATGTATTGCGCAATGACCGGGCCTTCGGTGAGGCGGGAGCCGTCGTCCAGCTCCAGCACGGGCACCTGGCCTTTGGGGTTGATCGCATAGAAATCCTGCCCATCGGCCGTCTGGTGGCGCGCGGTATCGACCTTCTCCAGCACAAACGGCAGGCCACATTCCAGCAGCAGGATGTGGGGCGACAAGGAGCAGGCGGCGGGGGAAAAGTACAGCTTCATGGAGAGGCCCTGGGGGTGTGGTGGAAAGGTGAAGCGATGGTATTGGCGATCCAAACAGCAATAAACTAGGTTCTTGGAATTTCACTGATTACATGAAGTAATAAACAAGACATGGCGCGCCAATTTGACGACCTGAAGCTGGGCAGCATCGAGCTGTTCTGCCTGACCGCGCAGTGGCAAAGCTTCACGGCCGCCGCCCAGGCGGCCGGGCTGACGGCGGCGGCGGTGAGCCGATCCGTGGCACGCATGGAGGCGCGCCTGGGCGTGCGCCTGTTCCAGCGCACGACACGCCAGGTGCGGCTGACCGACGCTGGCAAGCGCTACTACGAGCAATGCCGCCAGGCGCTGGGGCAGCTGGCCGAGGCGGAGCGCGAACTGTCAGGCCAGCAGCAAAGCCCGGCGGGCCTGGTCCGCTTCAGCCTGCCCACGTCCTACGGGCACTGCCGCATCCTGCCGCTGCTGCCCGCATTTGCGCAGGCCTACCCCGACGTGGAGCTGGAGCTGCAGTTGAGCAACCGCAACGTGGACTTCACCGAGGAAGGCTTTGACTTGGCCGTGCGCGGTCGCGCGCCCATCGAGTCGGGGCTGGTGGCGCGCAAGCTGGAGGACGCCGCCCTGGTGGTGGTCGCCGCCCCGGCGTATCTGGCGCGTCGCGGCACGCCGCACGAAACGGCCGACCTGGCGGCGCACGAGTGCATCCAGTTCGTGCTGCCCAGCAGCGGCCAGGCGGTGCCATGGATACTGCGCGACGCCGCCGGGCGCGATGTGGAGGTGCCCACCCAAGGCCACCTGCGCTGTGCCGACGACATCCTGGGCCCCGTGACCCTGGCGCGTGCAGGCGCAGGGCTGCTGCAGACCTACCGCTTCATTGTGGAGGCCGACCTGCGCAGCGGCGCGCTCCAAGAGCTACTGCCCGCGCACGCGGGCGCCTCCCGCCCGTTTTCACTGCTGTACCCCGCCAACCGGCACATGCCGCTGCGCGTGCGCGTGCTGGTGGATTTCCTTGTTGATCGGCTGGCGCGGGCTTGACCCCGTCCCGTCCGCCATGCGCCAGACCCGCAAAATACACAAAACCAATCCTCACCCACCATGCTCCGCTACCTCACCGTCCCTGTTACTGCGTTCCAGCAAAACTGCTCCCTCGTCTGGTGCGACGCCACCCACAAAGCCGCCGTGATCGACCCTGGCGGTGACCTGGATGTGCTGCTGGCAGAAATCCGGCGCCTTGACCTCACGCTCGAACAGATCTGGCTCACCCACGCCCACATCGACCACGCGGGCGGCACGGGCGAGCTGGCCCAGCGGCTTTCGCTGCCCATCGTGGGCCCGCACCCGGGCGACCAGTTCTGGATCGACGGCCTGCCGCAGCAGAGCGCGATGTTTGGTTTTCCGCCCGCGCAGCACTTCACGCCCACGCGCTGGCTGCACGATGGCGACCAGGTGCAGATCGGCAACGAGACGCTGAACGTGCGCCACTGCCCGGGGCACACGCCGGGGCATGTGGTGTTCCACGCGCCGCAGATCGACCGCGCGTTTGTGGGCGACGTGCTGTTCGCAGGCAGCATCGGCCGCACGGACTTCCCGCAGGGCAACCACCAGCAGCTCATCGACAGCATCACGCAGCGCCTGTGGCCGATGGGAGATCAGACGGTGTTCATTCCCGGCCACGGCCCCGAGAGCACGTTCGGGCGGGAGCGCCAGAGCAATCCCTACGTGGGCAATACCTGACCTGGGCCGTTTCGCTGCCAGCGGACTTCGCCCAGGGTGCAGTGGCGCAACGGCTACTACCTGGTGACGCCTGCCATGGCGGCGCCGGCGCGCAGCGAGCATGTCGACAAGGACGTGAAGTTCTCGGGACGTGCCCCGCCACGCAGGTCTACGATTTCGCCCTATGCCCCCCGCCCACAGGCACGGGACCGGAAGGCGCTGCTACGGCGCATCTGGTGCATGCCCAGGCCAGCCGCCATCAGCGACAACAGGATCAGCCCCCACTCGCTCAGGGTGGGAATGGAAGCTGGGCCTGACGTGCCGGGGATCGCAGCCAGCAACACCGGTGCGAACGGGTCTTCAATCACCCCCGCATCGGCTGTATTGCCATCGCCCATGCCGTTGTCGGTGATCGCGTACGCCACAGTCAACCGGTCTGCACTCAGCGTTGCACCGGTCATTGGATACCAGCTGCTGGCGGCCCCCGCGCTGGCAGGCCCATACTTCATCAGCTGCACCCCGGCAGGAAGTGCGTGGGGGTAGGTGATTCGCACCGTCAGCGTGTTGCCCGCGCAGCCTGTGGAGCGGAAGCGAAACATCCCGGCGGGCGTGCTGGCGTTGGCTGGCAGGCCTGAAGGCACCGCGCTGCTGAACCCCGTGGCGGTGGTATCGAGCGCGCAGCCTGGCGCGCCGCCACTGATCGCTACCGACCCCACACCCGTGCCCACGCTCCCCCCTCCGCCCGGCCCGCCACCCACCAGAACGGACACCATGGCGCTGTATGTCTGCACTGCAGGGGCAGAAGTTGCATAAAGCTCGACGCTGGCGTCAGAGCTGCCGCTGCCCCCTGTAGCCAGGACCCTGCCGTCAGCGAGCAGGGTGGCTCGGTGGTTGACGCGCCCGGTGTTCAGGCTGCCCGTGGCGCTCCAAGTGGCGGTGGCCGGGTCGTAGAGCTCAGAGCTGGCGAAATCGCCGCTGCTTCCGCCCGCGAGGAGGACCTTGCCACTGGGCAGCAGGGCGGCCGTGTGACCTGTGCGGGTGCGTACCAGACTGCCCGCTGCGCGCCAGGTATTTGCGCCAGGGTCGTAGAGTTCTGCATCGGCCGGCATGCCACTGACGCCCCGCCCCCCCGCGACGATGACCTTGCCGTCGGGCAGCAGGGTGGCCGTGTGGGAATAGCGCCAGGTGGCCATGCCGCCCGCGGGGCTCCAGGCGTTGGATACGGGGTCGTAGAGTTCAGTGCTGGAGAGCATGCCGACGCTGGTGTATCCACCTGCGACAAGCACTTTGCCATTGGGCAGAAGGGAGGCCGTGTGATAAATGTGCTCATCGGCCATGTTGCCTGTGACACTCCACTGGTTCGTCTCGGGATCGTAGAGCTCGCCTTTGGTGAAGACGCTGCCAGCGCCCTCACCTCCCACGACAAGCACCTTGCCATTGGCCAGCAGAGTGGCCGTGCGGTTGTAGCGAGCGACGGCGAGGGTGCCGGCAGCACTCCATGTGCCAGCGACGGGATCGTAAAGTTCTGCGCTGGCAAGCGCACCGCCGTTCGCGACCCCTGAAGTGACCAGTACCTTGCCGCTGGGCAGCACGGTGGCGGTGTGAAAAGTGCGCCCGGTGATCATGCTGCCCGTGGGGCTCCAGCTATCTGTGGCGGGGTTGTACCGTTCAGCGCTTGCAAGAAAACCCCCGCCACCGCCGAAACCGCCGGTGACGAGCACCTCACCACTGCGCAGCAAAGTGGAGGTGTGGACACTGCGCCCGCCAATCATGCTGCCGGTAGCCCTCCAGGCGCCAGGGCCTACTTCGTATCGCTCGGCACTTGCGAGGTAGCCACCAGTATTCCACCCGCCTACAACGAGCACTCTACCGTTGGACAGCAGGGAGGCCGTGTGGCTGACCCGGCCGGTGGCCAGGCTGCTGGTAGTGTCCCAGGTGCCGGTAGCGGGATCGTAGAGCTCAGCGCTAGCGAGGTAAGTGCTGCCATCTCCTCCGGCAACAAGCACTTTGCCGCTGTGCAGCAACGTGGCGGTTTGAGAACTGCGCTTGTTGGCCAGGTTGCCAGTGGTGCTCCACGTGCCTGTGGCCGGGTCGTACAGCTCGGCACTGGAGCGCGCGCCGTTGCCTCCCCCACCAGCCACCAGCACTTTGCCACTGGGCAGCAGGGTGGCGGTGTGACTGATACGCGGTGTGGTCATAGTGCCTGTGGCGCTCCATGTGCCAGTGACCGGGTCGTAAAGTTCAGCGGTGGCAAGGTAGCCAACGTCCGCGTTGTTCCCCCCCGCGACGAGTACCTTGCCGTTGGGCAACAACGTGGCAGTGTGGGCGTCGCGCGTGGTGACCATGGTGCCCGTGGTGCTCCACTGGCCGGTGGCCGGGTCGTAGACCTCTGCGCCATTCCCCGCGACAAGCACTTTGCCATTGGCCAGCAGGGTGGCGGTGTGGAACAAACGTGCGCCGGACATGCTGCCCGTGGCGCTCCAACTGCCTGTGCCAAGGTCGTAGAGTTCGGCGCCGGCAAGCGCGCCGCGGCTCCCTGCTCCACCGGAAACCAGCACCTTGCCATTGGGCAGCAGGGTGGCGGTGTGGTACGCGCGCCCAGCATTTAGATTTCCTTTGGCGCTCCAGGTGCCTGCGACCGGGTCATACAACTCGGTGCTGGCAAGGTTGCTGCTGCTGTAGGCCCAGCCCCCCGCAATCAGCACGGTGCCATCGGGCAGGACCGTTGCGGTATGGGCTTTGCGTGCGGTAGCCAGGCTGCCGCTGCCAGCCCAGGTGTTGGTCTGCGCCTGCACAACACCTGACAGCAGCACCATGGCCAACGCGACGGTGCAGCGCAAAAGCGCCCCCGGGACGGAGCGGCGGATCATCGCCATGGCCCCGCAACGGGAGCCAGGCGTCTGGTAAATCCGGGACAGCGAACGCCGGATCTGATGAATGCGAAATAAGACCGCTGTGCACTGGGCTTGCAATGGCTTCACTGGAACCGTCTTCCCTGAATGAGTCTTGGGGGAGAAGGCGCCGAATGAAAGCCAGTACCTCCTGGCTGGAGTGAGCGCGAGACGAACATCGCTGACCAGCTATCGCATCCTAGGAGGGTCAACCACATCCAGATTGACTGGGAGTTTCAGACAAATTGACTGTGCGTATCAAAATCTGCGTGCGGGCATGCCCGACGTGGCACAACATCCTCCGGCTGCTTGCCTGGGCACGGGCCCATGCGACGCCCCCAAGCATCCACGGCATCCACGGCATCCTGATGGTGCTCCAGCGCGGCCCCGCGAGATCGTCAATCCCTGTTTGCAACTGCCTATCTCTGTCAGCAACACCCCACCAGGTCGTCATGATGGACCCCGTGAGCAACCTGGACCTGCTGTTCACGGAGGTTCGGAGCCTGGGCCTCACGTTGTCACAACAGTGGCCGATGGGAGATCAGACGGTGTTCATTCCCGGCCACGGGCCCGGGAGCACGTTCGGGCGGGAGCGCCAGAGCAATCCCTACGTGGGCGGGACCTGAGCCCCGCTGGACAGACCCGCGGCGGCGCGCGGCCCGTGGCCCGGCTTGCATGCCGTGCCGACGGAAGTCTTGGTGTTTTGGATGTTTTTGGCCGCCAGCGCCTATCCATCAAGCGCCAATAGCTACTATATTAATAGCATAACCAGCCCCACCACAGGCGCCTGGCGTGCCCACCAGGACACACGCCAGACCCCGTGGCGGGGTTGCTTCGCTCGCGCCGTGCTTCGCCGAGATCAGAAGTCGAACGAGGCCGACAGGCGCACGGCGCGCGGCGCGCCCACGTTCACCCGGCCCGCGCCCCAGATGCTCTCGAAATACGCGCGGTTGGCGAGGTTGGTCACCGTGGCGCGCAGCACCACCGGTTGCGCGCCAAGACGCGTGGCATAGCGGGCGCCCACGTCCAGGGTGGTCCAGGACGGCAGCTTCACGCTGTTGTCGCCCGTGAGCCATTGCGAACCGGTGTGGTTCACGCGGCCGTTCACCGACAGGCCCTGCACGCCGGGAACCGCCCAGTCGGCACCCAGGTTCAGGGTGAGCCGGGGCACGCCAAACTGCGCGCGGCCCTGGTTCACGCCCTTGTTCGTCCGGGTCTGGTCGGCCTCGGTGTAGGCCACGCCGCCCAACAGGGAAAGCGCCGGGGCCAACTGCCCGAACACGTTCCACTCCACGCCCCGGTTGCGCTGCTCGCCGTCGAGCACCTGGCGGTTGTCTTGCTCGATCAGGGCGGGCTTGCTGATCTGGAACAGGCTCACGGTCTGCGTCAGGCTGCCGCTCACCCACTTCACGCCGACCTCCATCTGCTTGCTCTTGTACGGCGCGAAGGTCTGGCCTTCGTTGGCATAGGGCGCCTTCACGGTCGTGCCCGCGCTCAGGCCTTCCACGTAGTTGCCGTACAGCGCAACGGTCTCGCCCCAGGGCTTGGCCACCACGCCCACCAGCGGCGTCACGGCGCTCTCCTTGTACTTGTTGAGCTTTTGGTGCACCCGCTGCGCGCGCAGGCCCAGGGTGAGCTGCACCTGGTCGTCGGCGAACGACAGCGTGTCGACCGCGCTCAGCGCCGTCATCGCGTCATCGTTCATCTTGCTGTACGTCGATGCCGCCGCCCCGGCCGGCATGGTGATGGGCGTGGGGTGGTAGATGTTGCTGTTGATGGGCGCCGTGCCGTTGCCGCGGCTGCCGCCTTCGTAATTCATCACGTTGGCGGCCAGGGTCAGCCTGTGCGCCACGGCGCCGGTGCCGAACTGGCCGCGCAGGCCCAGCTCGGCCGTGGTGGTGCCGTACTCGCCCCAGGAGTTGTAGGCCGTGCCCGTGGCGTTGCCCGAGGCCGCGTTCGCCGCCGTCCACACCGGGCGGGTGCCGAAGATGAAGCCGTCGTAGGAATGCTCGGCCTTGCCCGCCGAGGCAAACGCCGTCCAGCCCGCGTTGATCTTCGCCTGGCCGCGCACGATGAGGCCCTGGGTCTGCGTGTTGCTGTACACGCCCTCGCCGTAGAAGAAGTTGGTGGAGCCGTCGGGCGCCTTGGGCACCGTGGTCCAGCCCGCGATGATGGGCTGCATGGGCGAGCCCTTGCGCACCTTGTTCCTGAGCGAATAGGCATCGGCCTCCACGTTCCAGCCCTCGCCCTGGTAGTCCAGCGCCAGGTGGCCGATCTCGCGCGCCTTGGTCTGGTGGTCGAGCCAGGTCTCGCCGCCCGACAGCACGCCATTGACGCGCACGCCCAGGCGCTGTTCCCCGCCGAAGCGGCGCGACACGTCGGCGTGCACGCCCACGTTGGATTGGGACGAATAGGTGGTGGTCACGCGCGTGAGCGGCTCCTTGCCCGCGCGCTTGGGCACGAGGTTGATCGCGCCGCCCACGTCGCCCGCGGGGGGCAGGCCCATCATCATGGCGCCGGGGCCCTTGAGCACCTCCACCCGCTCGAACATCTCGGTGGGCGTGTTCTGCTCGGGCGCCAGGCCATAGGCACCGTTGATGGCCAGCGAGCCGGCGCCCACGCCGAAGCCCCGGATGATGAAGTTCTCGACGATGTGGCCTTCGTTGGTGGTGGTGCGCACCGAAGGGTCGTTCTTGAGCACCGCGCCCACGGTCTGCGCCTGCTGGTCGGCGATGCCTTCGGCGGTGTAGCCCGTCATGTTGAACGGCGTGTCCATGACCCCCACGTTGCCGAGCACGCCCAGCCGCGTGCCCCTGGCGACCTGGCCGCCCGGGGCCGCGGCTGGCAGGCTGTCGGGAGTCTCGGCGGCCGCATTCACCGTGACTTCCCGCAGCAGCGTGGCGGACGGGGCGGGCGCGTTCTGCTGCGCCAGGGCCGCGCCGGCACCCGCCAGCAAGGTCCACGCGCAGGCCTGGGCGACCTGGCGCAAGGCAAAAGGATGTGCCCGGGGGACACCCGGGGATGGGCGGCGAGTCTGCATAGAAGTCCTGAATCAAAAACGAACGAGAAGGGAGTCCGCCTCGCCAACGGATTGCAAACAGGAATGAATGCGATTTCACTCAGGGCGCGCAGTGGCTCAGCGAGGAAGCCATCCAGGCGCGGTGCCCGGAACGTGTTGCAAGGCGTGCCGGCTGGTTCCACCCGGCATGGGAGCGATGATTTCACGCAGCCCGCCGCCCTGTGTTTGCACGCCCAACAAAGACGTTTGCCGCGGCCCCGCCAGGGCCGCCGTGGAACGGGCCTTGCCAGGACCGGGGGAGCCGCGAGGCGGCCCGGCGGGCTTCAGACCCTCACTCGCGCCAGCTTGGGGGGCATGCCAAAGCGCTTGCGGTAGGCCGTGGCGAAGTTGGCGGCGCTGTTGTAGCCCGCCACCAGCGCCGCCTGGCCCACGGTCAGGCCCTCCTGCTCCAGGGCCTTGCGGGCGCGCTGCAGGCGGCTTTCGCGCACGAAGTCGAACACCGTCGTGCCGTACACCGCCCGAAAGTGCCGCTGCAGCGTGTTCGCGTTGGTGCCGGCCTGGCGCGCCAGGGCATCGAGCGACAGGTCCATGGCCCCTTCGGTCTGCAGGAAGGCATGCAGCGCCCGCATGCGCCGGTGCTCGTGGGGCAGCAGCCGCAGCCCGGTGGGCGCGGGAGCAGGTGCCGGCGCGGGCGCGGGCCCGGGGGCGTGCTGCGCCAGGCTGCCCAGCGCCTCGCCCACCAGCTCCAGCGCGCGGCTCTCCAGGTACAGGTGCAGCAGCAGGGGGCTCAGGTCCGGCGCATGGGTGATCTGCTCGGCCAGGGCGGCGATGCGCGCCGAGGGCTGCCAGTGGTGCATGGCCAGGTGTTGGCGGCGGAAGGCCTCGATGGCGCCGGAGGCCGACGGGCCGGCCACCTGCTCCAGCCATTCGCCGCCCAGGCCCACGCTCACCCGGCGCGCATACGCGCCCTTGCGGGCGCGGCGCTCGAAGCGCTCCGGCTCCGCCACCGACACCAGCAGGGCGCGCGGCAGGCTGGCCAGGCCTGCATCGTGGGACTGGCGGGCGTGGTCCGCCGCGCTCGACAGCGCCACGCGGCGCGGCCCATAGCTCACGTCCACCGAGCCCTCCAGCAGCACCACGATGCGCAGGCCCGTCTCCATCTCGCCGCTGGCCGTGAAATCCTGCGCATCGGCGGCATCGTCCGCGTGCAGGTGCAGGCCCGGGCGCAGCACGCGCAGGCGCTGCAGATGGCGCTGCAGCGACGCCTGCATGCCGTCCGACGCGGGCGCGGCGGACAGCACTTTCAAGGGGCTGACGACAGACATGGGCAGGCAGGTGTGACGGCGAAAAAGCGGCAGGGTCAGCGGACGGCAATGCACCACGGCGCGTGGAACCCGGGGCCTGGCGTTTGCGCAAAGGTTTTTCTCCGCTTGGCAAACACGGCGGGCACCGGGGCATGGGATGCTAGCAAGTCGGCATAATAAATGCAAATGATTCTCAATATTGTCCATTGAACCGGCCGCCGCCGATGGCCGCCCGCACACCGTCCCTCCCATGCCCCTGATCCGTTTTTGCCCCTGGGCGCCACTGGCGGCCCTGCTCTGCGCCCTGGTCCTGGGTGCCTCGCCCACGCGCGCGCAGGGGGGCACGCAGACCGTGACCGACCTGGCGGGCCGCGCCGTCACCCTGCCGGCCAAGGTGGAGCGCATCCTGCTGGGCGAAGGCCGGCTGCTGCCCGCGCTGGGCGTGTTCGAGCGCGACGACGTGGCCCGCCGCCTGGTGGGCATGATGGGCGACTACGAGACGCTGGATGCCGCCGGCTATGCGCAGTGGCGCGGCCGTTTCCCGCAGATCGACAAGGTGCCGCGCGTGGGCCGCAACAGCAGCGGCAGCTTCAGCGACGAACAGGCCATCGCGCTGCGTCCGCAGGTCGCCATCCTGGGGCTGGCGGGTGGCCACGGCCCGAGCAAGAACGACCGCGAAACGCTGGCCCGCCTGGAGGCGGCCGGCGTGGCCGTGGTGTTCGTCGACTTCCGCCACGACCCGCTCCGCAACACGGCGCGCAGCATGGAGCTGCTGGGCGCCGTGCTGGGCAAGCGCCAGGAGGCCCAGGCGTTCAACACCTATTGGCGGGCCCAGCTCGACCGCGTGGAAGCTCGCCTGCGCACTCTGCCGGCCGGCACGCGGCACCCCGGCGTGTTCCTGGAGAACCGCGTGGGCCTGGCCGATGAATGCTGCGCCACCATGGTCGGCCTGGTGGGCGTGCTGCTGGATGCCGCCGGGGCTCAGAATGTGGCGCGCGGTCGCATTCCGGGCGAGCACGGCACGCTCAACCCCGAATTCCTGATCGCCACGCAGCCCCAGCTGTACATCGGCACCGGCATCGGCAGCATGGCCACGGCCGAGAAATCCCCCCTGCGCATCGTGCTGGGCGCCGACGCCACGCCCGAGGCCGCCCGCGCCTCGCTGGCGCGCGCCACGCAGCGCCGGGGCATCGCCCAGCTGCAGGCCGTGCAGCAGCCCGGCCGCGCGCATGCCATCTGGCACCACTACTACAACTCGCCCTTCAATGTCGTGGCGGTGCAGGTGTTCGCCAAATGGCTGCACCCCGAGCTGTTTGCCGACCTGGACCCGCGCGACACCCTGCAGACGATGTTCACCCGCTTCCAGCCCATCCCGCTGACGGGCGTGTACTGGACCAGCCTCTGATGCGCTCCATGCCCATGCCCCGCGACACCCGCCGCCGCGCGCTGCTGGCCTCTGGTGCCAGCCTGTGGCTGGCGGGCTGCGCCAGCGGCGCGCCAGAGGCGTCCCTGCTGCAGGCGGGCCCCGCGCGGCTGCCGGACACGCACCAGCTGGACCTGCGCGACCCGGCGAGCGGCCGCGTCTGGCGCATCTGGGTGCAGCAGTCCGCCGGCCCCGCGCCCGCCACCGGACACCCCGTGCTGTATGTGCTCGACGGCAATGCCGCCTTTGCGCTCGCGGCCCAGCTGGCCCGCAATGAGGCAGCGCGCCCCGCGCAGATGCGCGCGGACAGCGCCATCGTCGTGGGCATCGGCCACCCCGGCGATGCCGTGGTCCACCCCGCGCAACGCCAGCGCGACTACACGCCGCCCGCGCCCGGCGGCTCGGCCACGCCCGAGGCCGGCGGCGCGGACATCCTGCTCGACTTCATCGCGCGCGAGCTGCAGCCGCGCGTGGCGCGGGCGTTTGCCATCGACCCGCAGCGCCAGGCGCTGAGCGGGCACTCGTTCGGCGGCCTGCTGGTGCTGCACGCGCTGTTCACGCGCCCCGCGCTGTTCACCCGGTATGCGGCCACCAGCCCGTCGGTGTGGTGGAACGGCGCGCAGGTGCTGCAGACGGCATCGCAGTTCATGCAGGCGCACGCGACGGCGCCGCGCCCCTTCCGGGCCCGGCTGCAGCTGCGCGTGGGCAGCCTGGAGCAGCCCCGGGCCGCCCCCACCGCGGCACGCGCCGCCGTGCAGCACGAACGCCGCATGATCGAACGCACGCAGGCGCTGGCGGACCAGCTGGAGGCCTTGCACTGGCCCGAACTGCGCGTCCACATGGGCATATTGCCCGGCGTGGACCATGGCGGCGCCATGGCGCCGGGGCTCATCGACGCCCTGGCATGGGCCCAGCAGCCCCGCTGAAAACCGCCGCCCCGCGCCATGGAACCCTCTCGCACCCCACACGCCCAGCCCCGGAACTGCCTTCGTTGAACCCCGCCGCCCCGTCTCCCTTGCCGCCGCCCCTGGACGCGGCCCGCGCTGGTTCGCTGGCGCGGCGCTACCAGCACTTCGTGCGCCTGCGCCTGCTGCTGCTGGCCGCCCTGCTCGCCGTGCTGTGCGCCAGCGTGGTGGCCGACATCGCGCTCGGCCCCTCCACCTTCGCGTTCGCCGACGTGCTGCGGGGCCTGTTCGCCCCCGCCAGCCTGCCGCAGGCGCAGCAGGTCATCCTGTGGGAAGTGCGCCTGCCCTACGCGGTGATGGCCGTGCTGGTGGGCGCCAGCCTGGGCCTGGCGGGGGCCGAGATGCAGACCGCGCTCAACAACCCGCTGGCCAGCCCGTTCACGCTCGGGGTGTCGGCGGCGGCGGCCGTGGGCGCTTCGGCCGCCGTGGTCACGGGCTTCACGCTCGTGGCCTGGGGCGAGAACCTGGCCGTGCCGCTGTGCGCCTTCGCGGGCGCGGCCAGCGCCACGGCGCTGATCCAGTTGCTGGCCTGGCGCCAGGGCGCCACGGTGGACACCGTGGTGCTGTTCGGCATCGCGCTGCTGTTCAGCTTCGAGGCCCTGCTGTGGCTGCTGCAGTTCATCGCCGACAGCAACGCGCTGCAGCAGATCGTGTTCTGGACCATGGGCAGCCTAGGCCGCGCCACCTGGACCAAGATCGGCATCGTGGGCACCGTGCTGGCGCTGTGCATGCTCTGGTCGGCGCGCCAGGCCTGGGCCCTCACGGCGCTGCGCGCGGGCGAGGACCAGGCGCGCAGCTTCGGCATCGGGGTGGAGCGGCTGCGCCTGGTCACGCTGCTGCGCGTGAGCCTGCTGGCGGCCACCGCCCTGTCGTTCGTGGGCACCATCGGCTTCGTGGGCCTGGTGGGGCCGCACATCGCGCGCATGCTGCTGGGCGAGGACCACCGCTACTACCTGCCCGGCAGCGCGCTGGCCGGGGCGCTGATGCTGTCGCTCGCGTCCATCCTCAGCAAGGCGCTGGTGCCCGGCGTGGTGCTGCCCATCGGCATCATCACCGCGCTGGTGGGCGTGCCGCTGTTCATGGTGCTGGTGCTGCGCCAGAGAAGGGCCACATGAAGCACCCCCTGAGCCGCTGCGCGTCTTCCCCCTCTCTCACATTGCTGCGCGACGCGGGAGGAGGACGCCCCCAGCGCGGCGGGGCGGCCCTTGCGCGGGGGCGCTGGCCCGGGCCGCGTCAGTTTCATTGGCTGCCGAGGGTACGTAGCGCCATGGAGGCTTGATATGACAACCGGCCTGACCCTCGAACAACTCACCGCCGGCTACCCCGGCCGGCCCGTGCTGCAGGGCGTGGACCTGCCTGCCGTGCCCGCCGGCACGCTGGTGGCCGTGGTGGGGCCCAACGCGGTGGGCAAGTCCACGCTGCTCAAGGCCGTGGCCGGGCTGCGGCCGGCGCAGGGCCGCGTGTGGCTCGAGGGCACGGACCTGGCCACCCTGCCGCCCCGCGAGCGCCTGCGCCGCGTGGGCTACCTGCCGCAGGCGCTGCCCCAGAGCACCTCGCTCGTGGCCTACGAGACCTGGCACAGCGCCCTGCGCGCCGGGCGCAGCGACTGGAGCGCCGCCCGGCGCGAGGCGGCCATCGAATCCGTCGTGGCATCGCTGGGGCTGCAGGCGCTGGCGCTGCGCCGGCTCGATGAACTCTCGGGCGGGCAGCGCCAGATGGTGGGACTGGCGCAGGCCATCGTGCGCGCGCCGCGCCTGCTGCTGCTGGACGAGCCCACCAGCGCGCTCGACCTGCGCTGGCAGCTGCAGGTGCTGCAGGCCGTGCGCGACCTGGTGCAGCAGCAGGGCACCGTGGGCCTGGTGGCCGTGCACGACCTGAACCTGGCGCTGCGCTTTTGCCAGCAGGTGCTGGTGCTGGGCGGCGGCGGCGTGCTGGCCGCCGGCGCGCCGGCCCCGCTGCTGACCCCCGCGCTGCTGCGGCGCGCCTATGGCGTCCAGGCCCGCGTGGAGCGCTGCTCGCAAGGCAACCTGCTGGTGCTGGCCGACGCCGCGCTGCCGCTGGATGCCGCTTCTTCCATGACCACAACCAGCCCCTTCCCATGATGCGACGCCAGGGCCATGTGCCCACGCCCGACGCCAGCCGCTACCTGCAGCGCCTGTGCTACCACTTCACGCGCAAGATCACCGTGACGTATGACGAGCACCAGGGCCAGGCCCACTTTCCCTGGGGCCTGTGCCTGCTGCGGGCCGATGGCGCGGCGCTGCACTTCGACTGCAGCGCCGACGACCAGGCCAGCCTGGACCGGGTGCAGTTCGCGATCGACTCGCACGTGGAGCTGTTCTCGCGCAAGAGCCCCATGGCCGTGGACTGGCAGCCCGTGCAAACCGTCAGCGCGCCGGCGGCTGGCACGGCGCCCCCCGCCCCTTAAGCCCCAATTGCGGCCCGCCTGCCGCCCACATCGGACGATGGGCCGCGCAGGCGCTTCCTAGAATGTGACATTTTGTTATCGCGCCGCACCGGTGCCCGAACACCGGCGAGGCCCCTGCCCGCCATGGCACATTCCGCATCCGCCCGCCCCGAGCCCCGCCCGCCCCGCCCGTTCGCCATCCCGCAGCGCGGCTCCAGCCTGGCGGGCAAGGCCTACTGGGCCATGGTGCAGCGCGTGGCGCTCACGGCGGCGGCCATCGACGGCGGCTACATCGTGCTGTTCCTGTGGCTGGGGTCGCTGCCGCTGGCGGCCGTCAACCTGGTGAGCATCGCGATGTACCTGGGAGCCTACCGGCTCATCCAGTCGCGCTACAACGCGGCCGCGCTGGCGCTGATCTGGCTGGAGGTGGTGGGCCACGCGGCACTGGGCTCGCTGCTCATCGGCTGGAACAGCGGCTTTCACTACTACCTGCTGCTGTTCATTCCGGCCATCGTGATCGCCAACACGCGCGGCTTCGCGGCGCCCATGGTGATCGCGCTGCTGGCGTACTACCTGGGCCTGCAGGTGCTGTGCGACCACCTGGGGCCGCTGGCCCCCCTGCCGCCCCTGAGCGTGAAGATCGTCAACTGGATCCACATCTGCCTGGTGTTCGCGATGTCGGCGGCGCTGGCGGCGTTCTACCGCCGCACCATCCTCATCGCCGAGGGCCGGTTGCGCAAGCAGGCCACGCTGGACCCGCTGACCGGCCTGAACAACCGCAGCCACTTCGAGGCGCTGGCCGCCCACACGCTGGCCCGCGGCCAGCGCGACGGCACGCCCATCGCCCTGCTGCTGTGCGACGTGGACCACTTCAAGCGCGTGAACGACCAGTACGGCCATGCCGTGGGCGACGAGGTGCTGGTGGCCATGGCCCGCACGCTCAGCCAGAGCCTGCGCGAAGGCGACGTGCTCGCCCGCTGGGGCGGCGAGGAGTTCCTGGCGCTGATGCCCGCCAGCCCGCTCGACGCCGCCTGCGCCACGGCCGAACGCATCCGCGCCGCGGTGCAGGCAACGCCGATGGAGGTCGGCCCCGCGCCCCTGTCGCTCACCATGTCGTTTGGCGTGGCGCAGGTGCATGGCGCGGACGACCTGCAGGCCGCCATCGTGCGCGCCGACAAGGCGCTCTACGAAGCCAAGCACGCAGGCCGCAACCGCGTGAGCGTGGCCTGAGGCCAACGTCCATGCCGAGCGGGGCAGGGCACAAAAAAGGCAGCTGGCGCTTGATGGACAAGCGCAGCAAGCTACCATTTTAATAGCAACGCGGCGCCAGCACCCGGCCCCGGGGGCCGCCCGGCGCCTCAGCCGTTGCGCCGCGCCGCCTCGTACAGGCCCTGCACCTTGGGCACGTTCAGCTCCAGCTCATGGATGCGCGCGGGACCCGAGGGGTGGGTGGACAGGAACGCCAGCCCGCCCTGCTTGCTGCCGCTGGCATTGCCCATCTTCTTCCACAGGCTCACGGCGGCCGAGGGCTGGTAGCCCGCGCGGGCGGCCAGCTCCAGGCCCACCAGGTCGGCCTCGCTCTCGTCCGAGCGGCTGAACTGCAGCGTGAGCAGCTGCCCGCCCAGGCCGGCGGCCGCCTGGCCCAGGTCGCCCAGGCCCAGCAGCTGCGAGCCCAGCCGCAGCGCGAGGTTGGTGCCCTGCGTCTTGGCGATGCGCTCGCGCGCATGTTCGCGCAGCGCATGGGCCATTTCGTGGCCCATGATCATCGCGGCCTCGTCGTCGGTGAGCTTGAGCTGGTCCAGGATGCCGGTGTAGAACGCGATCTTGCCGCCGGGCATGCAGAACGCGTTGATCTGCTGGCTGCCGATGAGATTGACCTCCCAGCGCCACTGCCTGGCGCGGTCGTTCCACGGCGCGGCGTACGGGATCAGCCGCTTGGCGATGGCGTGCAGGCGCTGCAGCTGCGGATGCCCCTCGGGCGCCAGCGCGCGCTTGGCCTTGGCCTGCTGCAGCATCTGCTGGTACTGCTGGGCGGCCGAGTTTTCCAGCGTCTCGGCGGGCACCAGCTTGCGCAGGCTGGACGCCGTGCCCACGTCCACCTGCGCGAGCACCGGCGCGGCGGCAGTGGCGCCGGCCGCCAGCAGGAACGCACGGCGCGCCGACCACGGGGACGACGGTGCAACGGAGGGAGCGGGGCAGAAAAGGCACATACAGGCAATCCCTGAAGGAATAATAAGCAGCGCTGGCGCACCACACACCAGGGCTTGTCGCCAGATGGAGGCTGGCAGGCCGGGCTGCAAGGGTGTCGGCGATGATAGACAAAACCTCCGCCCCCCATGTCAGACACATCCACTTCATCCCCCCCCGGCCTCAGCCCCGAAAAGTCCGCGCGCACGCCCTGGCTGCAGACCCTGCGCGTGTACCTGGAGCCCGCCAGCCTGCGCATGCTCACGCTCGGGTTCTCCGCCGGGCTGCCGCTGCTGCTGGTGCTGGGCACGCTGAGCTTTCGCCTGCGCGAGGCGGGCATCGACCGCAGCACCATCGGGTACCTGAGCTGGGTGGGCCTGGCCTACGGTTTCAAGTGGGTGTGGGCGCCGCTGGTGGACCGCATGCCGATCCCGCTGCTCACCCGGGCCTTGGGACGGCGGCGCAGCTGGCTGCTGCTGTCGCAGGCGCTCATCGTGGGCGGACTCATCGGCATGGCGCTGGCCGACCCGCGCCAGACGCTCGGACCCATCGTGTGGTGCGCGCTGGCGGTGGCGTTCGGCTCGGCCACGCAGGACATCGCGCTCGATGCGTTCCGCATCGAATCGGCCGACGCCAACCACCAGGCCGCGCTGGCGGCCTCGTACCAGACAGGCTACCGCCTGGCCATGATCTGGGCCGGTGCGGGCGTGTTGTGGATTGCGGCGCGCTCCGAAGTGGCCCCTGCGGTGGGGCAGGTGGTGGCGCAAGGCGCGGCCGCGTACCAGAACGGCGCCTGGCAGGCGGCCTACCTGGCCATGGCGGCGTCGATGGCGGTGGGCGTGGTCACCGTGCTGTTCTCGCGCGAGCCCGCGCCCGTGCAACTGCCCCCGGCCAGAAACGCGGCCGAGTGGATCCAGGGCGCCATGGTGGAGCCCTTCGCCGACTTCCTGCGCCGCTACGGCTGGCACGCGGCGCTGATCCTGGCGCTCATCGCCGTCTATCGCATCAGCGACGTGGTGATGGGCATCATGGCCAACCCGTTCTACGTGGATATGGGCTTCACCAAGGACGAGGTGGCCGCCGTGACCAAGGTGTACGGCGTGATCATGACGCTGGCGGGCGCCTTCGTGGGCGGCGTGCTGTCGATGCGGTTTGGCGTGATGCGCATCCTGATGCTGGGCGCCATCCTGAGCGCCGCGAGCAACCTGCTGTTCGCCTGGCTGGCGGGCCACGGGCACGACGTGACGGCGCTCATCGCCGTGGTGTCGGCCGACAACCTGGCCAGCGGCATCGCGTCGGCGGCGTTCATCGCCTACCTGTCGAGCCTGACCAACGTGAGCTACTCGGCCACGCAGTACGCGCTGTTCAGCTCCATGATGCTGCTTGCCCCGAAGTTCGTGGCGGGGTTCTCGGGCGACTACGTGAATGCCTTCGGCTACGCGCACTTCTTCACGGCCACCGCGATGCTGGGGTTGCCGGTGCTGGTGCTGGTGTGGCTGGCATCCAGGGTAAAAACGGCTTCTGGCGCTTGATGGCAAGGCGCGAATAGCTATCCAATTTATAGCAATCGCCTGTTTGTCACCCCCGGCGGTTTACCGCAACTTTACGGAGGCTTCAACACGGGGAGACGCCCGCGCGCGAGCATGGGGGCTCTGTCCAGGCCTCCCACTACACTGCCCCCATGAGCTCCCAACTGCTGATGATCGAAGACGACGCCCGCCTCGCGCAGATGGTGGGCGAGTACCTGGGCCAGTCGGGCCTGCAGGTCACGCACCGCGCGGACGGCAAGAGCGGCCTGGCGCAGCTGCAGGGGCCGGACGCCGGGCCGTTGCCCGACCTCGTGATCCTGGACCTCATGCTGCCCGACATGGACGGGCTGGAGGTGTGCCGCCGCATCCGCTCGCTGCAGGGCAGCGCGGCGCAGGTGCCGGTGCTCATGCTCACCGCCAAGGGCGACCCCATGGACCGGATCATCGGCCTGGAGCTGGGCGCCGACGACTACCTGCCCAAGCCTTTCGAGCCGCGCGAGCTGCTGGCGCGCATCCGCGCCATCCTGCGGCGCCGCACCGATGGCGGCGGTGCCTCGGCGGCCACGCAGGTGCTGCGGTTCGGCACGCTGGAGATCGACCGCGACGCGCGCACCGTGACCGTGTCCGGCGAGCTGGCCGACCTCACCTCCTACCAGTTCGATTTGCTGGTGGCCCTGGCCGAGCGCGCGGGCCGCGTGCTCACGCGCGACCAGATCATGGAGGCCGTGCGCGGCCGCGAACTGGAGGCGTTCGACCGCTCCATCGACGTGCACATGGGCCGCATCCGTGCCGCCATCGAGGCCGACGCCAAGAACCCGCGCCGCATCCTCACGGTGCGCGGCGTGGGCTATGTATTCGCAAAACAACAAGACTGACCGGTGGAGCGCGGCCCTGCCACGGCGCGCACCCCCGCTTTGCTGAATGTCCCTCTCCACCCCCTTCTCCCGCCGCCTGTATCTGCGCATCTGGCTGGCCGTGGTCGGCGGCATCGCGGTGCTGACGCTGACCGTGGGCTGGGCCTGGCGCATGGCCGAAGAGCAGAAGGCGCAGAACGCGCAGCCTTTTGTGCCGCCGTCGCGCGAGATGGTGCTGCGCGACCCCGCCGGCAACCTGGTGCTGCGCGGCCTGGCCACGCGCCAGCCCAGCGAACCCGGCGAAGGGGCCGAGTTCCATATCGAGTCGGGCACCGGCCAGCCGTTCGTGCTGCAGATGGCGCCCCGCCAGCCGCGCGGCGAACGCGGCGGCCGGCCCGGCGGCCCCAACCAGGGCGACGCGGCGTTCTGGACCCGGCCGCCGTTCGGCTTCCTGTGGCTGCTGGGCATCGTGAGCCTGGCGGTGGCCGTGGGCGTGTACCCCATCATCCGGCGCCTGACCCTGCGGCTGGAGGCGCTGCAGCGCAGCGTGCAGAAGTTCGGCGAGGGCGACCTGTCGGTGCGCGTGCCCGAGCAGGGACAGGACGAGGTGGCCGACCTCGCGCGCCAGTTCAACGCCGCCGCCGCGCGCGTGGAAACGCTGGTCAAGTCGCACAAATCCCTGCTGGCCAACGCCTCGCACGAACTGCGCTCGCCGCTCACCCGCATCCGCATGGGCATGGAGCTGATGGGCGGGCAGCAGCCCTCGCCCGCGTTCCGCGAGGAAATCCTGCGCAACATCGCCGAGCTGGACCAGCTGGTGGACGAGATCCTGCTGGCCAGCCGCCTCGATGCGCGCGAGGCCGACGTGGGCACCGTGGAGCTGGTGGACCTCATCGGCCTGGCCGCCGAGGAATGCGCGCGCGTGGATGCCGACCTGGATGTGAGCTCCAGCGCCGACTCCGTGGACGTGCGCGGCGTCTCCAAGCTGCTGCGCCGCGCCATCCGCAACCTGCTGGAAAACGCCCGGCGCTACAGCACGGGCGAGATCACGGTGGTGGTGCACCGCCGCCAGGGCCACGCCGAGGTGCGCGTGTGCGACCGGGGACCAGGCGTGCCAGCCAGCCAGCGCGAACGCATCTTCGAGCCCTTCTACCGCCTGCCGGGCGCCAGCGAGCGCGCGGGGGGCGTGGGCCTGGGGCTGGCCTTGGTGCGCTCCATCGCAGGGCGCCACAACGGCACCGTGCACTGCGAGGACCGCGAGGGCGGTGGCGCCTGCTTCGTGCTGCGCCTGCCGGTCAGCACGGCTGGCGCCAGCGCCATGCCATGACGCCGTAGAGCACGGCCCCCAGCACCAGCACCGACCCCGCCACGCCCAGCGCCCAGTCAAAACCCTGCGCCTGCGAACCCGCGCGTGCCAGCAGCGCCGCCGCCATGGGCGGCCCCACGATCTGGCCGATGCCATAGAGCGCGGTCATCAGGCCGGTGAAGCCCGCGCCCGCCTGGGGCCACTGGTGGCGCGCCTCCTGCAAGGCAAAAAACGTGATGGCGGTGAACGGCAGCCCCAGCAACAGGCTGCCCAGCGCGAACCCCGCGCGCCCCGGCCAGAGCAGGCCCAGCCCGATGGCCGCCGCCTGCAGCAGGTAGGCCCAGGCCAGCAGCATGCGCCGGTCGCGGGTGGGTGCGATCCGTGTGGAGAGCAGCGCGCCCAGCGCCACGCCCGCGCCGAAGAGCGGCCAGAACAGGTCGGGCCAGACCGATCCGGCGGGCAGCGCCGCGCGTGCGATGACGGGCAGGAAGGTGGCCGTGACGATGTACCCCAGGCCCGCGAGGCCGTAGGCCACGGCCAGGAGGGTCCGCTCGGCCACGGGGCGCGCGGGCGCAGAGGCGCCGCCTGCGGCCGCCCCCGCGGCCGGGGCGTCCACCCCCTGGAACACCGCCCACGCCCCCGCGCACAGCACGGCCGCCAGTGCGCTGAAGGCCGCCCAGCCCGCCGCGGCGCTCCAGCCCGCAGCCACCATGGCGCTGGTGGGCAGGCCGGTGATGACGATGCCCAACCCCGGCCCGCAGAAAATCAGCCCCCCCAGGGCCGGGCGCCCCAGGTGCGCCAGCCGCCCCATGCACCAGTTGGCCGTGCCCAGGAACACCAGCGCGCTGGCCACGCCCGCGAGCAGGCGCAGCAGGGGCCAAAAGGCCGGCCACGGCACGGCCAGCAGCCCCGTGAGCAGCACCGTGGCCACGAGCCCGCCGCGCACCAGCGCCGCGTTGCCGGGCACGCCGCCCAGGCGCCGGCCCAGCCAGGGCAAGGCCATGTAGAGCAGCGCCCCCGCGAGGTAGCCGGCGTAGTTGGCCGTGGCCAGCCAGCTGCCCGTGGCGATGTCCACCACGCCGTCGTGCAGCATCATGGGCAAGAGCGGGGTGAAGGCAAAACGGCCGATGCCCATGGCCGCCGCCAGCGCGGCCATGCCGGCCAGGGCGACCTGCAGGGCCGTGGCGCCGTCAGCGCGCCGGGAGGTGGAAGGGGAAAGAGACGCCGGGTTCACGGTGGGGACATGGGGTTGCCACGGGGAATGCTGTTGCATATCATCTTAGCAAGAGATTGAATTTTTGTAATTCATACTTTTTCATGATGGACAAAGGGCCACCCCCGCTCGACCTCGCCGCTCTCGACATCTTCCGCACCGTGGCGGCGGAGGGCAGCGTCACGCGCGCGGCCGAGCGTTTGCAGCGCGTGCAGTCCAACGTGACCACGCGGGTGCGCCAGCTGGAGTCCGACCTGGGCACCCCGCTGTTCCTGCGCGAGGGCAAGCGCATGGCGCTCACGCCCGAGGGCGAGGTGCTGCTGGGCTATGCCGACCGGCTGCTCGCGCTGGCCGAGGAAGCCCGCCAGGCGCTGCACCCGGGGCCGCCCGCCGGCCGCCTGCGCCTGGGGTCGATGGAAAGCACCGCGGCGAGCCGCCTGCCCGCGCCGCTCGCGCGCCTGCACCGCCAGTGGCCCGGAGTGGCGCTGGAGCTCACGACCGCCGCGACCCGCGTGCTCGTGGAACGCCTGCGCGCGCATGCGCTCGATGCGGTGCTGGTGGCCTGGCCGCCGGGCCAGCCCGCCGACCCGGCCTTGGAAACCCGGCCGGTGTTCACCGAAGAGCTGCTGCTGGTCCTGCCCGCCGGCCACCCGCATGCCGCCGGGCCCGACCAGGTGCAGCCCGGCACGCTGGCGGTGTTCGAACCCGGCTGCACCTACCGCCGCATCGCGCAGGACTGGTTCGCGCCACGGCGCGAGCCCATGCAGCTGCTGGAACTGGGCTCGTACCACGCCATCCTGGCCAGTGTGGCGGGCGGCGGCTGCGCGGGCATCGTGCCGCGCTCGGTGCTCAGCATCTCGCCGAACGCGGCCCTGCTGAGCCAGCAGCCGATCACCACCATCACCACCTTGCTGACCTGGCGCCAAGGCTACCGCTCGGCCGCGCTCAATGCGCTGCAGCAGGTGCTGGTCGAGTGACCGCCTTCAGCTCGTTTCCCCCTTTATTTCCTTCTTTCTTTCACGGAACGTCACCATGCCCGACCGCAGCCTGCGCACCGCCCTCTCCCTTCGCCTGCCCATCGTGCAGGGGCCCATGACCGGTGCCGACACGCCGGCCCTGGCGGCCGCCGTGTCCGCCGCGGGCGGGCTGGGCACGCTGGGCTGCGGCATGCGCTCGCCGGCGGCCATGGCCGAGGCCGCCGCCGAGGTGCGCCGCCGCACCGACCGGCCCTTCGGGCTCAACCTGTTCGTGCAGGACACACCCGCGCCCGATGCCGCCACCGTCGAGCAGGCGCTGGCCCGCGTGGCCCCGCTGTACGCCGAGTTCGGCCTGCAGGCCGCCGTGCCCGCGCGCTGGTGCGAGGACTTCCCTGCGCAATTCGAGGCCCTGGTCGAGGCCCGGCCCGCCGTGGCGAGCTTCACCTTCGGCATCCTCACTGCCGCGCAGGTCGAGCGCCTGCACCACGCGGGCTGCTACGTGATCGGCACCGCCACCACGGTGGCCGAGGCCCTGGCCTGGGCCGACGTGGGGGCCGATGCGGTCTGCGCGTCGGGCATGGAGGCCGGGGGCCACCGCGGCACCTTTTTGCCCATGGGCCGGCCGCAGGCCGAAGGGCTTGCCCCCGCGGACGCCACCGTGCGCGCGGGCGTGCCATCGCAGGCCGACTTTGCCGCCGCGATGGTGGGCACGCTCGCGCTGGTGCCACAGTGCGTGGATGCGCTGCGCCCACGCGGCGTGGCCGTGATCGCGGCGGGCGGCATCATGGATGGACGCGGCATCGCCGCCGCGCAGGCGCTGGGGGCCGAGGCGGTACAGATGGGCACGGCCTTCCTCGCCTGCGACGAATCGGGCATCGGCCGCGCCTACCGCGATGCCATGGCCCAGGCCATCGCCACCGACACGCGCACCACCCGCGTGTTCTCGGGCCGCCCCGCGCGCGGCATCGTCAACCCCATGCTGCAGCGCCTGCATGCGCACGAGACGGAGGTGCCGGCCTACCCGGTGCAGAACGCCCTCACCGGCGCCCTGCGCCGGGCCAGCGCCGAAGCCGGCCGCGCCGACCACCTGTCCCTCTGGGCCGGCCAGGGCGTCGCCGCCGTGCGCCCCATGCCCGCCGCCGCGCTGGTGGCCGCGCTGGAAGCGGAATGGCGGACGGCGCTGGCCGCGCAGGCAGCGTTGCTGCAAGCGCATTGACGCTATCTATTCGATAGCTTCTAGCGCTTACTGGACAAGCGCTATCGGCAATTCAACCAGGATTCTCTGGAGAGTGATCGGGCGTTGCAACACCGTGTACGCCCTGGCTTCGACAGGCTCAGCCCGAACGGGTGGGAGTGATGGAGGCAGTGCGGACGGTCAAGCCCGGTCTCTGCAAAGCGCGCGGCCCCGCCAGTGCACCCGTGGAACCGGCTTTGCCGGGCCAGAGGGTGCGTCCCCCTGTGGGGGAAGCGGCGCAGCCGCGCAGGGAGAGGCCCCGGTCCTCGCAACTGGCGCGCCCCTGACGCCAGTGCACCCGTGGAACCGGCTTTGCCGGGCCACCGGGTGCGTCCCCCTCGGGGGATGGCGCGCAGCGCCTCAGGGGGGCTTCACTGCCTCCAGGGCAGTTCGCGCGCAGGCCCCTGGATCACCGGCGGCTGGGCATTGATCTTCTCGCCTGCGAGCACACGTTCGTACATCCGCAGGTAATTGCGCGCCATGCGCTCGGCGCTGAAATGGTCGACCACGTGCTGGTGGCAGGCGCGCGCATCGAAACGGTTGCCACGCACCGCCTCGGCCAGCACGTTCGCCTCGGCCGACAGCACGCCGCAGTGCAGCGGCACCAGCTCGGGCAGCGCGCCATAGGGCGTGGAAAACACCGGGCAGCCGAAGTACAGGCTCTCGATCACCGCCAGCCCGAAGGGTTCGTGCCAGCGCACCGGAAAGATCAGCCCGCGCGATGCGTTGAGCAAGCCCGTCTTCTGCGTGCCGCCCACCATGCCGTGGAAATGGATCTTGCGCGACAGTGTCCAGCGAAAGCCGCGCTTGAAATTGATCCGCGTGCCGCCCAGCACATCCAGCTCCACACCCGCGCGCAGTGCCACCTTGATGGCGCCGCGCACGTTCTTCACGCCCCACGCCGCCTTGCCCAGGAAGTGGTAGCGCGGGCGCGGCGATTGGAAGTCCACCGGGCCGTAGCCGCTCCAGTCCAGGCCGTTGTAGACGAACTCGGTGGAGCCATACCGCGCGGCGTGGTCGCGCGACAGGAACACCGTGTTGAGTGGCAGCGGCTTGGGCTTGCGCGCGTTGCCGTGCTCGGTCACCAGGTACGGCTTGGCCAGCTCGGTACGGGGGTTGAACTGGAAGTGCGTGATGTCCACGCCCTTCGGGATCTGCCCCTCCCACGGCTCGTCCGGGCGGATGGGCAGCACGTCGCCGAAGTCGCAGGTCGAACCCTCGGGCACCAGGTAGCTCACGCGGTGGCCCTGCTGGACGAGTGTCTTGCCCAGGTCCCAGATCACGCGCTCGGTTCCCCCGTAGCCGTAGACGGGGATGGGGGAGTTGTTGACCAGCAGGATGTGCATGAAGAATGCCTCTGTCTCAGTTGTCTATGGCTCTGTGCGAGGCCCGCAACGGTTGAAACCGGCACGGCCCAGTCCCGGGCAGCCGAGCAAGGGCCGCCCCGCAGCGAGGGCTGCGTCCCCCTGCCCGCATTGCACAGCAATGCGAGAGCGGGGGGATGCGGCGAAGCCGCTCAGGGGGGTGTCGCATCTAGAACGGCCGGCCGCAGCCGATGCGGGCACGCCGCTCGTGCAGGGCGGCCAGCAGCAGCGGGCACATGAAAAGATAGAACATGTTGCCGCTGTTGTGGGCCAGGAAGACCTGGGTGAGGCCGAAGCCGATGTACGACAGGGGCACCATCACTCCCACCAGGCACAGGGAAAGCGATTCCTTGTCCATCTTTCCCGCCCCATCGCGGATGCGCCGGGCCGTGGGCCAGAACATCGCCAGCGGAATGCCATAGAACGCCAGCAACAGCAGCACGCCGGGCAGCCCCCGCTTGGCGAAAAGATCCAGGATTTCGTTGTGCGCGTGGCCGAATTCGAGCACCACCGGGTGTGCCAGCCCGGCCGCCACGCGCCGCGCCTTCTCCTCGGCATAGCCCGCGCGGCCCCAGCCGGTCAAAGGCCGGTCCCAGCCCATCTCCCACGCCAGGCCCCAGTGCGCCAGCCGCTGCCCGACCGAGCTGCGGCCATCGCCGTGGTCCTTGTAGGTCTGCACTTCCTGGCGCGCCTCGTCCACCCGCTGCTCCACCGCGGGCACCTGCGACAACGCGGCCGCCGCCAGCGCCAGCGCGCACAGGCCCCAGTACATTCGGCGCTGCCCCGTGGTGCGCACCAGCAGCCACGCACTGACCGGCAGCAGCAGCACCAGCGCCAGCCATCCGCCCCGCGACTGCGACAGCACCGACCCCGCCGCGCCTAGCACGATGGCCGCCGCCAGCAGCACCCGCTGCCACAGCACCCAGCGCTTCCACTGCACCACCAGCAACAGGCCGCTCATCACGGCCAGCAGCATGCTCAGGTTGCCGTACTGGATCGCGTTGGTGAAGCCATTGGCGCGGGGCAGCGCCTGCACGCAGATCTGGTAGATGGCCACCAGGCCGCTGCCCACCGCGCCCACCGCCACCCCCATCCACAGCCACGATGCGCGCGGCTCGAAGGTCATCAGGTAGAAGATGCAGGGCAGCGCCAGCAGGTACTTGACGGGGCGGTCCATGCTGCCCCAGCCCCAGGTGGCCCCCACGTCCAGCAGCCACAGCGCCGCCATGCAGGAAAACGCCGCCGTCAGCCACCAGGCCGCGCGCGGCGCGGGCCGGTTCCACCACACCGGCGCGCTGGCGAGCGCGGCCAGCAGCAGCACGACCGCCCCATAGGAATAGCCCGAGGGCAGCCACAGGGCCAGGCCCGGAACCATGAACGCGCCGAGGCTGGCGCAGCGCCCGAACCAGCGGTAGGCCTTCATCCGCGGATCACCCGGCCCGTGAGGCGGTCACGGTCGTACCGCAGCGCCGCATAGCGGAAGAACCCCTCCAGCGCCACGAAGAAGCAGTACAGGAAGCCCGCGCCCCCGCACAGGAAGCCCAGGCGGAACACGTACAGGCGCACGAACATGGAAGTGCCCGAAGCCAGCCCCCGCAGCACCCCCCCCCGCTGCCCGTTCTCGGCGCGCTTCGCCGCGCCGAGCATCACGTACTGCGTGAGCTTCTCCAGGCTGCCGCGCACCGTGGTGCGCGAGTAGTGCAGCAGGCGCGCCTTGATCAGGCGGCGCGGCACCTCGCCACCACCGGGCAGCGCATGCAGCTGCGCCTGCTCGTGCACCACGCCCGTGTATTCCCGGACCATGCCGCGCACGAACAGCCGCTCGATCTGGGACTGCGAGCGAAAGTGCGTGAGCTCCTGCCCGAACGCCACCATGCGCCAGCGGATCTTCCACACGGCCTGCTCGCCCGAGCGCACGATGGCCTGCAGCTCCCGCGCGAAAGCCGGTGTCATCACTTCGTCAGCATCGAGGAAGAAGATGTAGTCGCCGCGCGCATGGGCGAGCAGGCGGTTGCGCTGCACGGCAAAGCCCTGCCAGTCCGGGTGGACATGGACTTCGGCGCCCAGGCCCCGCGCGATGGCCACGGTGTCGTCCGTGCTTCCACTGTCCACCACCAGCAGCTGGTCTGCAAAGGCGGCGCTCTTCAGGCAGGCTTCAATGCGGTGCGCCTCGTTGTGGGTCAGCACCGCCACGGTCAACGTGGGCGGCGGCGATGCGCCGCCGGCTGCAACTGGCATCAATCAATGACCGGCGTGCACGCGCTCGCCCGCCTTGAGGCGGTACACCGTTCCGCAGTAGGGACACTTGGCCTCGCCCGTGCGGGCCACGTCCAGGTACACCTTGGGATGGCTGTTCCAGATTTTCATGTCGGCCTTGGGGCTGGGGCAGAAAACCCCGCCCTGTGCGTTCAGGTCCTTGGCCAGGAGTTCAACGGTTGCTTGCGACATGTTCATCAGACCTTGGTGAGCCAGTGGGCGTAGTTGGAATTGCGGCCGTTGACGATGTCGAAGAAGGCACTCTGGATTTTTTCGGTGATCGGGCCCCGCGACCCCGCGCCGATCTCGATGCGGTCGAGTTCGCGGATGGGCGTCACCTCGGCGGCCGTGCCGGTGAAGAAGGCTTCGTCGGCGATGTAGACCTCGTCGCGCGTGATGCGTTTTTGCACGATCTCCAGGCCCAGGTCCTTGGCGATGTGGAACACGGTGTTGCGGGTGATGCCGTTCAGGGCGCCGGCCGACAGGTCGGGCGTGTAGATCACGCCGTTCTTGATCACGAAGATGTTCTCACCCGCGCCCTCGGACACGAAGCCGGAGCTGTCGAGCAGCAGCGCCTCGTCGTAGCCATCGTCCAGCGCTTCCATGTTGGCCAGGATGGAGTTGGTGTAGTTGCTCACCGCCTTGGCCTGCGTCATGGTGATGTTGACGTGGTGGCGCGTGTAGCTGCTGGTCTTCACGCGAATGCCGCGCTTCATGCCCTCTTCGCCCAGGTAGGCGCCCCAGGCCCAGGCGGCCACCATCAGGTGGATCTGGTTGCCTTTGGGGGAGACGCCCAGCTTCTGCGAGCCGATCCAGGTCAGCGGGCGCAGGTAGCAGGATTCAAGCTTGTTCTCGCGCACCACGGCCTTCTGGGCCTCGTTCACTTCTTCCTTGCTGAAGGGAATCTTCATGCGCAGGATCTTGGCGCTGTTGAACAGGCGGTCGGTGTGCTCTTCCAGGCGGAAGATGGCCGTGCCGTTGGCGGTGTTGTAGGCGCGCACGCCTTCAAAGGCGCCGCAGCCGTAGTGCAGGGTGTGGGTCAGCACATGGATCTTGGCGTCGCGCCAATCGACCATCTGGCCGTCCATCCAGATCTTGCCGTCACGGTCGGCCATCGAGGGAACTACGGGGCTCATGGGTGTCCTTTTGTTGCTGTGGGTCGCAAACCGGGGATTTTACGGGGCGGCCGGGGGCTGGCCCGCCGGGGCGGCGGAACCGTCGCCTTCGGGCCGCCACAGCGTCCACTTCGCCAATTTGCCGTGGCGGAACTCGCACGTCACGTGCGACTGGGTGCCATCCGTCCAGCGGTACACCTCCGGCTCGGCCTGCGCCGGCGACAGCTGCTCGCCCAGGGACTGCGTCATGGCCACCACATGCATCAGGTTGACTCCCTCGCCGAGGCGGGCGTTGAGCATGACCGCGCTGCCCACATACCCGATGGGGCGGTTGGCGGCCTTCTTCATCACATTCATGAGCCGCGTGAAATGCAGCAGCGCCCACATGACGAGCCCGCCCATGACGGCGGCCACACCGGGCCATCCGTAGGCCATGAAACCAAAAACAACCAGCCCCACCACGCCCAGGGGCACCAGGATTTTGCGCAAATTCATGGGCGGTATTGTCATATGAGCGCCCGGGCCGCCGGCAAAGATCCCGAGGCCGGGGCGCCAAGCGGCCGGCAAGGCACCTCCAGACGCTGGCCGAGAAATTGTTTCGTTGTGTAAGCACTACATTAATGAAAGAACATCGCACGCGAAGGCGGGCCGGGCCCCGCAAGTGTTTACGGCCGTGGCGGAAGCACGAAAAATGCGGACTCGTCCTTTCTGGAGATGGTCAATGAAATTGGATAACGTGCGCCTGTCGCCCAAGCTGTGGGGTTCTATCGTGGGGCTGCTGGGTGCCATGCTGCTGGTGTCGGTCTGGGCGCAGCACCAGGTGGCCCAGGTGATGGACCGGTCCATGGAGTCGATGGCATCGTTCGAGAATCGCATCACGCTCGCCGCGCAATGGAAGGGCGCCACCGAAACCACCGGCGAGCGGGTGCTGGCCAGCAATTCCACGCCCGATGCGGACCTGACGGCCCTGTTCGACGGCCGCGTGAAGGCCGGCGTGGCCGGCATCTCGGCCATCCAGGCCAAGGTGGTGGAACTGGCGACCAGCCCGGCGGACAAGGCCGCCCTCGAGCGCGTGGCCGCCGAGCGCACCCATGTGCTGGCCCTCAACAAGCAGGCGCGCGAAATCAAGCAGGGTGGCGACGGGGCCGCCTTCAAGTCGTTCATCGAATCCAAGTACCTGCCGTCCATCGGCCGCTATGTGGACAGCCTCGAGACCTTCGTGCAGCTGCAGCAGAGCCAGCGCGACGCGGCCCGGCAGGAGGCCCAGGCCGCCCGCAGCCGCGCCAACCTGCTGGCCTGGATCACCCAGGGGGCCGTGTTCGCGCTGGGCCTGGTGCTGTCGTTCCTGCTGGTGCGCTCTATCACGCGCCCGCTGAACCGGGCGGTGGACCTGTCCGATGCCATCGCCAGCGGCAACCTCACCGTGTCCGCGCAGGATGATCGCCAGGATGAGTTCGGCCACCTGCTGCGCTCGGTATCGCAGATGGCGGCCCGCCTGCGCGGCCTGGTTTCCGAGGTGCGCAGCGGCGTGGACTCCATGTCCAATGCCTCGGTGGAGATCGCCACGGGCAACCAGGACCTGTCGTCGCGCACCGAGCAGACGGCCGCCAACCTGGAAGAGACCGCCGCCAGCATGGAAGAGCTGACCGCCACCGTCACCCAGTCGGCGGACACCGCGCGCCAGGCCAACCAGCTGGCCACCACGGCCGCGCAGGCGGCCACGCGGGGCGGCGAGGTCGTGGCGCAGGTGGTCGAGAGCATGCAGCACATCACCAGCAGCTCGCGCAAGATCGCCGACATCATCGGCGTGATCGACGGCATCGCCTTCCAGACCAACATCCTCGCCCTCAACGCCGCCGTGGAAGCCGCCCGCGCGGGCGAACAGGGCCGGGGCTTCGCCGTGGTGGCCAGCGAGGTGCGGGGCCTGGCCCAGCGCTCCGCCTCCGCGGCCAAGGAGATCAAGGAGCTGATCAGCGCCTCGGTCGACACCGTGGAGACCGGCTCGGGCCAAGTCGCGCAGGCGGGCCAGTCGATGGACGAGATCGTGGCCAGCGTGCGCCGGGTGTCCGACCTCATCGGCGAGATCACCGCATCCTCCAGCGAACAGCGCGACGGCATCGGCCAGGTCAACCAGGCCGTGAGCAACCTGGACCAGATGACGCAGCAGAACGCCGCCCTGGTGGAGGAATCGGCGGCCGCCGCGGCCTCGCTGCGCGACCAGGCGCAGCGCCTGGCCGAGGTCGTGTCCGTCTTCAACGTGGGCCACCAGCCCGCCAGCACCACGCCCAGCCCTGCCCGCGCGCCGGCCCCGGCGCCCAGGCCTCGGGCGGCGGGCAGCGCGCTCAAAGCCGCCCCCGCCAAGGCCGCCCCGCCCCTTGCCAGGCCGCTGCAGGCCCCCGCGGCGCGCCCAGCACCGCCTCCCGCACCCGCGGCCCCGGCGGGCCAGAAGGCGTCGGATGACGACTGGGAGTCTTTCTGACGTGCCGGTGCGGCACGGGCCGCCACCATCGGCTGCTCTAATTGCGCACTTCTGCATCCAGCCCCCCACCGCTTTCCATGCGCAACCCTCCCCTTTTGCTGGCGGCCCTCGCCGCCATGCTGGCCGCCTCCACGGCCAGCGGCCAGAACCTGTTCAAGTGCACGGACGACAAGGGGCACACCACCTTCTCCGACCGGGCCTGCGCCCAGGCGCCACGCCCGGCCGCGCCGCCCAGCCCACGGCCGTCCCCCGCCACGGCACCCGTGGCCAAGGTCAAGGCCAGCGCGCCCTCCGCGCCACCGGCCGCGCCCGCCGCCAGCAGCCCCAAGGCCGAGAACATCACCAGGCTGACCCCGGCCGTGGTGGAGGGTGTGCTGCGGCGAGCCGTGGAGCTCGGCGACCGGTCGGACTACCGTGCCCAGTGCGCGCTGGCCGCGCCCGACCTGAGTTTCAAGCTCACCGACCACAGCAGCAGCCCCGCGAGCGTGTACTCCGGCGGGCGCGCGGAGATCTGTGCGCTGCAGCAGCAGTCCGCGCAGGCCATGCAGGCCAGCGGTCTGCGCTCCGCAAGCCGGCTGGGCAAGCTGGACATCCGCGTCAATGCCGATGGCACCCAGGCCACGGCGCGGTCTGAATCGGCGGCGGCCATTTCCGCCCAGGGCCAGCATGTGCTGACCATGCAATGCACGCGCGAGGAGGTGCTGGGCCTGTACAGCGGCAGCGTGCTGTACCAGCGCGTCACCGCCGTCTGCAGGCCCTCCTAGCCCATCTCCCGCACCACGTTCATCGCCTCCTCCACGCGCTCCACGGCGTGGATGGTCAGGCCCTCGATGGGCTTCTTGGGCGCGTTGGCCTTGGGCACCACCGCCACGCTGAAGCCCAGCTTGGCGGCTTCTTTCAGGCGCTCCTGCCCGCGCGGCGCGGGTCGCACCTCGCCCGCCAGGCCCACTTCGCCAAAGGCCAGGAAGCCGCGCGGCAGCGCCTTGCCGCGCAGGCTGGAGGTGATGGCCAGCATCACCGCCAGATCGGCCGCCGGCTCGCTGATGCGCACGCCGCCCACCGCGTTCACGAACACATCCTGGTCCATGCACGCCACCCCCGCATGACGGTGCAGCACGGCCAGCAGCATGGCCAGGCGGTCCTTGTCCAGGCCCACGGACAGGCGCCGGGGGCTGGGACCACCGCTGTCCACCAGCGCTTGGATCTCCACCAGCAGCGGGCGCGTGCCTTCGAGCGTGACCATCACGCAGCTGCCCGGCACGGGTTCGCTGTGCTGGCTCAAAAAGATGGCGCTCGGGTTGCTCACGCCCTTGAGGCCTTTTTCCGTCATGGCGAACACGCCGATCTCGTTGACCGCGCCAAAGCGGTTCTTGATGGCGCGCACCAGGCGAAACTGGCTGTGCGTGTCACCCTCGAAGTACAGCACCGTGTCCACCATGTGCTCCAGCACGCGCGGCCCGGCCAGGGCGCCTTCCTTCGTCACATGCCCCACCAGCACGATGGCCACGCCCGAAGACTTGGCGCAACGTGTGAGGTGCGCCGCACATTCGCGCACCTGGGCCACGGAGCCGGGCGCGGACGTGAGCTGGTCGGAATACACCGTCTGGATGGAATCGATCACGGCCACCGCAGGCTGCATGGACTCGATGGTCGCCAGAATCTTCTCGAGCTGGATCTCGGCCAGCACGTTGACCTGGCTGTGGTCCAGCCCCAGGCGGCGCGAGCGCAGCGCCACCTGGGCGCCGCTTTCCTCGCCCGTCACATACAGCGTGGGCAGCCCGGCGCGCTGCAGGGCATCAAGCGCTTGCAGCAGCAGCGTGGATTTGCCGATGCCCGGGTCGCCGCCGATGAGCACCACGCCGCCTTCGACAATGCCGCCGCCCAGCACCCGGTCCAGCTCGTCGATGCCGCTCGGTGTGCGCTCCACATCGCTGGCCTCGATGGCCGACAAGGGCATCACCGCCTGCGCCTGGGCCAGGCCTGCAAACTGCGACCCGCTGTAGCGGTTCTTGCCCGGCCCCGCGTCCGCCACCTGCTCGATCAGCGTGTTCCAGGCACCGCAGGCCGGGCATTTGCCCAGCCAGCGCGGGCTGGTGCCGCCGCATTCGGTGCAGGTGAACGTGGTTTTTTCTTTGGCCATGGCGATGTAGAGGGAAAGCCCCCGGGGTGGGGCAGCCGACTATAGCGGCCATGCCCCCACGTGCTGGCAACAGCCCGTACGATGGAGGGCTTGGCACCCCGCCGCAGGAAGCTCACATTGCAGACACCCGTCAACCCCTTCAAACAGGCCATGGCCCAGGGCCAGTCGCAGATCGGCCTGTGGCTTGCGCTGGCCGACGCCTACAGCGCGGAAATCATCGCCGGCACTGGCTACGACTGGCTGCTGGTCGATGGCGAACATGCGCCCAACGACGTGCGCTCCATCCTGCACCAGCTGCAGGCCATCGCCAGCGCCAGCAGCGCCCTCGCCCCCGGCGCGCGGGCGCCCCACCCCATTGCGCGGGTTCCCGTGGGCGACACCGCGCTCATCAAGCAGTACTTGGACATCGGCGTACAAACCCTGCTGGTGCCCATGGTGGACACCGCCGAGCAGGCACGGCAGCTGGTGCGCGCCACGCGCTATGCGCCCGAGGGTGTGCGCGGCATGGGCAGCGCGCTGGCCCGTTCGTCGCGCTGGCAGGCCTACCCCCGGTATGTGCACGAGGCCAACCAGCAGGTGTGCCTGCTGGTGCAGGCCGAAACGGTGGAAGCCATGGCCAACCTGGATGCGATTGCCGCCACGCCCGGTGTGGACGGCGTGTTCATCGGCCCGGCCGACCTGTCGGCTTCCATGGGGCACCCCGGCAACCCGGCACATCCTGACGTACAGGCCGCCATCCACGATGGCATCACCCGCATCCTGCGCGCGGGCAAGGCGCCGGGCATTCTGGCCACCACCGAGTCGCAGGCGCGCCAGTGGCTGGCGGCGGGCGCCCTGTTCGTGGCCGTGGGCGTGGACACCATGCTGCTGGCCAGCGCCGCGCAGGATCTGCTGGCCCGCTTTCGCACCGATGCCGTGGGCACCCCCCAGCGCCCGGCGGGCTACTGAGGCCCCGCAGCAGTCGCGCGCCCCGAATCCCTCACCACCACAAACAACAACCCTGGAAGAAAAGGCTCTACAACCATGAAAGCATGTATCTACGGCGCGGGCGCCATCGGCGGCTGGCTGGGCGTGGCCCTCGCGCAGGCGGGCCACCCGGTCAGCATGGTGGCGCGCGGCGACACGCTGCGCGCCCTGCAGGCCGAGGGGCTGCGCATGCGGCGCGCCGACGGCACGCTGGCGCAGGTGGCCGTCACCGCGCACGACGACCCGGCGGCACTGGGCGTGCAGGACCTGGTGGTGGTCGCAGTCAAGGCGCCGGGCCTGCCCGAGGTGGCGCGCGCCATGGCCCCGCTGATCGGGCCCGAAACCACCGTGCTCACGGCCATGAACGGCGTGCCGTGGTGGTTCCTCGACGGTTTTGGCGGCGCGGCGCGGGGCCATGCCCTGCAGTCGGTGGATGCGGGCGGCGTGATTGCCAAAGCCATCCCGGCGCGCAGCGTGGTGGGCAGCGTGGTGCACACCAGCTGCTCGCTCGAATCGCCCGGTTTTGTGCGCCAGCACTTTGGCAACCGCCTCATCGTGGGCGAGCCCGACGGCCGCCGCAGCGAGCGGCTGCAGGCGCTGGCCGACACGCTGCAGCGCGGCGGCATCGATGTGGAGGTGACCGGCTGCATCCAGAAGGACATCTGGTTCAAGCTCTGGGGCAACCTCACCATGAACCCGATCAGCGCGCTGACCGGCGCCACCACCGACCGCATCCTGGAGGACGACCTGGTGCGCGGTTTTGTCAGCGCCGTGATGCTGGAGGCCAAGGCCATTGGCGAGAAACTGGGCCTGCCCATCGACCAGCAGCCCGAGGACCGCCACGCCGTCACGCGCAAGCTGGGCGCGTTCAAGACCTCGATGCTGCAGGACGTGGAGGCCGGCAAGCCCATGGAGATCGACGCCCTGGTAGGCGCGGTGCGCGAACTGGGGCAGATCACCCACACACCCACGCCCCACACCGATGCGCTGCTGGGCCTGACCCGCCTGATGGCACGCACACGAGGCCTGTACTGAAATATTTCAAGAAAATTGGCCGTCAGCGCTTACCTATCAAGCGCCAATAGCTATCTATTTTATAGCACATCAACCATGACCACTCTCACGCTCTACTACACCCCCGGCACCTGCGCGCAGGCCGTGCGCATCGCTCTGGAAGAGGCTGGCGCCCAGCACCAGCTGGTGCGCGTGGACTTCGCCGCGGGCCAGCAGCGCACGCCCGAATACCTTGCCGTGAACCCCAAGGGCCGCGTGCCCGCGCTGGCCACGCCACACGGTACCCTGACCGAAACACCCGCCCTGCTGGCGTATGTGGCGCAGAGTTTCCCCGAGGCGCGCCTGGCCCCCACCGATGCCCACGGCTTTGCGCGCCTGCAGGAGTTCCACAGCTACCTGGCCTCCACGGTGCACATCGCCCATGCGCACCGCCCCCGCGCCAGCCGCTGGGCCGACGAGCCCGAAGCGATTGCCGCCATGCAGCGCAAGGTGCCGCAGAACATGACCGACTGCTTCAACCTCATCGAAAGCCACTACCTGCCCGCTGCGGAACACGGCCCCTGGGTGATGGGCGCGCAGTACACCGTGGCCGATGGTTATCTCTTCACCATCGCCAGCTGGCTGGCCAGCGATGGCGTGGACATTGCGCTCTTTCCCAAGGTGCACGCCCACACCCAGCGCATGCTGCAACGCCCCGCCGTGCAGCGCGCCCTGGCCTGAAGCCCGCAGCGAGCAGCGGCAGGAAAAAAGCCCCGGGCTCTGGCAGCACCGGGGCTTTTTTTGCGGGCGCAGGTGATCAATTCACCTTGAGGTAGCGCCAGTCGATCCGGTTGTCGGCACGGTGGATGATGTCCACCTTCTTCGTCGCCGCCCACGGGATCACCTGGTTGTACAGCGGGATGTGCGACACCAGCTCATGCTCCTTGATCAGCGCCTGCTCGATCAGGCCGTTGCGCGTGGTGGCATCGGTCTCCTTCTTCACGCGCTCCACCAGGGCATCGAGCTGCGGGTCGGAGAAGCGGCCCAGGTTGAAGTTGCCATCGCCGCCTGCGCCAGGCGAGCGCACCAGCGACTGCAGGCTGTAGAACGCGTCGAACGTGGGTACGCCCCAGCCCAGCAGATAGATGCTGGCCTCGTTGCGCTGGATCATCGGGAAGTAGGTGGCAAACGGCAGCGAGCGCAGCTTGGCTTTCACGCCCACCTTGGCCCAGTGCGCGGTGATGGCCTGGCACAGCTGCTCGTCGTTGATGTAGCGGCCCGCGCTGCAGGCAAAGTCCACCTCGAAGCCGTTGGGGTAGCCCGCGTCGGCCAGCAGCTTCTGCGCGGCCTTGGGGTCGTAGGGCCAGCGCACGTCGGCCTTCCTGGTCCAGCCATTGACCTGGTTGGCGATCAGCGTGCCCGTGGGCTGGGCCAGGCCGCGCAGCACCACGCGCTGGATGGACTGGATGTCGATCGCCTGGTACAGCGCCTTGCGCACGCGCAGGTCCTTGAGCGGGTTCTTGCCCTTCACGTCCGAGCCGGGCAGCTCGTCGCGGAACTGGTCCAGGCCGAGGAAGATGGTCCGGTACTCCGGCCCTTCGAGCACCTGCAGGTTGGGCGTCTGCTTGATGCGCGCCAGGTCCTGCAGGCTGGGGTCGATCACAAAGTCAATCTCGCCCGACAGCAGCGCGGCCGTGCGCGTGGCGTCGGCCTTGATGGGGGTGTAGACGATCTCGGTCAGGTTGGTGGGGTACTTGCCCTTGCCCCACCAGTGCGGGTTGGGCTCCAGCACCACGCGCTGGTCGGGCGTCCACTGCTTGAGCTGGTAGGGGCCGGTACCCAGCGCATTGCGGTGGGCGTACGTCTCGTCCTTGGTCTTGATGTCCTTGGGCTCGACCGACTTGTTCTTTTCGGCCCAGGCCTTGCTCAGAATGCGCAGCTCGGTGAGCTGGTTCACCAGCACCGGGTTGGGCAGGTCGGAGTGGATGTCGATGGTGTACGCATCGACCTTTTCCACGCGGTCGATGCCCTGGGTGTACACCGCGAAGTTGGAGCTCTTGGCCTTGGCGCGCTCCAGCGAGAACTTGGCGTCGTCGGCCGTGAACTCGCTGCCGTCGCTGAACTTCACGCCCTTGCGCAAGGTCAGGCGCAACTGGGTGGGCTTGATGAGCTTCCACTCGGTGGCCAGCGAAGGCTCGGGCTTGAAGGTCTTGCTGTTGTATTCGACCAGCGTGTCGTACACCGCGCCGTGCATGGTGTTGTTCACGCCCACGTTCTGGGCGTGGATGTCCCAGGTGGAAATGTCCACCGACCGGGACCAGCGGAAGGTCTTGGCCTGTGCCGCCATCGGCAGGGCAGTGGCCAGGGCGGCCGCGAGCAAAAGGGTCTTGAAACGCATGGGGAAAACACTCCAGATCAGTCAATAGACCGACTATGGAGCAAGCCCGCGTTTTACCCAACGAACTTATCTTTCTTAGCTTAGACCCATCGCCACCGCCAGAACCATCATGGTGGCCGCCGTCACCCCGTCCAGCACCCGCCAGGCCCCGGGCGAAGCGAACACGGGCGCCAGCCAGCGCGAACCGAAGCCCAGGCTCAGGAACCACAGGGCGCTGGCCAGCGAGCCCCCGGCCGCAAACGTGGCGCGGCCCCACACCGGGTAGGGGCTGGCCATGGTGCCCAGCAGCACCACGGTGTCCAGGTACACATGCGGGTTCAGCCAGGTCAGCGCCACCACGGTGAGCAGCGTGGCGCGCAGGCTCGCACCCGGCCCGTTGGCCGACACCAGCAGATGGGCCGGCTTGAAGGCCCGGCTGGCGGCCTGCACCGCGTACGCGGCCAGAAAAATCGCCCCCGCCCAGCGCATGAACTGCGCCCACTCCGGCCGGGCCAGGAGCACGCCGCCCATGCCCCACACCCCCGCCTGCAGCAGCGCCGCGTCGGACAGGGCGCACACCAGCACCACCGGCAGCACATGCTCGCGCCGCAGGCCCTGGCGCAGCACGAAGGCGTTTTGCGCGCCGATGGCCATGATCAGGATGGCCGTCGACGTGAATCCGTGAAGAAAGGCAGTGGTGCTCATGGGCGCGGATTGTGGGCCGCGTGCCATGGTCACGCCAGCTATACTTTTTAACGATCCGTCAGAATGGCTAACCATCCATGCGCCTCGACTCCGCCCAGCTCAACGCCTTTGCCACCGTGATCGACGAGGGCAGCTTCGAGCGCGCCGCTGCCGCGCTGCACGTCACCCGCTCGGCGGTGTCGCAGCGCGTGAAGCTGCTGGAAGAACGCGTGGGCCAGGTGCTGGTGCGCCGCGCCACGCCCTGCGCGCCCACCGAGGCCGGTCAGGCCCTGTACCGGCACGCCCGCGAAGTGGCCCTGAGCGAGGCCGACGCGCTGGCCACGCTCGGCGGCGGGCAGCACGCGTCCACGCGCCTGGCCCTCGGCGTCAATGCCGACTCGCTGGCCACCTGGTTTCCCCATGCCATGGCGCAGGCCGCGGAGGGCCAGGCCGTCACCTTCGACATCCATGTCGAAGACCAGGACCATTCGGCCAACCTGCTGCGCGAAGGCCGCGTGATGGCCGCCGTGACGGCCGACCCCCAACCCGTGCAGGGCTGCAAGGTGCTGCCGCTGGGCACGCTGCGGTACCGCGCGCTGGCCAGCCCCGCCTTCCTGCAGCGCCACTTTGCCCAGGGGGTGAACGCCGCCACCCTGGCACAGGCGCCCATGCTGGTGTTCAACCGCAAGGATGCGCTGCAGGCGCGTTTCGTGGGGCGCATCACGCGCCGCAAACTCACGCCGCCCGTGCACTGGCTGCCCGAGGCGAACGCGTTTGTCATGGCCTCCCGGGCTGGCCTGGGCTGGGGCATGACGCCGGACCCGATGGTGCAGCACGACCTGAAGGCCGGCACGCTGGTCGAGCTGATTCCGGGCAAGCCCGTCGATGTTCCGTTGTACTGGCAGTACTGGCGCCTGAACGTGCAGGCGCTGCACCGCATGACCGAAGCGGTGCAGCAGGCGGCGGCGCTTACGCTGCTGCGCTGACCAGGTCTTCGTGGTGGTCTGCAGCGCCGCGCTTCCAGTAGGCGGAGATGCGCATGCGCCTGGCGTCCACGCCCGGCTTGGCCAGCACGGCACGGCGCACGGCGGCCATGTCGCCGTGTTCGCCGGCGGCCCACACAAACCCCGCGCCGGTGGGCAGCGCCAGGTCTTCCACCGCCGCAGGCAGCGCGTCTACCCATTGCAGATCGAGCCGCGCCGCGCTGGCCAGGACCCGCTGGTCGGCAGGATTGCTCACCTGGATGCGCACGGTGGCCTGGGTGTGCGCGGGCAGCTCGGCCAGGCGGCGGGCGATGGCGGGCAAGGCGGTTTCGTCGCCCAGCAGCCAATGCCAGTCAAAACCGGTCGGCACCACCATGCTGCCGCGCGGCCCGGCAATGCCCACCCACTGGCCCACGGCGGCGCTCGCGGCCCAGTCGGTGGCGGGGCCTGCGTCGTGCAGGGCCACCTCGATGTCCAGCTCGCCCGCAGCGGCGTCATGGCGCGCGGGGGTGTAGTCGCGCAGCACGGGGCGTGGGTCGGGGAAGACGGGGCGGCCGTCCTGCATCGACGGCAGCGACGGGCGCTCCTGGCCTGGCTGGGGCAGGATGAGCTTGAGGTGGTCGTCAAACCCCGCGCTCACAAACCCGGCCAGCTCGGGCCCGGCCAGGGTGAGCCGCACGAAACCGGGGCTGACGGCGGTGCGCCGCACCACCTGGAGGTGGCGGGCTTGCAAGGGGTGGCGGACGCGTTCGATGGCAAGGTGCGCAGCGTCGGCGCGGGGTGTGGCGGTAGGCAGGGGTGCGTTCATGACTTAAAATGTTGATTTGATCAACCAATGATCTGCGCATTGGTTGATTTTGTCAACCACAAACCCCCATGACCACCCACGCGCCCGCCGATGTCTTTGAAGCCATGCACGACCTGCTGCATGTCTACCGGGCCCACATGGTGCGCGCCATGGCCGCCATCCACCCCGACCTGACGCACAACGAAGTGCGGGCGCTGATGTTCGTGGGCCGCCACCCCGGCACCACGCAGCGCGAACTGGTGGCCCACAGCGGCGCCGACAAGGCACAGGTGGCCCGCATGGTGGGGATGCTGCAGGACAAGGGCTGGCTGGAGAGCGCACCGAATGCCGAGGACAAACGCAGCCGCTGCCTGCGCCTGAGCGCCCAGGGTGCGGCCCTGCACCAGGCGCTGCGCGACGCCCGCCGGGGGCTGGCGGCGTCCCTGCTCAAAGGGTGCGACGACGCCACGCAGGCCCAGCTGCTCGCCCTGCTGGCGCAGGTGCGCAGCAACCTGGACGCCATCGAGACCGGCTGCCAGGGCGGCCGGGACTGCCGCCGCTGAGGCCGGGAGAGGGAACGCGGGGCCAGCCTGACCCAGGCCGGGAGGCGCCAGGACATGAAAAGAACCGGCCCCTACCGCTTGATAAGTCTATATTTCAAGCTACCAATTTAGTAGCATTCTGCCTTTTGCATCACTGCCCCTGGATCACGCGCACGGCCTGGGGCAACGACTGCACGCCGGGCATGAAATGGTCGATGGTGGCACCCAGCACCACGGCGCAGACCAACGCGCCCAGCAGCGGCTTCCAGGTCAGGCGCACGGCGGCCGTGAGCCAGCCCTCGCGCTCCACGCCCACGGCGGCCCGCGCAGTGGCCACCGAGAAGGCGATCTCCACCGCCACGGTCAGCAGCACATCCCAGCCAAAGAACAGCATGGCCAGCGAGCCCGCGCCAAAAATGATCGCCGCGCCGATGAGGAAGATCGCCACCACGGGCACGACCACCACGGCGCCTTCGTCGGCGCTGCCCAGGGCGTCGGCGGCGCCACTGGCCAGGTCGCCCAGCGCACTGGAATCGCCGCCGGAGCCCCCGCTGGACAGGCCCTGCGTCCATGCGCCACCAAAATCGCCCGACGCTCCGCCACCGCCAAAATCACCGCCGCCCGTGCGCGGCAGCGGCACCTGGCCACCGCCACCGCCCGACGGCCCGTTGCCGGGCCAGGACACGTCGGGCACATCCAGGCCGCTGCCATCGCCACCCGTGTCGCGGTCCTGCCGCACCAGCCGCGCCGCCCAGGCCCGCAGCACCAGCAGGTACCCCAGGTAGCCGACCGAGAGGGTGACGAAATACCGCAGCGCCAGCGACTCCACGCCCACCAGCATCTGCACGTGGGAGGCGCACCACATGAGCAGCAACGTGAAGCTGCCGATCAGCAGGCCATGCCAGCGCAGGCTGTAGCGCTGCTGCAGGGTGCGTGCCACCCGGCTGTGGTGCGGCATGCGCACGGAGCGCCAGGTGGAGGTTTTCTTCTTGCTGTTGCTGTGGCGGTCGCTGCGGGAAGTGGCCATGGAGGAAACACCTGCGGTGGAAAGAGGGGCGCGGCCGGCGGCGTTGCGTGCCGGCGCCGCGCCATTTCACACCACTTTGGCCCGGCCGTGCGGCCCCGCGCCCCGCCGTGCGTGAACTTGTCGACGGTTCGGATCAGCCGATGCCATCCACCGACACGGGCACGCGCTGGGCCAGTGCCGTCAGCAGCTCCCAGCTGACGGTGCCCGCGGCGGCGGCCACCTCGTCCACGCGCAGCACCGTGCCGTTGCCAGCCTGGCCCCACAGCGTGACCTCGGAGCCGAACCCTGCGGCCACGCCCGCCTGCTGCAGCGGCGTGAGGTCCACCGTCACCATGTCCATGCTCACCCGCCCCACCAGCCGCGTGCGCACGCCGTTGACCAGCACCGGGGTGCCGGTATCGCAGTGGCGCGGGTAGCCGTCGGCATAGCCGCAGGCCGCCACGCCGATCAAGAGCGGCCCCTCGGCCGTGAAGCGCGAGCCATAGCCCACGGTGTCGCCCGCCTGCAGCTGCTGCGTGGCGATGAGGCGGGTGGCGAGGGTCATCGGGGGGCGCATGCCCCAATGGCTGGCGTCATGCTCGGGGTAGTCGGGCGCGCTGCCATACAGCGCGATGCCGGCGCGCACCCAGTCGGCGCGCACGCGCGCGTCCGCCGCGTGGCGCAGGGTGGCGGCACTGTTGCTCAGCGTGCGCTCGCCCGGCAGGTCCTGGGCGGCGGTGTTGAACACGGCCAGCTGGTGCGCCACCCCCCTGGGGCCGTCCGCATCGCTGAAGTGGGTCATGAACGAGATCTCGTCCACCTGCGGCAGCGCGTTGAGCCGCGCCCAGGCCGCGCGAAAGCGCTGCGGCGCGAAGCCCAGCCGGTTCATGCCCGAGTTCATCTTGAGGAACACGCGGTGCGGCACCTGCGTCTTGTGGGCGGCCAGCATGTCGATCTGCTCGTCGCAATGCACCGCGTGCCACAGGCCCAGGCGCGAGCACAGCTCCAGGTCGCGCGGCTCGAACACGCCTTCGAGCAGCAGGATGGGCCCGCGCCAGCCCAGATGCCGCACGCGTTCGGCCTCGGCCAGGTCCAGCAGCGCGAAGCCGTCGGCGCCACGCAGGCCTTCGTACGCGCGTTCGATGCCGTGCCCGTAGGCATTGGCCTTGACCACGGCCCAGACCTTGGCATCGGGCGCCGCCTGTCGGACACGCTCCAGGTTGTGGTGCAGGGCTGCGGTGTGGATGGTGGCGGCGATGGGACGGGGCATGGAAAGGACCAGGTGGGGCAAGGGATTTACCGGGGAATACGCGCAGGATTCTGGCACCGTGGCCGTTTATCCGCGTGATATAACCGTCCGTCACTTGCCAGGGTCCCCACATTTAACAGGGCATCAGCCGAACTGATGCAGCCACCAGCCATTCGATGAAGCGCGGTTTCTACACCATCATGTCGGCGCAGTTTTTCAGCTCGCTGGCCGACAATGCACTTTTCGTGGCCGCCGTGGAGCTTTTGCGCACAGAAGGCGCTCCCGAGTGGCAGCGCGCCGCCCTGGTGCCCATGTTCGCGCTGTTCTATGTGGTGCTGGCGCCCTTCGTCGGCGCCTTTGCCGACGCCCTGCCCAAGGGCAAGGTCATGTTCGTCAGCAACGCCATCAAGGTGGTGGGCTGCCTGATGATGCTGTTCGGTTCGCACCCGCTCATCGCCTATGCGGTGGTGGGTCTGGGCGCCGCGGCCTACTCGCCCGCCAAATACGGCATCCTCACGGAACTCCTTCCCGCCTCGCAATTGGTCAAGGCCAATGGCTGGATCGAGGGGCTCACCATCGCGTCCATCATCCTGGGCGTGCTGTTCGGCGGGCAGCTCGTGGGGCAGCACCTGTCGGGCATGCTGCTGGGCTTCGACCTGCCGATGATCGACACGGGTGTGGACACCCCCGCCGAGTCCGCCATCGCCGCGCTGATCGCGGTGTATGCGCTGGCGGCCTGGTTCAACACCCGCATCCCGCACACCGGCGTGGAAATGCGCCCCCTGCGCGCCGACCCCGCGCGCAGCGTGTTCTCCAACGCGCTGGCCCTGCTGCCGGACTTCTGGGCCTGCAACGGCCGCCTGTGGCGCGACAAGCTCGGCCAGATCTCGCTGGCCACCACCACCCTGTTCTGGGGTGCGGGCGGCAACCTCAAGTTCATCGTGCTGGCCTGGGCCGCCGTGGCGCTGGGCTACAACACCACGCAGGCCTCGGCACTCACCGGGGTGGTGGCCATCGGCACCGCCGTGGGCGCGGTGGTGGCCTCGATGCGCATGCGCCTGGACATGGCCACCCGGGTGATCCCGCTGGGCATCGCCATGGGGCTGCTGCTGATCCTGATGGTGTTCATCAGCAACATCTGGCTCGCGATCCCCTTCCTCATCCTGCTGGGCGGCCTGGGCGGCTACCTGGTGGTGCCCATGAACGCGCTGCTGCAGCACCGGGGCCACAACCTCATGGGCGCGGGCCGCTCGATCGCCGTGCAGAACTTCAACGAGCAGGCCTGCATCCTGGGCCTGGGCGCGTTCTACAGCCTGTCGCTCAAGCTGGGCCTGTCGGTGTTTGGTGCGATCATCACCTTCGGCCTCGTGGTGGCGGCCATCATGTGGATCATCCGCCGCTGGCACCAGCGCAACTGCATCAACCACCGCGACGAAGTGAACCACCTGCTGCACATTGCGCGGCACGATACGCACCACTGAGTTGCCCCCTGTGCGCGCGCCCGGCGACTTGGTATTCATGCCGCCCCGTGCGTCTCGGCCCCGCTAGTTGAGAGCCAAATCGGCCGGGGTCCGGCCCGCAGCATTCCTGGCCTGGGCATCTGCTCCATGCTGGCGCAATATCTCGATCACCTGGGGGTTTTCATCACGGGCGAACCAGCATTGCATTCCGTTCCCCCCCAGCCACGTCTGCCCGCTGCAATAATGCAGTGCCGTGTTGTGATAGCTGTCCAGGGCATGTACATCGGCGCCCGCTTGGAGCAGGTACCGCGCCACAGCGATATCGTCCGTGAGCGCGGCGGCCATCAAGGGCGTGCCCTCGCGGCCCACGCGCCCCTCCATCACCCAGATGGGCTCCGACGCCCTGGTGTTCACGTCGCAGCCGAAGGCCTCCACAAGATGGCGGACCATGCCCATTTTGGCGGGCTCGTAGCTCGCTGCGGCGCAAGCGCGGACCAGCAAGTCTCCAGCCGCCCAAGGTGCATTGTTCTCGGCGATTCTTTTGAAAACCGCCAGGGACAGGCTTTCCACCGCTCCTTCGAAGGCTCCGGAGTTGACCCGGGCACCGCGCGACAAAAGTTGGTCGACGAATTCAACGTTCCCGGACTGGGTGGCGAACCCAAGTGCGTCGCAGCCATTCTTGTCGCAAGCGGCCAGGTCGGGATTGCGGCGCAAGACGGTTTCAAGGTTGTGCGCATGGATGTCGCACTCTTCTGCGGCTTCAGCGCCCGCATCCTCGTCGTCGTCGGCCGTTGCGTCGGCATGGCGGTGCAATGCCCAACGGTAGCTCTCAGATGCCGCCAGCAAAGGGGTATTGCGGCTCTCGTCGGTAAATTCGAGGCCTCCCTCCAGATCGACGATGGCATCGAGTTCGGAATCGGTGATCTTGCGCCGCCTCATTTCGTCAAAGAAGCCCTCCGCCGCTTCGCTCACGTTGCTGGGCGTGTCTCCACCATATTCGCCATCGCCGGCTCCGCCCCATCGCACGATCTCCACCTCACCGGTTTCCCATTGCGTGGAAATCTCTGAGCCTGATTCCACGAACTTCTCGAGGAAGGGCCAGATATCGTGAGACATGTCGTTCTTGCCGCCCGCAAATCCGATGCGCACAAGGTCCCGCCCGTCCATTTCGCACTCCATGTGCAGCAGCTCCAGCGCTCTGGCAAGGAAAGGGGTCTGGCCGAACTCCTGCGCATCCACGATGTAGCCCGACACCGCCGGGTGCGAAATACACCCGCTCTGCAAGCTCTTCAACGCGGCAGCCTGATTGCCCTCATTGATCCTTACGGTCGTGGCCATGACCGAAGAGTTCATTCCCATGGGTGTTCGTCCTGAATATCGTTGTTGTCAAAGCTCAAGCGGAAACCGCCTCAACCCCGCTGGTCCGGCACGGTGCACCAGAGACGGCCGTTGTCACGCCATGGTGATGATAGATAGCTTTCGCAGCGTGCTATGGACAAGTTGTCAGGCCGCTCGCTGCGCAACGCGACCCCGCGCAATGTCCTCGAATCCCTTCGGCGCCCCCGCGGCCCTCGGCGCGACGGCGGCCCGCCACGCTGGGCCGCTGCGCTGACGTTCTCCACGGAGGCCTAAATCTGCCCTGCACCATGACGGCGCCTGCCGCTGGAGGTGCTCCGAGGGCTGCGGACCGCTTGGCTTAGACTGCTGACTCGCGAAATTCCTCCTCCCGTCACAGGGTGTCAATGCAATCTCCCCTGCCCTTTGCCGCCCTGCTGTTCAACGCCTTCGTCTGGGGCCTGGCGTGGTGGCCGTTCCAGCACATGCACCAGGCGGGGCTGCATCCGCTGTGGGCCACGGCCTGCATGTACGCCGTGGTGCTGCTCGCGCTCATGGCCTGGCGCCCGGGCATCCTGCGGCAGGTGCGCGAACATCCGCAGCTGTGGCTCCTGGCGCTGGCCTCGGGACTGAACAACGTGGCCTTCAACTGGGCCGTGACCATCGGCGACGTGGTGCGCGTGATCCTGCTGTTCTATCTGATGCCCGCCTGGGCCGTGCTGCTGGCCTGGCGGATCCTGGGCGAACGCCCCACGCCCGCCGCGCTGCTGCGCCTGGCCCTGGCCTTCGCCGGCGTGGTGCTGGTGCTGCTGCCCGAGGGCGCGCCCGCCGCCCGGCTGCTGCAGAACCTCAGCCTGGCCGACGCACTGGCCCTGCTGGGCGGTTTCATGTTCGCGCTCACCAACGTCACCCTGCGCCGCCTGCACGCCGTGCCGGGGCCGGCGCGCATGGCCACCATGTTCGGCGGCTGCATGCTCATGGCGCTGGCCGTGGCTGGCCTCGGGCTGCAGGTGGGCGTGGTCGATCCCTTCCCCGCCCCCAACAGCACCTGGGTCGTCACCGGCCTGCTGCTGGCCGGCGTGCTGATGCTGGGCAACTGGGCGCTGCAGTTCGGCGCCGCGCGCCTGGCGGCCGGCACCACGGCGCTGGTGATGCTGTCGGAGGTGATGTTCGCCAGCGTGTCTTCCGCGCTGCTGGGCGCCTCGGCCTTGAACACGCGCACCGTGCTGGGCGGGGCGATGATCCTGCTGGCGTCCCTGCTCGCCGCGCTGCAGTTCCGCAGGGCAGGCCCCAGCACCCCCTGAACCGCCGGGGTGAAAAGCGGAAAAGGGGCGCAACCCCTACCATGCACAGTCTTCCACCTTCAGGAGCATGCGCCATGCCCGACAGCATCTACGACTTTGAAGCCCAGCAGATGAACGGCCAGACCGTGCCCTTGTCGCAATACAAGGACAAAGTGCTGCTCATCGTGAACACCGCCAGCGCCTGCGGCTTCACGCCCCAGTTCGGGGGCCTGGAAGAGCTGCACAAGCAGTACGGCGGCCAGGGCCTGGTGGTGCTGGGCTTTCCCTGCAACCAGTTCGGCAGCCAGGACCCGGGCAGCAACGACGAGATCGCGAGCTTCTGCCAGCTCAACTACGGCGTGAGCTTTCCGATGATGGCCAAGATCGATGTGAACGGTGCCAACGCGTCGCCCCTGTACCAGTGGCTCGCCGCCGAAGCGCCCGGCCTGCTGGGCAGCAAGGCGATCAAATGGAATTTCACCAAGTTCCTGGTTGGCAAGGACGGCCGCGTGATCCGCCGCTATGCGCCGCAGGACGCGCCCAAGAAGCTGGCGGGCGACATCGAGGCGGCCCTCGCGGCCTAAGGCCGCGCTCAGCCTGCTGCCGCTGCCGCCGCAGGCGCCCAGCGGCACAGCACCCGCTCGCGGCCCGTGGCCGGATGGGTATCGACCGGCCCCTCCACCAGGCCATGGCGCGCATAGAAGCGGCGCGCGCCGTGGTTGCCCGTGGCCACGTGCAGGGTCCAGCCGCCCGGGCACAGGCGGATCACCTGCTGCAGCATTTCGGCCCCCACGCCCCGGCCCTGGCATGCGGGGTCCACGAACAGCTGGTGCAGATGCGCGCCGCCCACGTCCAGCACCAGGAACGCCGTGACCTCCGGCCCCACCGCACGCACCAGCACCGCACACGGCGGACCGAATTCCGCGCGCACCCGCGCCTCCCAGTGGCCGGGCGGAGCCACGGGCCTCACCGAGGGGTTGGCGGAACGCCAGGCCCTGCGCCACACGCGGGCCAGGCCGGCGTGGCTGTCGGCATCGGTCGCCGGCCGGATCACGGGCTGGACGCCAGGGGCATGGGAGCGGGGCTGCATGCTGGCATTGTCTTCGGAACGCGCCCGTGCCCGCCCGGCAACCCGAACAGCGGCCGCAGCCACGCCACACGCCGCACCACCGCCGTCAGCCCCCGGCACACAGCCCCACCGTCCCGGCCACCAGGACCCGCGGCTCCACCACCGGCCCCAGTCGCGCGGGCGCCAGCGCCCCGCAGCCTCCTTCATGCACCACGGCGTGCCCGGGTGCCACGAGGGCGGCGCCCAGGTACCGCGCATTGCCGGCCTGGTCGGCCGCCAGGGAGGCCGTAGCGCCGGTGGGCACGACGGGTTCGCGGCCGCCATGCGCCCCAGGCGCGGCAGCGGATCTTGCGCGACGGCGACGGCGACGGCGCCGGCCCGGATTGTCCTAGGGGTCCGGAATCCTTGATCGAGCGTCCCGAAACCGCATGCAAATCCCGGTGCGTAGCAATTCGTTGCACTATGGTGCCAGGACCGCCGCACCCCAGGCCCTCGGCCCTGGCGCCCCATGCGAGGGCCGTCTTCCAGGCCGGGCATCTGTAGCTCAAAGTCCCATCAGCGCTTATCGAATCTGCGCAAATAGCTATTTTTTTAATAGCATGAAGAAAACCACCGCACCGCCGATGCCCCGCCATCCACGGCCCCTCGCGCGCATTGCAGCCTGCCGCCAGATGTGAGAGGCTACTGCGCTGTCCCGCCCCCAAGGAGCACCAAGATGGTCAGCAAGAACACGGTATGTCTGTGGTACGACGGCACCGCGCTGGATGCCGCGAAGTTCTACGCCGAGACGTTTCCGGACAGCGCCGTGGGCGCGGTCCACCGGGCGCCCGGGGACTTTCCCTCGGGCCGGCAGGGCGACGTCCTGACGGTCGAGTTCACGGTGATGGGCATCCCCTGCCTGGGCCTGAACGGAGGCCCCGCCTTCCGGCACAGCGAGGCTTTCTCGTTCCAGGTGGCGACCGAGGACCAGGCCGAAACCGATCGTCTGTGGAATGCGATTGTCGGAAATGGCGGCCAGGAAAGCGCCTGCGGCTGGTGCAAGGACCGCTGGGGCCTGCCGTGGCAGATCACGCCCCGCGCCCTGACGGCCGCGGTCACCGGTCCCGACAAGGCGGCGGCCGCGCGCGCGTTCGAAGCCATGATGGGGATGAAAAAAATCGACATCGCCACGATCGAGGCGGCCCGGCGCGGCTGATGCCTGGCGGGCCGGCGCGGCCCAGGGCCCGAAGGCCTTCAGGCCGTCAGCCCGGGCGTCGGCGCGGGCGGCCATTCGGGCGGCCGCGAGGCCATCTCCGCCTCCACCTTGCGCAGCATGTCGGCCAGCGTCTTGCCGGGCTCCTGGCGAAACTGCTCCTCCAGCACCACGAGGTCCACGATGCGGTCGATGCGAAAGCCTCGGAAATCGTTGCGCAGCTCGCACCAGGCCGACAGCGTCCAGACCTTGCCCCAGTAGAAGCACCCCAGCGGCCGCAGGCGGCGCAGGCTGGGGCGGCCGTGCACGTCGGCGTAGTCGATCTGCACCACGTGGCGGCTGTGCACCGCCTCGCGCAGGGCCTGCAGGGTGGCCTGCGCCCGGGGGTCTAGCCCCACGGACGGCGCATACAGCGCCTGCGCCTCGGCCGCCGCGCGCGCGGCCGGCGGCAGCACCGACAGGATCTTGCCCAGGGCCCCTTCCACCTCGCGCGCGAGCCCCGCGTCCAGCCAGGCCTGCGCCAGCCGCGCGGCCGCCACCAGCGCGTTGGCCTCGCCCTGGCTGAACATCAGCGGCGGCAGCTCGAAGCCGGCGCCCAGCCGGTAGCCCACGCCGGCCTCGCCCTCAATGGGCACGCCCTGGTGCTGCAGGTCCGCCACGTCGCGGTAGATGGTGCGCGGAGACACCTCGAGCCGCTCGGCCAGGAACGCCGCCGTGGACAGGCGCCGCCCCCGGATGAGCTGGACGATCTGGAAAAGGCGGTCAGCGCGGCGCATGGATGAAAGGGGACATCTTGTGGGTATTCCTGGCTTGCACCGCTCATGCCATCAGCGCGGGAAGCTATTGAACATATAGCATCATGCACCAACGCCAAGGCGCTGCGCGTGGCGGCTGGGCGGGATGCGCCGCCATCGGCAGGCCGGTGGCGCTACGGCTTCACGCCGACGTGGATGGCCACGCTGTCCGGGCCCTCGTAGGCCTCGAAATCGGTGCCGAAACGGCGCTGCACCTGCGGGTTCTCGGCGAAGTAGCGCCAGATGCGGACCCAGGTGTCGATCACCATCTGGGGCATGTCGCCATGGCCGGTGAAGACGAGGTAGTCGCCCGCCTGGATGTCCACGCGGGCGGCTCCGGGCACCGCCTGGGCCAGTTCCGGGTCGGCCGTGGCCACGCCGGCGGTCACGTCGAAGGCGCCGTGTTCGTTGGATTCGTAGCCGCTGTAGACGCCGAAGATGCGGCCATCGCTGTCGCGGCCAGGCAACTTGCGCTCCCAGCTCTGGCTGAAGAAGCGGTCCCACAGGCCCCCGAGGCGCGCGATGGCGGGGTTCATCTCGTCGCTGTTGCGCGTGCGGACGGCAATGCCGGCCACGCTGAAGGCGGGAATCTGGACGGTGGTGGGTGTGGTCATGGGCTGGTCCTCTCTTGTCTGTGAAGGGGATCGAGGGATCGATCGGTGGTGTGCAGCTGCAAGGACCGATGGTGCGGGCCCACTGCTGACAGCCTGATGTCAGTAGCGTGCGCAACGCGCTGGGGGCCGGGCGGCAGGCTGCTGACACACCGTGTCAGCAGCCTGCCCCGGGGGGGCCTCAGCCCTGCGGCTCCACGATGGCGGCCGTCACCCGGCGCACCACGGGCAGCACCAGCAGCAGCGTGGGGAAGGCGACGAGCCAGGACAGTGCCCAGGAGCTCATCCACAGGCGGGGAAGATCCAGCGAGAAGCCCACCACGCGCACGGTGCTGATCAGGGACACGATGAAGGTCATGAGCAGCGACAGCAGCAGGGGCATGACCCAGGCCGCGGACCGTGCGGGCAGCTTGCGCAGGCCCCAGGAGGTCCTGGGGGAAGGCGGTGGGGTGGGCGACGAAGAGTGGTTCATTGCAGTTCCAGAAAGCAGCCGGTCAGACAAGGTGCCGCCCCCGCCCGCCCACGCGGCGCGGGCCGCGCCGGGACAGGAAAGGGGCCACCACCCCGGCAAGGCCGGCGTTGGTTGGCACGTTGATTGACGTAAACGCTTACGGCAACCCATGAACCGGGCCGCAGCGGGATTCTAGGCGTTCTGCGAAGCGCCCTGTCCGGCATCCCCTGAGGCGCCGCCCCGCAGATGGCGGTGGATGTGCCCGGCCACTGCCCCAGCGTGCGTGCGGGCCAGGTCGTGGGCACCGCCTGGCAGCACGTGCATGCGCGCGCCGGGCAGCAGGCCGCACAGGCGCCGCCCCACGGCCACGGGGCTGATGGGGTCCCTGTCGCCCCACAGCAAAAGGGCGGGCGCGCGCACCGACGCCAGCCGGGCCGACAGGTCCCACCGCGCCTGGGCCATCCACGGCGGAAACGCGGGGTTGGCGCGCAGGAAATCGGGCCGCCAGTCGTGGGGATGCAGGTCGTCCATGGGCACGCCGCCCGACGTGGCCACGAGCACCAGGTGGGTCAGGTGGTCGGGCCGCTCGAGGGCGGCGAGCAGGGCCACCACGCCGCCCAGGGACTGCGCGACCAGCGCGCAGGGCCGGTCCATGTGCGGCGTGACCGCATCGACCAGATCCTGCATGCCACCGGCCGCGTCCGGCGCCAGCCCCGCGCCGGCTCCGGCATCGCGCCAGGGCCAGCCCAGCAGCACGCGCGCGGCGGGCAGCGGCATGGCCGACGAGACCGGTTGCCAGAACGCGGGGTCACCCCCCACGCCGGGCAGGAAGATCAGCCTGGAAGGTGCCGCCGGCACGGGCGAGCCTCTCGCGTCAGGCGTCTTGCGGGGCCGGTGCGATGGCGGCCACGGCCGCGGCCGCCGCGGCCTGCACCCGCGCGGCGGCGAGGCGGCGAGCGCGCTCGAGCTGCTGGCCCACGGTGCGGGGCACCAGGCCGTACATGTCGGCAAAGGCCTCCAGTGTCTGGCCGCTGGCCTCGAACGCGCGCAGCAGGGCCTCGTCCTTGGCGTTGCGCGCCGACCATTCGGCAAAGGCCTCTTCGAGGATGGCGTTGGCGGCTTCGTCGCGGCCCTGCACCAGCTCGGTGTAGGCCTCGCGCGTGAGCCCCGAGGCCTCGAACGCGGCCATCATGCGGTTGCGCAGCTTGGGCAGCAGGTCCTCGGTGGCACGGGCCTTCTTGCGGCGGTAGACCTCCAGCAGCGCATGGTGCACGTGCTCGGGGGCCATGTCCTCCACGGGCTGGCCCGAGAGGTCATGGCGCCGGTCGCCCGCCGCCACGCTTTGCAGGTAGCGCGTGGAGCGGGTGTGGATGCCCAGCGCCACCTTGAGCGCCTCGCGCTCGAACACCTCGGGGTGCGCGGCCAGCAGGTCCTGGAAGATGCCGCGCTTGAGCGGGCGGAACACCGCGCCGAACAGGTGCGGGTAGAGTCCCGCCAGCTGCTCCAGCGCGGGGTGCACACGCTGCGGCGCGCGCGCGCCCGCAGGTGCGGGGGCAGAGGCCTCGGCGCCGCCCTCTGGCGCCGGGCGCCCTTCGGGCTTGCGGCGGTTGCGGCCGCCACGGCGTGATCCGCCCGCGCGCTGCTGGGGTGCCCCGGCAGGGTCGGCGGCGGCGGACGCCCCGGGAGCGGCGGCAGCCGCCTCGGCCGGTGCGGCCGAAACAGGCGCCGCCAGCGGTGTGGCAGGGGCTGCGTTCGGTTGTTCTTGTGCGGGCACGGAGTCGGTCATGGCGGTGCGAATGGGTGAGGGAGAGGGCAACAAAACCCTCAATCATGCCAGCGTTGGAGAAAAGCCCGCCAGCGGCGGCATCCCCTTGTCAGGCCAGGGCTTCGTCCAGCACCTCGATCCAGTGGCGCACCGGCGTGCCGGTGCCGCTTTGCAAATGGGTGATGCAGCCGATGTTGGCCGACAGGATCACGTCCGGGGGCTGGTCGCCGAACGCCTCGCCGAGCACGCCGAGCTTGCGGTCGCGCAGCTGGTACGCCAGGTCCGGGTTGAGCACCGAATACGTGCCCGCCGAGCCGCAGCACAGGTGGGCCTCGTTGCGCGCCGCGCGCAGCCGGAACCCCAGGCGCGCAAGCTGCGTTTCCACCCCGCCGCGCAGCTTCTGGCCGTGCTGCAGCGTGCACGGCGGATGGTAGGCGTACAGCACGTCGGCGGCGGGCTGGGCGCGGCCCGCCAGCTTGTCGGCCAGCTCGGGCAGCAGGGCCGGCAGCAGCTCCGACAGGTCGCGCGTGAGCGCGCTGATGCGTTCGGCCCTGGCGGCGTACTGCGCGTCGTCCTTGAGGATGTGGCCGTATTCCTTGACGGTGACGCCGCAGCCCGAGGCGTTCATGACGATGGCTTCCACCCCGCCCTGCTCCACCAGCGGCCACCAGGCGTCGATGTTGGCGCGCATCTCGGCCTTGCCGCCGTCCTGGTCGTTGAGGTGGAACTTGACGGCACCGCAGCAGCCCGCCTTGGGCGCGACCACGGTCTGGATGCCCACGGCGTCGAGCACGCGGGCGGTGGCGGTGTTGATGTTGGGCATCATGGCCGGCTGCACGCAGCCGGCCAGCAAAAGCACCTTGCGCGCATGTTCGCGCACGGGCCAGGCGCCGGCATTTTGGGGCGCGGGCACCTTGGCCTTGAGGGATGCGGGCAGCAGGCCGCGCACCAGTTGCCCGGCCTTCATGGCGGGGGCGAACAGGGGCGAAGGCAGGCCCTCCTTCAGCGCCCAGCGCAAGGCCTTCTCGCCCACCGGGCGGGCGACTTTCTCATCGACGATCCTGCGGCCGATATCGACCAGATGACCATATTGCACGCCGCTCGGGCAGGTGCTTTCGCAGTTGCGGCAGGTCAGGCACCGGTCCAGGTGCATCTGGGTCTTGCGCGTGGGCTCGGCGCCCTCGAGCACCTGCTTGATGAGGTAGATGCGGCCGCGCGGGCCGTCGAGCTCGTCGCCCAGCAGCTGGTAGGTGGGGCAGGTGGCGGTGCAGAAGCCGCAGTGCACGCATTTGCGCAGGATGGCCTCGGCCTCCAGGCCATCGGCGCGGGCGCGGTATTCAGGGGCGAGTTGGGTTTGCATGGAGCATGCCTGGACAGGGGAAGGTAAAACAGGGCCGGAAACGCTCAGAGCGCGGGCGGCGGAGTGAGCGGCGGCTCCAGCGGCAGCGCCTTGCGCAAGGGGTGGCGCAGGCGCGCGCGGTCGGCCCACAAGGGGGGCAGCGACAGCCCCAGCAGCACCAGCGCCAGCGGCACCACGAACACGAAGCCCACGTGCTTGAAGCCCGCGGCCCCGGCAACGCCTCCCACGAGGAACATCGCCACGAGCCCCGCGAACAGCCGCAGCCGGGCCTGGTTGGCGCGCACCTGGGATTCCGGCGCGGTGCCGGTGCGGTTCCAGTAGAGCATCTTGCCCAGCTCGATGCCCAGGTCGGTCACCACGCCGGTCATGTGCGTGGTGCGGATCTGGGACGAGGACATCTTGGTCACCGTGGCGTTCTGCAGGCCCATGATGAACGACAGCAGCAGCACCGTGGTGGGCACGGCGAACGGCGTGCGCCAGTTGAGCGTGATGGCGCCCACCAGGCCGAACACCAGCATGAGCACCGCCACCACCAGCAGCGGCAGCGCATAGCTGCTGTGCAGCTTGCGCTGGCGCGCCCAGTTGACCATGACGGCCGTGGTGGCCGCGCCGCTGACGAAGGCCAGCAACGCCCCCACCGCGCCCAGCACCAGGGCCATGTTGCCCAGCACGAGGTTGTCGGCCAGCATCGAGACAAAGCCGGTCATGTGCGAGGTGTACAGGTGCACCACCAGGAACCCCCCGGCATTGACCGCGCCCGCATTGAAGGCCAGCAGCAGGCCCAGCACGCGGTTGCTCGCCACCGTGCGGTGGTGTCCGGTGAGATGGCGCAGGCGTCGCATGGGTGCCGCAGGCTGGCGCGTGGCTTACCAGGCGCGGGCCATGCGCCCGGGGTTGAAGATGCCCGCGGGGTCGAAGCTGTGCTTGAGGCGCGCGTGGATCTGCTCCAGCGCACTGGATTTCAAGCCAAACTGGCCGCTACCGCTTGATGCACCTGCGCTGGAAGCTATGAAAACAGAAGCACTTCCGCCCACCGCGCGTGCGGCCTCGCGCAGGGCATCGCCCGCCGCTTCCGGCGCCTGCACCCAGCGCAGGGCGCCGTGCCATTCGATGAGCGGCTGGGCCGCCGCAGGCAGTTGGAGCGCGGGGGCCGTGGGCGGCAGGGACAGGCGCCACAGCGCGTGGCCGGGGCGCTGGGCGCGGTCGCTGAACCAGGGCAGGGTCTGTTCGCGGCAGGCGGCCCAATCGGCAGCCACGGCGGCGCTGTCGTCCATGCGCACGCCACCCATGGTCTTGCACGCGGCCTCGACGGCGGCCACGGCCCCGCGCAGGCGCACGTAGAGGGTGCCCGTGCCCGTGTCCTGCACCCAGCAGCTCGCGTTGAGCGGCAGGGGCTGGCCGCCCCAGGCGTGCAGCTTGCGCAAGGCATCGGCCTGGTTGCATTCGAAGCGCAGCGTGGCCTCGGCCGGGGCCACCGGCAGCACCTTGAGGCTGACCTCGGTGAGCAGGCCCAGCGTGCCCCAGGCGCCGGCCATGAGGCGCGACACGTCATAGCCCGCCACATTCTTCATCACCTGCCCGCCAAAGCTCAGCAGCTCGGCCCGGCCGTTGAGCAGCGTGACCCCCAGCACATAGTCGCGCACCGCGCCCACGCTGGCGCGGGCCGGCCCCGACAGGCCGGCCGCCACCATGCCGCCCACGGTGGCGGCATCCGGCGGGGTCTTGGCGAAGTGCGGGGGCTCGAAGGGCAGGCACTGGCCCTGTTCGGCCAGCGTGGCCTCCAGCTCGGCCAGCGGGGTGCCCGCGCGCACGGTGACGACCAGTTCGCTGGGCTCGTAGCTCACGATGCCGCGCAGCACGCGGGTGTCGAGCACCTCGCCATGCAGCGCCAGGCCATGGAAGTCCTTGGTGCCCCCGCCCCGGATGCGCAAGGGGGTCTGGTCGGCGGCGGCGGTGCGCACACGGTCGGCGATCTGGGCAAGGGCGAGGTCCATGCCTTGCATCGTAGCTCCAGCGATGTCCGGCGCCACGCGGAGAGCGCGTGAATTTTTTGAACAGCGCGCGTGCAAATGGCTCGGGACCGCCGGGAGGGATGTCTGCGGACGTGTGCTCTGGGCGTGCGTGCCAGAACAGAATGCAGACAAGCAAGTCCCCCGCCCGGTACGAAAAAAACCCGCCGTTGCCGGCGGGTTCAACAACCAAAGGAGCGACTCGCTTGTTCTTGTTGCGACGCCACGGTGCCACCAGACACCGCGGCGCGTCGGGCGCACCAGCCTGCTTCAGCGGTTGTACGCTGTTTCGCCGTGCGAGGTGATGTCCAGGCCTTCGCGTTCGTCTTCTTCCGAGACACGCAGGCCCACCGTCAGGTCGACGATCTTGTAGGCCACGAAGGAGACCACGCCCGACCACACGATGGTCAGCAGCACGGCCTTGGTCTGGGTCCACACCTGGGCGGCGATGGAGTAGTCGGCGGAGGTCACCATGGTGGCGGTCACCCAGTCGGCCACGTAGCCGGGGCCACCCAGGCCAGGCGCATTGAACACGCCGGTCAGCAGGGCACCCACGATGCCGCCGATGCCGTGCACGCCGAACACGTCGAGCGAGTCGTCCGCGCCCAGCAGCTTCTTGAGGCCGTTCACACCCCACAGGCAGGCGAAGCCGCCCACGAGGCCGATCACCAGCGCACCGCCGATGCCGACGTTGCCGGCAGCGGGCGTGATGGCCACGAGGCCGGCCACGGCACCCGACGCCGCACCCAGCATCGAAGCCTTGCCGCGCATCAGCGCTTCACCGATGGACCATGCCAGCACGGCGGCGGCGGTGGCCACCAGCGTGTTGATGAAGGCCAGGGCGGCAAAGCCGTTGGCTTCCAGGGCGGAGCCGGCGTTGAAGCCGAACCAGCCCACCCACAGCAGCGAGGCACCGACCATGGTCAGCGTCAGGCTGTGGGGCGCCATGGCTTCCTTGCCGTAGCCGATGCGCTTGCCCACCATGAACGCGCCCACCAGGCCCGCCACGGCGGCGTTGATGTGCACCACGGTACCGCCGGCGAAGTCCAGCGCGCCCCACTGCCAGATCTGGCCGGCCTTGCCGGTCATGGCGTCGGCCACTTCCTTGGAGGCGTATGCGTCAGGGCCCATCCAGAACCACACCATGTGGGCGATCGGCAGGTAGCTGAAGGTGAACCACAGCACCATGAACATCATGACGGCGCTGAACTTGATGCGCTCTGCGAACGCACCGACGATCAGGGCGCAGGTGATGCCGGCGAACGTGGCCTGGAAGGCGGCGAACACCACTTCCGGAATCACGACACCCTTGCTGAAGGTGGCGGCGTTGGCGAACGTGCCGGCGGCGTTGTCCCAGATGCCCTTCATGAACAGCCGGTCGAAGCCGCCGATGAAGGCGCCGCCCTCGGTGAAGGCCAGGCTGTAGCCGTAGATGAACCACAGCACCACGATCAGCGAGAACGTGACCATCACCTGCATCAGCACGGACAGCATGTTCTTGCTGCGCACCAGGCCGCCGTAGAACAGCGCCAGGCCGGGCAGGACCATCAGGATCACGAGGATGGTGGAGGTCATCATCCAGGCGGTGTCGCCCTTGTTGGGGACCGGAGCGGGGGCTTCGGCGGCGGCGGCCGGTGCAGCGGCCGCCGCGGGAGCAGGGGCAGCCGCAGGGGCTTCAGCGGCGGGAGCGGCCGCCGCAGCGGGCGCGGCGGCGGCCGGCTCGGAGGCGGCGGGCGCCTGGGCCAGGGACAGGTTGCCCATGGTCAGCAGGCCCAGCCCCAGAATGAAGGAAGCAAGCAGTTTTTTCATGGCGTTTCTCTTCTTGGGTGTGATGCGGCCGGGCCCTTACAGGGCTTCCTTGCCGGTTTCGCCAGTGCGGATGCGCACCACCTGCTCCAGGTGGGTCACGAAGATCTTGCCGTCGCCGATCTTGCCGGTGCGCGCGGCGCTTTCGATGGACTCGATCACGCGGTCCACCAGGTCATCCGCCACGGCGGCCTCGATCTTGACCTTGGGCAGGAAGTCGACCACGTACTCCGCGCCGCGGTACAGCTCGGTGTGGCCCTTCTGGCGGCCGAAGCCCTTGACCTCGGTCACCGTGATGCCTTGCACGCCGATGTCCGAGAGTGCTTCACGCACCTCGTCGAGCTTGAAGGGCTTGATGATGGCTGTCACCATTTTCATTTTGGTTCCTCCGACGATGGGCGCACCCGGCGCCCATCGAGACTTGCTTACAGGGTTTTGGTGAGCGTGACGATCACGCGCGACTTGTTGACGTGGCCGAAGAAGGCCTTCTTGTTGGCGCCCACCACGGCGGCGCCCAGCGACAGGCCGCTGCCGAAGTCATACGCGCCGCCCACGCTGTAGTCCATGTAGTTGGGCACGCCCAGGTCCTTGATGTCGCTGGCGAAGCGGGTGAAGCCCACCGAGGCCTTCAGGGTGACGCTGGGAGCCACTTCCTGGGCGAACGCCAGGTTCAGGTAGCCGGTGTTGCGGCCCTTCAGGCCCGAGCCGGACTTGGCGCCGGCCCAGCCGAAGTAGTCCTTGGAGATGGTGTGCGAATACTTGGCGGTGAAGGGGCCCATGGTGGCCGCGCCATACAGCTCGGTGGTGTTGCCGTTGGCATTGCCGGGGTAGATGTAGGTCAGCGCGCCCAGATCCAGGTCGGCGCCGCCGGCCTTGAACTTGTAGCCGCCGTACAGGTCGGCTTCGAGCGAGTTGTTGGCCAGCCAGTCCACGCTGGAATTCCAGTTGCCCACGTACCAGCCAGACTCGCCGAAGGCATAGTCAAAACCGCCTTGCAGCGCGGGCTTGAGGGCCTTGGCCTTGGAGGCGTCCTGGTCCTGGCCACGGAACTTGTAGTTGGTGGTCAGGCTGACGTTGCCGGTGAGCTGGGCGCTGGCCAGCAGGGGAAGGGATGCTGCAAGGGCAACGCCCAGGGTCTTGATGATGGCGCGGGTCATGTTTCCTCCGGTTGGACAAAGTAGGGACGAGCGCTTTAAGCACGGACCGTGCCACGCGGCGCAATACATCCGCGCGCGCCGTTGCTTCGCGTTACAACGATCCCCGGTACAGTGAGCATCAGCACCGTGCCACGGCCATACGCACGCTATTGGTGCATGGCGCCAAGGGCCCGCGCGGGAACGCCATAAAACGCACCCATCTGGGGAGGAATCGCTTCATGAGTCTTGCTTTGGTGCAAAGCCGCGCCCTTCTGGGGCTGCAGGCGCCGTCCGTCACTGTCGAAGTGCACCTGGCCAACGGCCTGCCCAGCTTCACCCTGGTGGGCCTTGCCGAAGTGGAAGTGAAGGAAGCGCGCGAGCGCGTGCGGTCGGCACTGCAGAACGCGGGGCTGGAGTTCCCCCACAACAAGCGGATCACCGTCAACCTCGCCCCCGCCGACCTGCCCAAGGATTCCGGCCGGTTCGACCTGCCGATCGCGCTGGGCATCCTGGCGGCCAGCGGGCAGCTGGACGGCGCCCGCCTGCCGGGGCACGAATTCGCGGGCGAGCTGTCGCTGTCGGGCGAACTGCGGCCGGTGCGCGGCGCGCTGGCCACGAGCCTCGCGCTGCAGACGCAGCAGATCAGCGCCGTGCTGGTGCTGCCGCCCGGCAGCGCCGAAGAGGCCGCCCTCGTGCCCGCCGCGCAGGTGGTGCGCGCCCGGCACCTGCTGGACGTGGTGCGCGCCTTCCTGCCACCGGGCAGCGCCGCGGCGGGCGATGCCTCCGTGGACAACGATGGCTGGACCCGCCTGCAAGCCACGCCGATGGCGGCCGCAGCGGCCTCCCTGGACATGGCCGACGTGAAAGGCCAGGCCACGGCCAAGCGCGCGCTGGAGATCGCGGCCGCCGGAGCCCACAGTGTCCTGATGGCCGGCCCGCCGGGCTCGGGCAAGTCCATGCTGGCCCTGCGCTTTGCCGGGCTGCTGCCGGCCATGACGGTGGGCGAGGCGCTGGAGAGCGCAGCGATCGCCAGCCTGGCCGGGCGGTTCCGCCCCGAACTGTGGGGGCAGCGGCCCACGGGCACGCCCCACCATACGGCCAGCGCGGTGGCCCTTGTCGGAGGTGGATCGCCGCCCCGGCCGGGCGAAATCTCGCTGGCCCACCACGGCGTCCTCTTCCTCGACGAGCTGCCGGAATTTCCCCGCGCCGCCCTCGAGGCGCTGCGCGAGCCGCTGGAGACGGGCCACATCACCATCTCGCGGGCCGCGCAGCGCGCGGACTTCCCCGCGCGCTTTCAGATGATCGCGGCGATGAACCCCTGCCCGTGCGGCTTTCTCGGGTCCACGCAACGCGCGTGCCGCTGCACGCCCGACCAGGTCAACCGCTACCAGGGCAAGCTCAGCGGCCCGCTGCTGGACCGCATCGACCTGCATGTGGAGGTGCCCGCCCTCCCCGCCGAGCAACTGGTGCAGGCCCCCGCGGGCGAGCCCACCGCCGCCATCCGCGGGCGGGTGGAACATGCCCGCGCCCTGGCGCTGGCGCGGCAGGGCAAGGCCAACCAGGCGTTGCAGGGCCAGGAGATCGACACGCACCTGCGGCTGGACGATGCGGCCGCCAGATTCCTGAACACCGCCGCCGCGCGGCTGGGATGGTCGGCCCGCAGCACGCACCGTGCGCTGAAGGTGGCGCGCACCATCGCCGACCTGGCGGGCTCGCCCACCACCGAGGTCATCCATGTGGCCGAGGCCGTGCAATACCGCCGCGTGCTGCGCAGCCCCGCTTGAGGCGGGTGGAGCCGCGTTTTTCGATTTCGCGATATAGCTATATTTTTAATAGCAAAAGATGTATATAAAATAAGCGGCAGCGGCGAAAGGGAGTCAGAAAGTGGTCTTGCCCGATGCGTCGCCAAACCCGACCTTGCTCCGGCACCCATCGCCCCATGTCCAGCGCCCGCCCCTTCAAAAACCCACCGCCCCCCGCCACCGCGCTCTCCACGCCGGAGGCCGTGGACACCAGCTTCCTGCGCACGCTGGTGGGCTACAACGCGCGCCGTGCGTCGCTGGCGGTCATCGAGGTGTTCATGGAGCGCATGGCGGTGTACCGCCTGAAGGTGGTGGAGTTTTCCGTGCTGTCGCTGGTGGCCCACAACCCGGGCATCACCTCGCGCCAGCTGTGCGCCACGCTCAATGTGCTGCCGCCCAACCTGGTGGGGCTGATCGCCGCGCTGGAGCGGCGCGGGCTGATCGAGCGCCGCCCGCACCCCAGCGACGGGCGCGCCATGGGCGTGCACCTCACGCCCGCGGGGGTGGAGCTGACCGCGCAGGCCGAGGAGACCGCCGCCCAGCTGGAAGTGGACGCCACGGCGGGCCTGACCGCCGCCGAGCGCAAGACGCTGATCCGGTTGCTGCAGAAGGTCTATTCGCCGGACCCCGCCTCCTGAGAGCCCGCGCAGGGTTGCTCCGTTCCGTATCAGGCAGCGGACCTGGCCTTGGCGGCCATTGCCTGCGCCAGCCCGCCCCACTGGGCACGGAACAGGCCCGGGTCCATCATCTTCACATCGCGCATCAGGGGCTTGAACCCCATGTGCGCCAGCACGTCGCGTTCCAGGTCGATGCCGGGCGCGATCTCGGTCAGCTCCAGGCCCTCGGTGGTCAGGTGGAACACGGCGCGCTCGGTGACGAACAGCACGTTCTGCTCGCGCTGCGCGGCGTCCAGCCCGTTGAAGGTGATCTGCTCGACCTTCTCGATGAACTTGCGCGAGCGGCCTTCCTTGACGATGGTGAGCTGGCCGTCGGCCACCTGCACCTCCAGCCCGCCCGCCGTGAAGGTGCCGCAGAACACCAGGTGCTTGGTGGACCGCGTGATGTTCACGAAGCCGCCGCAGCCCACGGGCCGGCCGTTGAACTTGCTCACGTTCACGTTGCCGTGGTTGTCGGCCTGCGCCAGGCCCAGGAAGCTCGCGTCCAGCCCACCGCCGTCGTAGAAGTCGAACTGCAGCGACTGCTCGATGATCGCGTCGGCGTTGTAGGCGGTGCCGAAGTCACCCAGCTGCGCCGGGATGCCGCCGGTGATGCCGCTTTCCACGCTCAGCGTGAACTGGTCGGACACGCCCTCTTCCGCCGCCACCGACGGCACGCCGGCCGGGATGCCGATACCCAGGTTGGTGATGGCGCCGGGCGTGAGCTCCAGCGCCGTGCGGCGCGCGATCACCTTGCGCTCGTCCAGCGGCATGGGCGCCAGCGAGTTGAGCGGCACGCGCACATCGCCGCACAGCGCGGGGTTGAACTGCGTGGTGATGGTCTGCATGTGGTTCTCGGGCTGGCTGACCACCACGTAGTCCACCGACACGCCCGGCACCTTGACCGACTTGGGATGCAGGCTGCCCGCCTTGACGATGCGCTCCACCTGCGCGATCACGATGCCGCCGCAGGCCTTGGCCGCGTGGGCGATGTTGATCTGCTCGAGCAGCACGCCTTCCTTGTCCAGCGTGATGTTGCCGTTCTCATCCGCCAGCGTGCCGCGGATGATGGCCACATCAACCTTGGGCGCGGGGTAGAACAGCCATTCCTCGCCGTTGAACTCGACGAGCTTGACCAGGTCTTCGGTGGACTTGCTGTTGAGCTTGCCGCCTTCGATGCGGGGGTCCACGAACGTGCCCAGGCCCACCTTGGTCAGCAGCCCGGGGCTGCGGCTGGCGATGTGGCGCGTGAGGTGCGACAGGCTGCCCTGCGGGAAGTTGTACGCCTCCACCTCGCCGTCGAAGACCATCTTCATCATCTCGGCGCCGGTCTGGCCGAAGTGGCCCGCCACGGTGCGCTTGATCATGCCCGGGTGGGCAAAGTGCACCATGCCCGCGTCCTTGCTGTTGCCGATGGCGCCGCAGGCCCAGGTGGTCACGTTCTTCGGGTGTCCGGTGTCGAGGAAATTCTTTTCCACGCCCTTGAGCACTTCCTCGGGCAGGCTGGAGACGGCCAGGCCGCCCAGGAAGATGGTGGCGTTGTCGGGGATCAGGGCCCCGGCCTGGGCTGCGGTGATGATTTTCATGGTGACCTTCAATTGAACACTATTACTTCGATAGCTGCTCGCGCTTATCCCATAAGCGCTTGAGCCCTGTTTCTCTTAAATTTCAAGCATCCGGGTTCTCGATGAGCAAGGCAATGCCCTGCCCGCCGCCCACGCAGGCACTCGAGATGCCGTAGCGCAGGCCGCGCCGGCGCAGCTCGCGCGCCAGGGTCACCGTCAGGCGCACGCCCGTGGCGGCCAAGGGGTGGCCCAGCGCAATCGCGCCGCCGTTCACGTTGAGCTTGTCGCGGTCCAGGCCCAGTTCGCGCTCCACGGCGATGGTCTGCGCGCCCTGTGCTTCATTGATTTCAAACAGGCCGATGTCCTCCAGCGTGAGCCCGGTGCGCGCCAGCAGCGCGCGGATGGCGGGGGCCGGGCCGATGCCCATGTACTCGGGCGCCACGCCCACCGCTGCCGCACCGCGCAGGCGCGCCAGGGGTTTCAGGCCGCGCCGCTGCACATAGGCATCGCTGGCCACCACGGCGCCCACGGCCGCGTCCACCAGGGCCGAGCTGTTGCCCGCCGTCTGCACGCCACCGGGGTACACCGTGCGCAGCCCCGCCAGGGCCTCAATGGGGGAGGGGCGCGGGTGCGTGTCGCGATCGAGCTGCGCCACCTTGCGCGGCAGCGTGATGCCGCGCGTGGCGTAGCCTGCCAGCTCGAACTTCTCGCTCGTCACCGGCACGATCTCGCCGGCCAGAAAGCCGTCGGCCTGGGCTTGCAGCGCCCGCTCGAACGAGCGCGCCGCGTACGCGTCCACGTCTTCGCGGGTGATGCCGTATTTTTTGGCCAGGTTCTCGGCGGTCTCGATCATCGTGACGGGGCCGGCGGTGTCAATCAGCGCCTCCATCAGGAAGTCCTTGAACTCCACCGGCGCACCGAGCTTGAAGCCCGTGCGGTGCGTGTACGCGGCGATCGGGTTGCGCGTCATGGATTCGGTGCCCACCACCAGCGCCACGTCGGCATAGCCCAGCGCGATCTGGTCCGCGGCCTGGCGGAACAGCTCGAAGCCCGTGCCGCAGATGCGCTGCACCAGGATGGCCGGCACGCTCTGCGGCACGCCCGCATACAAGCCGATGTGGCGCGGCAGCACGAAGGCGTCGAAGTCGGCCTGCGCCATCGAGCCGGTGATGACCGAGTTCACGTCGGCAGCGGGCACGCCGCTTTTGTCCAGCACGGCGCGGGCGACCTTGATGCCCATGTCGGTGGGCGACACATGGCCGAGCGGGCCGCAGTAGTCGACCATGGGCGTGCGCACGCCGTCGACCAGCCAGGCGTTCAGCGGGGCGGAAAAGGAATGTTCAGTGCTGGTTGTCGTCGCAGTGGTCGTCATGGTCAGGCCTTGGGGGTGGTGCTGGTTCTGCTGTCGGTCACGCGCAGCACGGTGGCGTAGCCGGTGTCGCCCGCGGCGCAGCCGGTGAACAGGCCCACGCCGCCGCCGCGCAGCACCAGCTCTTCGATGAGTTCGATGATGGCGCGCAGGCCGGTAGGCGCCTGCGGGTGGCCCCAGATGATGGAGCTGCCGTAGTTGTTCATGCGCTCCCACGCAAAGCCGGTGTCGCGCGCCAGCGCGATGTCGTTCACCGCAAACGGGTTGTGCGTCTTGATCGCGTGCACGTCGGCGATGGACAGGCCTGCGTGCTTCAAGGCGTTGAACGCCGCCGGCGACGGCGCCATGGGCATGAAGCCGGCCTCCACGCGCGCCATGCCGAAGCCCAGGATCTCGACCTCGATGCCGGGGTCGGTGGCCAAGGCGCGGGCGCGGTCGCGCGTGGTGACGATGGCGCCCGCATTGCCGTCGGCCGGGTGCGTCTGGCCGCCGAAGGTCACGGTGCCGCCTTCTTTGACCGGCTTGAGCCTGGCCAGGCCTTCGGCGGTGGTGGGGAAGATGCCTTCGTCGGCGCTGAGCGTGCCGGTCTGCTTGCGGAATTTCGAGTCGGTGACCGGCACATCGGCCATGTAGCGCTTCTGGAAGGCGCGGTCGTCGGCCAGCGCCGCCTGGTACTGCGTGTAGCGGTGCAGCTTGAGCGCGTGCTGCTCTTCGGTGGTGATGCCGTAGCGCGCCGCCACGTTTTCGCCCGTCTGCAGCATGGGGTTCTTGGCGTAGGGGTCGTGGCCCATGTTGTCGGGCACCCAGTGCTCGGTGATGCCATAGCCGCCGGTGCCGCTCGAATCGGGGTAGTACACCACCGGCCCGTTGGACTGGCGGTCAGCCATCACCAGCAGCGCACTGGTGGCCGTGCCGCAGGCCACCTCTTGCGCGGCCATCTGCAGCGCGCGCACACTGGTGGCGCAGGCCTGCTGCACCGTGGGGCCCGCCACGCGGTCGATGCCCATGAGGCCGGTGACCCAGGGCAGGCCGTAGAAGCTGCCCTTCTGCGGGTTGGTGATGCCGAGGATCGCCAGGTCCACCGCCGCCAGGTCGTACCCGCGCGCGGCCAGCGCCTGCTTGCCCACCGTGGCCGCCAGCGGCAGCGCGTTGAGGTTGGCCAGCGAGCCCTGCCACTTGGCGAACGGGGACGACCAGTAAATGCCGTAGGGGATGAAGGCGTTCATGACGGTTCCTTGGTATGAATCGGTGCCATTTTAGTTATTTATCATAATCATATGAGCACCCAGAAAAGCTAGGGAAAGCACCTAGCAAAGACCGCCTCCATGGCCTTGTTTTAGTTATTTTTGATAACCATAATTTCTCCAACTCACCTCGATGACCATGACCAAGCACTCCGACATCTCCCTCGAAATCCGCGGCGAACGCGAGGACATCGCGGTCATCCGCCTCGCCCGCCCCGCCAAGCGCAATGCCCTGAACGACGGCCTGATCCTGGCGCTGCGGGACGTGATGGACAACCTGCCCGCCACCGTGGGCGCGGCCGTGATCGATGGCGAAGGCGAGCACTTCTGCTCGGGCCTGGACCTGTCCGAATTGAAGGAGCGCGATGCGGGCCAGGGCCTGCACCACTCGCGCATGTGGCATGCGGCGCTGGACCGCGTGCAGTTCGGCCCCGTGCCCGTGGTGGCCGCGCTGCACGGCGCGGTGGTGGGCGGGGGCCTGGAGCTGGCCAGCGCCTGCCACATCCGCGTGGCCGATGAATCGACCTTCTACGCGCTGCCCGAAGGCTCGCGCGGCATCTTCGTGGGCGGCGGCGGTGCGGTGCGCATTCCGCGCCTGATCGGCACGGCGCGCATGACCGACATGATGATGACCGGCCGCGTCTACAACGCGGCGGACGGCGAGCGCGTGGGCTTTGCGCAGTACCTCGTGCCCACCGGCACGGCGTTCGACAAGGCCTTCGAGCTGGCCCAGCGCATTGCGCAGAACGCGCCGCTGACCAACTACGCGCTGATGCACGCGCTGCCGCGCATCGCCGAGCAGCCTTCGGACCAGGGCCTGATGACCGAAGCCATGATGGCCGCCATCGCCCAGAGCGCCCCCGAGGCCAAGGCGCGCGTGCGCGCCTTCCTGGACGGCAAGGCTGCCAAGGTCAAGAAGGACTGACCGACCGACACGCTCCCCACGGCGCCACCCCAGCCCCACCGAGACGCTTTTCCATGACGGCAACCAACCCCTCTCCCCGCTACCGGCCGCTGCGCTTCGGCGTGACCGAAGTCAGCACCCGCCGGGCCGACGACGGCGTGGTCTATGTGCGGGCCACGCAGGACCTGGAGGCCTACCCGCTGCGCCTGACCGACCGGCTCGCGCACTGGGCCGAGACCGTGCCCGACCGCACCTGGATGGCCCAGCGCGTGAAGAACGCCGACGGCAGCCTGGGCGACTGGCGCCACATCACCTACGGCCAGGCCTGGCAGGCCGCGCGCAGCATTGCCCAGGCCCTGCTCGACATGCACCTGAGCGCCGAGCGCCCCGTGGCCATCCTGAGCGAGAACGATCTGGACCACGCGCTGCTGTCGCTGGGGTGCCTGGTGGCCGGCGTGCCGCAGTGCACGGTGTCCACCGCGTACTCCACCATCAGCCAGGACTTCGACAAGCTGCGCCACGTGCTGGACACCCTGACCCCCGGCCTGGTGTTCGCGAGCGACGCCACGCGCTTCGCGCGCGCCATCGAGGCCACCGTGGCCGACGACGTGAAGGTGGTGCTGGGCACCGGCAGCATCCCGGGCCGCAGCACCGTGGCCTTCCGCGATCTGCTGGCCACCTCTGCCACGCCGGCTGTGGATGCGGCGCATGGCGCCATCACGGCCGACAGCATCGCCAAGTTCATGTTCACCTCGGGCTCCACCAAGCTGCCCAAGGCCGTGATCGTGACGCACGGCATGTGGGCCGCCAACCTGCAGCAGATGAACCAATCGATGCCGGTGCTGGCCGAAGAGCCCCTGGTGCTGGTGGACTGGCTGCCGTGGAACCACACCTTCGGCGGCAACCACAACTTCGGCATCGTCATCTACAACGGCGGCACGCTCTACCTGGACGAGGGCAAGCCCACGCCCAAGGGCATGGCCGAGACCATCCGCAACCTGCGCGAGATCGCGCCCACGGTGTACTTCAACGTGCCCACGGGCTTCGAGGTGATCGCGCAGACCATGAAGACCGACGCGCAGCTGCGCAAGAACCTGCTCAGCCGCGTGAAGATGTTCTTCTTTGCCGCTGCTGCGCTCTCGCAGCCCATCTGGGACTCTCTGTTCGAGAGCGCCGAGCGCGAGGTCGGCGAGCGCATCGTGATGAACACGGGCCTGGGCATGACCGAAGGCTGCCCCTTCTGCGTGGCGGTGAACAGCCCCGACGTGCAGGCCGGCGACATCGGCGTGCCCACGCCGGGGCTCGAACTCAAGCTCGTGCCGGTGGACGGCAAGGTCGAGGTGCGCTACCGCGGCCCCAACATCACGCCCGGCTACTGGCGCAATGCCGAAGCCACGCGCGACGCCTTCGATGAAGAGGGCTTCTACTGCTCGGGCGACGCCGTGAAGTGGATCGACGAGAACGACCCGAACAAGGGCCTGAAGTTCGACGGCCGCATTGCCGAGGACTTCAAGCTTTCCACCGGCACCTTCGTGAGCGTGGGCCCCATGCGCGCGAAGATCATCGCGGCCTGCGCGCCCTACGTGCAAGACGCGGTCATCACCGGCATCAACCTCAAGGAGATCGGCGCGCTGCTGGTGCCCACGGCCACCATCCGCACGCTCAGCGGCCTGCCCGAGAGCGCGAGCCTGCACGAGGTGCTGCACAGCGCCCCAGTGCAGCAGCACTTCCAGCAGGTGCTGGACAAGCTTGCGGCCGAGTCCACCGGCAGCGCCACCCGCGTGGCCCGTGCGCACCTGATGGCCGAGCCGCCCTCGCTGGACAAGGGCGAGATCACCGACAAGGGCTCCATCAACCAGCGCGCCGTGCTGCAACACCGCGCGGATGTGGTGGACGCATTGCACGGCGGCACGCTGCCCGGCACGCTGGTGCCGCGCCGCTGAACGCCAAAGACACACCCACCATTTTTCTCAAGGACACACAGCATGGACATCCAAGGACAAGCCGCCATCGTGACCGGCGGCGCATCGGGCCTCGGTGAAGCCACCGCCCGCGAACTCGCCCGCCTGGGCGCCAAGGTCGCCGTGCTCGACCGCAACGCCGAGCTGGCCGAGAAGGTCGCGGCCGACATTGGCAAGGAATTTGGCAACGGCTGCGCCGTGGCCTGCGCCTGCGACATCACCGACCCCGCCAGCGTCACCGCCGCGCTGGAGAAGGCGGCTGCGGCCCACGGCCCCGCGCGCATCCTGATGAACGTGGCCGGCATCGGCAGCGCCAAGCGCATCGTGCAGCGCGACGGCAGCGCCGCGCCGCTGGAGGACTTCACGCGCGTGGTCACCATCAACCTGATCGGCAGCTACAACGTGAGCCGCCTGTTCGCCGCCGCTTGCGCCAAGCTGGAGCCCCTGCCCAATGGCGAGCGCGGCGTGATGATGTTCACCGCCTCGGCCGCCGCGTTCGACGGCCAGGTGGGCCAGCAGGCCTACAGCGCCTCCAAGGGCGGCCTGGTGGGCATGACGCTGCCCATGGCGCGCGACCTGGCGCAGCACGGCATCCGCGTGTGCACCGTGGCGCCCGGCCTGTTCGCCACGCCGCTGATGAAGGAGTTGCCCGAGGCCGTGCAGCAGTCGCTGGCCGCGAGCATCCCCTTCCCGCCGCGCCTGGGCAAGCCCGAGGAGTTTGCCGAGCTGGCCTGCCACATCGTCACCAACGGGCACCTGAACGGCGAGGTGATCCGCCTCGATGGTGCCCTGCGCATGGCGCCACGGTAATGCACCCCCTGAGTCGCTTCGCGCCGTCCCCCTCTCCTGCGGGAGGGGGACGCCACCGGTGGCCTGGCAAAGCCAGTTCCACGGTGGCGCTGGCTTGGGCAGCGCCAGTTTCTTGCGCCCCGGGAGGCACCGCACCGCTGATAACGAGAGGGTGTGCGAACACCCCAGTTGATTTTTGAGATGTCCGTCAGATACACACCAGGAGACAAACCATGACCACCACACGCCGTCAATTCGTTCAGGCCCTTGGCGCCAGCGCCGCATTGGGCGCCCTGCACCCCTTCGCCGCCCATGCGCAGGTGGACCAGGTCAAGGTGTATTTCGGCTTTCCGGCCGGCAGCTCGGGCGACACCGTGGCGCGGCGCGTGGCCGAAAAATGGGGTGGCTCGGCCTTCAGCAAGAACGCCGGCGTGGTGGAAAACAAGCCCGGCGCGGGCGGGCGCATTGCGCTGGAGACCCTGAAGTCGGCCCCGGCCGATGGCTCGGTGCTGGCGGTGGCGCAGGTGTCGGCCCTGGCCAACTACCCCCACATCTACAGCAAGATGAACTACACCGACAAGGACTTCGCGCCCGTGTCGATCGCGGCCATCATGCACCACGGCCTGGCCGTGGGCCCCATGGTGCCCGCCAGCGTCAAGACGGTGAAGGACTTCCTGGCCTGGGCCAAGGCCAACCCCAAGGACGCGAGCTACGGCTCGCCCGGCGCGGGCTCCACGCCCCACTTCCTGGGCGCGCTCTTGGGCATCAACAGCGGCGTGGACCTGCGCCACGTGCCCTACCGCGGCTCCATCCCCGGCGTGACGGACGTCGTGGGCGGCCAGGTGGCGGCCATGGTCACGCCACACGGCGACTTCATCGCCAACTACAAGGCGGGCAAGCTGCGCATCCTGGCCACCTCGGGCCCCAAGCGCTCGCAGTACGTTCCTGATGTGCCCACGTTTGCCGAGCAGGGCTTCCCCGAGCTGACGACCGAGGAATGGTTTGGTTTCTACGCCCCCGCCGCCACGCCCAAGCCGGTGATCGCCGCCGCCAACGCCGCCATCAACGCAGCCCTGAAGGAAAAGTCGGTCATCGACAGCCTGGCCATCGTGGGCCTGATGCCCCACGGCTCCACGCCCGAGGAGCAGGCGCGCTGGCAGAAGGCCGAGTACGACACCTGGGGTCCGCTGATCAAGAAGATTGGCTTCACCGCGGATTCCTGAGCTCCCCCTGAGCGGCTTCGCCGCTTCCCCCTGAGGGGGACGCCACCCGTGGCCTGGCAAAGCCAGCTCCACGGTGGCGCTGGCCGGGGCCGCGCCGGCATCACGGGCAGTGCGCAACGCGGCGGGAGGGCGCGCAGCCATTCCCCACCCGTTCAGGCTGAGCCTGTCGAAGCCTGGGCATGCCACCCGCGCAGCCCGTTCGACCGGATCAGGGTGAACGGGCTGCCGCTGGCTGACCAGGATTCCAAGCAAAAACAGCCGCTACCGCGCGTCCATCAAGCGCCAATAGCTATCAGAACAAGAGCAAACCATGCAAGCACGCCAGGCCCTTGCCGACATCCAGCATCTGCTGACCCATGTGCTGCAGGCGCCCAGCCGCTGGCAGGCGCTGCCCCCGTTTGCGGACACCGATGGCGAGCTGGCCGCGCAGGTGCTCGACGAAGCCGCCAAGTTTGTGGACAGCGCCATCGCCCCGCTGCAGCGCGGCGGCGACGAAGAAGGCTGCCGCTTCGACGCAGGCCAGGTGCGCACGCCCGCAGGCTTCCGCGACGCCTACCAGGCCTTCTGGCAGGCGGGCTGGCCGTCGCTGTCATGCGCGCCCGAGGACGGCGGCCAGGGCCTGCCTGCGGTGCTCGAATGTGTGCTGTTCGAATGGCTGGCCGGCGCCAACCACGGCTGGACCATGGCCCCCGGCCTGCTGCACGGCGCGTACGAATGCATCAAACACCACGCCAGCGACGAACTCAAGGCGCAATACCTGGAGAAAGTCGCCACCGGCGAATGGCTGGCCACCATGTGCCTGACCGAAGCCCACGCGGGCAGCGACCTGGGCCTGGTGCGCACACGTGGGGTGCCGCAGCCCGATGGCAGCGCGCGGGTGAACGGCAGCAAGATCTTTATCTCCGGCGGCGAGCACGACCTGACTGACAACATCGTGCACCTGGTGCTGGCGCGCCTGCCCGATGCGCCTGCGGGGCCCAAGGGCCTGTCGCTGTTCCTGGTGCCCAAGATTCTTCAAGATGGAAGCTGCAATGCCGTGGTGTGCGAGCGCATCGAAGAAAAGATGGGCCTGCACGGCAGCCCCACCTGCGTGATGCGCTTTGACGACGCCACCGGCTGGCTGGTGGGCGAGCCGAACAAGGGCCTCAACGCCATGTTCGTGATGATGAACGCGGCGCGCCTGCACGTGGGCCTGCAGGGCATCGGCCTCCTGGAAGCCGCATGGCAAAAGGCCAGCGCCTACGCCGCCGAGCGCCGCCAGATGCGCGCCCCCGGCGCCAAGGACACCAGCCTCATTCAAGACCACTCCGCCATCCGCCGCATCCTGCACACGCAGCGCGCCTGGATCGACGGCGGCCGCGTGCTGGCCTACCACACGGCCCTGCAGCTCGACGTGGCCAAGCACAGCACCGACGCTGCCGCGCGCGCCGCCGCCCAGCGCTGGTGCGCGCTGGTCACGCCCGTGCTCAAGGCCGCGCTCACCGACCAGGGCTTTCACGGGGCCAGCGCCTGCCTGCAGGTGTTTGGCGGCCACGGCTATGTGCGTGAATGGGGCATCGAGCAGATCGTGCGCGACGCGCGCGTGGCCATGATCTACGAGGGCACCAACGAGATCCAGGCCATCGACCTGCTGGTGCGCAAGGTGCTGGCCGATCGCGGCCAGGGCCTGGGCGCCCTGCTGGGCAGTCTGCCCGGCGCGGCCCCCAGCACTGCCGCCAGCGCGCGCCGCCATGCGCTGGTCGAGATCACGCAGACCCTGGCGGCCGCCGCCCAGTCCGACCCCGAGCTGCCCTACTGGGTGGCCGACGACTACCTGCGCGCCGTGGCGCTGGTGCTGCTGGAATGGGCCTGGGGCCAGATCGGCGCCGCCAGCCCCCGCGAACGCGGGAGCGAACCCACCAGCGCCACGGACCGCTGGACCGCCCCCGCCCAGGCCTTTGCCCTGTGGGTGCTGCCCGAATTCGACCTGCGCACCGGCATCCTGCGCCAGCGCATCGCGCACGCCTTGGAATTCAGGCCCCAGGAGGCCACAGGCGCTGGATCCATATGCGCCAGCAGCTCCTGATTCAGTAGCAATCCGCCTTCCGCCGATCTCCCGCCCACAGCGTGTTGAGGCCACGCTGCGGGTTTCCTTGCGCCTCAGAAAAACAGGAGACACACCATGAGCTTGAAAAAAAGAAGGACCAGAATGCACGCCCATCCCATCGCTTTGTCGGCCGTGACCACGGCCCTGCTCATGGGCTGCGGCGGCTCGTCCGATGCCGCCCTGCCCCAGCTCTCCGCCGCCACACCGGCCCCCCTACAGTCGTGCGCCACGCTCGCCACCAGTCTGGCCCTGCCCGACACGCGCATCACCTCCGCCGAGCAGGTGCCCGAGGGGCCCCTGACCCTGCAGGGCGTGACCACCCAGGCGCCCGCGCACTGCCTCGTCAAGGGCAAGATGAAGGAGCGCACCGGCCCCGTGGATGGCGCCAGCTACGCCATCGGTTTCGAGATGCGCCTGCCCGTGGCGTGGAACGGCCGCTTTCTGCACCAGGCCAACGGCGGACTGGACGGCAGCGTGGTCACCGCGCTGGGCTCGGTGAGCGGCGCCGCGCCGGTGGCCCCCGGCCTGGTCCAGGGCTTTGCGGTGCTCAGCTCCGACGCAGGCCATGGCGCGCCCACTCCCTTCTTCGGCGTGGACCCGCAGGCCCGGCTGGACTACGGCTACCAGGCCGTGGGCACCCTCACCCCCATGGCCAAGAACCTCATCAAGAGCGCCTACGGCAAGGCGCCCGACCGCTCGTACCTGGCCGGCTGCTCCAACGGCGGCCGCCACGCCATGGTGGGCGCATCGCGCTATGCCGACCAGTACGACGGCATCCTGGCGGGCAACCCCGGCTTTCACCTGCCCAAGGCCGCCACCACCCAGCTGTGGAAGGCCCAGCAATACGCCAAGGTGTCCACCAAAGACGCCACCACCGGCCTGCCCGACCTGAACACGGCCGTGAGCCCCGCCGAGTTCAAGCTCATCGGCAGCAAGATCGTCGCCAAATGCGACGCGCTGGACGGCGTGGCCGACGGCCAGGTCAACGACGTGGCAGCCTGCCAGGCCGCCTTCAACCTGCAGACCGACGTGCCCACCTGCACCGGCGCGCGCGACGGTTCGTGCATCACCAGCGAACAAAAGAGCGTGCTGGCCAGCATCTTTGCGGGCCCCAGGAACAGCAAGGGCGAGGCGCTGTACACGGGCACCTGGTTCGACCCCGGCATCGCGGGCGCCAACTTCGCGTCCTGGCACTTTGGCTCGCCCGCCACGCGCGACGCAGGGGCCGTGGCCTTCATCTTCACCTCGCCCCCGTCCACCGTGGCCGCGTTCACCGCCATCCCCGGCATGCAGTACGCGCTGAACTTCAGCATGGAGACGGACTACCCCAAGATGTTCGCCACCAACACCACGTACACCGAGTCCCCCTGGTCCTACATGACCCCGCCCAACGAAGCCGACCTGAGCACCCTGAAGAACCGGGGCGCCAAGATGATCGTTTTCCATGGCGTGGCCGACGGCGTGTTCTCGCCCATGGACACCGCCAATTGGATGGACCGCCTGCAGGCCAACCACAGCGGCAAGGCCGATGCGTTTGCCCGCCTGTTCCTGGTGCCCGGCATGAACCACTGCTCCGGCGGCCCCGCCACCGACCAGTTCGACATGCTGGCCCCACTGGTGGCGTGGGTGGAACAAGGCAAGGCACCCGACAACGTGACGGCCAAGGCGCGCGGCGCAGAGGCCAATGTGGTGAATGCCGAGCTGCCCGCCAGCTGGTCCGCCAACCGCACCCGGCCGCTGTGCGTGTACCCCAAGGTGGCGCGCTACAACGGCACGGGGGATGTGGAGAGTGCGAGCAGTTTCAGCTGCAAGTGATGGCGGATTGAAAGTGGGAAGCCCGGCTTGTGCCGGGCTTTTTCATCGGGCGAAGGGGTGACTAGAAGCGCTGCTGCGTGCAGCCCCGGAAGTTCCAGACTTTTGGGCCCGGGTTACACACTAGTGAGAAGCGATTTGCGCAGATTCATTGGCAGCTTTGCAGCGGTTGCTGCCGTTCGCATCTCGGTCACGAATGCGTACTATCGGCCAGGAGCAGTCGGTGGCGGCTAGCAAAGCGGACGCTCAACGTTCGACATGAGCGGCAGCTAGCGGCTTGCCGACAGCTGCCGCTCGATGGGGAGGTTAGATGTACCTCGTCGACTAGGCTCTGAGCTAGGTGCGGATTTGGGCTCGGAGTCAGACCTGCACATCGCTTGCGAGGCAAGCGCTACATTGATAGCAAACATCAACACCGAGGCCCCCATGCGCACAAACAGCCGTGCGCGCAGTAAAGCAAACACCCCAAGTGCAAGCAATACAAGGACGCCAGGCACAAGGAACTCGTGGCATCCGAGTACCGCGAACAATAGCGCTAGCAGAACCAGGCTGCACAAGACGCCAATCGAGATCGCCACAGACGCTTTCAAAGGGCACCTAACGTTTGACATGAGGAGCGTCCACGCGCGATAGCTCTTGGACGTAGCTCACGGTACAGGCTGAGCACCGCATCTTGGTCCGACTCACGCGCTCGACGAATTTGCATTCCTTTGCCTCCAGCTAGTTCCTGATTCTGCGACGAACGTCCGCTTTCGAGGGGGTTGGATCCAACCGTCTGCAACGGCTGGTTTTGGCGGCTATGCGAAGTATTGAATTGCCAGCCAAACAAGAAGTGCACTGCAAGCCGCCACTTGAATACGCTTGCTAATTGCATTCAGACGGTTAATTTCTACATCGAGTTGCGCAGATTTTTGTGAAGACCTGCGCTTGCTTAGCTTGGCGATTTTTACAGCCAAGACTGACTGCACAACGGCAAAGATAAGCAGAACTATTGCGACTTGATACCTAGTCATGGCGGCTTCTTCTGGTCGAGATGAACGGCATCAGCCAACGGCCGGTACTGGCCGATAGTACTCATTCACGAAAGTGGAGCGTACGTCCGCAACCGGCCTGAAGCGGTCGCCCGTCTGTTACCGTACTTTCGCACTCAATTCGCAAGCTCGATTGCCAGCCGGTTGACAGTGCCGAAGTCACGCCAAGCAACGACATTGGCAGGGCTGGATCCAGGGTGGAGTAGGCGCACGGAGTTGGGTTGACGCAGCTATGACCATCGACAGCAATTAGCTATTGCTCTGACGCGCCCGGTGTGCGTTCAGTCGGCACTGGCGATCTGCTGGCTTCGTTCTTCCCTTTCTTCCCTTTCTTCCCTTGGTCGTAATGCCACTTGATGGCGAAGAACATGCCGGTGCCGAACACGGCCACCTTGAACACAATGAAGACTATCGGGACCCAATCCATTGTTGAGATTTTCCTGGCTGTTGATTGGCACTCTCTAACGCGAAGTGCACTGCCTAAAACGCTGCGTCTGCAGCTTCATCGTGTTCAAGCCATCGTCAACGCTGACGCCGACACCACTGGGCAAATGATCTGAAAACTTGGTGTGATGCTATCGAGCCTACCGTCCTGGCGTAAGCATCAGTTCTGCCTAAATTTTGCGTAGCAGATGGAGACCGCTGCCCAACGCGACTGCCTGCACTGAACGCCGATTTGGGCGTAGAAAAAGGCTTGCAAGAGGAAACCCCATGCAAGCCTTTGATTGGGTGACGTGCTACTGCCGGGTGACTAGAACGGCAACCCCACGTAGTTCTCTGCCAACGACCCCAGCGCCTTCTCCGACGAGAACAGATACGCCAGGTCCGTGTCCTGCAGCTTCTGGTCGTAGGCCAGCGACTCGGGGAAGGTGTGCAGCATGGTCGTCATCCACCACGAGAAGCGCTGGGCCTTCCACACGCGGGCCAGGGCCTTTTCGGAGTATTTGTCCAGGCTGGTGCTGTCGCCATCCTTGTAGTGCGCCACCATGGCGTGGTACAGGTAGTAGATGTCCGACGCGGCGCTGTTCAGGCCCCGCGCGCCGGTGGGCGGCACGATGTGGGCGGCGTCGCCGGCCAGGAACAGGTTGCCGTAGCGCATGGGTTCAGCCACGAAGGAGCGCAGGGGGGCGATGGACTTTTCGATGGAGGGGCCGGTGATGAGCTTGGCGGCCACCTCGGCGGGCAGGCGGCGCTTGAGTTCGTCCCAAAAGGCTTCGTCGGACCAGTCTTCCACGGTGTCGGTCAGCGGCACCTGGATGTAGTAGCGGCTCAGCACCTGCGAGCGCAGCGAGCACAGCGCGAAGCCGCGCTCGTGCTTGGCGTAGATCAGCTCGGGCGAGACGGGTTGGGTGCGCGAGAGCACGCCCAGCCAGCCGAAGGGGTAGACCTTTTCATACTCCTTGAGCACGTCGCGCGGGATGGACTTGCGGCTCACGCCGTGGAAGCCGTCGGCGCCGATGACGAAGTCGCAGTCGATGCGCACCACCTCGTCGCCTTGGCGGTAAGTCACATACGGGTTGGCGCTTTTGAGGTCGTGGGGCTGCACGTCTTCGGCGTTGTGGATGACGACGCCCTTCATGCGGTCGCGCGCTTCGTACAGGTCGCGCGTCAGCTCGGTCTGGCCGTACACCACCACCGAGCTACCACCGCTGTACTTGTGCAAATCGACCCGTTCCATCTTGCCGTCGTGGGCGATGATGAAGCCGTCGTGGATCTCGCCTTCGCGGTCCATGCGCTCGCCGCACTGGGCCTCGCGCATGAGTGCGGCAAAGCCGTGCTCCAGCACGCCGGCGCGGATGCGGCCCAGGACGTATTCGCGGCTTTGGCGCTCCAGCACGATGGTGGCTATGCCCTTGAGGTGCAAGAGCTGCGAGAGCATGAGGCCCGAGGGGCCTCCGCCGATGATGCAGACCTGGGTTTTCATGGTGTCTCCTGGAGTGGTTGGTGCGTTCATGACATGGGTCAAACGGACCACCCAAAGATACGTGGCACAGTCGCCGCGTTGAATGGACGGATGGAGCCAGAACATGCACTTTTCGAACATCGGAACCATCCACTCGTACAGCCTGTTCGGCGAGTCGCAACACCTGCCCGATGTATTGCACTGCGAGACGATTGCCGAGCGCTCGGTGCTGCACGACTGGGAGCTGGCGCCGCACCGGCACACGCGGCTGCACCAGGTGCTGCTGATCACCTCGGGCGGGGGCATGGCGCACCTGGATGGCGAACGGATTGCGCTGTTTGCGGGTGCGCTCATCAACGTGCCGCAGGGGCACGTGCATGCGTTTCGCTTCACGCAGCACACGCAGGGCTGGGTGGCCACGCTGGCGGACGAGCTGATGGACGAGATTTTTGTGCGCGTGGGCGATGTGCGGCGCGACCTGGCGCGGCCGGCCGTGGCGCCCGCGCCGCCCGAGCTGTACCAGGCCATGGGCCAGATCTGGCAGGAGTTCTCGGGCCGCGCCAAGGCGCGTGCGCTGGTGCTGCGGGGCCTGAGCGCCACGCTGCTGGGCTGGGTGGCCCGCGCCATGGAAGAGCACAGCCCGGGCGACACCGCGGCGCCAGAGTCCAGCCTGGTGCAGCGGCTGGAGGCGCTGATCGAGGCGCATTTTCTGGAGCACTGGCAGGTGGCGGACTATGCGCGCGCGCTGGCCGTATCGCCCACGCACCTGAGCCGGGTGGCCCGCGCCACCACCGGGGTGTCGGCCCAGCGCCTCATTGAGGCGCGCCTGATGCGCGAGGCGCGGCGCAACCTGGCCTACACCCATCTGGGCGTGGCCACCATCGCCTACACGTTGGGCTATGCCGACCCGGCGTACTTCACGCGTGCCTTCACGCGCGATGCGGGCCTGTCACCCCGCGCGTTTCGTGCGCAGGTGGCTGCGTCGGCGCCCACCCCGGCGATGTGATGCCGCGTGACAGGCTGCTGACACGCCGCTGTCAGCAGCCCCCGATCACCATCAGGGCTTCTTTCTTTCACACACAAGGAGCCCCCATGAAAAACGCCGTCGCCTGGTTCGAGATCCCCACCACCCAGCTGGACCGCGCCCAGGCCTTTTATGAAGCCGTGCTGGGCCAGCCCATGCGCCGCGAGAACATGGGCCCGAGCGAAGGCGCCGTGTTTGCCTACGACCCCGCGGCCGATGGCGCGGGGGGCGCGCTGATGATGGGCCCCACGGCACCGCAGGTTTCTGGCGGTGGCACACTGGTGTACCTCGATGCATCACCCTCGCTCGACGCCGCGCTGGAGCGCGCGGTGGCCCAGGGCGGCCGCCTGGCCCTGCCGCGCCAGGCACTGCCGCCGGGCATGGGGTTCTTCGCGCACATCCATGACCTGGATGGCAACCGCGTGGGTCTTCACGCACTGTCTTGAAGAAAGGACAACCGCATGGAAACACAGGAACTGCACAGGGGCCGCCTCATCGACCACATCCAGCTGGTCGTGCGCGACCTGCCGGCCAGCCAGGCCTTCTACACCGCCGTGTTCAAGGCGCTCCAGGTGCCGATGGGCGGCACGGGCGAAGGGTACTTCTGGGCGGATGAGCTGTTTGTCTCCACCGCCGACAGCGCCGCTGCCCAGGGCCATCTCACGGGCCGGCACCACCTGGCCTTCCAGGCCCGGGACCGCGCCATGGTGGAGGCATTCCACCAGGCCGCCCTTGCCCATGGCGGCACGGACAATGGCGCCCCGGGCGAACGGCCGTACCACCCCGGCTACTACGCCGCCTTTGTGCTGGACCCGGACGGCAACAACATCGAGGCGGTGTTCCACGGCGAGGCGCAGCGCAGCGCGCCGTCGGTCAAGGTGACGTTCTGATGGCCTGACGCCCCGGGCCCCGCCACTGGATCAACAACCCACCTCGGGGCGGGCCAGGCCGCGCAGCGGTATCGGCGTGGAGAACACGATGGAAGTGCGTGTCTCTCCATAGCCGTTGATGTCGCCCAGGAAACGCTCCAGGTCCGGCAGGTCGCGCGCCACCACCTGCAGCACATACGAATCGTTGCCGCTGACATGGTGGCATTCCAGCACCCGCGCGGATTGGCGCAGCTTGTCGATCAGCGCCTTCTTGCCGGGCTGCGGCACGTTGATGCCCACCACCGCCCGTACGCCGTAGCCGACCTGGGCGGGGTCGATGTCGGCATGCACGCCACGCACCACCCCGGCCTCCTGCAGGCGCCGCACGCGCTCCAGCGTGGCGGGCACCGACAGCCCGACCGTGTGCGCCAGGTCCTTGAGGGATGCACGCCCGTCGGCCTGCAGCGCGGTGATGAGCCGCCAGGCCTTGTCATCGACTTCCATGGAACGCCTTTTTGAGTAAATGCAGAAAAATAGGAAACCAGAATTGAAAAATACCTAATTTTCAGCATTCTCCTTCGCAAGGCGCCCCCCTAGCATCGGTGCATGGACTTCGCATCACTCACCCTCTTTCTTCAAGCCGCCCTCATTGGCGTCCTCATCGCGGCCCCCGTGGGGCCTATCGGCCTGTTGACGATGCAGCGCACCCTGGAGCGGGGCCTGGCGGCCGGGCTGGCCACCGGCCTGGGCGCCGCTGCCGCGGACGCGGTGTACGGCGCCATCGGCGCCTTCAGCGTGCGCTGGCTGATCGACCTGCTGGCCAGCGCCAAGACACCGCTCGCGCTGGGCGGCGGCGCGCTGCTGCTGGTGCTGGCCTGGCGCACCTGGCATGCGCCGGTAGCCCACACCGCCGCCCCGGCGCGCGATGCGCGCGGCCTGCTGGGCCTGGCGGCGGGCACCTTTGCGCTCACGCTGGCCAACCCGGCCACCATCGTGTCGTTCATCGCGGTGTTTGGGTCGCTGGGCGGCGGCCGGCAGGCCATGCCGTCACCGCTTTGGATGGTGGCGGGCGTGCTGGCGGGTTCCGCAGCGTGGTGGCTGCTGCTGACCGGCGCCATCGCGTACCAGCGGCGGCGCTTCACGCCGGCCTGGCGCCAGCGCATCAACCAGGCATCGGCGCTGCTGCTGGGCGGGTTCGCGCTGTGGCAGTGGGTGCAGCTGGTCTGACGGCTCGTGTAGCCAACGCAGGAGATGCTGCAAGGGTACTGACACTGCGGTGTCAGCAGCACGCCCGCACCATCGGTGGCTTCTTTGACCAGGAGCTTTTCTCATGACCGACGCCGTGCTGCAACACACCCTTTGGCCGGATGCCGAGCCTGTGCGAATGCCCGTATCGGCGGGAACCTCTGACGCCCCCGCGCGCCGCAACTGGATCGCCGTGGCCAGTGCCCAGCACGCCCGCCGGGGCTGCGCCGAGCCGGGCGCCGGCTACATGCAGGTGTGCCATGGCAAGGCCGCGCCGCTCAGGCGCATCCAGCCGGGAGACCGCGTGGCCTACTACGCGCCCACGGTCACCATGGGGGGCAAGGACCGGCTGCAGGCGTTTGTCTCCATCGGCCTCGTGCTGCCGGGCGCGCCCTATGCGTTTGACATGGGCGGCGGGTTCGTGCCGTTCCGCAAGGATGTGGCCTATGTGCCCGCGCGGGAGGCGCCGATCGCGCCGCTGCTCGATGACTTCGAGTTTGTGGACGACCGCACGCATTGGGGCGGCAAGTTCCGCTTCGGGCTGTTCGCCGTCAGCAACCACGACATGCGCCTGATCGCGCGGGCGATGGGGGCGGATGCCACGTTGCTGCACCTGGCATAGGGCGCACGCACGCCACCCGCCGCCCGGAGTCATGAAGCCCGCAAGGCGGCTCCCACGGGGCTGCGCCTGCCGGCGCGCCCCACCGGTCAGCACACGGCCATCAACGCGTCCACGGTTCTTCGCTGGGCAGCGGTCAGGGCGGCATAGCCTTCGCGCATCATGCGCAGCACGATCCCATGGATTTCCAGTTCGACAGCGGTCATGGTGTTCCCCTTGGAGAAAAGTCCCCCGACCGCCGCGCGGGCTGGCCGGCCCCTCTGGGTGCACGCGGCTGGCCGGCAGGCACCCGGGCCCGCCCAACCAGGGGCCGGGCCCCATGCCACTGTGCCCCCGCGGCGCACGGGCAAGGCAGGGATGTGAGGGGGAATGGCGGCGCTGTTCATCCTCCGGTGGCGGCGCCACCTACTGCACCCACGGCCCGCAGCGGGTGGCCAGCGCAGCGCGCCCGGCCTCATTCACTCATATTTTCATAGCTGCCAGCGCTTATCAATAAAGCGCCAGAGGCCAAAAACACCCTGAATCAGGGATGGGCGGGCGCCGCACGCACACGCGCCAGCGCCTCGGGCACGCCGGTCCACGCGGGCCGGCCCGGGGCATAGCGCTGGCGCATGTAGAGCGCCAGCTCGGCGATCTGCGCATCACTGAGCGCGTGGCCGAACGCGGGCATGAAGCCGATGTCGCGCGCGGCGGGTTCGCGGATGCCGTGCACGATGACCTGCAGCAGGTTGTCGGGCCGGTCGCTGTGCAGGTTGCTGTTGAGGGCCAGCGGAATGTTCACGCCCAGCAGCTTCGGCCCATCGCCGTCGTGGTGGCAGGCGGCGCAGGCGCCGTTGAACAGGCGCTGCGCGGAGCCGGGCTGGGGCGCGAGCGCGGCGGCCTGGGCCACGGCCGCCGTGGCGCGGGCCCGCGCCGCGTCGGCGGCAGGCTCCGTGGCGGCCGTGAACGAGGCGAGGTAGGTGGCCATGGCGCGGATGTCGCCGTCGGGCAGGTGCGCCAGTTCGCGCACCACGGGTGCCATGGGGCCGGAGGCGCTGCCGTGCTGCGCGCTGTGGCCGTGGCGCAGGTAGCCGTAGAGCGACTCGGCGCTCCAGGGCACGGGTGCCTTGGACAAGCCGGTGAGCGCGGGGGCCTCCCACCCGTCAATGAGCGCGCCCGACAGGAAGGCCGCCCCGCCCTGCTCCGCGCCCAGCGCATTGCGCGGCGTGTGGCAGGCGCCGCAGTGGCCCACGCCCTGTACCAGGTAGGCGCCCCGGTTCCACTCGGGCGGGCGCGCGGGGTCGGGCTTCCAGGGCGTGGCGTCGTGGAACAGCGCGTTCCATCCAGCCATGAGCGGGCGCACGCTGAAGGGGAATGCAAGTCGGGTGGCGGGCACCTCGGCGCGCACGGCGGGCTGCGCCATGAGGTAGGCGTAGACCGCCGTGAGGTCGTCGTCGCTCATCTTCGCGAACGAGGTGTACGGGAACGCCGGGTACAGGTGGCGGCCGTCGCGCGAGATGCCCTCGCGCATGGCGCGCTGGAAGGCGCTGAACGACCACCGGCCGATGCCGGTCTCGGCGTCGGGCGTGAGGTTGGTGGTGTAGACGGTGCCGAACGGCGTTTCCATGCCGCGCCCGCCCGTGTTGGGCGTGCCGCCGGGCGCGGTGTGGCAGACCACGCAGTCGCCCGCGGCGGCCAGCAGGCGGCCGCGCTCGATGGTGGCGGCGTTGTACACCGCCGCACCGCCCGCCGTCTGCACCACGGGCGCGATGGACGGGCGCCAGCCCAGCAGCGCGGCGCCCATGGCCAGCCCACCCGCGGCCAGGGCCAGTGCACGCGCCCAGGGGCTCCGCTGGCGCGGCCACGTGGCGGTGGCGGGCACGGTAGGCGCTGGCAGCTCCAGGGTGGGCAGCACGTCGGCAGGCTGCGTGGTGGCGGTGCCTGCCGTGCCCGCATCTCCCGCGCCGGCGTTTCCCGGCAGCGGATTGAGCCCGGCGCGCACCACCTCGGGCGTGAAGGGCGGCGCGCGAAAGCGCACACCCGTGGCGTCGAAGATCGCGTTGGCGATGGCCGCCGTGCCGGGCACGGAGGACGACTCGCCCGCACCCAGCGGCGCCTCGTCCTGCCGGGGCATGTGCATGACCTCGATGACCGGCACCTCGCGGAAGCTCAGGATCGGGTAGCTGCCCCATTCGCGCGTGTCCACCGCCTGCGTGACGGGGTCGAAGCGCACCTGCTCCTTGAGCGCGCGGCTGGTGGTCTGCACCACGTTGCCGTGCACCTGGTGCTCCACGCCGGCCGGGTTGACCATGAGGCCCGCATCGTGCCCCACGACCACGCGGCGCACGTGGACCTCGCCGGTCTTCCTGTTCACGTCCACGTCGGCCACCCAGGCCGCCCAGGCGGCGCCAAAGCCCGGCCATTTGCTGTGGATGTAGCGCGCGTAGGCAAAGCCCTGGCCCTGCACCCAGTCGCCGTCCAGCCCACGCTGCAAGGGGCCGGTGCGGCGCACCCAGCCCGCCTTTTCCGCCGTGGCCTGCACGAGCTCGGCCGCGCGCGGATCGTTCAGCAGCTGCAGGCGGAATTCGACCGGGTCCACGCCCGCCGCCGTGGCCAGCTCGTCCACATACGACTCGTGCGCGAACGAGTTGGGCAGCGCCGAGACGCCGCGCAACCACGAGGCCCGCACGATGGGCGCCATGTCGTTCACGGCCACGCGCAGGTTGTCGTAGCCGTAGGGCGGGCGCGCGGTGCGGTCGCCCATCTCGTAGGCCTGGGCCACGGGCTCGATGGTGCGCGTGAGCAGCAGGGCCAGCGTGGGCGCGCCGTTGGAGGGGTAGGAGGTCTCGAAGTCGTAGGCCGCCACCGAGCCATCGGCGTTGAGCCCGCCACGCACCTGCATGAGCTGGGCCGTGCCCTTGGGCTCCCACAGGTGCTCCTGCTCGCGCGTGAGCTGCACGCGCACGGGCGCCCCCACGGCGCGCGAGAGCAGCGCAGCATCGGCCGCCACGTCGTCGGCCCCGTTGCGGCCGTAGCAACCCGCAACCTCCATGCGCACCAGGTCGATGTCCACGTCGGCCAGGCCCATCAGCCGGGCCAGGTCGGCGCGCAGCACATGGGGGTTCTGCGTGCCGGCCCAGACGGCCATGCGGGCACGGCCCGAGGTTTCGTCCTGGCGCCACTCGGCCACCGCGCACGAGGGGCCGATGGAGCCGTGCAGCTGGTAGGGCCACACATAGGTGCGCGGCATGGGCTGGTCGGCAGCGGCCAGCGCGGCATCCACATCGCCCTCGTCCACCAGGCGGCGCTGGGTGGCGGGGTTGGCGCGAATGGCCTGCTCCACCGCTTCAGCGCTGTCCTGGCGCGGGAAACCGGGCCAGTGCTTCCACTGCACCTTCAGCTCGCGCAGGGCTTGCTCGGCCTGCTCCTCGCGCTCGGCGACGATGCCCACGAAGTCGCGGATCACCACCACCGCGCGGATGCCCGGGATGTGGGCGATGGACGACTGGTCCACCGATTCCAGCGTGTTGCCGATGAAGTCGCCATGGTCGGCGCCCGCATAGGGCGGGCGCACCACGCGCCCATGCAGCATGCCGGGCACGCGCATGTCGTGCACGAAGACCAGCTCGCCGCTGACCTTGGCGGGGATGTCCACGCGCGGCACCGGCTGCCCGACCACGGTGTAGTCGGCCGCGGGCTTGGTGGGCGTGGCCTCGGCGAGCTCCAGGGCGGTGTGCGCGCCAGCGAGCAGTTCGCCATAGGCCATCTGGCGCGCCGGTTCGGCGGCCGCCTGCACCACCCCGGCCTGCACCCGCAGGGTATCGGCCGCCACGCCCAGGCGCGCGGCGGCGCGCGCCACCAGCCAGTGGCGCGCCTGCGCCGCGGCGATGCGCAGCGGCCTGGCGTGGATCTGGATCGAGGCGCTGGCGATGGTCGCGCCCTGGTTGGGCGCGCGCGCGGTGTCGCCCAGCACCATGTGCACCCGGGCCAGCGGCACATCGAGTTCCTCGGCCACGATCTGCGCCAGCGCCGTGCGGATGCCCGTGCCCAGGTCGACGTGACCGTTGAGCGCGGTCACGCTGCCGTCGTCCCACACGGCAATCAGGATTTCGACCCCCTCGGCCGGATTGCCCGCCACCAGCGCGGGCTGGCCTTTGACGGGCGGCGGCGCGGGCGGCGGGTTGCGCACCACCAGCAGCACACCCTGCGCGGCATGGAAGTCGGCGCGGGTCAGGGGTGCGTGGGCGCGCAATGGCAAGGCGCCGGCGGGCGTGGTGCTCATGCCCTGGCCTCCCGCATCAGCACGGCCGCGCGCAACACGGCGCGGATGATCTCCACATGGGTGCCGCAGCGGCACAGGTTGCTGGCCAGTTCGCGGCGGATGGCGGCCTCGTCGGGGTCGGCGTTGCGCTCCAGCAGGGCCACGGCCATCATCACCATGCCGCTCAGGCAATAGCCGCACTGCGCGGCCTGCTCGTCGATGAAGGCCTGCTGCACCGGGTGCAGCCCCGCGGCCTGGCCGCAGCGCGCCGGCAGCCCCTCCAGCGTGGTCACGTCGCGCCCCGCCGCGCCCCGCGCGGGGATCACACAGGCCCGCGCGGCCACGCCGTCCACCAGCACCGTGCACGCGCCGCACTGCCCCAGGCCACAGCCGTACTTGGGGCCGTTGAGCTGCAGGTCGTTGCGCAGCACGTGCAGCAGCGTGGCGCCGTCCGCGCCGGTGGCGGGCAGTGCGCAGGGCTGGCCGTTGACGGTGGCCGTGGCGCTGGGGGTGGCGTGCATGGGGCGAACGGACTCCTGGCCTTCAGCGCTTCAAGGTGCCCGAGCGCGTGTACATCTCCAGGTCCACGAAGTTGGAGCCATTGTGGTTGCCCGGGCCGTATTGCAGCGGGAAGTCGCCGAGCTTGGTCGTCCCCATGTCCTCCATGGCCTTGATGAAGCCATCGCGCGTGAGGTTGCGGCCCGCGCGCTTGAGGCCTTCGACGAACACGCGCGCGGCGATGTAGCCTTCCAGCATGGTGTAGCTGTCGATCTTCTCGCCGGCGTCGGCGCGGTCCTTGCGGTAGTCCGCCACGATGGGCATGCGACTGGACTGGGGCGACGGCACGATGCTGGCGGTCACCAGCCCTTCGATGCCGCCGTTCAGGCGCTGCGCAGATCCCGGCGCGTCGGTGATGCCGACGGAGATGGTGTACAGCGGCGCCGCGCTGCCGCTGGCACGGTAGTCGCGCAGGAACACTTCCACCATCTTGCCGGCCATGATCATCACCACGGCACCGGGCTGGGCCTTGGTGAGCGTGGCAACCTGGGGCTTGGCGTCGGTGGCGGCGATCTCCATGGGCACGGATTCCACCACCTTCACCTTCAGGCCCTGCGCGATCTGCAGGCAGGTCTCGAGGTTGGACTTGCCGAACGCGCTGTTCTGGTAGATGACGGCAATGTTGTTGATGCCCAGGGTGGCCAGGTGGCCCACGATCTTGCGCAGCTCGGTCTCGTAGCTGGCGCGCACGTGGAACAGGTGGCGGTTGTGGTTGGTGCGGAACGAGGTCGTGCCCACCAGCGGCGCGAACATGGGCACGCCCGCCTTCTCGGCGATGGGCATGGCCGCGATCAGGTTGCCCGTGGCCACGTAGCCGATCAGCGCGAACACCTTGTCCTCCTCGATGAGGCGCGTGGTGTTCTCGGCGGTCTTCTTGGGCTCATAGGCGTCGTCGTGCGAGACGAGTTCCAGCGCACGCCCGTGCACCCCGCCGGTCTTGTTGGCCTTGTCGAACGCCAGCACGATGCCGGCCTTGTAGTCCACCCCGAAATCCTTGGCCGGCCCCGTGAAAACGGCCGACTGCCCCACCTTGATGCGGGTGTCCGTCACCCCGGTCTCGGCCGCTGCCGGGCCAGCGGCTCCCAGAGCGGCGGCGGCCAGGGCCGTCAGCACCACCCGGCGGTCGATGCTCCCATCCTCCATCCCACGAAACTTCATGAAACGCTCCTTACATCAAAGGCGCAAGTTTCCCTGCAAGCGAAGCGGCTGTGCAACCATTTCCGCGAGGTGTTGTGAATCCGTCATAGCCGCCACCCCGGGCCCTGGCCGCGCCATGGGCGGGCGGGCAGCGGCCATGGCGCTATACGCTGAGGTAGGCGCGGCGAACCTCTTCGTTCGCCGCCAGCTCCGCCATCGTGGCCTGGTAGCGAATCTGCCCCTTCTCCAGCACATAGGCGCGGTCGGACACCAGTTCGGCAAAGTGCATGTTCTGCTCGGACAGCAGGATGCTCACGCCCTGTTCCTTGAGCTCCAGGATCATGTGCGCCATCTGCTCCACGATCACAGGCGCCACGCCTTCGGAGGGTTCGTCCAGCAGCACCAGGTAGGGGTTGCCCATGAGCGTGCGGGCCACGGTCAGCATCTGCTGTTCGCCGCCGCTCATGCGCCCACCCGGGCGCTGGGGCATTTCGCCCAGGTTGGGGAACAGCTTGAAGAGACGCTCGGGTGTCCACACCGGGGCTGTCGTGCCATCGGGCCAGCTGCGGGCGGGCTGGCGCCCCACCTCCAGGTTTTCCATCACCGTGAGGTCGGTGAACACGCGGCGGTCCTCGGGCACGAAGCCCAGGCCCAGGCGCGCCGCATCGTGCGGGTCGCTTTTGGAGATGTCCTGGCCCATGAACCGGATCTGGCCCTTGCGCTTGGCGAGCATGCCCATCAGCGTCTTGAGCGTGGTGGACTTGCCCGCGCCGTTGCGGCCCATCAGGGCCACGACCTCGCCCCGGCGGACGTCCAGATCCACGTCGTACAGGATCTGCGCGGCGCCGTACCAGGCCTGCAGCCCCTGGGCCTGCAGCAGCACTTCTTTGGGTTCGTTGGTCGTCATGCTCATGCGGCCTCCGCAGCAGCGGCTGCCGTTTTCTTCTCGAAGGTCTTGCCGGTGCCGAAGTACACCTCCTGCACCTTGGGGTGGTCGCGCAGCTCCAGGGGCTTGCCCTCGGCGATGAGCCGCCCGCGCGCCAGCACGATCATGCGGTCGGCGTACGCGAACACCACGTCCATGCTGTGCTCGGTGAACAGCACGGCCATGCCGCGGTCGATCACGAGCTGCTTGGTGAGCGCCATGAGTTCGTTGCGCTCCTTGGGCGCCATGCCGGCCGTGGGCTCGTCCATGAGCAGCAGCTTGGGCGCGTTGGCCATGGCGATGGCCAGCTCCACGCGCTTCACATCGCCATAGGCCAGCACGCTGCAGGGGCGGTCGGCCTGGGACTTCATGCCCACCTGGTCCAGCAGCGCCAGGGCTTCTTCTCGCTTGTGGTCGGCCGCCTTGCGCCACATCGCGAAAAGGCGGCTGTCGTGGGAGATCAGCGCCATCTGCACGTTCTCCACCACGGTGAGGGAGGCGAAGGTTTCTGCGATCTGGAAGGTGCGGCCCACGCCCATGCGCCAGATGTCGCGCGGCTTGCGGCCCACAAGCTCCTGGCCGTGGAGCTGGATCGAGCCCGCGTCCGCCGCCAGCTGGCCGTTGACCATATTGAAGGTGGTGGACTTGCCGGCGCCGTTGGGGCCGATGAGTGCCAGCAGTTCGCCGGCGGCCAACTCGAAATGGATGCCATCGACGGCCTTGACGCCGCCAAAGGACTTGCCCAGGCCCGTGACTTTGAGCAAGCTCATGCCTTGCCCTCCTGCTTGTTGATATCGGCTTCGCGCCGGTTGTCGAAGAGCTGCTTGATGGCCCCCGCAATGCCCTGGGGGAACAGCAGCACCAGGATCAGGATGATGGCGCCCAGCATGGCGCGCCAATAGTCGGTGTTGCGCGCCACGGTGTCGTGCAGCCAGGTGAACGTGACGGCGCCCACCACGGGGCCCGCGAGTGTCTGGATGCCGCCCAGCAGCACCATCACCAGGCCATCGACCGATCGGCCCACGTGCAGCGTCTCGGGCGAGATGCTGCCCTTGGAAAACGCGAACAGCGCGCCGCCCAGGCCCGCGAACAACCCGGCGATCACGAAGGCCGTCCACTGCATGCGCTTGACGTCGATGCCGATGGCATCGGCGCGCAGCACCGAATCACGGCCTGCGCGCAGCGCATAGCCGAACGGCGAGAACAGAATGCGGCGCAGCAGCAGCACGCCCCCCACGACCAGTGCCAGCGTGAGGTAGTAGTAGTTGCGCTTGTCCGACAGCCAGGCCGCCGGCCACACGCCGGTGAGGCCGTTGCTGCCGCCGGTGAAGCCGTCCCACTGGTAGCAGATGGCCCAGGTGATCTGCGCGAAGGCCAGCGTGAGCATGGCCAGGTACACACCCGACAGCCGCACGCAGAACCAGCCGTAGATGAGCGCGCCCGCCGCGGCCGCGAGCGGTGCCAGCACCAGGGCCAGCTCCATGGGAATACCCGCAGAGCGCACCAGCAGCGCCGCCGCGTAGGCACCCAGGCCAAAGTAGGCCGCATGGCCGAACGAGTGCATGCCCGCCGGGCCCATGATGAAGTGCAGGCTGGCCGCAAACAGCGCGGCGATCAAGAGGTCGATGAACAGCACGGTGAGGTACGGCGATCCGGCCGTGAGCAGCGGCAGCAGCACCAGCACGGCCACCAGGGCCACGCCGCCGAGCTTGAACCAGCGGTCGGGCGCGCGCAGCGGTGTCTCCGGCAGGCCCGTGTTGCGGCTCACGCCCTGCGGACGGCCCATCAGTCCCCAGGGGCGCACCACCAGCACCACCGCCATCACGAGGAACTCCACCACCAGGGTGAGCTTGGAGAAGGAGACGCTGTAGCCGAGGATCTCCACCACGCCCAGCCAGATGCACACGGCCTTGATCTCCGCGATCAGCAGGGCCGCCACATAGGCGCCCGGGATGGACCCCATGCCGCCCACCACCACCACCACGAACGCGGCGCCGATGGTGTTCAGGTCCATCTCCAGCGTGGCGGGTTCGCGCGGCAGCTGCAGCGCGCCACCCAGGCCCGCCAGCAGAGCGCCGAGCGCGAACACCGCCGTGAACAGCCAGGCCTGGTTCACGCCCAGCGCGCTGACCATCTCGCGGTCCTGCGTGGCGGCGCGCACCAGCGTGCCCCAGCGGGTGCGGGTGAGCAGCAGCCACAAAAGGCCCAGCACCACCGGCCCCACCACGATCAGGAACAGGTCGTACGAGGGGAATTGCCGCCCCAGGATGTCCACCGAGCCCGACAGGCCCGGCGCGCGCGGGCCGAGCAGCTCCTCGGGGCCCCAGATCCAGAGCGCGGCATCCTTGATCACCAGCACGAGCGCGAAGGTGGCCAGCAGCTGGAACAGTTCGGGCGCCTTGTAGATGCGGCGCAGCAGCACCACCTCGACCAGGGCGCCGAGCGCGCCGACCACCACGGCCGACAGCAGCAGCGCGGGCCAGAAACCCAGGCCCGTGCCCAGCTTGGCCACCAGCGAGTAGGCGACGTAGATGCCCACCATGAAGAACGAGCCATGCGCGAAATTCACGATGCGCGTGACGCCGAAGATCAGCGAGAGCCCGGCGCCCACCAGGAACAGCGAGGAAGCCCCCGCCAATCCGTTGAGCAGTTGAACGATAAAACTCGAAAAACCCATCTCAGGTCTCCACGGCGCTACCTACGCGCCGCCCACAGCCTATGAAACTGGCGCACCCCAGGCCAGGGCAGCCGAGCAAGGGCCGCCCCGCAGCGGGGACGGCGCCCCCTTCCCGCGCACAGCACGGCAGAAGGGGGAAGACGCGAAGCGTCTCAGGGAGGGTTGCGACTCAATCCGCGGGGCGCATCTTCTTGACTTCGTCGTTGCTGGGCTGCACCTTGCTGCCGTCCACGTAGCGGTAGTTCACCATCACGCCCTTGCCGCCCTCGTTCTTGGTGCGGCCCACGTAGCCGCCCATGGTGGACTGGTTGTCTTCGGCCCGGTAGACGATGGGGCCGAAGGGTGTGGGCACCTGCAGGCCCTTGAACGCGACCACGAGCTTTTCGGTGTCGGTGGAGCCGGCTTTCTTCATGCCCTCGGCCAGCGACTTGATGGCGCTGTAGCCCACGATGGAGCCCAGGCGCGGGTAGTCGTTGAACTTGCCCTGGTAGGCCGTCTGGAAGGCCTTGTGCTCGGGCGTCTGGATGCCGTACCAGGGATATCCCGTGACGATCCAGCCGTTGGGCGCCTCGTCCTTGAGCGGGTCCATGTACTCCGGTTCGCCCGTCAGCAGGCTGACCACCTCACGGTCCTTGAACAGGCCCCGCGTGTTGCCTTCGCGCACGAACTTGGAGAGGTCGGCACCGAAAAGCACGTTGAAGATCGCATCGGGCTTGGCATCGGCCAGGGCCTGCACCACGCTGCCCGAGTCGACCTTGCCCAGCGGCGGCGCCTGCTCGACGACGAATTCCACGTCCGGCTGGGCCGCCTTGAGCAGCTGCTTGAAGGTGGCCACGGCCGACTGGCCGTATTCATAGTTGGGGTAGACCAGCGCCCAGCGCTTCTTCTTCAGGGCGACGGCCTCGGGCACCATCATCGACACCTGCATGTACGTGGAGGGGCGCAGGCGGTAGGTGTAGCGGTTGCCGTTCTGCCACACGATCTTGTCGGTCAGCGGCTCGCCGGCCAGAAAGAAGAATTTCTTTTGCTTGGCGAAGTCCGTCAGCGCCAGCCCCACGTGCGACAGGAAGGACCCCGTGAGCACATCGACCTTCTCGCGGGACACCAGCTCCTCGGCGGCCCGGACCGCGTCGCCGGGGTTGCCGTTGTCATCGCGGATGACCAGCTGGACCTTCTTGCCCAGCACGCCGCCCGCGGCATTGATCTCGTCAACGGCCAGCTCCATGCCTTTCTTGTAGGGCTCCAGGAAGGCGGGCTGCGCCTTGTAGCTGTTGATCTCGCCAATCTTGATGACATCCTGGGCGTGCACAGGGGCCAGCGTGATGGCCAGCGCGGCCGCAGCCGTGGCACGCATGAGGTTTCGTCGCATCGTCATGGGGAAACTCCTGAAAGGTGGGTTGGGGAGACAGGGGGGATGGTGGTGGGTGATGGTAGTGCCGGGGACCGCGCTCAGCGCAGCCCGTCCGTACCCTGGATTTCGGACGCCTTGAGGCCGCCCACGCGGGGCAGCGGCCGGCCGCCGTCCGTCACGACGACGGCGACGACGATTTCGTTGGCCCGCGGCGCGTCGGCCACGCGGGCCTCCATGGCGTCGAAATGGCTGCGCACGTAGGCCGCGTCCTTGTGGCCCAGGGGCACGTCGATGGCCGTGCCCAGGCCACCGATCTTCTTGCTCGACGGCACCAGCGCGGCGCCTTTTTCCACCGCCACGCGCAGCGGGGCGCCCAGCTTGGGGTGCAGGATGGCGGCGGCATGCTCCAGTTCTCCCGCCTCGCCCACGATGGCGGCCTTGCCATAGCTCTGCGCCTGGCCCGGCTCGATGCCCAGCGCGGCGACGCAGCGGGCGCCCAGCAGGGCCCCCAGCTCCTCGCCGATGGCCACCAGCTCGTCGAGGTTCTCGACATAGCGGCCCGCAAAGGGGTTGTCGATCACGGCCATGGCGAGGGCCTTGCGCACGGGGGGCTGCACGTCGCGCCCCATCTCCACGCGGACTTCATCCGTCTGGACAATGATTTTCCGGATCTTGGCTGGCATGTGTTGCTCCTTGGTTTTCTTGTGGGCGCGGCAGCGGGCCTGACGCCTTCAGCGCAGGCCGTCCCATTGGCTGATGTCGGCGGCCTTGAGCCCGCCGACGCGGGCATGGATGCGCGCGCCCGTGGTCATGGCGAGGATGAAGACGATTTCGTCGGACGCGGGCGCTCCGGGAACGCGCACCTCGATGGCATCGAAGTGGCTGCGCACGTAGCTGGCGTTGATGTGGGTGAGCGGAACATCCAGCGCCGCGCCGGGGCCGCCGACCTTCTTGGTGGAAGGCACGATGGACAGGGCATTGGCGGGCTGCCCGGTCTTCTTTTCCGCCTGGCCCTTGGCATAGGCGTTGCGGTCGCCCTTCCAGCCCAGCAGCTCGCGCATGGCATAGCCGCCGGGCACGTGCCACAGCGCGCCATGCTCCAGCTCGCCGGCGGCCCCGACGATGGCGCCCTTGCCGTAGGTCGCGATGCGCTCGGCGGGCACGGCCATGGCCTTGAGCAGCCGCTGGGCCATGTCCAGCCCCACATCCTGCAGGGCGTCCATCATCGGGAGGATGTCCGGCTCATACCGGCCGGAATAGGGGTTTGTCAGCACCGCGCCGATGGCGCCGCGCAGCAGCGGCACATCGGCCACGGGCCCGAATTCATGCCGGACTTCCTCGAGATGGGTGAAAACACGTCGTATCTGGATCATTTTGGAAACCTGTGCAATTCGTTAAGCAAATACCGAACCAACTTCTGCCTGCGGCGCCATTTCCACCGGCAGCGCCATGCCATCCGCCGCTGGCTGCGCCGCCGCGGTGGCCACGAACTGGCCCTGGCAGGCGAGCAGGGCGAACCACAGCAGGCCCTGTGCCTGCAATTCTTGCGCCTTTTGCAGCCCCTGCCCCAGCGCGCGATGCACGAGCCCGGCAGGCAATGGCGGAACATCCACTGTGACAGGAATGGCACCCAGATCGCTGTCATCGCGGACCCGCCATGCCGGCATGCGCAGGATGCGTTCGTCATCCACATTGACGGCATTGGCCACGATCGTGGCCGCGGCGTCGGCCTCGGCCGCGGTGCGGGCCAGCACCGTGACGCTGTCGGCAATGCCCAGCGAGTGGCTGCGCCCGCGCCAGCCGCTGGTGGCCACACCGCGCACGGGCATGGCGCTGTCGATGCGAATCTTTCCGTCCAGGACCAGCCCGTGGCGCCATTGCGCGGCGTCCAGCGCGGCGATGTCGGAATACACCCCCACGGTGGCCGACTGCCCGGGGGCCAGGTGCAGCGCGATGTCTCCGCCATTGTTGACCCAGGCCCGCCCAATGCCGTCCTGGGCATAGCACCCGAGGATCTCCTGCGCCACCGACCCCGCGACCGCAGCCATCGCGGTGATGAAGCCTGCGCGGTACGGCCTGCAGGCCGTCCACATGCGGCGCGCGACCACGCCGCGCAGAGGACAGGCGCCCCCCTCCACCGGCGCGCGCAGGGCTGGCAGCTCGTCCACCAGTTCCTGCAGCAGACCCTCGAAACGCGCCCAGGCACGCTCATGGGCCTGGGCCACGGCATCGGCTGCGCCCTCCGCCTGGATGACGAGATCCATGGGCCCGTGCTGGAAATGCCAGCGGCCGTCGGACAGGGGATTGCGGCAGGCTTGCATGGCGGTGCCGCTCAGCCCAGCAGGGGCGGGCGCCCCAGCGGCCAGGGGTTGACGGACGGCAGCGTCTGCCATGCCAGCGCCTGGGGCGCGCCGTCGTTGTGCCACGCGCCGTGCTCCAGCACCTCGCGCAGGCTGCGGATCTGCCCGGCATGGCCGCCCAGTGCTTCGTAGTCGGTGCGGCGCATGCTGAATTCGATGGGCGCCACGATGGCGGGCGTAGGCACGGTGCCAAAGCTGTTGTCGGGCATGCGCAGCACATCGGCCATCACGGTGATGCCGCCACCGGGCCACACATAGGCCGGCGCGCCGCCGCAGGTCACATTGACCAGCGCATTCTTGATGGAGCGGGTGAGCAGCACGGGGTTCTCGGTGACGCCGGCACGCAGGCTGCCACCCGCGCCGCCGAGGAAAAGCACCGAAGCCAGCGAGGGCTCGCAGTTCTCGCCGATGCGGTCCACGATGCGGCGCACTTCGGAAGGCATCTGCGCCTCCACCGGGTTCAGCTGCCCGTCCAGCACATACCAGCAGGCATGCTCGCCCGTGGTGGATGTCATGAGCAGGCGCAGGCCGGGCCATGCCACCTCGGGGTCCCAGCCTTCGATGATGGCCAGCGGGTCGGCGATGTCGGTGCCGCCCCAGCCCGTTCCCGGATTCGCCACCTGGAAATAGCGCCCCGGCGTGGACTTTCGCCCGCGCATCTGGATGCCCGAGGACTTCATGTCCAGGCAGCGCCCAGCCTGGTGCTCGGTCAACACGCCGGTGATGTGGTCGTCCACCACCACCACCTCATCCGCATGGCCGAAAAACTGGCGCGCGAAGATGCCGATGGCGGCCGAGCCGCAGCCCACGCGCATGCGCTGCTCGGCCACGCCGTTGACGATGGGCGCGCGCCCGGCCTGGATCACGAGCTGCGAGCCGCCGTCGATGGTGAACTCCACGGCCTGCTTGTTGCCCAGCAGCTGCATCATCTCGGCGGTGACGCGGCCTTCCTTCTTGGTGCCGCCGGTCAGGTGGTGCACGCCGCCGAGCGACAGCATCTGCGAACCGTACTCCGCCGTGGTCACGTGGCCCACCACCTCGCCCTTGCAGCGCACATTGGCCTGCTCGGAGCCGAGGAAGCGGTCGGTGTCGATCTTCACCTTGAAGCTGCAGTAGCTGAAGATGCCTTCGGTGACCACGGTCACCATGTCCACGCCCTGCACCTGGGAGCCCACGATGAACGGCGCGGGTTTGTAGTCAGGATAGGTGGTGGACGAACCCACACCCGTCACGAAGACCTCTTCGCTCAGCAGCAGGTCGCCCGACCAGGGCGCGGGCGGTGTGGAAGGCCCGCTCCCCGCATCGCTTGCGGCGGCATCCGCACCGCTCTGCTGCGCGGCCTGGGCCCGCGCCGCGAACGGCACCAGCGTGGCCTCGCCGGCCTCCAGGGTCTTGCGCAGCAGCACCACCGGGTCCAGCCGCACCAGCACCCCGGCGTGGTTGGCGTAGCGGTCGCACGCCCCCGCGCGGCCCTCGGAAATCTGGCACAGCACCGGGCACGCATTGCACTCGACCTTGGCCGCGTTCATGCGCTCATTGCGGGGCCGGGCGCGCTCGAGCACTTGCGGCAGATCCGGCGCATCCATGCCCGGAAGCCCATCGGTCTTGGTGTGTTCAGTCATCGTGCGGCCCATTCATTGCATCTTTTCAAATGCTTGTACGCTCAGTGCATTTTGTGTAGCATTCACTTAACTTAAATGTTGTGATCACTACATTTATCGCGAATGTAGCGTAATCATCCATGGTCCGCAATGGTGTTTTCGCACCCCCCGAAAAGGTGCATGAGGAGCCCCAATATGACGCACGTTGTCACTGACGCATGCATTCGGTGCAAGTACACCGATTGCGTCGACGTATGCCCGGTCGACTGCTTCAAGGAAGGGCCGCAATTCCTGGTGATCGATCCCGACGAGTGCATCGATTGCGCGGTGTGCATTCCCGAATGCCCGGCCAATGCCATCTACGCGGACACGGACCTGCCGGCGGAGTTCGCTGCCTTCCTGGAATTCAACAAAAACCTGGCCCCGGGCCTGCCCACAATCACCAAAAGAAAGCCTCCACTTCCAGATGCGGAACAATGGAGGGTTGTGAGCCACAAGCTTTCCGGCCTGGATATCGCGTTCTGACGCGCTCCGGGAGCGGACTTCAGCCAGTTTTCCCCTGTTTTCTTCAACTTTCCCGACCCAAGCACCATGAGCGCCTTTCTCGAAGAACGCGTCCTGACGGTCCACCACTGGACAGACCGACTTTTCTCCTTCACCACCACGCGCGACACCGCCCTGCGCTTTTCCAACGGCCATTTCACGATGATCGGCCTGCGCGGGGAAAACGGCAAACCCCTGCTGCGCGCCTACAGCATCGTGAGCCCCAACTACGAGGAACACCTGGAGTTCCTGTCCATCAAGGTGCCCGACGGCCCGCTGACCTCGCGCCTGCAGCACATCAAGGTGGGCGACCACATCGTGGTGGGCAAGAAGCCCACCGGCACCCTGCTGATCGACTACCTGCTGCCCGCCAAGCGGCTGTACATGTTCTCCACGGGCACGGGCGTGGCACCGTTCCTGAGCCTGATCCGGGACCCCGAAACGTACGAGAAGTTCGAGGAAGTCATCCTGGTGCACGGCGTGCGCGAGGTGAAGGAGCTGGCCTATCACGACTACATCACGCAGGAACTGCCGCAGCACGAGTTCCTGGGCGAGATCGTGAGCAAGCAGCTCAAGTACTACCCCACCGTCACGCGCGAGCCTTTCAAGCACCAGGGCCGCGTGACCACCGTGATCGAGAACGGCCAGCTGGCGCGCGACCTGGGCCTGCCGGCGCTGAACCCTGCGGAAGACCGCGTGATGATCTGCGGCAGCCCCGAAATGCTGCGCGACCTCAAGCACATGATGGAAGAGCGCGGCTTCAAGGAAGGCAACACCACGAAGCCCGGCGACTTCGTGATCGAACGCGCCTTCGCGGAGCAGTGACCCCCGGCCGGCCCCGCGGGGCCGGCCCTTCTCACCTGGATCATCCATGTCTGCCACACCCACCAAGACCCGGACGGCGTCCACCCGCTCCCCTTCCGCCCGAAAGACGGGGGTGCGCGAACTGGCGGCGCAGACCACGCGCGACAACATCCTGAAAGCAGCGACCAAGGTGTTTGCGCGCTATGGCTACGAAGGTGGCAGCGTGGAGAAGATCTCCAAGGCCGCCAAGTCGTTCGACCGGATGATCTACTACTACTTCGGCAGCAAGGAAGGCCTGTTCATCGAGGTGCTCGAAGAGATCTACCGGCGCATGAACGACGCGGAATCCAAGCTGAACCTCGACGTGGACAACCCCGGCGAGGCCTTGCAGGCGGTGATCCGTTTCGTGGTGGGCTACTACCGCAAGCACCCCGAGTTCGTCACCCTGCTCAACACAGAGAACCTGCACAAGGGCAAGCACATCTCCAAGTCGATGCGCGCCCGCGAATATTCGTCGCCGGCCATCGAGGTGATCCGCCGCGTGCTGGAAAGCGGCCAGGCCCAGGGGGCCTTCCGCCAGGATGTCTCGGCGCGCGACGTCTACCTGCTGATCGCGGCCACCGGCTATTTCTACATGTCCAACCGGCACACGCTGTCGGCCTTCCTGGGCGAGAACCTCGAGGCGCCCGAGGCCCTTGCGCACTGGGAGTCCTTTGTCATCGACAGCGTGCTGCGCACCGTCGCACCCGGCCCCAGCCTGCCCCAGGGCCAGGCGGCCCGGGGCGCCTAGGCAGGCAGCCATTTCCCGCGCGGCCCGCCCGGGCCGCGTCCAACATCCCCACGAGGAGCATCCCATGGCAGAAGCAGCAGCCGGCGGCAAGTCGGGCAAGGTCGTCATCAAGAACATCGGTCTTTTGTTGTCGGGCGACCTGGACCGCCCCATCCTCGATGCCGACACCATCGTCGTCAACGACGGACTCATCGTGGCCGTGGGCCGCGAAAAGGATTGCGACACCGAACACGCGCAGACCATGATCGACGCGCGCAAGACCTGCGTCGCCCCCGGCCTGATCGACAGCCACGTGCACCCCGTCTTTGGCGACTGGACGCCGCGCCAGAACCAGATCGGCTGGATCGACTCCACCATGAACGGCGGCGTGACGACCATGGTCTCGGCCGGCGAAGTGCACCTGCCGGGCCGCCCCAAGGACATCGTGGGGCTCAAGGCACTGGCCATCACCGCGCAGCGCTCGTTCGACAATTTCCGCCCCGGCGGCGTGAAGGTGATCGCGGGCGCCCCCGTCATCGAGAAGGGCATGACCGAGCAGGACTTCAAGGACCTGGCCGACGCGGGCGTGACGCTGCTGGGCGAGGTGGGCCTGGGCTCCGTCAAGGCCGGCTACGAAGCCCAGCAGATGGTGGCCTGGGCGCGCAAGCACGGCATCCAGAGCACCATCCACACGGGAGGACCCTCCATTCCGGGCTCGGGCCTCATCGACAAGGACGTGGTGCTGGAGGCCGATGCCGACGTGATCGGCCACATCAACGGCGGCCACACCTCCCTGCCCTGGGAGCATGTGTGCGAGCTGTGCGAGAAGTCCTCGCGCGCCATCGAGCTGGTGCACAACGGCAACGAGAAGATCGCCATCCAGGCCGCGCGCGCGGCCATCGAGCTCAAGTGCCCGCACCGCGTGATCCTGGGCACCGACGGCCCGGCCGGCTCGGGCGTGCAGCCGCTGGGCATGCTGCGCATGATCGCCCTGATCTCCAGCTTCGCCGACATTCCCGCCGAGCTGGTGTTCTGCTTTGCCACGGGCAACACGGCGCGCATCCGCAACCTGAACTGCGGGCTGATCGAGCCGGGCCGCGCGGCGGACTTCGTGTTCATGGACCGCGCGCAGCACACCGCCGGCGCCACGCTGCTCGAAAGCGTGCAGCTGGGCGACATCCCGGGCATCGGCATGGTGATGATCGACGGCCTGGTGCGCTGCGGCCGCAGCCGCAACACGCCGCCTGCGACTGAAATCCCCGTGGTGCTGTAGCACCCCCCAGCCCATGAAAAAGCCCGCTGGCAGCGGGCTTTTTTTGCATTGGGAACGAGGTGGATCAATATGTGTCCGCCACGCGCACGGCGCCGGGCTGCGGGCGTGGATAGGGCTCTGCCGCCCGCGTGGCGGCACCGTCGTCCACGCGGAAGCCCTTGCCCTGCAGCACCACGGGCGTGCCCACGGCCGGGGGCTGCGCGCGCGTGAAACGCCGCACGGAGCCGTCTTCCATGCGCACGGCGATCTGGTAGACCGTCTGCGTGCGCGTGCGCTCTTCGACCTTGTGGCCCACATAGCCGCCGCCCACGGCACCCAGCACGGTGGCCGCCGTGCGGCCCGAGCCCTTGCCCACCTGGTTGCCCACCACCGCCCCCAGCACCCCGCCGGCGACCGCCCCCACGCCGGTGGCGGGTGCCGCCTGCTGCACGGCCTGGACGGACTCGACACGGCCACAGGTGGCGCACACAGGTGCCTGCGCGGCGGTGCGCAGCGGTTGTTGTTGTTGCTGCTGCTGTTGCGGCTGCCGGGACGGCTCGGCATACCCCTGCGCCAAGGCCGGCGGCTGGTTGGCCACGCTGTGGATGGCAACGTTCCTGTTGCCCACGGGCGGTGGCTCCTGGTAGGACTGTGGGGGCGTGGCAGCCCCTGGCGCACCATTGGCGGGCTGCGCGGCAGCGGCCAGCGACGGCGCATCGGCCGCGGACGGCCCCGCGTTCTGCACCACCAGGGTCGTACCCAGCGCGACCACGCTCACGCCGAGCACCCCGATGGCCGCCCACAGCCACTTGAGGGAGGGCGCCGCGCCGAAGGCCCCCACGGGCGCGGCGGCCAGGGAGCGGGTGGTATTGGAAGGTGAAACGATGAGGCTCATGGCTGTTCTCCGAAAGGTCCAGATGGTTCTGGGCGGGTGGCTGCCAGCGTACCCGGCAGTACCGGGAATCCGGGCGTAGCCTCTGTAAAGGACGTAAGAACCTGTTTACACATTTTTCTCTGCGCTGCAGGCAGGGCGGCACGTGGCCCCCTGCGAACTCCCGGCGCCAAAGGGTAGCAAGCACCCGGGTTGTGCCCGCGCAAACGGCCGCCTATGCTGGCCGTCGGCCCGTGCGCCGCGCGGATGCGGAAAGAAAGGAGGCTCACGATGGCGATGGCTGCGGCACAGATCCGCATCGGGATATCCGGCTGGCGCTATCCGCCCTGGCGCGGCAGCTTCTACCCCCCGGGCCTCACCCAGGCGCGGGAGCTGGAATTCGCGTCGCGGCAGTTCCCCAGCATCGAGCTCAACGGCTCCTTCTATGCGCTGCAGCGCCCGTCCAGCTATGGGCGCTGGGCCGCCGACACCCCCGAGGGCTTCGTCTTCACGGTGAAGGCCCCGCGGTACATCACCCACGTCCTGCGGCTGCGCGACGCCCGCGCGGCCATCGCGAACTTCATGGCGTCGGGGCCGCTGGCCCTGGGCTGCAAGCTTGGTCCCATCCTGTGGCAGCTGCCGCCAAGCCTGGCTTTCGAGGAAGCACTGCTCGATGCCTTCCTGGGCCACCTGCCGCACGACACCGAGGCCGCAGCCCGCCTTGCCCATGAACGCGAGGACCGCATGCGGGGCAAGGAATGGCTGGGCCCCGTGGCCCCGATGCGGATGCGCCACGCCCTCGAGGTACGCCACGCGAGCTTCTGCCAGCCGGCGACGGTGGCGCTGCTGCGCCGCCACGGCGTGGCGCTCGTGGTGGCGGACACGGCGGGCCGCTGGCCCGAGGTGGGCGATGTGACGGCGGACTTCATGTACCTGCGCCTGCACGGCGCCCAGGAGCTGTACGCGAGCGGCTACAGCGATGCGCAGCTGGCGGCCTGGGCCGGGCGCATCCGCGCGTGGGCCGCCGGCGGCGTGCCGCCCGACGTGCGGCTGCTCTGCGCAGAAGACGCCGGCCCCGCCGCCATGGCCGCGCGCAATGTGTTCTGCTTCTTCGACAACACCATGAAGACCCATGCGCCCGGGAACGCGCTGAAGCTCGCCCGCACGCTGGGCCTGGACGCCCAGCTGCACATTTCCGCCTGAGCGCGCGGGAAGGCACCCTCGGCACCGCCGGCCTCAGGCCTTACTGCGGCACGTGCAGGCGCCCCCGCTGCGCGGGCAAGGCGCCCAGCTCCTGGAACGCCCGGGCGCAGCTCGCGGAAAACAAGAGGACGGCGGACGAGAAGTAGATCCACATCAGCAGCACCACCAGCGACCCGGCCGCGCCATAGGCCGACACCACGGCTGCGGTGGACAGGTACCAGGCCAGCAGCTGCTTGCCCACCGTGAACAGCGTGGCGCCCACCACGGCCCCGGCCATGATGCAGCGTGCGGGCGGCTTGGCCCCCGCGCCGATGCGCATCAGGCCCACGAACAACGCCACGGCAAAGCCGAAGGCGACGGCTTCGTTGACGACCTGCATGACGGGCGCGAGCGGCGCGAACGACAGGTGCGCCCCGGCCCAGCCCGCCAGCAGGTGGATCAGCGTGGACAGGGCCAGCGACACCAGCAGCAGGAACCCCAGCGCCAACACATAGGCCAGCCCCCGCAGGCGCAGCGAGGCCATGCGCCACCAGGCCGCCCGCTGCGGCACCGGCCCGCCGCCGCGCCAGAGATGCTCCAGCGCCGACTGCAGTTCCACGAACACCCCGGTGGCCCCCGACACCAGCACCACAAAACCCACCAGGGAGGCCAGCCGCCCTTCGCTGGGAGCCTGCGCGCTGGCCAGCGCCTGCCGCACCACGTCGGCCACCTGCTGGCCCATCACCGCCTGCACCTGCGCGATGAGATTGCTCTCCAGATAGCTGCGGTCCATCCACCAGCCCAGCACGCCCACCAGCAGCAGCAGCAGGGGCGCGAGGCTGAGCATGCCGTAGAAGGACATGGCCGCGCTCATGCGCAGCCCGTCGGCATCCAGCCACATCTGGGCCGCGCGCCAGAAGGGCTGCAGCAGCCGCCAAAGGGCTTGAAAAGGCAGGAGGAGGCGTTGGACTGTCGGGCGCACGTTCATCGCCACAGCCTAAGGCCGCAAGGCCGTTGCGTCCATGCGCGGATCACCGCTGTGCAGGTAGGTGCGCTCCCACAGCGGCCGCCCGGCGCCAGGCAGTCCCCTGGAACCGCATCGCCATAATGCGCCCATGCCGCCGCCCCGCCCTGCCCACACTCCCCGCGCGCCCCTGGCGCGGCCTCCCCAGGACCGGCACTTCGTGACGGCGCTGGCCCGGGGCCTGGAGGTGCTGGCCTGCTTTCGCGCGGGCGACAAGCTCCTGGGGAACCAGGAGATCGCGCAACGCTGCCGCCTGCCCAAATCCACCGTGTCGCGCCTGACCGCCACCCTCACCCGGCTGGGCTACCTCATCCACGTGGAGGCCTGCGGCAAGTACCGCCTGGGCACCGCCACGCTGTCGCTGGGCAGTTCGATGCTGGTGCGCCTGGACGTGCGCCAGGTCGCGCGCCCGCTGATGCAGGAACTGGCCGACTTCGCGGGCGCCGAGGTGTCGATGGGCACCCGGGACCGCCTGTCGATGATCTATGTCGAGAACTGCCGCAGCGCGGCCCTGCACACGCTCAGCCTGGACGTGGGCTCGCGCATCTCGCTGGCCACGTCCGCCATGGGGCGCGCCTGGCTCGCCGCCGTGCCGCCCAAGGAGCGCAGCGCGGTGCTGGCCCAGATCCAGGGCCGCGACGAAACCGCGTGGCCGCAGGTGCAGCTGGGCATCGACCAGGCACTGCAGGACTACCGCAGCCTGTCCGTGGCAACGTCGTTCGGTGACTGGCAGAAGAACGTCAATGCGATCGCCCGCGGGTTTCAGCCGGGGGGCGGGCTGCCGCCCATGGTGATCAACTGCGGCGGGCCCGCGTTCAATGTCCCGCAGGATTTCCTGCTCGATGCGGTGAGGCCGCGGCTGATAGAGATCGTGGCCCGCATCGAGACCGCGGTCTACCGCTAAGGACCGCGCTGGCGGGCCTTCGCGGGCACGCACCGAGTTTCGCAGGTGACAGCTCGCGTTTTACATCGGGTGCGGCCCCGACTAGCATGAAGTGCAGTTGCGGGTTCCGCGCCGCGAGCGTGGTGCCCCGCACCTTTCCCCATCCCACGGCAGCGCGATGCCCGGGCGCCCTGTCGCCTTCGAGCCCGCGCGCTCCACGCACTTCCAACGAAAGCCCTTCTCATGAGCGTCAAGCAACTCTTCGATCTCACCGGCCAGGTCGCCCTGGTCACCGGCGGCTCGCGCGGCCTGGGCCTGCAGATGGCCGAGGCCCTGGGCGAGATGGGCGCCAGGCTCGCCATCACGGCCCGCAAGGCCGATGAGCTGGCCGAAGCGAAAAAGCACCTGGAAGGCCTGGGCTGCGAGGTGTTGACCGTGGTCAACGACCTGCAGAAGACCGGGGACATCCCCGGCCTGGTGGACCAGGTGGTGGAGCGCTTTGGCACCATCGACATCCTCGTCAACAACGCGGGCGCCACCTGGGGCGCCAAGGCCGAGGACCACCCCGACGCCGCCTGGCACAAGGTGATGGACCTCAATGTGAACGCGCCCTTCTTCCTCTCGCGCGAGGTGGGCAAGCGCTGCATGATTCCGCGCGGCAAGGGCAACATCATCGTGACGGCCTCGGTGGCCGGCATCAAGGGCACGCCGCCGGGCATGAACACCATTGCCTACAACACCTCCAAGGCCGCGGCGATCCACTTCGCGCGCACGCTGGCCTCCGAATGGGGGCACTACGGCATCCGCGTCAACGCCATCTGCCCCGGATTCTTCCCGAGCAAGATGGCCAGCGGCCTCATCGACAAACTGGGCCCGGCCATGATCGAGCGCACCCCGCTGCGCCGCATCGGCGGCGAAGAGGACCTCAAGGGCGCCGTGGTGTTCCTCGCCTCCGAGGCCTCGCGCCACATCACAGGCCACGCGATCGTGGTGGACGGCGGCGCCAGCCTGATCTGACACCGCGCCATTCCCTGCCCTTTGCGGAAAGCACCCCTTCATGGATTTCACCTACTCCCCCAAGGTCGTCGACCTGCAGCAGCGCCTGACGGCGTTCATGGAAGAACACATCTACCCCGCCGAACCGGTATACCACCACGAGGTGGCCGCAAACCGCAAGGCCGGCAACGCCTGGCAGCCCACCCAGGTGATGGAGGACCTCAAGGCCAAGGCCCGGGCCGCCAACCTCTGGAACCTGTTCCTGCCCGAATCCAACCTGGGCGCGGGCCTGACCAACCTGGAATACGCGCCCCTGTGCGAGATCATGGGCCGCTCGCACATCGCGCCCGAGGCCTTCAACTGCTCGGCGCCCGACACCGGCAACATGGAAACGCTGGCGCGCTATGCCACGCCCGAGCAGCAGCAGCGCTGGCTGCTGCCGCTGCTCGACGGCCGGATCCGATCGGCCTTCGCCATGACCGAGCCCGACGTGGCCTCCTCGGACGCCACCAACATCGAAGCCCGCATCGTGCGCGACGGCGACCACTACGTCATCAACGGCCGCAAGTGGTGGACCTCGGGCGCGCCCGATCCGCGCTGCGAGATCCTGATCTTCATGGGCAAGACCGACCCCGATCATGCCAGCCGGCACCAGCAGCAGTCGATGATCCTCGTGCCCATGGACACGCCCGGCGTGACCATGGAACGCGCGCTGCCCGTGTTCGGCTACGACCATGCGCCGCACGGCCATGGCGAGGTGAGCTTCGTGAACGTGCGCGTGCCCGTGGCCAACATCCTGCTGGGCGAGGGCCGTGGCTTCGAGATCGCCCAGGGCCGCCTGGGCCCCGGGCGCATCCACCACTGCATGCGCCTCATCGGCGTGGCCGAGCGCGCGCTGGAGCTGATGTGCCAGCGCGCCCTGGGCCGCACGGCGTTTGGCCGCAAGGTGGCCGACCAGGGCGTCACGCGCGAGCGCATCGCCAACGCGCGCATCCTGATCGACCAGGCGCGCTTCCTGGTGCTCAATGCCGCGCAGATGATGGACACCGTGGGCAACAAGGTCGCCCGCAAGGAGATCGCGATGATCAAGGTGGCCGCGCCCAGCATGGCCTGCCAGGTGATCGACTGGGCCATGCAGGTGCATGGCGGCGGCGGGGTGAGCGATGATTTCCCGCTCGCGGCCGCCTATGCCCAGGCACGTACCTTGCGGTTTGCCGACGGCCCCGACGAAGTGCACCGCAATGCCATCGCCAAGGACGAGCTGGCACGCCATCTGAAACGCGGCTGACCGCCCCGCCGCCGAACCACGCCTTCAGGAGCCCGCCCCGCATGTCCGACCGCCACCTTGCCCACTGGCCCCCGGGGCTGTCCCGCCACCTCACGCTGCCGCAGACCAACCTGTTCCACAACGCCGAGGTTTCGGCGGCGCGCTACCCGGACAAGCCCTTCCTGGTGTTCTACGACACGCTGGTGACGTTCCGGCAGTTCCAGCAGGAGGCCGAGCACATCGCGGGTTTCCTGCAGCAGCGGTGCGGCGTGAAGGCCGGCGACCGGGTGCTGCTGTACATGCAGAACAGCCCGCAGTGGATCCTGGCGTTCTACGGCATCCTGCGCGCCAATGCCGTGGTGGTGCCGGTGAACCCCATGAACCTCACCGACGAGCTGCGCCACTATGTGCACGACAGCGGGGCCACCGTGGCCTTCCTGCCGCAGGACCTGCATGCGCAGGCGCAGCCGCTGGTGGGCGGGGCGCAGGGTGGCGCCGGCCTGAAGCACCTGATCGTCGCGGCCTACAGCGACTACCTGCAGATGCCCACCGACCTGCCCGTGCCCGCGTTCGTCAGCGCGGCGCGCGAGGCCATCGCCGCCCCGGGCGTGACGCTCTGGAGCGACATGCTGGCGCAGCGGCTCGCGCCCGGCCCGCTGACCGCCGGACCCGATGACCTTTGCGTGATGCCCTACACCTCGGGCACCACCGGCCACCCCAAGGGTTGCATGCACACGCACCGCAGCGCCATGAGCACGCTGGTGGGCGGCGCGCAGTGGTTCTCGCGCACGCAGGATGCGACCTATCTGGCCGTGCTGCCGCTCTTTCACGTCACGGGCATGTCGGGCAGCATGAACGGGCCGCTGTTCGTGGGCGCCACCGTGGTGGTGCTGCCGCGCTGGGACCGCGACGCCACGGCCCGGCTCATGCAGCGCTACCGCATCAGCATCTGGCAGGCCATCTCCACCATGGTGGTGGACTTCCTGGCCAACCCGCGCATCGGCGACTACGACATCTCCAGCCTGCAGGCCATCCGGGGCGGTGGCGCGGCCATGCCCAAGGCGGTGGCGCAGCGCCTCAAGGAGCTGACGGGGCTGGACTACGTGGAGGGCTACGGCATGTCCGAAACCATGGCGGCCACGCACATCAACCCGCCGCACCGGCCCAAGCCGCAATGCCTGGGCATCCCGGTGTTCGACGTGGATGCGCGCGTGGTCGACCCCGCGACGTTCGCCGAACTGCCGCCGGGCGAGACCGGCGAGATCGTGGTGCACGGACCGCAGGTCATGGTGGGCTACTGGAACAACCCGCAGGCCACGGCCGACAGCTTCATCACCCTGGAGGGCAAGCGCTTCCTGCGCACCGGCGACCTGGCGCAGGTGGACGAGGACGGCTACTTCTTCATGGTGGACCGCTTGAAGCGCATGATCAACGCATCGGGCTTCAAGGTCTGGCCCGCCGAGGTCGAGGCCATGATGTACGCCCACCCCGCCATCCAAGAGGTGTGCGTGATCGCCGCGCACGACGAACGCCGGGGCGAGACCGTGAAGGCGGTGGTCGTGCTGCGCGACGCCTTCAAGGGCCAGGTGAGCGCGCAGGACATCATCGACTGGAGCCACGACCACATGGCCGCCTACAAGAGCCCGCGCCTTGTGCAGTTCGTGGACAGCCTGCCCAAGTCGGGCACGGGCAAGGTCCAGTGGCGCGAGCTGCAGGAACAGGAGCGCAGCGCAGCCCCCGGGGCGGTTCCGCGCGCCTGACGCTTCATTTTTTATAGCACCTTGCGCTTGCCAGTCAATCGCCAGCGGCCAAAAGCACTGCAAATCCAGGAGTCAGCCCGTGCCGGGGCAGCGCGCGGTGCACGGCAGGATCCCTTGCAAAAAAAGGCCTGCCCCTTCTCCGTGGCAGGCCCTGCGTGGCGTGGTGTGGCGGGCCAGGGCCCGCGCCGACCTACTTAGCCAGCGCGTCCAGCCGGATCTCCTTGACCTTGCCGCCTTCCACGATGGCCACGCGGGTGTTGGCCGTGGAGCCGCCGCGCTCGTTCACGCCGTCCATCTCGTGCGGGTTGTTTTCGGTGGGCAATGACTTGAAGGCCTTGTCCAGCTGCGCGCGGATCGCGGCGGCGTCGGTGGTGCTGCCCGCGAGCTTCATCGCCAGCGCGGTGGCGTGCACGGTGGTGTAGTTGAGCGAGACCTCGGAACTCGGGTCGCGGCCGGGGTGGGTCTTGCGAAAGCGTTCCACGAAGGCCTTGGTCACCGGCGAGCTGTCCTCCACCACGGGCAGCACGCCGATCGATCCCTCCAGGGGGCCGTAGCCGCCGGTGATCTTGCCGATCTCGTCCATCTTGGCCTGGTCGATGATCACGAAGCCCCCCTTGAAGCCCAGCTCGCGCGCCTGCTTGATCACCAGGCCCGTGGGCTCGGACGCGCCGCCGATGAAGAGCACATCGGGCTTGGAGGCGAGCACCCGGCTCACGCCGCTGTAGAAGTCCGTCGCGCGGTTGTAGGACATGGGGTTCTCGGCCACCACCTTGCCGCCCGCGGCTTCCCACGCGGGCTTGAAGGCGGCTGTCCAGGCCTTGGCGTAGTCGTGGTCGGCATTGGCGATGGCCACGTTCTTGCCGTACTTGCCCATGGCGTGGTTCACGAAGGGCTTCACGTAGGACGTGAACTCGGGCGGGATGCGCAGCGTGAGCTTGTTGTTGCGCTCGGTGATCTGCGGCACGCTGGTGTACGAGAGCAGCAGGACCTTCTGCGCCTCGTTGGTGGCCATCACCGCGAAGCTGCCGCCCGAATGCGGCACCAGCACCGCGGGAGCCTTGTGCTCCTGCACCAGGCGCTGGGTATTGATGGCGGTTTCACTGGGGTTGTACTTGTCGTCCAGCGCGACGATCTCGAGCCTGACCTTCTGGCCGGCCACCTCCAGGCCCTTGGCGTTGATCTCCTGCACCGCCATCTCCATGCCGCTGAGCACGTTCTTGCCGTACAGCGCGGCGCCGCCGCTCAAGGGGCCCGAGTAGCCGATCTTCACGACCTGCTGGGCGAAGGCGGTGCCGGTGGCACCCAGCAGTGTGGCCACCGCGAAGGCGCTGGCACCGAGTCGAAGGATGGTCTTGCGTTTCGTGATCATGCTGATGTCTCCTTGGGGTTTCTGAAAAAGCGGCTCTTGCGAGTCAGGGTCGTCAAACAGGTGGCACTACCGTCGCACGCGCGCGGCGCCGCGGGGGGGCTGCTCCTCATCTCCTATGCGCCGATGTAGGCCCGGCGCACGGCCTCGTTGTTCATGAGGCTGTCGCGGTCGCCCTCCATCACGATGCGGCCGCTCTCGATGACGTAGGCGCGGTGCGCGATCTTGAGCGCCGCGAACGCGTTCTGCTCGGCCAGCAGCACCGTGGTTCCGGCCTGGTTGATGCGCTGGATGACCTCGAAGGTCTGTTTGATGACCAGCGGCGCCAGGCCCAGCGAGGGCTCGTCGAGCAGCAGCACCTTGGGCCGGCCCATCATGGCGCGGCCGATGGCCACCATCTGCTGCTGGCCGCCGCTGAGCGAGCCCGCGGGGTCGTCCTTCTTCTCGGCCAGGATGGGAAACAGCGCGAACACCTCGTCCAGCACCTTCCTGCTGCCCGCCGTGTCGCCCCGGTGCACGTAGGCGCCCAGCATCAGGTTCTTGAGCACCGACATGCCGGGGAACAGCTTGCGCCCCTCGGGGCACTGCACCACGCCGTGCTGCACGATCTGAGAGGGCTTCATGCCCGCCAGCTCCCTGTCGCCATAGCGGATGCTGCCCCCGGCGGCCTTGTGGATGCCGCTGATGGTCAGGAAGATCGAGCTCTTGCCCGCGCCGTTGGCGCCCAGCAGCACCACCAGCTCACCCTGCCGGGCATGCAGGCTCACGCCATTGAGCGCCTGGAAGCTGCCGTATTTGAGCGAGAGATTGTCAAGCTGCAGCATGCTCGCTCCCCAGGTAGGCGTCGACGACGGCCGGGTTGGCGCGGATCTCGGCGGGGGTGCCCTCGGCGATCTTCTCGCCGTAGTTCAGCACCATGATCTTGTCGGCCAGGCTCATGATCATGTTCATCTTGTGTTCGATCAGGCACACGGTGAGGCCATGGGCCACCATCTTGCGGATGAGCTGGGCCAGGCCTTCGGTCTCGTCGGGGTTCACGCCGCCGGCGGGCTCGTCCAGCAGCACCAGGCGCGGCCCGGTGGACAGCGCCAGCGCGAAGGCCACGCGCTTGCGCTCCTCCTGCGAGATGTCGCCCGCCATGCGGTTTTCCAGGTGCGCGAGGCCCACGAAATCGAGCGCCTCGCGCGCCTTCTCGCGGCAGATGCGCTCTTCCTCGCGCAGGCGGCTGGAATTGCACAGCACGTCGAGCAGGCCCGAGCGCGTGCGCAGGCGGTGGCCCACGATGAGGTTGTCCAGCACCGAGGCCATGTCAAAGAGCGCCGTGGTCTGGAAGGTGCGCGCCACGCCCAGGCGCGCCACCTCGTCGGTGCGCAGCGAGGTCACGTCGCGCCCCTCCAGCGTGATGGTGCCCGAGCTGGGCCGGTGCATTCCGCTGATGAGGTTGAAGAACGTCGTCTTGCCGGCACCGTTGGGGCCGATGATCGCGTTGATCCTGCCGGCCTCGATGGTGGTGCTGACGTTGTTGACGGCGGCCAGGCCGCCGAAGCGCTTGGTGAGGTGTTCGATCTTAAGCACGGTCGCCTCCTGCGGGCGGTGTGGCGGACGGCCGGGTGGCGCGGCGTGCCTTCCAGCCCAGGTAGGTGCCCACGATGCCGTGCGGCACGAAGATCACCAGCAGCACGAGGATGGGACCGAAGACAAGGAAGCGGTACTCCTGCAGGAACTGCAGGTACTGCGTGAGCCAGGGCATGGCGAGCGCGCCCAGCAACGGGCCCAGCAGCGTCCCCAGCCCCCCGATGAGCATGTACATGGTCATGTCGAAGGTGTGCTCCACCCCCGCCACGCCGGGCCCGATGAAGCGCACATAGCCCGCATACAGCCCCCCCGCGATACCCGCGTAGAACACCGACAGCATGAACGCCAGCACCTTGTTGCGCATGAGGTTGATGCCCAGCGACTCAGCCAGCTCGTCGCTGTTGCGGATGGCCATGAAGGTGCGCCCGAGCAGCGAGTTGACGATACGGCGCATGGCCCACATGCCCACCACCAGCCAGAAGAAGGCCAGGTAGTACAGCGCCAGCGGCGTGTCGAACCGCAGCCCCCCGATGGGCGACGGGGCGGGGATGCCGATGATGCCCACCGTGCCATGGGTGAGCCCTTCCCATTTCTCGATCACGAGGAACATGATGTAGCCCACGCACAGCGTGAAGATCGAGAAGTAGTGCCCCTTGAGCCGCAGCGACAGGACGCCGATGAAGAAGCCCAGCACGGTGGTGACCACGCCCGAGAGCGCGAACGCCACCCAGAACGGCACCTGGTGGTCCACCGTGAGGATGCCCACCGTGTAGGCGCCCACCGCCATGAAGCCGCTGTGCGCCAGGTTGAACTGCCCCGTGTAGCCCGTGATGAGGTTCAGGCCGATGGTGGCGATCGCAAAGATGTAGGCGGTGCCCATCACCGTGAGGTGGTAGTCATTGCCCACGAACAGGGGAAACGCCAGCCCGGCGGCCAGCAGCAGGGCCCAGCCCCATTTGCCTTCCAGGAATGCCATGTCAGCGCACCCCCTTGGTGAACAGGCCCTGCGGACGCACCGACAGGATGGCCACGAGCAGCACGAAGGCGATGATGTCCTTGTAGTCGGTGGAGATGTAGAACGCCCCGAAGCTCTCGGCAAAGCCGATGATGAGCCCCCCGATGATGGCGCCGGGCACGCTGCCCATGCCCCCCAGGATGATGATCACGAAGGCCTTGGTGATCACGAGGTGCCCCATGGCCGGGTACACGAGGTTGATGGGCGCGTACAGCGTGGCGGCCACCGCGGCCAGCGCGCCCGAGATGGCGAAGGTGAGCATGGCCACGCGGTTCGCGTCGATGCCCACCAGCGACGCGCCATCGCGGTTCTGCGCCATGGCGATGATGGTCGAGCCCGTCACCGTCTTCTTGAGGAACAGGTGCAGCACCACCATGAGCACGAAGGCCGCCGCGATGATCAGCAGGCGCTGCACCGGCGCCGTGACTCCGCCCAGGTCGATGATGCCGGTGTACGGCGTCTGCATGCGGTGGAAGTCCGCGCCCCACAGGGCCTGCGCGCCGGCCTCCAGGAACAGCAGCACCCCGATGGCCGCGATCATCGGATGCAGGCCCGAGGCATTGCGCAGCGGGTGGAACACCAGCCGCTCCGACACCACGCCGATCAGCGCCACGGCAAGGGCCGAGCCCGCCATCGCCACCCAGTAGTTGAAGCCCCAGGCCGCCATGAGGTGCCACGACACGAACGCCCCGGCCATGTAGAACGCGCCATGGGCGAAATTGGGCACGTGCAGGATGCCGTACACCAGCGTGAGGCCCAGGGCCACCAGGCTGTAGATGCCGCCCAGCGTGAGGCCGTTGAGCACTTGCTGCAGGAACAGGTCCATCAACCACCCCTCCCTGCGAGCGGTGCGCGGCCGTGCTGCGCGGGCGGCATGGCCTCGGGGCGTGGGCTCGGGGCGTCCCCGCGGGGGCGTGTCTCCATCGTCGTGCTCCTGGTAGGTTTGCAGACAGGCTGCGGCCATCGGCCCAGCCGCCCCGCATGCCGCACGCGATGCGCCGAAGCGGCGCGATCCCCTTGCGGTCGAGGCCGGGCCAGCTTAATAACGAAGCCCCGGATGCCCAACCTCGTATTCCGCTGTGCAGAACATTTCAGGGTAATCACCCAGCGATTGGCGGGTGCGCCAGTCATCTGCGCGACTTGCCGCCGCGGGATGCCGCAACAGACTGAAACAATCCGTCCACCACCGGCGACGTTCCGACACGCGGAACGTGCACGGGGCCCATTGCCACCACCGTCTCGAGGAACCCATGCACCCAGCCCCCCTGGCACGCCTGTGCCACGTACTTCAAGCCCATGTGGACCAGGGCGTGCTGCCCGGCGCGGTGGCGCTGGTGCACCACCAGGGCCGCACCGTGCTGCACCAGGCGGTGGGCGCACAGCGCCCCGGGGCGGACGCCCCCGCCATGGAGCACGACACGCTCTTTCGCATCTACTCGATGACCAAGCCGATTGCCTCGCTGGTGGCACTGATGCTCATGGAGGAAGGCCGCCTGCTGCTGGCACACCCCGTGTCGCACTACCTGCCCGCGTTTGCCGGGCAGCAGGTGTACGACCCTGCCACCGGCCAGCGGGCACCCGCGCCGCGCGAGGCCACCGTGCACGACCTGCTGCGCCACACCGCCGGCCTCAGCTACGCGTGGGAGGCGGGCCCGGTGCCCGACCTGTACCGCGCTGCCCGCATTGGTTCGCGCCGCCACACCAATGCCGGTCTCGCGGCCGCGCTGGGCCCCCTGCCGCTGGTGCATGCGCCCGGCAGCCGCTGGGAGTACAGCCGCGCCACGGATGTGCTGGGCGCCGTGCTCGAGGTGGTGGAAGGCGCGCCCCTGGGCACCATCCTGCAGCGCCGCGTGTTCGGGCCCCTGGGCATGCACGACACGGGCTTTAGCGTCCCTCCCCGGAACCTGCACCGGCTGGCCGAGCCCTTCGCGCGCGACCCGCAGACGGGTACCGAGGTCGCGCTGATCGACGTGGCCGCCCCGCCCGCGTTTGAATCCGCCGGGGGCGGGCTGGTGTCCACCGCCGCGGACTACGCGCGTTTCCTGCAGCTCCTGCTGGGCCGGGGCACCCTGGAAGGCACGGACGGCCCCGTGCGGCTGGCCAGCCGCGCCACGGTGGATTTCATGACGGCGGACCACCTGGGCGGCATCCCCACGGCCGGCGACGTGCTGCCCCCCGGCTACGGATTCGGGCTGGGCGTGGCGGTGCGCACGGCCACCGGGCTGGCGACGCGCCCCGGCTCGGCGGGGCACTACAGCTGGAGCGGACTGGGCGGCACCTTCTTCCTCGTGGACCCGGCGCAGGACCTGTTCGCCATCCTGCTCACACAGGCCCCGGGACAACTGCGCTACCTGAGCGAGCTGTATCCGGCCCTGGTGTACGCCGCGCTCTGAGCGCCCGCCGCCTTACACTCTGCGTCCAGTTGGGCAGCCATAACAACAGGAAATTTATGCAGATTCGCTGTGCACTGGTCGGTATGCCCGGCTCGGGCAAATCCACCATCGGCCGGCAACTCGCCCACCGGGCGGGTGTTCCATTCGTCGACCTGGACCACCGGCTGGAGCAGACCCTCGGCACCACCATCCGCAGCTTTTTCGAAGCGGAAGGCGAAGCGCGCTTTCGCGATGTCGAGTCCCAGGTCCTGGCCGAGGTGGCGCAGGAGCCTGGCGGCATGGTGCTCTCCACCGGTGGCGGCGCCGTGCTGCGCCCGGCCAACCGGGAGGTGCTGCGCCGCTTCGGCAACGTGCTGTACCTGCGCGCCTCGCCCGAAGAGATCTACCGCCGCGTCAAGCACGACAAGACCCGGCCACTGCTGCAGGTGGGCAACCCCATGGACAAGCTGCGCGAGCTGTACGCGCACCGCGACGGCCTGTACCGCGAAACGGCCCACTTCGTGATCGAGACCGGCCGCCCCACGGTGCACACGCTGGTCAACATGATCATGATGCAGCTGGAGATGGCGGCGGCCAGCGCCAGGGAGTCACCCCCACCAGCCGACGGCCTGCTGCCCTAGAGGGGGGTGGGGTTTCCGATGCCCCGTGCCACCCTCGCCGGGGCTTGCCGGGGCTTGCCGGCAAGGCGATTCAACCCGGGCCAATCCAGCCAGAAACTGACTTACCTGAAAAGGTTGTACTTCACTATGCAGTAAAGGGCGCGAACGCCGTCTTTCCATCCGATCTTCTTTCCCTCTTCGTAGGTTCTGCCGAAGTAGGAAATACCGACTTCATATATGCGGCACCGCAATTTCGACACCTTGGCCACAATCTCCGGCTCGAACCCGAACCGGTTTTCCTCGATGTGGATGGACTGGATTATTTCGCGCCGGAAGGCCTTGTAGCAGGACTCCATGTCCGTCAGATTCAGGTTGGTGAATACATTGGAAACCAGTGTCAAGAAGCCATTGCCTACGCGGTGCCAGAAATAAAGGACGCGATGGCAGTTTCCACCGATGAAGCGGGAGCTGAAGACCACGTCGGCCTTGTTCGACAGGATGGGATCGATCAATATCGAATATTCCTGCGGATCGTATTCAAGATCCGCATCCTGGATGACCACGATATCGCCCGTGGCAAGTTGGATTCCAGACCTGAGCGCCGCGCCCTTGCCCTGGTTGGACGGGTGAAGAACGATCCTGTCGATCTTGCCGGCCAGTTCGTTCGCAAGGATCTCCCGGGTTCCATCGGTGGAAAAATCATCGATGACGATGATTTCCTTGGAGGGATAAGGCGCGGCGCGCACCGCATCGATGATGCTGCGGATGGTTTTTTTCTCATTGAAGCAGGGAATGATGACCGTCAGCTTCGCCGAGGAGGGCATGCTTTGCATGGCTGAATCTATTTCTGTAGGCACGTGGCTTGGATGGTGGTGACGATGTGATCCGGGGGCCATGATGCCCGCGCGCGGATCCAAGCACAGACGGCACCCGCCCGATGTCCTGGAAGGGCGGCAGCCTGCATGCGTGCTTCACGCCAGGAAGACGGACAGGACCATGGCCACTCCGATGCACGCATACAGCGCGCGGTAGCGCACCTGGAGCCTGCGCACACTCTCGAACGTGAGGCCTTCGCGCATCGCCTGCAGCGTCCAATAGCCATGCAGCGGGTAGAACGCCGCGACCAGCGCCAGTCCCTGGGGGATGGTGCCCCTCAGGGCCAGCACGATCAGCAGAACATTGGCGAACGTGAAAAGCGCGAAGCCGGTGAGGAAGCTTCGCTTCTCGCCGAATTTCACGGCATTGGTCTGAATGCCATTGCGCAAGTCCGCCGCGCAATCGCGAACCTCCTGGGTCAGGTGTCCCGCGCTGAATATCGTGGCGAAGAACAATCCGATCTCCACGCCCCTGGCATCGGGAACCTGGAATACCGAATAGCCCAGGAGAAAATGCAGCACCCCACTGAACACATGAAGAAACGAATTGGCGAGCGGGACGCCCTTCATGTGGACATGGGGGATGGAGTACAGCGCACTCGCGACGGCGATCATCAGCCCGAGGCCGAGCGTCGCCGGGCCCAGGATACCGAAGGCCATCAGGCCCAGCACGAGCAGCAGCAGCAGCAGGGCGCCGATCTCATGGCGGTGGATGCCCCGGTTCAGGAACACGCCCGCGGATCTGGACGGATCCCGGAGATCCTGCTGGACCCCGGACCAGTCGTTGAGCAAAAAGACATGGGCCACCAGAAAGGCGTTTCCCGCGGCCAGCAGCAGCAGCGCCGCCGCGCCCTGGACCGTGAAGCTGCTCATTGCAAAGACGGCGCCCAGCAAGGGCGCGCCCTGCAGGACCAGGACTTCGTCGAACCGGATGCACGACAGCAGGCGCAGAACCCACCGGGCTCCTCGTGGGCGGTCCATCATGGTGTTTTCAGAACAGCCTGGCCGCCGCCGGCTGCATCGCGGTCGTTGTCATGGGTCCCCAGCAGTCCCAGGCGCACGCTTTCCTGGTACAGCTTGAGCCAGATGGCATAACCCACGTCTTCAGACCAGTAGAACCGTCGTACCGACGCGGTCAGATCGTTGTGGTACAGCAAGGGCGGGTTCAGCTTCACCGGCGAGAAGCCATCCTTCGACAGTGCCTCCAGCAATGGGCGGACCTCGGCCGGCGTGGGCGCCTTGTCCGTGCCCCCCTCCTCCAGCCGCTGCAGCAGGTGGCCGGCGTCCAGCCAGATGGCCTGTCCGGGGATCGCCGTTTGCAGACGCGATGGCGGCAGCTGCAACGCGCAGCCCGCGGCCTTCATATCGGCCTGCCGCATGACGGGCACCAGCGGCGCCCTGCGGTAGTACACCCAGAGGCGATCCTGATCGACGGCCTGGCCCAGCGCGCCGCACAACGACCGGGCCGCGGGCGGGTCGGCCTGCGACAGCCACATGAGCACATGCATCTGGATGGCCACGTCGGTGGGATTCGGATCGGCGCCCGGGTCAATGCACCGGTAGTCATTGCGCTGCCCCAGCCAGGTCTTGTACAGGCCTTCGGCGGTGCGGTACTGCTCCAGCACCGCCAGGGCGGCCGGTCGCAGCGCATCGGCACCGGGGGCGAGACGCCATGCCAGGGCCGTATCGTCGGAATCCGGCGTGATGGGGCACAGCCCGTGCGTGGTCATGGCGCGGCCGTCGGGCCTGCCATGGTAGCGAACGAGTCCGCTGGCCTCGATCTGGCTGCGCAGATGCGCACGCGCCCGCTCCAGGCTCCCTCCAAGCCCCGCCGGGACGCCCTTCGAACCCAGAACATCGATCATCATCGAGGTGACGTAGGTATTCATTTCCAGCCTGGGCGCCTCGAAACGCTCTTCGCCGGTGTACGCGGTGAGCCAATAGCCATCGACCTGCTGCCTGCGGCTGATCAGGCCCACCGCCTGGCGTGCGCTGTGGGCAAGCCCGCCCTGGCGGGTGTGGCCGGGGCCGTGGCTCTCCGGGCCGGGCGAAGCGGAGCGTGCCGCGGCGCCGGGTGCCGCCACGGGCGCCGATTCGACGCGAATCTCGTGCAGGCCGACGACCAGGTTCCGCGTATCCCCGTTTGGCAGCGGATTGATCGTGGCGGCATCCACGGCAAAGAAGCTGATGATGTTCCGCCCCGCATGGAGACGGGTGCGCACCACCAGGGACGTCTTTCCCCGGAAGATGTGCTCGCCGCCGGCGGGCACACCGTCATGCAGCACCAGGGTTCTGCGGTCGGGCGCCGTCAGGCCGTGGCCGGGAGATACGTCGAACCGGATGTCCACATCGCGCTCCTCCCGCGACCACAGCCCGAACTCGATGCCCTCGGCATGCCCCTGTCCCATCCACAGGAATCCGGCCTCCCGGCCGCCGAGGTTTTCAATGGGCCAGGGGGTCTCCAGCAAGGTCGGATCGATCCCTACCTTGGCCTTGAGGGTGTCGGCGATCCTGATCAAGGGGGCGGCGGCGGGGGCCTCCGTGGTCTGGAAGGGTTTCTCATTCGCCAATGCGGTGCCGCTCACTTCGAACAGCCGCATGCGGGGCGTCTTGAGGGGCACCGCCTTCAGTCCGGCCTGCGCGGCCAGCCACGTCACCATCTCGCGCGTATCGAGGGCCGGAAACCATTCGAAGAATACCTGTTCATCGTTCTGGACCAGGACGTGGGTTACCTTTTCCGATGCGATCAGGCGGCCCATTCTTGCCGGATCGAAGGGCCCCGTGCCCCAAGGAATCACCGCGTTGGAATAGCCTGTGGCCGGAGAGAAAAGCGGATAGTCGCGAGCGTCCTGGTGCCCCACGAAAAGAATGCGGGCGCCAGCCGGCATGAGGGGTCCGACAATCTCTTCAAAAGGTTCGTTGAGCAGCTTTTCGGAGGCCGGCACGGCGATCGCCTGCACGGCATCGTAGGCCAGCGCTCTCATGGGCTGGTATGCGCAGTACGCGACCACCATCGCGATGAGCGCCTGGGCGGTTTTCCTCGCGGAAAGGTACGGCACGATCAAGGCGATGCCGACAGGCAGCCACAGTGCATAAGGCCCGATGAGAAACCGCCCCGGCACATCGGACTGGGCCATCCACCGCGCACCGAAAAGAACTGCGCCCAGCAAGGGGACCGCCATCAGCGTCAGCGCCGAAATCGCGGTCAGCCCCGCCTTTGGCCAGGTTGCCACCACGTTGCGGATCAACCGCGGCACGGCCACCAGCAGCACGGGAATCCATAGCAGCCCCCACAGTGAAAACCGCGTGGAATGCTCCGGCAGCGCATACACGTACTTGCCCGGCCAGGGGCCGCTGCTTTCGCTGGCCAGGGGCGCGCCAGCCCCGATGGCATGAATGACCTGGTTGGCCGCGCTGCCAAGGCGGGTCCGCACTTCACCCGAGGCCGGCACGTCCGGCAACTCCAGCAGCAGGAACACGAAACGGACGGCGTGCGTATAGATCACCTGGGGCGTGACATCCGCCTGGACGACGCGCCGGACTTCCTGCGGCCCCAACGGGTGGTGGTAGAGGGCCGTGTTGAATGCGAGGGGGACGAGCACCGCACTGAGCAGGCCCGCGCACACCCATCCCCCTGCCAGCGCCTTGAATCGCGCGGGGCGCGCAATCTGGCCGGGCGTCCACCACACGATCAGCAGCAAGCTGGGAATCATCGCCACGGGAAACGACCGGACGTTGATGCTCAATACCGTGAACACCCCCAGAAAGAAGTAAGGGACCCTCGATCCATCGGGCCGGGAGCAAAGGCACACCACCCAGTAGGCCAGCCCCAACAGGGTGACGATGGACCAGATTTCCGGCTTGAGGCCCACCGCACTGGATGCCACGAGCGGCGTCGAGACCAGGATCAGCACACCCACCAAGGCCACTGTCTGGCCCAGCTTCAGCGCACGCAATAGAAAATACTGGCCCACCGCCGCCAATGGAAACGCGAGCCAGAAGACAACGCGGCCCCACGCCTCGGTTTTGGTCAACAGCACCGGCCACAAGAAAAACAGCTCGCTCCCGAACGGAATCATGGTCTGCCGGATATTGTGCGTCTCGAACGGGAATACCGTCTGGTGCTGAATCCAGTAAATGACCCGCGAAGCGTGGTACATCCTGTCGTCGAAATTCTGGATCGGCGCCAGGGCCTGCATTACCAGCGACATGAAAATGATTCCGCAAATGGCCACCAGGGCGATCACACCCCACGATGAAAGCTCAGCGGAAAATGCCTTCAGCCTGTCGCCCAACCCCTTCCAGGCTTCCAGGAAACCACGAAACGTGGGCCGGCCCACGCCCTTCGTCAGCTGCAGGGTGGCCGCGCACATAACGACCTGAACCAGTATCCAGCCCATGGGATTCAACTGGTGCAGCAATGAAGTCAGGCTCGCTAGGGCACCCACCTGAAGCATCGCGCTGGCAATGCAAATCCAGAAACCGTCGGCCGGAGAACGGGCAAGGCATGAGGCCCAGCGCAGGGAAGACCAGATAATCAACAGCAGGGAGATCAGGAAAATCATATACCCAGGCAATATTGAGCTCCCTTTGCGCCGGCAAGACATTACCAGTCGAAATCGGAATCCATTGGCGGCACAAATAGTTACCAATTGAATATAGCATAGCCCCAAAATCCGCCGCCGCGAATCATGCCGGGCCGCCAGCACGCCGGGCCCGGATATTCCGGGCACCGCGCATGAAGGGCGGCGGCAGGCCGCGAGCCTACACCGCCCCGGCGCCTTTCAGCCCTGCCGCGCAGCCCTCAGCGGTGCATGCAGCGCCATCAGCTCCACCACCCAGTCAATGAACACCCGGACCTTGGCGCTCACATGGCGGTTGGGCGGGTAGGCCACGTACAGGGGCATGGGGTCCATCGTCCAGCCTTCAAACAATGGCACCAGCTCGCCGCTGGCCGCGTGCGGCCGCGCCATGTAGCTGGGCAGCCACAGCACCCCCATGCCGGCCAGCCCTGCGGCCAGATAGGCATTGCCGTCGTCCATCGCGCACACGTAGCGGCCCTGCACGTGGATGCTCTCGCCGCCGCGGCGCATGGCATAGGGAATCGGCTTGCCGGTGCGCGCCCACAGGAAACCCACGATGCGGTGGTGCGAGTCCTCCAGCTCCCCCGGGTGCGCGGGCACGCCCGCGTGCCGCAGGTAGCTGGGAGCGGCAAACACGCGCAGTGCGAGCTCGCCCACCTGGCGGGCGATGAGGGACTGGTCGGTGAGGGTGCCGCCGCGCACCACGCAGTCCACGTTCTCGCCCAGCATGTCCACGCGGCGGTCGCTCACGCCCATGTCGAGCTGGATGTCGGGATACCGCGCGTGGAACGCGGGCAGCGCGGGGACGAGGACGAGCCGGGCCAGGGGGCTGGGCACATCCACCCGCAGGCGGCCCCGGGGCGCGGCGGCGGCGGTGGAGAGGCTGGTCTCGGCGTCGTCCAGGTCGGCCAGCAGGCGCACCACGCGCTCGTAGTAGGCGGCGCCATCGGCGGTGACATGGACCTTGCGCGTGGTGCGGTTGAACAGCCGGACCCGCAGGCGTGCCTCCAGTTGCTGCACCAGCTGGGTCACCGTGGTCTTGCTCATGTGCAGGGTTGCCGCCGCCTTGGTGAAGCTGCCGGTTTCCACCACCCGCGCGAAGGCCTGCATTGCGTCAAAACGGTCCATGGGGATGCTCCGGTGCGGCCGCCTCAGGGGGGCCCGTGGGGTGCGCGGGCCGAGCCCGTGCCGCGCTGCAATGGGCCTGGTGCGGCCCGCGATTGTTTGGATTCTAAGAACAGTGATGGACAGGCTTGCCTGTTTATCGGCCGGCCCCGCGCTTCTACAGTGCCTTCATCGTCAACACGGGGCGGCTTGCCGGCCCTACCGAAGGAGTTTTTTCATGGCCCAACGTGATGTGGTGTTTCCGGCCGGTCGCCAGGCGCTGTACGAGCGCAACCGCTATTCGCCGGCGGTGCGGTCCAACGGTTTTCTGTTCGTGTCGGGCCAGGTGGGCAGCCGCGAGGATGGCTCGCCCGAGCCCGACCTGAAGGCGCAGGTGCGGCGGGCGTTCACCAACCTGGACGCGGTGCTGCAGGCGGCGGGCTGCACCTTTGACGATGTGGTGGACGTGACGATGTTTGTCGTCAACCCCGAGGCGAACTTTGAAGCGGTGTGGAGCATCGTGCCCGAGTTCTGGGGCGTGGCGCCCCACCCCACGCTGACGGGCATTGGCGTGACCTGGCTGTATGGGTTTCAGTTCGAGATCAAGGTGATTGCCCGGCTGCCGCAAGGCCAGGGCGGCTGAATCTTGCAGGGAGCGGATGGCTGCAATCTTTGAATGAAATGGGGCCCCAGCGCTTATCCCGAAAGCGCTGGCAGCTATGATTTTCATATCAACCGCACATTACCCCGCGCCCCGGCGGCGCTGGCCTGCGGCCACGGCCAGCAGACCCAGGGCCAGCCACCAGATCAGCCCGTCGCCCAGCGGCACGGCCGTGGCGGCCAGCCCGAAGCCCGCGCCACCCGCGTCCACGATGGCGCCGTTTGCGGCCAGGTCATCATCCCCCAGGGCGCCGTCGGTGATGGAGAAGGTCGCCACCGCGCCCGCCACCCTGGCGGGCAGGGTGTACCAGCGTGGCGCCGCGTTGGGCGGGCTGGCCGGCGTGGGGCCGTACTTCCAGTACTGGGTGTGGGCCGGCAGCGCGCCGGGGTAGGTGATGGTGAACTGCAGCGTGCTGCCCGGCGTGCAGCCCGTGGTGGCGAAGTCAAACAGCCCGTGCGGAAACTGCACCCCCGCCGGGGCGCTGTGGGCGGGCGGGCTGGACGCGTGGCCCGACGGCGGGATGAACTGCGCGCTGGCGAACACGCACCCCGCACCGCCGCCGCCAAAGCTGGCCGTGATGGTGCCCGAGCCCGTGGGGGACGGGCCGCTGTAGGTCTGCGCCAGCGCCACCTGCAGCGTGTAGGCCTGGCTGCCTGTATAGGCCGCCCCGCTGGCGTCGGTGGCCGTGACGGTGAAATGGTAGGTGCCCGGTGCGCCCACGGTACCGGCCAGCACGCCAGCCGTGCTCAGCGCCAGGCCCGGGGGCAAGGCGCCGGTGCTCACGGCATAGCTGTGCGGGGCCAGCCCACCGGCCGCCGCGAGGGCCTGGCTGTAGGCGCTGTACGCGCCGGCAGCGGGCAGCGTGGCGGGCGCCAGGGTGACGGTGGGGGCTCCCACCGTGAGCGCCACGGCCTGCGCGCCGTTGAACGGGCCGGCGCCGGTGCTGCTGTCGGTGGCGGTGAGGTGGAGGTTGAACGCACCGGCCACCGAGGGCGTGCCCGACACCGTGGCGCTGTCGGCCGTGGTGGCCGTGACCGACAGGCCCGCGGGCAGGTTCTGCACCTGCAGGCCCGTGTAGGGCGCGGCGCCGCCGCTCCAGGTGAAGGTGCGGGTGTAGGCGCTGCCCACCGTGGCGGTCTGCGCGCTGTTGGGGCTGACCACCAGGGTGGGCGGGCTCACGGTCAGCGTGACGGTGGCGGGCGACGATGTGCCGGAGGTGTTGGTGGCGGTATAGGCAAGACTGTCACTGCCCGCATAGCCCGGCGTGGGCGTGTACTGGAGGGTGGTGCCACTGACCATCGCCGTGCCGTGCGCGGCCGGTGTGGTGAGGGCCAGCGATGTGGCCGCCCCGCCGGAGAGGCTCAGCGGCACGGCGTTGCCGCTGGAGCCATAGGCCACCGTGTGCGCCGAGTGGCTGGCCACCGGCGCCGCATCGGCCACCACCAGCGTGTAGGCGCGCGTGGCGGTGTAGGGGCCGGTGCCGGTGCTGCTGTCGGTGGCGGTCACGCTGAAGTTGAAGGACCCCGTGGCCGTGGGCGTGCCCGACAGCACGCCACCCGCGCTGAGCAGCAGCCCGCCTGGCAACGCCCCGGCCGTGACGGCATGGGTGTACGGCGCCGTGCCGCCCGATGCCGCGAGCGGAGTGCTGTAGGCCACGGTGCGCGTGCCGCCCGGCACGGTGGCGGGGGCCAGCGACACCGTGGGGCTGGCAATGGCCAGGGTATAGGCCTGCGAGCCCGCATACGGCCCCGGAAAGGCGCTGCTGTCGGTGGCGGTGACCGTGAAATTGAACGCACCGCCCGCCGTGGGCATGCCGCCGAGCAGCCCGCCGGTGGACAAGGCCAGCCCCGTGGGCAGCGCGCCCGCCGTCACCGCGAATGCATAAGGGCCTGCGCCACCGCTCCCCGCCAGGGTCTGGCTGTAGGCCGCCGCCACCGTGCCGACTGGCAGGGTGCCGGGGCCGACGGCCACAGGCACATCGTCGTTGGTGATGGTGCCCAGGCCCTGGTTGTCGGCGATGGTGGCGTTGACGGCGCCGCTCAGGTGGACGAAGAAGGTCTCGTGGGCCTCGGGCGTGGTGTCGCCGACCACGGGCACCGTGACGGTGAGCAAGGTTTGCCCTGGCGTGAAAGTCAGCGTGCCGCTGGTGGCGGTGTAGTCGCCGGGCTGCGTGGCCGTGCCGTTGGCCGTGGCGTAGTTGACGCTGGTGGTGAAGCCACTCGGCGCGCTCAGGGACACGGTGAAGACGGCGCCGGTGGTACCGCCGTGGCCCTCCACCACGGTCACATCGTTGATCGACAGGCTGGGGGCCGCGTCGTCGTTGACGATAGTGCCCTGGCCCTGCGCGTCGCCCGCCACGGCATTCACCAGATTGGTCACATTCACCCAAAACGTTCTGTCCGGCTGGAAGAGCGCATTGCCCGGCACCTGCACCACGAAGGGGTAGGTGCTGCTGCCTGCGGGTATGGCCTGGCCCGCGAGGCTGTGCGCCACGTAGTCGGCCCCCGCGGTGGCCGTGCCATTGGCCGTGGCGATGTCGAAGGTGACGCCGCCCGGCCCGGCGGGCGCGCTGAGACTGACCGTGAAACTGAAATGGGCCATGCCCGCATTGCCTTCGCTGGCCGCCACGTCGTTGATGGACAGCACGGGCTGCTGGCTGACCACCAGCGTGTAGTTCTCCAGCTCGAAATAGCTCCCAGGCCCCGTGCTGGCGTCCGTGACCCGCAAGGTCACCGGGTAGCTGCCCAGGGACGCCGCCGTGGTGCCGCTGACCACGCCCGCGCCGGAGATGCTGATGCCCGCCGGGAAGCTGCCCGTCTCCAGCAGATAGCTGTAGGGCGACACACCGCCCGTGGTGGCCAGTGCTTGCGAGAAGGGCTGGCCCTGCACCGCCGTTCCCGTGGGGGTGGCCAGCGCCAGGCTCGGGTTGCCCACCGTGCCGGTGTAGCCCTTGTCCACGAACAGGCCGCCATGGTCGGTGGAGCGCACGCTGAAGGTGTAGCCCCCGCGCCGGGTGGGCGTGCCGGTGATGGCGCCCGAACCGGCCAGGCCGAGGCCCGGGGGCAGCGCGCCGCCTTGCAGCGTGTAGGTGTATGGCGCCGTGCCGCCGCTGGCGCTGAGGGCCTGCGAAAACGGCGTGCCCGCCGTCAGGGCGGGCAATGTTGCGGGTGCGACCGCAATGGGAGACGACGAGGGATGGATGGTGACCGTCACGCCCACGACGCTTTGCGCAGTGGCGTTGCCCGATGCGTCGGTGAACTCGAAGTAGTCGCTGGTGGCGCTGTTGCCATTGTGGCTGTAGTCCAGGACCCAGTTCGGTCCGGTGATGCGCAGGTTGGCACTGCCATGCACAGGCAACGCCGGCCCGTCCACCGGACCGGTGCCCGCCCAGCCAATACCTGGCGTGCAGTCGGTCACGTCGATGGTGACCGTGCCGCCTTGCGTGACCCCACCACCCTTGGCCGGGCAGATGAGCGAGGTGTGCGCGGCGCTGGCCATGCCAGGCTGCAGCAAACCCGCCAGCAGCGCCGCGCAAGCCAGCAGGCGCAGGGCCGCATGATGGAGCCCCTCCGGAAATCCATGGAAACGCAGCATTGGCATCGCCCCTACACAGTTCTTTGTCTTGTGCTTGGGCGGGCCCTGCGCGGCCCACGGCGGGAGCCACTGTCCTGTGAAAAGTGCAGCGGCAGCGCCGCACCGAGCTTGTCCCAATCGTGGCTGATTACATGCTGCGCCCTGGCAAATAGCATCCCTCCTGAAGTAGGGTTCCCACTGCCGAAAACACGCGCCAGGCATGGCGCAGGCGCGCCGGTCTGGAGGCAGGCCCATGGCTTGCGAAGCGCTTTCCGGCAAAGCCACCAACAGAAAGGCCCCGCGTGCGGGGCCTTTCTGTCCATTCGATCAAATCAGCCCCTGGCGCTTATCCATCAAGCGCCAGAGGCTATAAAATCAATAGCATCACAGATTCGGCGCCAGCAACCGCTCCAGCACCTTCTCATCCATCCTGCGGCGCTGCGCCATGTCGTGCAACTGGTCTTCACCGATCTTGCCGACGTTGAAGTACACGGCATCCGGATGACCGATGTAGAAGCCGCTCACGCTGGCCGCCGGCATCATGGCCAGGCTTTCGGTGAGGGTCATGCCGATGTCTTCGCACTGCAGCACACGGAACAGCTCGCTCTTGGCGCTGTGGTCGGGGCAGGCGGGGTAGCCGGGCGCGGGGCGGATGCCGCGGTACTTCTCGGCGATCATGTCGTCGTTGCTCAGCGCCTCGCCGGCGGCATAGCCCCACAGGTCGGTGCGCACGCGGTGGTGCAGGGCTTCGGCAAAGGCTTCGGCCAGGCGGTCGGCCAGGCTCTTGAACAGGATGGCGGAGTAGTCGTCCAGCGCATCGATGAAGGCCTTTTCCTTCTTCTCGATCCCCAGGCCCGCCGTCACGGCGAACATGCCGGCGTAGTCGGCAATGCCGCTTTCCTTGGGCGCCACGAAGTCGGCCAGGCAGCGGCTGGGGCGGGTCACGCCGTCGATGGTGTGCTTTTCCGCTTGCTGGCGCAGGCCGTACCAGGTCATGGCGACCTCGGTGCGGGTGTCGTCGGTGTAGAACTCGATGTCGTCGTCGTTCACGCTGTTGGCGGGCAGCAGCGCCATCACGCCGCTGGCCGTGAGCCACCGGCCTTCGATGATCTTTTTCAGCATGGCCTGGCCATCGGCAAACACGCGCGTGGCCTCCACGCCCACCACCTCATCGGTGAGGATGGCGGGGTACGGGCCGGCCAGGTCCCAGGTCTGGAAGAACGGGCCCCAGTCGATGTACCTGGCCAGCTCGGCCAGGTCGAAGTTCTTGAACACGCGGCGGCCCAGCGCACGTGGCACGGCGGGCTGGTAGGCGGACCAGTCCACGGGTGTCTTGTTCGCGCGGATCTTGGCCAGGGGCCACAGGGGCGTGGCCTTCTTGTTGGCGTGCTGGATGCGCACCTTGTCGTAGTCGGCATTCAGCTCGTCCACGTAGTTCTGCACGCCGTCGCCCAGCAGGCTCTGCGCCACGCTGACGCTGCGCGAGGCATCGGGAACGTAGACCACGGGGCCTTCGTAGTGCGGCGCGATCTTCACGGCGGTGTGCACGCGGCTGGTGGTGGCGCCGCCGATGAGCAGCGGGATCTTCTTGATGCGGAAGTGCTCGTCCTTCTGCATCTCGCCCGCGACGTACTGCATTTCTTCCAGGCTGGGGGTGATCAGGCCCGACAGGCCCACGATGTCGGCGCCCTCGACCTTGGCGCGCGCCAGGATCTCGTGGCAGGGCACCATCACGCCCATGTTCACCACCTCGAAGTTGTTGCACTGGAGCACGACGGTGACGATGTTCTTGCCGATGTCGTGCACGTCGCCCTTGACGGTGGCGATGACGATCTTGCCCTTGCTGCGCACGTCGCGCCCTGCCAGTTCGTCCTGGCGCTTTTCTTCCTCGATGTACGGAATCAGGTGGGCCACGGCGGACTTCATCACGCGCGCGCTTTTCACCACCTGGGGCAGGAACATCTTGCCGGCGCCGAACAAATCGCCCACCACGTTCATGCCGTCCATGAGCGGGCCCTCGATCACGTGCAGCGGACGGCCGCCCCTGGCCAGGATCTCGCGGTAGGCCTCTTCGGTGTCCTCGGTGATGAAGTCGGTGATGCCGTGCACCAGCGCATGCGACAGGCGCTCGCCCACGGTCTTGGGGTGCTCGGGCGTGCCGCGCCATTCGAGTTTCTTGCTCTCGTCCTTGGCGCCGCTCTTGGCGGTTTCGGCGATCTCGACCAGGCGCTCGCCGGCGTCGGGGCGGCGGTTGAGCACCACGTCTTCCACGCGCTCGCGCAGCACGGGCTCGAGGTCGTCATACACACCCACCATGCCGGCATTGACGATGCCCATGTCCATGCCCGCCTTGATGGCGTGGTACAGGAACACGGTGTGGATGGCCTCGCGCACGGGGTCGTTGCCCCGGAAGCTGAACGACACGTTCGACACGCCGCCCGAGACCTTGGCGCCCGGCAGGTTCTGCTTGATCCAGCGCACGGCCTCGATGAAATCGACGGCGTAGTTGTTGTGCTCTTCGATGCCGGTGGCCACGGCGAAGATGTTGGGGTCGAAGATGATGTCTTCGGGCGGGAAGCCCACTTCATCGACCAGGATGCGGTAGGCGCGTTCGCAGATTTCGATCTTGCGTTCGTAGGTGTCGGCCTGGCCTTTTTCGTCAAACGCCATGACCACCGCAGCGGCGCCGTAGCGGCGCACCAGGCGCGCCTCGTGCTTGAACTTGTCCACGCCCTCCTTCATGGAGATGGAGTTGACGATGCCCTTGCCTTGCACGCAACGCAGGCCGGCTTCGATCACCTCCCACTTGGAGCTGTCCACCATGATGGGCACGCGCGCGATGTCGGGCTCGGACGCGATGAGCTGCAGAAAGCGCACCATGGCGGCCTTGCTGTCGAGCATGGCCTCGTCCATGTTGATGTCGATGACCTGGGCGCCGTTCTCCACCTGCTGGCGCGCCACGGCCAGGGCCTCTTCGTACTGGCCGTTCAAAATCATGCGCGCGAACGCCTTGGAGCCGGTGACGTTGGTGCGCTCGCCGATGTTGACGAACAGCGTGCCCTCGCCAATGGAGACAGGCTCCAGGCCGGACAACTTCATGGGGGGGACGGACAAATCTGACATAAGGCTCACCTGCGCGGCACAAGGGGGTTCAGGTGAGCGTCGTTGTCAATGTACTGAGGGATGCGCGGCCCAAGCCTGACGAGCCGCCATGCCCCACCAGGGCACGGCAAGCCGCTGCAACGCTCCTTGGACCAGGGGCCGATTGTAGTTGGCCCGCCCGCGGTCAGCGCATCTGGCGGCGCTGGCCCAGCGCGGCCAGCAGCACCAGGCCGGCGAGCAGCCACAGCGCCCATTCCGACAGGGACGGAATCGCGCTCGGGGCCGCCGCGATGGTGTCGGTGTCGGTGGCGCTGTTGTTGCCGGGGTTGGGGTCGGTCACGCCACCTGGTGCCGCGACGGTCGCGGTGTTGACCAGTGTCCCCGTCGCCGACGCGCCTACCGTGGCGCTGACGGTGTAGGTCACCGATCCGCCCGCGGGCAGGTTGACGGTGTCGTTGATGCTGCCACTGCCCGCCGCCGTGCAGGTGCCGCCGCCCGCGCCCACGCAGGTCCAGGTGCCGGTCAGCACCGCGGGCAGGGTGTCCGCCACCGTTGCCCCAGCGACGCCGGAGGGCCCGGCATTGCTCGCGGTGATGGTGTAGGTCACCGAGCCGCCCGGGGTGGCCGTGGTCACGCCGTCCGTCTTGGTGATGGCCAGATCCGCCTGCGGCGTGACGGTGTCGGTGTCGGTGGCGCTGTTGTTGGCCGGGTTGGGGTCGGTCACCCCGCCCGGCGCCGTCACCGTCGCCGTGTTGACCAGCGTTCCCGTGGCCGCCGCACTCACCGTCGCGCTGACGGTGTAGGTCACCGAGCCGCCCGCGGGCAGGTTGACGGTGTCGCTGATATTGCCGCTGCCCGCCGCCGTGCAGGTGCCTCCGCCCGCGCCGACGCAGGTCCAGGTGCCCGTGAGGGCGGCGGGGAAGGTGTCCACCACGCCCGCGCCTGCGGCGTTCGATGGGCCGGCGTTGCTGGCGGTGATGGTGTAGGTGACCGAGCCGCCCGGAACGGCCGTGGTCACACCATCCGTCTTGGTGATGGCCAGGTCGGCTTGCGACGCGAGGGTGTCGGTGTCGGTGGCGCTGTTGTTGGCGGGGTTGGGATCGGTCACCCCGCCCGGCGCTGTCACCGTCGCCGTGTTGACCAGCGTTCCGGTCGCCGAACCGCTGATCGTGGCGCTCACCGTGTAGGTGACCGATCCCCCCGCGGGCAGGTTGACGATGTCGTTGATGTTGCCGCTGCCCGCCGCCGTGCAGGTGCCTCCGCCCGCGCCGACGCAGGTCCAGGTGCCGGTGAGCGCGGCAGGGAAGGTATCGAGCACCGCGGCCCCCGACGCATTGGACGGCCCCGCGTTGCTGGCGGTGATGGTGTACGTCACCGATCCGCCCGGAACGGCCGTGGTCACGCCATCGGTCTTGGTGATGGACAGATCCGCCTGTGGCGTGAGCGTGTCGGAGTCGGTGGCGCTGTTGTTGGCTGGGTTGGGGTCGTTCACGGCAGACGTCACCGTCGCGGTGTTGGTCAGCGTGCCCGTCGCAGACGCATTGATCACGGCGCTCACCGTGTAAGTCACCGAGCCGCCCGCGGGCAGATTGACGCCATCGTTGATGTTGCCGCTGCCCGCCGCCGTGCAGGTTCCGCCGCCCGCGCCCACGCAGGTCCAGGTGCCGGTGAGCACGGCCGGAAAAGTGTCCGCCACCGTGGCACCGACGGCGGGGTCCGGCCCTGCATTGCTGGCGGTGATGGTGTAGGTCACCGATCCGCCCGGCGTGGCCGTGGTCACTCCATCGGTCTTTGTGATGGAAAGGTCCGCGTCTTGGGCATGCGCTGCGGTCGCGGCCACCATGGCCAACAAGAACGCAGTGAGCCACAGCAATGCACGTTGGCGCATGGTGAAGTCCCGATTTGGAGTGGAAGGGTGGCCAAAGTGTAACGCCACGTTTCCATCTGGAACGTTCATGCGCGTCGGCGCGCGCTGACGGCGCGTCCCGCGCTGGACGCGGTCGAATCGCCCTTAACGCACCGGCAGAAACTGCAGGAAAGTCCCGCCCACGATGCCCTGCACGTAGCTGATGGCAGCGCGGCGGTACTTTTCGGTGGTCAGGGCGGCCAGCAGGTCGAGCCGCGCGATGACCTTGCCGAACTCGCGCTCGAAGCTCAGGTTGCGGCCCTGGGGCCCGATTTCGTCGGCCAGCAGCAGCGGCTGGCCCTGGGCATTGCGGCGCTGGGCCAGCAGCCACACGGCGCTTTCCACATTGCGCGCGGCGTTGTAGAGGTGCTGGGCATCCACACCGTCGAGCAAGAAGAACTCGGTCTTGCCGCCATGGGCCGTGATGATCATGTCGGCCGTCGCATGGATGAACGCCGCCACGCGGTCTCCCGCAAACTCCGGCGCCAGCGCAAAGCCCATCGCGGCGATGTCACGACGCCCCTGCAGTGGCGCCCAGGGCTGGCGCTGCAGGATGGCCGTGCGCACCTGCTCGGCGGCGTGCTCGCGGCTGGTGGTGCTGGTCTTGCGCCATTCGGCGGGGTTGCGGCGGTAGAGCTTGTCCATGAGGCGGAACAAGCCCTCCAGGTTCTCCTGCATGGCCAGCGTGGCCAGGCGGTTCATGTCGGACTGGGCCAGCTCACCGGGCGCGGCGGATGCGCCCTTGACCTCGCCGCGCTGCGTGGGCGCGTTGCCCGCGCAGCCCGCGAGCACGGCGCACAGCAGCGCACAGGACGACATCCACAGGATAGAAAAGAACGGCCCACGCATGGGGGCCGATTATCGGGCGCAGTGCGGGCCTCGCACAGTCGGTTGACACTGTTTGAAGATCTCAGGCCGCTGCAGTGCATCGAACGGGCGAACCCGCGCCACACCCCCCGTTGGCGTCAGCTGCGGCCTGCGCTGTCAGGGTTGGGGATGCCCGCCATCGGGCATTCCTCGGTGCCTACCATGGGCCGCGTGATGGCTTCCACGGCCTTGCGGGTGCCTTCGGGGTCATTCACCCAGCGGGTGTAGAAGTCATACGGGCAGGCGGCCACGCCCTGGTCCCCGTCGCGGGAGTTGATCATGCCGGTGTAGCCCCGGTGCAGCAGCTTGAAGAGGTGGTTTTCTGACTGCCCGTTCCTGCGGAAGTCGCGGATCAGGCTTTTTGACAACGCTGCGTACTGCACCCCGTATTCCTCCTCGCCGCATTCACCGAGCGTTCGGCCATCAAAGCCAATCAGCGCGCTGTGTCCAAAGTAGCTGTACACGCCGTCGAACCCGGCGGCATTGGCCACGGCCACGTAGGTGTTGTTGGCAAAGGCCATGGCCTTGCTCATCAGAATCTGTTGCTCTTTGGCGGGGTACATGTAGCCCTGGCACCGCACGATGAGCTCAGCGCCCTTCATGGCGCAGTCGCGCCAGATCTCGGGGTAGTTGCCGTCGTCGCAGATGATGAGGCTGATCTTCAGGCCCTTGGGGCCTTCGCTCACGTACGTGGTGTCCCCCGGGTACCAGCCTTCGATGGGGGTCCAGGGCATGATCTTGCGGTACTTCTGCACGATCTCGCCCTGGTCGTTCATCAGGATCAAGGTGTTGTACGGCACCTTGTGCGGGTGCTTCTCATGGCGCTCGCCGGTGAGCGAGAAGACGCCCCACACCTTGGCCTTGCGGCAGGCGGCGGCGAAGATCTCGGTCTCCTCGCCGGGGATGGTGGCCGCCGTGTCCATCATCTCCTGGGCGTCGTACATGATGCCGTGGGTGCTGTACTCCGGGAAGATCACCAGGTCCATCCCGGGCAGGCCGGTCTTCATGCCCACCAGCATGTCCGCGATCTTGCGCGCGTTGTCCAGCACCTCGGCCTTGCTGTGCAGGCGTGGCATCTTGTAGTTGACCACCGCCACGCCAACGGTGTCCTTGCTGCTGGAGATATCGCCGTGAATCATGGTGAAGCATCCCCAATCAATGAGAAATCATCCAGGGCCGTTTGCCCGGAAACGCCTTGGCGCCGCTGGGCGCCGTGACCGTGGCCTTGCGGCTTTGCGACGACGAACAGCAACCACAGCCTGCGGGGTGCTTGAGGCGGGCGTAGTCGCCCGAGCGCTGCGGCTCGTGCCGCGCGCGCTCGTTGGTGGCGATGGCGCTGCGTGCGGACGCACTCATGAGCGCCAGGCGCGGTGCGGTGGCAAACACGCGCGGCGATGCGGCGCCGCAGTCCGGGCAGGCGGCGGGTTCGTTGCGGTCGGCCAGCAGGCGGAAGGCATCAAAACCGCCACACTGGGCACAGGCGTAGTCGTAGGTGGGCATGGCGGGTTCTTTCTGGCGAAGGCGCCCCGTGGGTCAGGCCAGATCGGGCGACAGCGGCATGGCCACCGAGCCATCCAGGTGCTGGACCGGCCCTGCGGCGCTGGGGTTGATGTCAAAGTCAAAGATCTGCGTGGGCAGCCACAGCGTGGCGCAGGCGTTGGGCACATCCACCACACCGCTGATATGGCCCTGCACGGGCGCCGTGCCCAGAATGGAATAGGCCTGCGCGCCCGAGTAGCCGAACTTCTTGAGGTACTCGATGGCGTTCAGGCAGGCCTGGCGGTAGGCCACGTTCACATCCAGGTAGTACTGCTTGCCGCTTTCGTCCACGCTGATGCCTTCAAAGATCAGGTAGTCGTTGTAGGTGGGCGTGATGGGGCTGGGCTTGAAGATGGGGTTCTTGATGCCGTACTTGGCCATGCCGCCCTTGATGAGCGTGACCTTCATGTGCACCCAGCCCGCCATCTCGATGGCGCCGCAGAAGGTGATTTCGCCATCGCCCTGGCTGAAGTGCAGGTCGCCCACCGACAGCCCGGCACCGTCCACATACACCGGGAAGAACACCTTGGCGCCGCGCGACAAGTCCTTGATGTCGCAGTTGCCCCCATGCTCGCGCGGGGGCACCGTGCGGGCGCCTTCGGCAGCCGCCTTGGCCTTGGCCTCTCCAGTCAGGCGACCCATGTGCGCGGTGCCCGCCGAGGGTGGGTTGGCCAGCCCGGCCGTGGGGTCCGAGTCGATCAGGGTCTGCTCACGGGCGTTCCACTGTTCCAGCATCTTGCGGTCGGGCAGGCAGCCGATCAGGCCGGGGTGGATGAGGCCGGCGTACTTCACACCCGGCACATGGCGCGAGCTGGTGAACATCCCATGAAAGTCCCAGATGGACTTTTGCGCCTGGGGAAAGTGCTCGGTCAGAAAACCGCCGCCATTTTTCTTGCTGAAGAAACCGTTGAAGCCCCACAGGCTGTCCTGCTTGGCGCCAATGTCCAGCAGGTCCACCACCAGCAGGTCGCCCGGCTCGGCGCCCTTCACGCCTACGGGGCCGCTGAGGTAGTGCACCGTGGTCAGGTCGATGTCGCGCACGTCGTCGGCGCTGTCATTGTTCTTGATGAAACCGCCGGTCCAGTCGAACGTCTCCAGCACGAACTCATCGCCAGGGTTGACCCAGCAGGCCATGGGGATGTCGGGGTGCCAGCGGTTGTGGATGTTCTCGTTCTCGGTGGGCGACTTGCTCAGATCGACCTTGATCAGGGTTTCAGCCATGGCGTGCTCCTTGGAAGGGGTGGGTGATGAAAGGGGTTGAAGGCAGGACGTTGCGCTGACGCAGCTGCGAACTTCGTCAAACAGACAGATAGGCTTTGATGCGCTGCTGGTCGGTGTCAGCGCGTGCCGTCTCATGCACCAGACGGCCGCCTTCGATGACGAACAGCCGGTCGGCCACGTCCATGGCGAATGACAGCACCTGCTCGCTCACCACGATGGTGATCTGGCGCAGCTTGCGGATCTCGTTGAGCGCCTTGGCGATGTCCTTGATGATCGAGGGCTGGATGCCCTCGGTGGGCTCGTCGAGCAGCAGCACCTTGGGGTCGGTGACCAGCGCGCGGGCAATGGCCAGCTGCTGCTGCTGCCCGCCCGACAGGTTGCCGCCCTTGCGGCGGCGCATGTCCCACAGCACGGGGAACAGCGCGTAGATGTCTTCGGGAATCTGTCGCGTCTTGGAGTTTTCCAGCCCGGTCTCGATGTTCTCTTGCACAGTGAGGGTCGGGAAGATCATGCGGCCTTGCGGCACATAGGCGATGCCCTTGGCCACGCGGCGAAAGCTCTCGTCTTTGGTCACGTCCTGGCCTGCCACGGTGATCTGGCCGCTCTTGACGGGCATCACGCCCATGAGGCTCTTGAACAGCGTGGTTTTGCCCATGCCATTGCGGCCCATGATGGCCACGGTTTCGTTCTCCCGGCCCTCGAACGAGATGCCGTGCAGTGCCTCGCTCTGGCCGTAGGCCACAAACAGATCCTTGACTTCCAGCATGCTGCGCTCCTGTGGGGGTTCGGTGGGCGGGTGGCGAGGTCAATGACCGAGGTACACGTCGATGACCTTGGGGTCCGCCTGCACCTTCTCCATGGGGCCTTCGGCCAGGATCTTTCCCTGGTGCATCACGGTGACTTTGTGGGCAATGCGCTTGACGAACTCCATGTCGTGCTCAATGACGATCACCGCGCGGTTCTTGCAGATGCGCTGCAGCAGCTCGGCCGTCAGCTCACGCTCGCGGGCGCTCATGCCGGCGATGGGCTCGTCCAGCATCAGCAGCTCGGGCTCCTGCATCAGCAGCATGCCGATCTCCAGCCACTGCTTTTGCCCGTGGCTGAGCAGGCCCGCCTCGGTGTCGAGCTTGTCGCCCAGGCCGATGTCTTCGGCCACCACCTGCACACGCGCCTTGACTTCGTCGGTGCACTTGAACGCCAGCGCGCCCAGCACCGAGCGGCCCGCGGGGTAGGACACCTCCAGGTTCTGGAAGACCGACAGGTTCTCGTAGATGGAGGGTGTCTGGAACTTGCGCCCGATGCCCAGCCGCACGCGCTTGTGCTCGGCCATGCGGGTGAGTTCTTCGTTCTTGAACTTGATGCTGCCCCCCGTGGCGCGCGTCTTGCCGCAGATCAGGTCCAGCAGCGTCGTCTTGCCCGCTCCGTTGGGACCGATGATCACGCGCAGCTCGTTCTTGTCGATGTACAGCGTGAGGTCGTCGATGGCCTTGAAGCCGTCGAACGACACGGTCAGGTCTTCAATGGCCAGCGCGAAGTCGGTGTTGCTCATGAGGGGTGCTCCGGTGGTTTCAGACGCCCTGGCGGCTCACGCCGTCAGGCAGCGTGGCAGACGGTACGGGCGACGATGCCGCCGCTGGCCCAGCATCGGCGGGTGGGCGGGCTGCGGGTGCCCGGCCTTGGGCGGACGCCTGGCGCAACGCTTCGCGGCGGCCCTTCCACCAGGGCACCACATGGCTCTCCCACAGGCCCGCCAGGCCCATGGGGAAGGCCATGGTCACGCCGATGAAAAGCCCGGCCATGAGGAACAGCCACAACTCGGGAAAGCTCTCCGAGAAATACGTCTTGCCCGCGTTCACCAGCAAGGTGCCATACACGGCACCCACCAGGCTCATGCGCCCGCCCACGGCGGCGTAGATCACCATCTCGATGGACGGCACGATGCCCACGAAGCTGGGCGACATGAAGCCCACCTGCAACGAGAACATCGCCCCACCGATGCCCGACAGCGCGGCGGCCAGGCAGAAGGTGAAGACCTTGAAATTGGCCACGTCGTACCCCGAAAAGCGCACGCGGTCTTCCTTGTCGCGCATGGCCAGCAGCAGCGTGCCCACCTTGCCGGTCTGTATCCAGCGGCACAGGACGATGGAGCCTATGAGCAGCGCCACGCACACGTAATACAGGATGTACTTGGCGCTGTCGGTGCGCGTGTCCCAGCCCCACAGGGTCTTGAGGTCCGTCATGCCGTTCACGCCCCCGGTGTAGCCCTGCTGGCCGATGATGAGCACGGTCAGGATCAGCGCCACGGCCTGCGTGATGATGGCAAAGTACACGCCGCCCACGCGGCGCTTGAACATCGCGAAGCTGATGACCCAGGCCAGCACCGTGGGCACCACGATGACCGCTGCCAGCGCAAACGGCAGGCTCTTGAAGGGAATCCAGAAGCTGGGCAGCTCGGTGATCTGGTTCCAGTCCATGAAGTCCGGGATGCCGGGCGTGGACTGGATCTTGGTGCTGATGGGGTCCGACGCTTCGAGCTTGAGGAACATGGCCATGGCATAGCCCCCCAGGCCAAAGAACACGCCCTGCCCCAGGCTGAGCACGCCGCCGTAGCCCCACACCATCACGAGGCCGATGGCGACGAACGCATAGGTGAGGTACTTGCCCACCAGGTTCAGCCGAAAGATGTCGAGTGCCAGCGGCAGCACCACGGCCAGCAGCACGGTGAGCAGTACCAGGCTGGCGAGCTGGTAGCGCAGGATCCAGGCTTTGAGGGCGTTCATGCGGAGACTCCGGTGGGCTCGAAGGAAATGGACAGTTGAGCGAATTTCATCGGCGAACTTTGGAGGCGAACAAACCCTGCGGCCGCACCATCAGGATCAGCACGATCAGCGACAGCGTGATCATCTTGGCCATGGAGCCCGCCATGAAGAACTCGGTGATGGACTGCGTCTGCGCAATGCCGAAGGCCGACACCACGGTGCCCAGCAGGCTGGCGGCGCCGCCAAACGTCACCACCAGGAAGGCGTCCACGATGTAGAGCGAGCCCGATGTGGGGCCGGTGGAGCCGATGGTGGTGAACGCTGCGCCCGCCACGCCGGCAATGCCGCAGCCGATGGCGAACGTGAGGCGGTCGGTCTTCTGGGTGTCGATGCCAATGGCGTTGGCCATGACGCGGTTGCTCACCGTGGCGCGCACCCGCAGGCCCCAGCGGCTTCGGTGCAGGGCCAGCAGCACGCCGCCCGTGACCACCGCCGTCAGCGCCAGCACGAACAGGCCATTGATCGGGATGTCCAGCCCCTCGGCGGGCGCCCAGGAGCCCAGCAGCCAGTCGGGCAAGGTCGGGCTGACCTCCTTGGGGCCGATGAAGGTGCGAAACGATTGCTGCAGGGCCAGGCTGATGCCCCAGGTGGCCAGCAGCGTGTCGAGCGGGCGCTTGTACAGGTGGCGGATCAGCCCCCATTCCACCAGCCAGCCCGCCGCAAACGCAAATCCGAACGCCGCCACGATCGCCAGCGGAAAGTAATACGGAATCATCTGCGGCGCATGGTTGGCCGCCAGGGTGGAGCCCAGGTAGATGGTGTAGGCGCCAATGGTCATGAACTCGCCATGGGCCATGTTGATCACGCCCATCTGCCCAAAGATGATGGCCAGGCCCAGCCCCATGAGCAGCAGCACGGCAAAAAGGCTCAGGCCCGCAAAGCCCTGCATGAGGCCGATGTTCATCATTTCGGAAAAGGTCATGTTGCAGCTCCTGCGTGGGCAGCGTTGGAAAACGAACAGCGGTGCCATGGGGCGGCCTCTTGCGAGGGACACCGAGGAAGGGCCGCCCCGCACCGAGGGTGTCGTCCCCCTCCCGCGCAGCGAGAGAGGGGGAAGGCGCGAAGCGCCTCAGGGGGTGTTTATTGATAACCTTTGGGAAATGGATCGGGCTTGATCAGCGCGGGCGACTCGGACACCACCTTGAACGACGCGTCCGGCATTCCCATGGCGATGCGCGACTTGCTCCACAGGTGGTGGTTGGCGTCCACCTTCACATAGCCCTCCGGCGCGGTGGTCAGTTCAATGCCGGGCGATGCGGCCACCACCTTGTCCACGTCAAAGCTCTTGGCTTTTTCGACCGCCGCCTTCCACAGCCAGGGGCCCAGGTAACCCGCCTGGGTCACGTCGCCAATCACGGCCTCCTTGCCGTACTTGGCCTTGAAGGCGGTCACAAACTTCTTGTTGTTCTCGTTGTCGAGCGACTGGAAGTACTTCATCGACGAATAGAAGCCCGCGAAGTTCTCGCCGCCCACCCCGGTCATTTCGTCCTCGGTGACCGACAGCGTGACGAGCAGCTGCTTGTCGCCCGTGATGCCCGCGGCCTTGAGCGCCTTGTAGAACGCCACGTTGGAGCCACCCACCACCGCCACAAACAGGCAGTCGGGCTTTTGCACCTTGATCTTGTTCATGAGCGAGCCGAAGTTGGTGCTGCCCAGCGGGTAGTACTCCTCGCCCACGACCTTGCCCTTCTGGAAGTTCTCGATGTGCTTGCGCGCAATCTTCATGGAGGTGCGGGGCCAGATGTAGTCGGAGCCAATCAGGAAGAAGCTCTTGGCCTTCTTCTCGGTCTTGGCCCATTCCAGGCTGTACAGGATCTGCTGCGTGGCTTCCTGGCCGGTGTAGATCACATTCTTGGACTGCTCCAGGCCTTCATAGAACGTGGGGTAGTAGAGCAGGCCGTTTTCCTTTTCGAACACCGGCAGCACGGCCTTGCGCGAGGCACTGGTCCAGCAGCCAAACACGGCGGCGCAGCGGTCGTTGATGAGCAGCTTCTTGGACTTCTCGGCAAACGTGGGCCAGTCGGAGGCGCCGTCTTCCTTGATGACCTTGATCTTTCGGCCCAGCACACCGCCCATGGCGTTGATCTGGTCAATGGCCAGCTGCTCGGCCTGGATGGAGCCCGTTTCGGAAATCGCCATGGTGCCGGTGGCCGAGTGCAGCTGGCCCACGGTGACTTCGGTGTCGGTGATGGCCAGCTTGGTGGTGTTGACCTGCGCCGTGGGCTGGCCAAAAGACCAGGCGGGCAGGCCCGCTACCGACGCGGCGCCCAGCGCCTGCAGGATGCGACGGCGGCCGGGTTCGGCCTGGACGGAGTCACTGAAGCGGGGGTCGGAGGGGTGGCTCATGAAGGCGCTCCTTGCGGGATCGGTGTGAATGAATGAAGGAAGGAAGGGACGGGACCAAAGCGGTTTGTTTGCGCTGTGGAATGAAGGTTAGGGACAACCCTTGCATGCGCCCATACGTCAATTAACGTAGGGCTGCCTACGCACCCCGGTGCGCACCCTGCGCATGGCCCCGCGCACCCGTGCAGCGCCCCAACGCGGTGCACGCCTAGAACGCTTCTTGCTTGAAGCCTGCGCATGGCCCCACCGCTCCCACCCAACGCCCAGAGCGCGCCGCAGACCATCTTCCGGTTCCGGCGCGAATACAACGCGTGGGTGGCCGACGAGACCATGGAGGACTACGCGCTGCGCTACACGCCCAAGAGCTTTCGGCGCTGGAGCGAATTCCGCGTGGCGAACACCGCATTTGGGTCGCTGTCGTTCCTGGCGCTGGAGGCCATTGGTGGTGCGATTGCGCTGAACTACGGCTTCAGCAACGCCATGTGGGCGATCCTCACCGTGGGCCTCCTGATCTTTCTGACGGGCCTGCCCATTGCCTACTACGCCGCGCGCTACGGCCTGGACATGGACCTGCTCACGCGCGGTGCGGGCTTTGGCTACCTGGGCTCCACCATCACGTCGCTGATCTACGCGGTGTTCACCTTCATCTTCTTTGCGCTGGAGGCGGCCATCATGGCGCTGGCGCTGCAGATGGTGGTGGACTGGCCGCTGGAGTGGTGCTACATCGCGTCGTCGCTGGTGGTCCTGCCGCTGGCCATGCGCGGCATCACCCTCATATCGCGCCTGCAGGCGTGGACGCAGCCGCTGTGGCTGTTCCTGCTGCTGCTGCCCTTTGTGTGGATTGCACTGGCCCAGCCGCAGCTGTACCGCGACTTTGCGGGGCTTTCGGGGCTCAAGAGCGGCAGCAGCCAGTTCGATCCGCTCATGTTTGGTGCAGCGGCCGCGGTGATCTTTTCGCTGGTGGTGCAGATTGGCGAGCAGGTGGACTTTCTGCGCTTTCTGCCCGAGCGCACGCCCGCCAACCGCCTGCGCTGGTGGGGCGCGGTGCTGGTGGCAGGCCCCGGATGGATCGTCATGGGCATGCTCAAGATGGCGGGCGGGGCCTTTCTGGCGTTTGCCGCGCTGCAGTTCGAGGTGGGCGCCCAGCGCGCCGCCGAGCCCACGCAGATGTTCCTCGCAGGCTTTCACCAGGTCATGCAGGCGCTGGGCCTGCCAGGGCTGGCCGTGGCGGTGACGGTGGTGTTCGTGGTGGTGTCGCAGATCAAGATCAACCTCACCAACGCGTACGCGGGCTCGCTGGCATGGTCCAACTTTTTCGCGCGCGTCACCCGCAGCCACCCGGGGCGTGTGGTGTGGCTGGTGTTCAATGTGTTGATTGCCACGCTGCTGATGACGCTCGGGGTGTTTGGAGCGCTGGAGAAGGTGCTGGCCGTGTACAGCAACGTGGCCATCGCCTGGGTGGGCGCGCTGGTGGCCGACCTCGTCATCAACAAGCCGCTCGGGCTCTCCCCCAAGGGCATCGAGTTTCGGCGCGCGCACCTGTACGACTTCAACCCCGTGGGGCTGGGCGCCATGGTGCTGGCGGCCACGGTGGCCTGCGGCGCCTATGCGGGGCTGCTGGGCGAAGAGGCGGCCGCGTTTTCGCCCTTCATCGCGCTGGTGCTGTCGATGGCGCTGGCGCCGCTGCTGGCCTGGCTGACGCAGGGCCGCTACTACCTGGCGCGCGCGCCGGGCAACGAGTGGCGCCCCGGCGAGATCGTGCGCTGCGCCGTGTGCGAGAACCAGTTCGAGTCCGAAGACATGGCGCGCTGCCCGGCCTATGCCGCGCCCATTTGTTCGCTGTGCTGCTCGCTGGAGTCGCGCTGCCACGACCGTTGCAAGACCGGCTCGCGCGCGGCCGACCAGTTGCGCGGCGTGGTGATGGCCCTGCTGCCGCAGCGCTGGGCCATCAAGGTGAACTTTCGCCTCGGACAGTACCTGATGGTCGTGGTGTCGCTGTGCGCGGTGATGGCGTTTCTGGTGGGCGTGGTGTATGTGCAAGAGAGCCTGCAAACCCCTGCGCCCGAGCAGGTGCTGCGGATGCCATTCCTCAAGGTGTTTGCGTTGCTGGCGCTGCTGGCGGCCGTGTGCGCGTGGTGGGTGGTGCTGAGCACTGACAGCCGGCGCATGGCGCAAGATGAATCAGAGCGGCAGACGCAGCTGCTGCTGCAGGAGATCGAGGCCCACAAGCGCACCGACGCCGAACTGCAGGCCGCCAAGGACCAGGCCGAGTCGGCCAACCAGGCCAAGACACGCTACGTGGCGGGCATGACGCACGAGCTGCGTTCCCCCCTCAACAGCATCCTGGGCTACACGCAGATCCTGCTCAAGAACCCGCACACCGAAGGCTGGATGCGCGAGACGCTGTCCACCATGCAGCACAGCGGCCAGCACATGCACGCGCTCATTGACGGGTCGCTGGAGCTGGCGCGCATCGAGGCCGGGCGCCTGCGGCTGGACATGGCCCCGCTGCCGCTGCCCGACCTGATCGAGAACATCGAAGCCATGCTGCGCCCGCAGGCCGAGGCCAAGGGCCTGCACTTTGTGGTGGAGACACTGGGCACCATGCCCGGCTGGATACGGGCCGACGCCAAGCGCCTGCGGCAGATCCTCATCAACCTGCTGTCCAACGCGGTGCGGTTTACCGAGCGCGGCGAAGTGCGGCTGCGCATGGACTTTCGCCAGCATGTCTCGCGCATTGAAGTGATCGACACCGGCATCGGCATCGAGCCGCAAGACCTGGAGCGCATCTTTGTGCCGTTTGAACGCGGCAGCGCGGGGCGCCGGGCCAGCGAGGCGGGCACGGGCCTGGGGCTGACCATCACGCACCTGCTTGCCGAGCTGATGGGTGGCCAGCTCACACTGACCAGCACCCCGGGCCAGGGCAGCACCTTCACCGTGCGGCTGTACCTGCCCGGCATTGCGGTGGACCCGGCCTGGACCCCGCCCAGCCGCGCCACGCTGCGCCCGGTGATCGGCTACCTGGCACCCCGGCGCACGCTGCTGGTGGTGGACGACCAGCCCCTGCAGCGCCAGCTGCTGGCCGGCCTGCTGGTGCCCCTGGGCTTTGATGTGCGCGAGGCCGCCAGCGGCCGCGAATGCCTGGAGATCGTGCGCCAGACACCGCCCGACCTGGTGCTGCTCGATATCACCATGGACGACCTGGACGGCTGGCAGACCGCTGCCCTGCTGCGCGCGCTGCGCCCCGCGGCCGAGCTGCCCGTCGTGTTCGTATCGGCCAACCTGTTTGAACATGAAGCGACGCGCCTGGCCGCCCAGCAGTGCCAAGGCTTCGTGGGCAAGCCCGTGATCGAATCCGAACTGCTGCAGGCGCTGGAGCACGCGCTGCAGCTGGAATGGGTGCGCGACAACACCCCGCTGGCGCCCGGCCCGGATCCCGCCGCAGGCCCCGCCAACCCGGACGACACCCTGGCCACCCTGCCCGAAGAGCTGCGTGAAGACCTCACCCGCCTGGCACGCTCCGGCCAGGCCGCCGCGCTGCGCGAGCGGCTGCGGCGCGCACGCGGCGACCTGCCGGGCCACGCCGCCACGCTGGCGCTGCTGCAGGCCAGCGCCGACCGCTTTGACTTCGAAACCCTGGCACGCCACCTGCGCGAGCCCGAAGAGGGAACCCCATGAACGACCAACCCGACGCCGCCCCGCAGATCAGCCAGCGCGTGATCCTGGTGGTGGACGACGCGCTCGACACCCTGCGCATGCTGTGCGATGCACTGGCCGCCGAAGGCTACGCCGTGCTGGCCGCGCGCGATGCCGAAGAAGCCCTGCAGCGCTTTGACCTCACCGTGCCCGACGGCGTGCTGCTGGACGCGGTGATGCCCGGCATGGACGGCTTTGCGCTGTGCCGCCAGCTCAAGGCCACCCCGCCCTGGTCGCATGTGCCCGTGGTGTTCATGACGGGCTTGTCGGACACCGAACAGATCCTGCAGGGCTTTGCCAGCGGCGGCGTGGACTACGTGGTCAAGCCCCTGCGCATCCCCGAGGTGCTGGCCCGGCTGGCCACGCATGTGCGCAACGCCCAGGCCACGCGGCTGGCGCGCGAGGCGGTGGACGTGGCCGGGCTCGGCGTGGTGGTGCTCGACGGCCAGGGCCGCGTGGCCTGGCGCTCACCGCAGGCCACGCGCTGGCTGGAGACGGCTTTCGCCCGTGAAGAGGCACCGGCCGAACGCGCGGCCGCCTGGCTGGTGCAGGCGCGCCGGGAGGGCGCGCAAACCCTGCCCCTGGCCGATGGCCGGCAGCTGCTGGCCCGGCACATGGGCGCCAGCGGCCTGGCCGAATCCATGCTGCTGCTCAGCCACGCGCAGCCCGAGGCCGCCGCGCCGCGCCACCTGCAGCAGGTGGCGCTGACCCCGCGCGAGACCGAGGTGCTGTCCTGGCTGAGCAAGGGCAAGACCAACCGCGACATCGCCGACATCCTGGGCATGAGCCCGCGCACGGTGAACAAGCACCTGGAGCACATTTTTGAAAAACTGGGGGTGGAAACGCGCACCGCCGCCGCGGCCATTGCGGGGCAGTTGCTGCAGGTCTGAGTCCGGATTTTCCGGACGGGCCACGCCTGCCCCCATTCGTCCGGGCGGAGCCTGTCGACGCCAGGGCGCTCCTTGCGAGCGGCCCTTCGACGGGCCCAGGGCGACCGGCTGATCCGAGGCAGGCACCCATCAGGTCAATTGAGGTCAAATTGACCTTTGGCGCTTATCCATCAAGCGCCAATAGCTATTAATTTAATAGCGAAATTCCTTGCAACCTCAGGCAGCCACGGGCTCCATGGCCGAGGCCGGCAGGCCGAACAGATGGTCGAACACCCAGTTGAAGACAAAGGTGTAGCACAGGAAGAACACGATCAGCCCCAGGTCCATCACGAACGCGTGCCACAGGCTGATGCCGAACCACCACGCGAACAGCGGCACCAGCGTGAAGACCAGCCCGCCCTCGAAACCGATGGCATGCGCCACGCGCCGCGCCACGCTGCGGCCGCGCACGGGCTGGCGTGCTTCCCAGCGCTCGAAGGCCCAGTTGAAGATGATGTTCCAGAGGATGGCAATCACCGAGGCCGCTACGGCCACCACGCTCGAATGGCCCGCGCCCTGACCCGTCAGCAGGGCCAGCCCCGCCGTCGCCGCCACGATGGCGATCAGTTCGTACAAGGTCACATAGATCAGGCGGCGCTTGAGGCCCTGCAGACCAAAAAGAGTAGGTTTCTTGTCCATGGGCCGGACTTTATATTCAACAATCTGACATATAAAGTCAGCTTGTTTCAGTTTTATTGATAGATCAGGAACCACCATGGCCTTCAGTTCCGACAGCGTGCAGGTCTTTCTGGCCGCGCTGGACCACGGCTCGTTCTCGGCGGCGGCACGCGCGCTCTCGCGGGTGCCCTCGGCGGTGAGCATGACGATGGCCCATCTGGAGGCCGAGCTGGACGTGCAGCTTTTCGACCGCAGCGGGCGCGAGCCCCGGCCCACCGCGGCGGCGCGTGCGCTGGAGCCCCAGGCCCGGCTGCTCGCGGGCCAGCTGCAGCAGCTCAACGCCCAGGCGCTCGCGCTGACCCAGGGGCTGGAGGAGCGGCTGACGCTGGCCATCGCCCCCGAGCTGCTCGCGGCGCGCTGGACCGGGCCCCTGGCCGCGCTGGCGCAGGAGTACCCGCTGCTCCAGGTCGAGGTGCTGGCCGCGCCGCAGGTGGATGCGCTGGAGCTGCTGCACGGCGGCCGCGCCCAGCTGGCGCTGGTGTTCGAGCGCCCCAGCATCGACGGGCGCGAGGGTTTCCAGGAGGTGGGCACCGAGACGCTGGTCGCCGTGATCGCCCCCGAGCATCCGGTGCTGGAGGGCGCACGGGCGTCGGCGAAGGCGCGGGGCGAAGACCCCGGGCGCGCCATGCTGCGCGAGGAGCACCTGACCACCACGCGCCAGATCGTCGTGGCCAGCCGCGACCTGGCGCAGACCGATCCCCGCTTTGTGTTTGCCCGGCACCACTGGCGCACCGACAACCACCTGGCCGCGCTGGGGCTGATCGAAGCGGGCCTGGGCTGGGGCTGGCAGCCCCGCGCGCTGGTGCAGCCACGCATCGAGGCCGGCCGCCTGGTGGAAATGCCCTTCGAGAACCTGAGCAACGGCACCGCGCTGTGGGTGGACGTGGTGTGGTCCAAGGAGCGCCCGCTGGGCCTGGGCGCGGCGCGCTTCGTGGCGCTGATGCGGGAGAGCACGGGGGTGCGCACGGCCCCCGGCGACTGCACCCTCAAGAAGGGCTCCAGCGCCTGACCATCATGCGCAATTAGCTATTATTTCAATAGCATTTTTGCCGCCAGCCGTGCGCCGGAACCGCCGCGCCTCGCCGTCCTCGGGCACCCACAGGCGGTGCGCCCAGCCGCCCTGCTCGGCCAGCGCACGCACTGCCGCGCGGGTGGTGGGGCAGTGGTCCAGGGCCTGCAGGTGGTTGACCACCAGGGTGCCGGGCGTCAGCGCGGCGGCCTCGGCCATGTCGGCGGCGTCCATGAGGATTTCCGCGCCGATGTCGAAGCGCGCGCCCCCTGCGGGCAGCACCGCCACATCCGGCTTCAGTCGCGCCAGGCAGTCGCGCACGGCGGGGGTCAGCAGCGTGTCGCCCGCCAGGTACACGCGGGGTTCGCCCGGCAGCTCCAGCAGGTAGCCATGGCCGTGCTCCATGAACCGGCCGATCCAGCCCCGGCCGTGCACGCAGGCGATCGGCGTGACATGGCCGCCCAGCGCGAACGGCTGGCGCTGCGCGCCGGACAGCGGCCACGCCGCCAGGCCCCGTTGCGCCAGGTAGCCCGCATCGCGCGGCATGCAGACCACCGGAATCTGCCGCTCGCGCAGAAAACGCTTGCCCGCGCGGTCCAGGTGGTCGAAGTGGCCGCGCTGGCAGTGCGTGATGAGGGCGTGCGTCACGCGCTCCAGCGCCGCGTCCGTGCCCGGCGGCAGGTCGACGATGGGATTGCGCTCGCGCCCCTGGCCCAGGTAGCGCAGCGCAGGCAGGGCGCCGCGCGGGGCGAGCATCGGGTCCACCAGCAGGCCCACGGGGCGGCCTTCCGATGAGAACTCCAGCAGGACGGTGGCATTGCGCAGATGGGTGATGTGCATGGGGGTCTCCAACAGGGCCGGGGGGTGGGTCGATGGCCGATTGTGGGATGCCGCGGCCTGCGCGAGAATGGCCTGATCGGACAACTTCTTGCCATTTCCGGCCAACCACTTCTTCCCCCATGGCAACACCCGTCGAGCCATCCCTCCCGCGTCGCTCCGTGCCGCCGCCCGCCGCCCCGCTGCGCCTGGGCCTGCTGCTGTACCCCGGCTGCATGCCGGCGGGCCTGTTCGCTGCCGCCGACATGGCCCGCGCGGCCGGCCTGCGGGTGCAGCGGCCCGTGGTGCAGACGCAGTGGGTGGGCGCCGACCTGCAGCCCGTGCCCACGTGGCAGGGGCCGGCGCTGGCGCCCACCGCCGCCCTGGCCGGGGCCGATGTGGATGCGGTGCTGGTCCCCGGCCTGTGGCTTTCGTCCACGAACGGCCTGGCCGCGCAACTGCAGCAGCTGGCCCCGGTGGTGCGGGCCCTGGCCGCCCTGCCCCGCCGCACGCAGGTGTGGAGCTACTGCGCCGGTGTGCTGCTGGCCGCCGCCAGCGGCCGCCTGCGCGGGCGTGGCGCCACGGCCACCTGGTGGCTGCGCGCCGCGCTGGAGCAGCAGTTCGGCGCCGTGCGCTGGCGCTTCGACGAACCCCTGGTGCAGGACGGCGCCGCCACCACGGCGGCCGGTGCCAACGGCCACCTGCCGCTGATGCTGCACGCCCTGGGCGCGCGGATCGCGCCCGAGGCCCTGGCGGACCTGCAGGCGCTGCTGATGCTGCCGCGCCCGCGCGCCACCCACCCGGCGTTCGCGGGGCACGACCTCATGGCCACGGCCGACGCCGACCTGCGCCGCGCCATGCTCTGGGTGCAGCGCAGCCCCGCCGCAGAGCTGCGGCTGCCCGCGCTGGCGGACGCGCTGGGCGTGTCGCCCCGCACGCTGGCGCGCCGGGTGCAGGCCCACACGGGGCTGCCGGCGGCGCACTGGATGCGCCGCATCAAGCTGCGCCAGGTGGGCGAGGCGCTGTGCGACACGCCACAGCCCTTGAAGCGCATCGCCGAAGACCTGGGTTTTGCCAGCGAAGCCGGCCTGCACCGGGCCTTTCGGCAGGCCACGGGGCAGACGCCGCTGGCCTACCGCATGGCGCACGGGCGCGGTTGAAGGTTGAAAGAACCCCGGCAGAAGGCTGGCGGGGTAGCCCCGCAGCCGCGCTTTTGCGATCATCCGCCCTCGCCCTGCAAGATCGCCACACGTTCCGAGGACCCGCCCATGCCCCAGACCTACACCGCCACCTGCCATTGCGGCGCCGTCCATGTGCAGGCGGGCCTGGACCTGAGCCAGCCCACCTTCCGCTGCAACTGCTCCATCTGCCGGCGCACGCGCTTCTGGGCAGCCGTGGCGCTGCCGGGCCAGTTCCACATCGTGCGCGGGCAGGACGAGCTCACGCGCTACCAGTTCAACACGCGCAAGAACCTGCACTACTTCTGCAGGCACTGCGGCGTGCGCGTGTTCGGCCACGGCACCGAGACGCCGATGGGCGAGATGTACGGCGTCAACGTGGGCTGCATCGACGGGCTGACGGACGAAGACCTCTCGCGGCTGGCCATCGTGCGCATCGACGGCCGGCACGACCAGTGGCAGCAGCCGCCGGCCCACGCAGGCCACTTGTGAGCTAACCTCTTTCACACCAACGCACCGCCCCTGGAACCCCATGCCGTCACCCCTGATTCCCAAGTCCCGCAACAAGGCCGCCGAGCTCTGGTCGCAATGGCAACCCGGCAAGCCCGCCGATGGCGAGGGCAAGGGCAGCAGCCGGGGCAAGCCGCCACGCGGCGTGTCGCTGCAGGACTACGACCCGGGCGCCAAGCCGTTTTCGCAGGGCGAGAAAGCCCGGGACAAGGCCGCCGTCGAGGCGCTGGCCGAGGAACTCGATGCGCTGCAGAACCTGTTCTATGCCGACAAACGCTACAAGCTGCTGGTGGTGCTCCAGGGCACCGACACCTCGGGCAAGGACGGGACGATCCGGGGCGTGTTCGGCCGCATGAGCGCCCTGGGCGTGCATGCCGTGGGCTGGAAGGCGCCGACCGAGGCCGAGCGCGCCCGCGACTACCTCTGGCGCATCCACCAGCAGGTGCCACAGGCCGGCGACATCACGGTGTTCAACCGCAGCCACTACGAGGACGTGCTGGTGCCCGTGGTCAACGGCTGGATCACGCCCGAACAGCACCAGCAGCGCCTGGCCCACATCAACGACTTCGAGCGCATGCTCGGCGAAACGGGCACCATCGTGCTCAAGTTCCTGCTGCACATCAGCCCCGAGGAGCAGCGACAGCGCCTACAGGAGCGCCTGGACGATCCGGCCAAGCACTGGAAGTTCAGCATGGGCGACATCGAGGTGCGCAAGCAATGGGCGGAGTACCAGCGCGCCTACGACGCCCTGCTGGCCGCCACCCACACGCCCTGGGCACCGTGGACCATCGTGCCCGCCAATTCCAAGACCCACCGCAACCTGATGATCGCCACCGTGCTGCGCGAGGTGCTGCAGAACCTGGACCTGCGCTACCCGACGGGCGACCCGGCGCTGGCCCATTTCACGGTGGAATGACCGGCGTGGCGGGCGGCCGCCCGGTGCCCGCGCACGGCGCGGCCCATGGTGCAGTGCCGCATGGGGCGGTCGTTTGCGTGGTTATGCAACAAATGCATAACACACAAACACTACGGCCTTAGACAGCGTGCGGCGGCAGGCATAAGCTTCGCGGCTTGAACTGATCCCACAAGGAATTCACCATGTCTTCATCCACGGGCGCCCCCGCCTCCAACCCCGCAGGCGCAGTCCACACCCTGCCCTCGTACCTGCAGGCCGACCACCTCGGCCCCTGGGGCAACTACCTGCAGCAGGTAGACCGCGTCACCCCTTACCTGGGCAGCCTGGCGCGCTGGGTGGAAACGCTCAAGCGCCCCAAGCGCATCCTGATCGTGGACGTGCCGATCGAGCTGGACAACGGCACCATCGCCCACTACGAGGGCTACCGCGTGCAGCACAACCTGAGCCGGGGCCCCGGCAAGGGCGGCGTGCGTTTCCACCAGGACGTGACACTGTCCGAAGTGATGGCCCTGTCGGCCTGGATGTCGGTCAAGAACGCCGCCGTGAACGTGCCCTACGGCGGTGCCAAGGGCGGTATCCGCGTGGACCCCAAGAAGCTGTCGATGGGTGAGCTGGAGCGCCTGACGCGCCGCTACACCAGCGAGATCGGCCTGCTGATCGGCCCCTCCAAGGACATCCCCGCCCCCGACGTGAACACCAACGGCCAGATCATGGCCTGGATGATGGACACGTATTCCATGAACGTGGGCGCCACCGCCACCGGCGTGGTGACCGGCAAGCCCGTGGACCTGGGCGGCTCGCTCGGCCGTGTGGAGGCCACCGGCCGCGGCGTGTTCACCGTGGGCGTGGAAGCCGCCAAGCTCACCGGCCTGGCGCTCGACGGCGCCCGCGTGGCCGTGCAGGGCTTTGGCAATGTGGGCGGCATCGCGGCCAAGCTGTTTGCCGAAGCGGGCGCCAAGGTGGTGGCCGTGCAGGACCATACCGGCACCATCTTCAACGGCAAGGGCCTGGACGTGCCCGCGCTGCTGGCGCACGTGAAGACCCGGGGTGGCGTGGGCGGCTTCGCCGGCGCCGATGTGATGCAGCCCGAGGAGTTCTGGGGCGTGGACTGCGAGATCCTGATCCCCGCCGCGCTCGAAGGCCAGATCACCAAGGACAACGCGGGCCAGATCAAGGCCAAGCTCGTGATCGAAGGCGCCAACGGCCCCACGACCACCGAGGCCGACGACATCCTGCACGACAAGGGCGTGCTGGTGCTGCCCGACGTGATCGCCAATGCCGGCGGCGTGACGGTGAGCTACTTCGAGTGGGTGCAGGATTTCTCCAGCTTCTTCTGGAGCGAGGACGAGATCAACGCCCGCCTGGTGCGCATCATGCAAGAGGCCTTTGCGGGCATCTGGCAAGTGGCGCAAGAGCACAAGGTGAGCCTGCGCACCGCCACCTTCATCGTGGCCTGCCAGCGCATCCTGCACGCCCGCGAAATGCGCGGCCTGTATCCGTAAGCGCCCGCAGCGGCTGCGCCGCTTCCCCCGAGGGGACACGCCGGTGGCCTGGCGTGAAGGCGCCGCCTGATTGCGCAGGGGCACTTTCTAGTCCGCCATCCTGGCCACGCCCTTAGCGGGGCGGGCCTTGCCAAACAACCGCCACGCCGTGATCCGGCCTGGCGGTTTTTTCTTTGTCTGCGCACGGTGCGCCGGCCTGCTTGTTGCGCCACGGCGACGGGCACGCGGCGCGCACCGCCGTTCACGGAGCCAAAGCGACCGCACAGCCGAAGCAGAAACAAGAAGATACGCGCACGTACAAATGGTCATCTTTTGCCACGGGTGCGCGTGAAAAACTTCCTTGACCTTGCTTTCACGCCCCTCCTGGGAGACTTCCGGTGGCCTTACCTTCCCTGCGCAGCCTAGTGGCGCGCTTTCTCCTGAACCGCTTGCGCACCGCCCGCGCCGTCGCCCGCCTGGCGTACCGCCTGCACCCCCACAAGCCCGCGCTCATCGACCGGCGCGGCACGCTCACCTATGCGCAGCTGCACGAGCGCGTGTTGCGCCTGCAGGCCTGGATGCAGGCGCAGGGCGTGAAGAAGGGCGACGTCGTGTTCACCTGGCTGCCCGAGACCGGCGAGCAGTACGAAACCCGCCTGGCCACGTTCGAGAACGGCACCATCTTCGCGAGCTTCCACAAGCACCTGCCGGCCGATGCGGCGCTCACCACCATGGGCCGCGTCAAGCCCACGGTGTTCATCCACGACCCGCTGCTGAGCGCTCCCATCCTGCAGGCCGTGCGCGAACAGCTGCCCGGCCTGCGCCTGCTGGCGCTGGGGGATGAGTACGAACAGGCGCTGGCGCAGGCCACCCCCGCCGCGGGCACCGCCGAGGTGCACGAGGACGACGTGTTCGCGCTGCACATGACCTCGGGCACCACGGGCCTGCCCAAGTCCATCGGCTACAGCAACCGCAAGTACCTGGACAGCGTGCGCCTGATCTCGCGCGCCATCGACTTCAGGCCACCCGCCCACGGCCCCGACGTGAACATGCTGGGCCTGCCGCTCACCGGGCCGGGCTCGGGCCTGGTGCTGCCCACGCTGCTCTCGGGCGCGGCGCTGGTGATGCCTGAGGACTTCCGCGCCAGCACGCTCGCGGGGCTGATCCAGAAGCACCGCGTGTCGCGCGCCTTCCTCTCGCCCTCGGCCATCATCGACCTGCTGGACGAGCCCACGCTGGACCAGTACGACCTGTCGTCGCTGACCCACGTGCCCTATGGTTCGGAGATGATGCCCGCGCCCAAGATCGCCGAGGCCATCCGCCGCTTCGGGCCGATCTTCCAGCAGGGCTACGGCTGCCTGGAGGCCCTGCCGCCCATCACCTGGCTGCTGCCGCACGAACACGTGGATGCCCAGGGCAACCCGCTCGGCCTGGAGGTGCTCTCCACCGTGGGCCGGGTCATGCCCGGCGTGCAGGTGGTCATCCGCGGCGACGACTTCACGCCGCTGCCGCAGGGCGAGATGGGCCTGATCACCGTGCTGACGCCCGTGCGCTTCGACGGCTACTGGCTCGACCCCGAAAAGACCGGCGAGACCCTGCGCGACGGCTGGGTGGTGATGGGCGACCTGGGCTATTTCGACACGGCAGGCTACCTGCACGTGCTGGGGCGCAGCGCCGACCGCGTCTCGCGCGATGGGCAGTTGCTGAACCCGCGCGAAGTGGAGGAGGTGGCCCACACCCACCCCTCGGTCAAGGAGGCCTGCCTGGTGCAGCATGGCGCGCAGGCCGTGCTGGTGCTGAGCCTGCGCCGGAGCTGGCGCAAGGGGCAGGACTGGGGCACGCTGGAGGGTGAGATCGCGCAGTACCTGGCGCAGCAGCTGCCCGCCACCCTGTGCCCCGACGATGTCCGCATCGTCGAGGAGATTCCGCGCAGCTTCCTGAACAAGATGCTGCGCCGCGAAGTGCGGCTGATGCTCGAAGCCGCGCCGCCGCGCGCCGCAGCCTCCAGTGCGCCCACGCTCGCCGCGGTGCCTTCGTCCGTCCCGGCGGTGGCACCGTGATGCACCACAGTCACGCGCCGGGCAGCACCACGCCATCGCCCCTGACCCTCGGCACCAAGCTCAGCTACGCGGTCGGCAACGTCGGCCTGCAGATGCTGGTCGCGGCGATGAATTTCATGCTCATGATCTTCTACACCGACGTGGCCCTGGTCGCGCCCGCCGTGGCCGGCGCGGCGCTGCTGGTGGGCAAGGTGTGGGACACCGTCAACGACCCGCTGTTCGGCTGGATGACCGACCGCACGCGCTCGCGCTGGGGCCGCCACCGCGTCTACCTCGTCTACGGCGCGGTCCCGCTCGGCATCGCCGCCGCCGCGGTGTGGATGGTGCCGCCGGGGCTCTCGCCCGTGGCCGCGTTCCTGTGGATCGCCATCACGTACACCGTGTTCGACACGCTCATGACGCTGGTGCAGCTGCCCTACCAGGCGATGGCCGCGAACATGACCACCGACTACGACGAGCGCACCAGCCTCACGGCCCATGCCTCCATGGGTGCGCTGCTGGGCTTCTTCGCGGGCAGCGTGTTCATGCCGGTGCTGGTGCGGGCCGCGCCCGACGCCCGCACCGGCTATGCACTCGCGGGCTCGTGCTTCGGCCTGATCGCCGGCGCGGCCGTGGCCGTGGTGGCCTGGCGCGTGCGCGAGCCCCAGGGCGGCGCCGAGCCCGCCGCCGACGCCAGCGACCGCCAACCCATGTGGGACAGCGTGCGCGAGACCCTGCGCACCACGCTGCGCAACCGCCCTTTCCTGCTGCTGATGAGCGCTGCGACCCTGGTGCGCCTGGGCCTCACGCTGGTGCAGGCCTCGCTCGCGTACTTCGTGATCTACCAGCTGCAGGGCGACAAGGGCGACCTGCCGCGCTACATGGGCACGCTGCTCGGCGTGGTGGGCCTGTCGCTGTTCGTGTGGAAGGTCGTGGTCGACCGCTGGGAAAAGAACTGGGCGTACGTCCTGGGCCTGGTGCTGTGCGCGGGCGGCCTGGTGGCGCTGTACTGGGTGGGGCCGGGCGACCAGCGCCTGGTCATGGGCATCCTGGTCGTCATCGGCATCGGCATGGGCGCGCACTGGATCGTGCCCTTCGCCATGGTTCCCGACACCATCGACCACGGCCACATGCAGGCCGGCGAGCGCAAGACGGGCATGTACTACGGCCTGTACGGCCTGATGGACAAGCTGGCACGCACGCTGGCCACGGTGATGGTGGCCGGCATGCTGGACGTGACGGGCTACGTGCCCAACGTGGCGCAGTCGGCCAGCGCGCTGCAGGGCATCACCCTGATGACCGGCGTGCTGCCGGCGCTGTGCCTGGTGCTGGCCGTTCCGCTGCTGGTGGCCTACCCCATCACGCGGTCGCGCCACGCGGACATCCTGCACAAGACCCGCTGACCCGCGAGGCCGCGCCCCGCCAGCGCGATCCGCGAAAAGTCCGGGACGAACAGGTTCTAGGCGCCGGGCGCGGGGCCCACCGGCTCCGGTGGCCGCACCCCGCGCTGCGCCAGGCAGAAAGGCTGGGCGCACTCCGCGCGGGCCGCATAAGGGCAGCCCACGGTCTCGCACAAACCGGAGGCGCCGTTGCGGGCGCGGTCCTCCTCGCGCGGCACCTGGCCGCTGGCCTGCAGCACGGCCATCTGCGTCCACGGGTCCATGCGCAGCTGCGCCAGCAGGTCGCGGCCATACACGGCAGCGGGCATCTGCGGCTGGAAATCCATCACCAGCAAGGCGCTGGTGCGGGGTGCCGAGGCCTCCAGCCCTTGCAGCACCAGCGCGAACACCCCGGACTGCAGCGACTGCGCACTGCCCGTGAACGGCACCTGCAGCGGCGCCGCCGTGGAGGGCGTGGCGGTCGCCGCCGCCGCTGCGGATGCGGCAGCCGAAGGCGCCTGCGACGCCAGCCACGGCACCGGCACGCGCAGGGTCAGCGCAAAGCCGCGCGGGCCTTCGGGCGTCTGCACGCTGCCCTGGCGCACCAGCCAGGTCTGAAGCGGCGGCGTCTCCGCGTCCACCGCGCCGCTTTCCAGCGCCTGCGCCAGCCCGATGGGCCAGGGCTGGGCGGCCGTGACCCGCTGGGGCGCCACACTGCCCGCCGTGAGCTGCGCCACCAGCGCACCCACCATGCGCAGCAGCGGCGCACCCAGCCCCGTGGCGGGCCAGTCGGCGCCCGACACGGATGCCGTGGAGGAGGCTGGCACAGGCGCGCCCACGGGCAGCGGCGGCGGTGCCAGCGCCCCCCGCGGCGCGGCGCCGGCCCTGGCGCCGGGGGCCGCAGCGGCGGCCGCGTTGCCCGCCACGCCGCGCCGTGGTTCAAAACCTGCGCCGAGCTGCTCGCGCGCCTGCGCCGAGATGCTGGCCTTGTCGGCCGCCGGGGCGGGCAGAGGTCCGGCGGGCGGGCTGGGAGAGGTCGGTGTGGGCGGAGGCGCGCTCGGGTCGGCCGTGGGCAGCGGCGCGGTCGCGGGGCCGGGCTTGTCCAGCCCCAGCAGCGCGGCCTGCCGCTGCAGGGCCGCTTCGGCCAGGAACTGGGCCACGGGCGGCAGCGCGCTGCGGGAGGGGTCGATGGGGAGGGCCATACCGGACAAGCGTGGGAGTTTCCGATTCTGAAGCGATTCCACGGGCGTGAACAGGGCACGCCGCCCGCAGCGTGCAAAACCATCAACAAGCTACCAAATGCATAGCTGAAAATGCTCTAAATTCCAGCGCCAGTGGCCTATCTGATTCAAAATTGCGTCGGTCCGCTGGCACCACCCGGCGCCGATGCCCCGTGGTTCCAAGCTCGCCATGCGCCAACGCCCTGCCCCACCATCCCACCACACGCCCGGCCCTACGCGGGCGCCCCACCCGGGGGTCGCACCCGCCCTGCTGGGCGCGGTGGCGGGGTTTCTGCTGTTCAGCGCGTGGATCTTTGCGCCGGGCTGGGAGCGCGCGTTCCGCTCCGACAACTCGCCCGCATCGTGGCTGTCGAGTGCGCTGCTGCTCACGCTGTGCATCACCGCGCTGCGCCTGACGGCCGAGCGCTGCCTGCCCGGGCGGCTGGGCGTGTGGCTGGTGCTGGCCTTCGGCGCGCTGGCGCTGGACGAGCAGTTCATGCTGCACGAGCTGTGGAAGTTCCGCTGCCACGAATGGACCGATGCCTGCCGCTGGGGCGCCGTGCGCGAGGCGCCCATGCTGGCGGTGGCCGTGGTGGGCCTGGCCACGCTGGCGTGGCTGCACCGGGCACTGTCGCACCGCAGCACCCAGGCCCTGCTGTGGACCGGGTTCGCCGTGGGGCTGGCGGCGATGGCCGTGGACCAATGGCCCGAGGTGCAGCCGCACTGGCCCTGGTTGCCAGGGCTGCCGGAGTTGCTGGCTACGCTGGAAGAGGCGCTGGAGGTGATGGCGGAGGCGCTGGTGCTGGGGGCGTTGTTGCGGCAGCCGGGTTCGCGGTGAGTGTGGGTATCACTACGGGCTGATTGAGCGGTCACTTTGGGCCCTAAGCAGCCGGTGGACGAAACTACCGCAAAGCTGCCGTTGACTCACTACCCACTGGCTTGACGTCCAAACCGCGCTGTCTCAGTGCCCTGTGCCTGCCTACTGGCAAGCTATAGTTTGCTGAGTTGATGCCTGCTGGGTTTGCCGGAAATTTTATACCTGTGCTTTTGAACAGCGCACTGACCGCAAGCCCAAACTGCAAGCCATTTTCAGGAGGAATCAGTGCCCAGAATATCCCGCACTGTCCAATTTATCCCGCAGGTTTTGCGGGATACATCACGTTAGCGCACATGAAATCGGTTTTGCGTTTCGTTGCCATCTACTTTGTGCTTTCTGCGGCGCTCGGGGCTGTTGTGCTCGTCTCGTCATTTCCTGCGCGGCCTAGCTCGTGGCTCGGTTGGCTCGGCTTGTTTGTATTGGTTGTTCCCCTCGCTCTGGCAGGCGAAGTCGTGGGTGAGTCTCTGCATCGCAATCAAATAGCGCGCGCCGTTGAGCGGCGCACGCAAAGCAAGCGCTTCTCGTGGCTTCGTCTTGGCTATCTACTTGCTTTAGGATTGGTTGTCGCGGCGGCAGTGGTCAGCATCAACCTAGTGTTCTCGCCGGGTGGTTAAATCACATGCGCTAACCCGTCGCTCAAGCAGACCCGCATTCTGCGGGCCGCTTACCTTGCCCGTTGAGCGTCCGCTTTCGCTAGCCGCCACCGACTGCTCCTGGCCGGAAGCTTCCCCTGAACACTTCTGAGCTCCCCACCCCAAGCATCTGAAAACCCGGCCCTTCCCCGCCCCGAACTGCCGCGCAAGGAGTCCACTCACGTGCACTCCTGATCCGCCCAGTACCCCGCCCGGAACCACTGGCCGTTGATGTTCAGGTACCAGCGCCAGTCAAAAACCGGCTCAAAGCTCATGCCACCCGGCGCAGGGGTGTCGATGCGCAGGATGTCCGCCACACCGTCGCGGTCCACGTCGATCTCGTGCACCATCACCGCCGTGTGCTTGCGCTGGGGCTTGTCGCGGATGGGCGGGTCGGCGGGTTGCATCCAGCTCGTGGCGTAGCGGCGGATCTTCACCTTCACGGCATCGGGCGGCAGCTTGCCGGGCACGGCCAGGCGGACCAGCACCTCGGCGGTGTCGGACAGTCTGGCGTAGCCGCGCACGGGAACCGTTTCGTCCTCGCGCGGGTCGCCGAAGCCCTTGCCGGGGTAGTGGCCGCCGCAGTAGTGGTCGGCGTTGCTGATGTCCCAGTAGCGCTGGCGCAGGGCCCGTGCGCCGACCAGCCCCTGGTGGGTGATGGCATACAGGGTGAGCGCGGGGGCAAAGGCCAGGTCGGCAGACCCCACGTCCCAGAAGCCGGTCACGAACTCGATCTCGGGCCCCATGTGGCGGTTGAAGCTGCCATGCGGCGCGCCGGTGGGAACCACGCTGATGCGGGTTCCCGCCACCGCCGCCAGGCCATCGGCATCCGTTTCGTGCAGCAGCGCCACGCTGGCGTGGGTGCGGAAGTACGACGGGGCCAGCGCGGGCAGAACGGGCCGGGTGGCGAGGGGGGCCACGGCGGGGATGTGGTCTACCGCGCGGGTGGCCAGCTTCAGGTCGGCGAGCGGGTCGACGGGCTCGCCCCGGTCAATCTCCTGCTCGGGCCGCAGCGGCACGCCTGCGCGCAACAGCTTCTTGGCCGCTTCAAACTCCGGGCGCACCGGGTACTGCACGGGGGCCTCAGGCGCGTGGGTCTTGACCAGGGCATTGAGCTGCAGCGCGGCGGGCCGGGGCAAGGCGTTGCCATAGGCACGCAGCCGGTTGGGCGATGGTGCCACCCAGAAGGCGCGGGCTGCGTCCTTGCCCACCTGGGCCAGGGTCAGGGGCTGGTCAGACAGCAGATTGCAGGACACATGGGCTTGCAACGGTGCCGCCAATGCGGGGCCGAGGCGCACATCGCCTCGATAGAGCACGGCGCACCAGCCGTCGCGTTCAGCGAGCTGCTCCAGCGCAGTGTTGGCCGGCACCTGGGCCAGCACGCTGGCTTGGGCCTGGGCCGACTCGCGCAGGTTGACCCAGGAGCCCTGTACATAGCGCACCTTGGCGGGCGCCAACTGCGGCGCGCCTGCAGTGGAGCCCTGCGCCAGGGCGCTGGCGCTGGCAAGCGCGGCCACAACCGACAGTGCCCAAGCAGGCGCTCGGCTGCGATGGTGTGTCCACATGGTGGTGCGCCCCGCTCAGGCCATGGCGGCAGGTTCGGCCGCCGTGGCCGCAGGCGGTGCCTCCACCACGCGGGCCAGCAGCGCGCCGGTATAGCGCGCAGGCAGCGGAATCCACACGCGCACCGGGTTGCCCTGGGCAATCTGCACGGGCTGTCCGACCACGTCACGCATCTGCTCCAGCCGCACGGTGACATTCCCGCCCGGGTGCACCACCTCAATCAGGTCGCCCACCGCGAAGTGGTTCTTGGTCTCCACCTGCACCCAGTCGCCCGCCAAACCCACTTCGGCTTGCCCTTCATCACCCAGCACCTCGCCCACATACTGGCTGCGCTGCGTGACCGAGTGGCCGTTGATGTAGTTCTGGTAGTCGTTGCTGGGGCGGCGCTCCAGCAGGCCGCCGGTGTAGCCGCGGTTGGACAGGCCTTCCAGCTCGATGAGCAGCTCGGGGTTGAAAGGGCGCCCGGCCACAGCGTCGTCAATCGCGCGGCGGTAGACCTGGGCGGTGCGGGCCACGTAGTACAGGCTCTTGGTGCGGCCCTCGATCTTGAGCGAGTCGACGCCGATCTGCGCCAGGCGCGCCACGTGCTCCACCGCGCGCAGGTCCTTGCTGTTCATGATGTAGGTGCCGTGCTCGTCTTCCATGATGGGCATGAGCTGGCCGGGGCGGCCTGCTTCTTCAATCAGGTAGACCTTGTCGGCCTTGGGGTGGCGCTCGCCGTTGCCAGTGGTGGAGGCGAAGGACTGTTCGGCCTTCTGCTGCGCGGCCTCGAAGTTGAAGTCGCCTTCCATCTTCTGCGCAATGGCTTCGCCCGTGGTGGCGTCGATGTCGGCGTCGTGCGTGGCGTAGTTCCAGCGGCAGGCGTTGGTGCAGGTGCCCTGGTTGGGGTCGCGGTGGTTGAAGTAGCCGCTGAGCAGGCAGCGGCCCGAGTACGCGATGCACAGCGCGCCGTGCACGAACACTTCCAGCTCCATGTCGGGGCATTCCTGGCGGATTTTCTCGATCTCGTCCAGGCTCAATTCGCGCGAGAGGATGACGCGCTCCACGCCCATCTTCTGCCAGAACTTCACCGCCGCCCAGTTGGTGGTGTTGGCCTGCACCGAGAGGTGCACCACCTGCTCGGGCCACTTTTCCTTGACCATCATGATCAAGCCCGCGTCGGCCATGATCAACGCGTCGGGTTGGCAGTCGATCACGGGCTCGATGTCGCGCAGGTAGGTGCGGATCTTGTCGTTGTGCGCAATCAGGTTGCTGGTCACAAAGAACTTCTTGCCGCGTGCATGGGCCTCGGTGATGCCTTGGCGGATCTGCTCGAGCTTGAACTCGTTGTTACGCGCGCGCAAGGAATAGCGCGGCTGGCCGGCGTACACCGCGTCGGCGCCAAAGTCGTAGGCGGCGCGCATCTTGTCGAGCGAGCCGGCGGGCAGCAGGAGTTCGGGGGCTTTGAGGAGGGTGGTCATGGGATGGCCCAATCTAGAAATCGTCGGGGGTCGGGTTCAGCGGGGCATCAGGGGCAGGCCCGCGAGCATGCCCACGGCCTGCGCAGGCAGTTCTTCGGCGTCAAAGGCCTTGTCACCATCGGCGTCGGCCACACCGTTGGGTACCAACCCCTTGAAGTCGAACTGGCGCGGGTCCATGAAGTGCGAGGGCACCAGGTTGCGCAGCGCCACGGCCATGTTCTCAATGCGGCCGGGGTACAGCTGCTGCCAGTCGCGCAGCATCTGGCCGATCTGCTTGCGCTGCAGGTTCTCCTGGCTGCCGCACAGGGTGCAGGGGATGATGGGGAAGTTGCGGATCTCGGCCCAACGCGTGAGGTCATCCTCGGCCACATAGGCCAGCGGGCGGATGATGAGGTGGTCGCCCCGGTCGCTCTGTACCTTGGGCGGCATGCCCTTGAGCTTGCCGCCGAAGAACATGTTCAAAAAGAAGGTCTGCAGCATGTCGTCACGGTGGTGGCCGAGTGCAATTTTGGTGCAGCCCAGCTCGTCGGCCACGCGGTACAGGATGCCCCGGCGCAGGCGGCTGCACAGGCTGCACATGGTCTTGCCCTCGGGGATGTGCTCCTTGACGACGCTGTAGGTGTCCTGCGTCTCGATGTGAAAGGGCACGCCGACCTGCGTCAGATATTCCGGCAGCACGTGGGCCGGAAAGCCGGGCTGCTTCTGGTCGAGGTTGACGGCGATCAGCTCGAACTTGTGGCCGTTGCGCTGCTGCAGCAAACGCAGCACGTCGAGCATGGCGTAGCTGTCCTTGCCGCCCGAGACGCAGACCATCACCTTGTCGCCGTCTTCGATGAGGCCAAAGTCGGCAATGGCCTGGGCCACCTGGCGCACCAGGCGCTTTTCGAGCTTGAGCGCGGCGTGGGCAACGGCTTTGTCAGAGGCCTCAGCAACAGGGGTGTCGGGCAGGGTGGCGGTAACGGACATGGGGAGCGGGCCGGGGTTCTGGCAAAGGGTGCGGGCGAAAGTTCAACCGAAGGCGCAAGGGTGCCGCAGAGTCATGCGCCCGGCAATGCGCCACCGCAGCGCAGTGACGATCTGAGTGCTGCGTTTTTTATAGCTATCAGCGCTTTCTGGATCAGCGCCAGAGGCCAATTTGTCTCCAAATTCAGGCTTCAGCGGGGTAGAACATCTTGCGCGTGGGCACGTTTTCCACCGCCTTGGCGATGGCGCCGATGTGGTCCGGCGTGGTGCCGCAGCAGCCGCCCAGGATGTTGACCAGCCCCTCGGCCGCGAACTCGTGCACCAGGCGGCTGGTGATCTCGGGGGTTTCGTCAAACCCGGTGTCGCTCATGGGGTTGGGCAGGCCCGCGTTGGGGTAGCAGCTGATGAAGGTGTCCTCGGCCACCCGGTTCAGCTCCTGGATGTAGGGGCGCATCAGCGTGGCGCCCAGCGCGCAGTTGAGGCCGATGGCCAGCGGGCGCGAGTGGCGCACGCTGTGCCAGAAGGCGGTCACGGTCTGTCCGCTCAAGATGCGGCCCGAGGCGTCGGTGACGGTGCCGCTGATGATGAGGGGCAGGCGCTCGCCGCTTTTTTCAAAGAACTCATCGATGGCGAACAGCGCGGCCTTGGCGTTGAGGGTGTCGAAGATGGTCTCGACCAGCAGCACGTCGGAGCCCCCCTCGACCAGCGCCTCGGTCTGCTCGTAGTACGCGGCGCGCAATTGCTCGAAATCGACATTGCGCGCGCCGGGGTCGTTCACGTCGGGGCTGATGCTGGCCGTCTTGGGCGTGGGGCCCAGGGCGCCGGCGACGAAGCGCGGCTTGTCGGGCGTGGAGTATTTGTCGCAGGCGGCGCGGGCCAGCCGGGCGGACTTGAGATTCATCTCGCGCGCCAGGTCGGCCATCTTGTAGTCCTCCTGCGCGATGGTCGTCGCGCCGAAGGTGTTGGTCTCGATGAGGTCGGCGCCCGCGGCCAGGTAGCGCTCGTGGATGTCGCGGATCACGTCGGGCCGGGTGAGGCTGAGCAACTCGTTGTTGCCCTTCACGTCGCGCGGGAAGTCCTTGAACCGGTCGCCCACACCGTCGGGGCCCGTGTAGCCCTCGCCCCGGTACTGCGCCTCGCCCAGCTTGAAGCGCTGGATCATGGTGCCCATGGCGCCGTCGAGGATGACGATGCGTTGGGCGAGGATGTCGGGCAGCTGCGCGGCGCGGGTGTAGTGAAGGGCTTGCATAGGCCGCTATTGTAGAAAGCCGGGCTAAACGGCTTTCTACCCTGGACTAATCTGCCTTCATGCGTGCGAACAAGGATTGCGCCGCCCGCAGAGCTTCTTGGCGCACGGATTCATCCGCCGTGGGGAGTTCGATGCCATCTACCCCGTCCACGAACATGGGGCCACCCACATCGTCGTCGTAGCTGGAGCCATCCTCGTGAATAGCCCGGTAGTCGCCTTGGGTGAGATCCTTACCCAGCAACTTGGCGTAGTGAAACCAGGTCCATACCTTGAGCGGATCGTCCGCGTGCCACGATTCCATCAGCTTCGCCAATGGCCCGCAGCGCTCACGGGGCATGCCCAGCGCCTCGGCCCGCGCCGCGCATGGCCCAGGATGCAAGTTGCCGTAGTGCGCCAGGAGCGGCTGCGATGGCAGGGGGCATAGCAGGCCGTGGGCCTTCAGTGCGGCGTGGGAGCCGAGCCCCAGCGCAGCGGCCAGCAGTTCATAGACGTGAGACCGCTTGACGTTGGCACGGTCGGCGCCTGCAATCGTTTGAAGGTGGGTTTGCGCCTGACGCGCAAACGAAGCGATGTTGTTCATGTGAAACCTTTCTTCAGCGAGCGCGCAACGCCGGGAAAGTGCACACGTTTAAGCCACGGCAGCGCACTCTATGAATAGAGGCCGCATGAAATCAATGAAGAGGAAGAAGAGAGCCTTTTTTTGCTCGTGTGCAAGCAGGGTGGGCACCGTACGAAGTTGTAAGCCGGTGATTGGCAAGGCCTCTTGATTTGACAGCATCACGCCACCCAACCATACTAGTCAGTCTAGTCAAACCAGCAAAAGGAGCCTTTATGCATGCTTGGCAACTACAAGACGCCAAAAGCCGCTTTAGCGAACTGGTGGAATGCGCACTGAACGAAGGACCCCAACTGGTTACCCGGCGTGGCAACGACGCCGTGGTGCTGATGGCCGCGCCCGAGTACCGGCGGCTGGCGGGTGAGGATGCGCTGGTGTCCCTGCTGTTGCAGGCGCCACGCGGGGAGCCGCTGGATACGGCACGGTCAGCCGAACCCATTCGCACGTTGGCGCTGGAGTGATCTGAAGTGAAGTACCTGCTGGACACTTGCCTGCTGTCTGAATTGGTGCGGCCCGCGCCCAATCCCGCAGTGCTGGAGTGGATGGGCGCGCGCACGTCTGCCGACCTGTTTGTCTCCGCTCTGACACTGGCCGAGCTGGAGCGAGGCATTGTGCGACTGCCTCCTTCGCGCCGCCAGAGCGAACTGGCCACTTGGCTCGCCAGTGTGCAGGCGGGGTTTGGGCAGCGGACTCTGGCCTTCACACGGGATACGGCCGGGTATTGGGCGCGCCTGTGCGCGCAGGCCGAGGCAGCGGGCAAGCCGATGGCGGCTTTCGACTCGCTGATTGCCGCGACGGCGCTGGAGCATGGCCTGGCCGTGGTCACGCGCAACGTGAGCGACTTTGCCAGCGCACCCGTGGTGCTGATCAATCCTTGGGACATAGCACCCGGCGCACAATAAGCCCCTTCGCGAGCGGGCACACTCGCCGCGAAAGTATTGGTCAAATTGGCCTCTAGCGCTTGACATACAAGCGCTACCAGCTATTAATTTCAGAGTATCCGCTTGTCCTCCCGCCTGTCTCCCGCCTTGTCCCCCGCCCATACCGTCCTGCAGGACGTCTTCGGCTACGAGCAATTCCGCGGCCCCCAGCAGGCCATCGTTGAACACGTGATCGCGGGCAGCGATGCCCTGGTGTTGATGCCCACGGGCGGCGGCAAGTCGCTGTGCTACCAGGTGCCGGCCATCGTGCGCCAGCAGCAGGGGCGCGGCGTGACCATCGTGATCTCGCCCCTGATCGCGCTGATGCACGACCAGGTGGGCGCGCTGCACGAGGCGGGGGTGGATGCGGCCTTCTTGAACTCCACGCTGAGCTTTGACGAGGCGCAGGACGTGGAGCTGCGCCTGCAGACCGGCGACATCACGCTGCTGTATGCGGCGCCCGAGCGGCTGAACACGCCGCGCTTCCTGGGCCTGCTCGACAGCCTGTACCACGAGGGCCACCTGTCGCTCTTCGCCATCGACGAGGCGCATTGCGTGAGCCAGTGGGGCCACGACTTTCGCCCCGAGTACCGCGCGCTCACGGTGCTCCACGAGCGCTATGCGGGGGTGCCGCGCATCGCGCTCACGGCCACGGCCGACGACCTCACGCGCGCCGACATCATCGAGCGCCTGCAGCTGGAAGACGCGCGGCTGTTCATCAGCAGCTTCGACCGGCCCAACATCCGCTACACCATCGTCGAGAAGAAGGACGCCACCACGCAGCTGCTGCGCTTCATCGAGCGCGAGCACGCGGGCGAGGCGGGCGTGGTGTACTGCCAGTCCAGGAAACGCGTGGAGGAGCTGGCGGCCACGCTGAGCGACGCCGGCCTCACGGCCCTGCCCTACCACGCGGGGCTCGACACCAAGGTGCGCCAGCGCAACCAGGACCGCTTCCTGCGCGAGGAAGGCATCGTGATGGTGGCCACCATCGCCTTCGGCATGGGCATCGACAAGCCCGACGTGCGCTTCGTGGCGCACGTGGACATGCCCAAGAACATCGAGGGCTACTACCAGGAGACCGGCCGCGCGGGCCGCGACGGCCTCAACGCCGATGCCTGGATGGCCTATGGCCTGAACGACGTGGTCAACCAGCGCCGCATGATCGACGAGAGCCCGGCGGGCGAGGAGTTCAAGCAGGCACTGCGCGGCAAGCTCGACGCGCTGCTGGCCCTGGCCGAGGCCACCGACTGCCGCCGCGTGCGGCTGCTGGCCTACTTTGGCGAAGCCTCCACGCCCTGCGGCAACTGCGACAACTGCATCAGCCCGCCCGCCGTGTGGGATGCGACCGATGCGGCGCGCAAGCTGCTGTCCACCATCTACCGCGTGAACCAGGCCAGCGGCATCAGCTTTGGCACGGGGCACATCATGGACATCCTGCGCGGCAAGAAGACCGAGAAGGTCGCGCAGTTCGGGCACGAAAAAATCTCCACCTTCGGCATTGGCGCGGACCTCTCGGAACCGCAACTGCGCGGCGTGCTGCGCCAGCTGATCGCCACGGGCGCTTTAGGCCTTCAGAAGGTGATGCTGGACAGCGGCCACAGCTTCGACACGCTGTGCCTCACCGAGGGCTCGCGCGCCGTGCTCAAGGGCGAGGTGCCGGTGCAGCTGCGCGAATCGGTGTCGTCCGCACCGGCCAAGCGCACGCGCAAGGGCAGCGCCCCGCCCGCCGCCGCCGCCAACCTGGGCCCGGACGCGCAGGTGCGCTTCATCAACCTCAAGGCCTGGCGCGCCGAGGTGGCGCGCGAGCACAACCTGCCCGCGTATGTGATCTTCCACGACGCCACGCTCGCGGCGATTGCCGAACGCAACCCGGGCACGCTGGACGACCTGCAGGGCATCAGCGGCATGGGGGCGAAGAAGCTCGAAGCCTACGGCGCCGACGTGCTGCGGGTGGTGGGCGGCTGAGCCGCCCGGCCACCGGCATCGCCCCACCCCCTGCCAGGCTGGCGCGCGCGTGCGTGTGGCGGGGAGGGCTACCTTCCCGCGCGCAGCGCGCGAATGCCCTCTGAAAAACGCCGCAGCGTGGGCGTGCTGTCGCCCGGCGGCACCATCAGCTCGATGAGCTGGAAGCGCCCGCGTTCGGCAAACGCGGCATCGAGCGCCGCCTTGAACTGGGCGCGCGCGTGCACCCGGTGGCCGCGCCCGCCCAGGGCGTCGGCGGCATCGGCCAGGTGCCAGTCGCCGAGCGCGGCGCAGCGCGACGTGGTCTGGAACGCGCGGATCATTTCCCAGGTCTGGTTGTTGAGCACGATGGCGATGGGGTCCAGCCCCAGGCGCGGGCAGTTGCCCAGCTCCCAGCCCGTCATCTGGAAGGCACCGTCGCCCACCAGGATGAGGCTGCGCTGGCCCGTGGCCACCTGGGCGCCGATGCCGGCCGGCACCCCGAACCCCATCGACGCGTAGTAGCCCGGTGCCACCAGCGGCGTGGGCAGCAGCTCCATGGCGGCGAACAGGCAGTCGCCGATGTCCGAGACGATGTTCATGGGGCCGTGCGCGCGGATGCGGTCGTTGAGCGCGCGGGAGAGGTCGGCCGCGCACACGGGCGCATCGTCGGCCACCAGGCCTTCGGGGCAGATGGGCGGGGGTGGCAGCGCGCGTGCCATCGCAACGCCCGCTGCCGGGGCACGGTCCAGCAGCGCCTCCACCAGCGCGGCCAGGGGGATGTCCGGGTACAGGTGGTGGCCCACGCGCGCCTCGCGGTGCGCGGCGATGAGCGCGCGGCGGAAGTCCATGCGCTGGGCGCTCACGCCGAAGTTGCTGTCCGACAGGATGGCGCCCAGCATCACGGGCAGGTCGGAGTCGTCCAGCAGCGCGCTGGTCTCCGGTGCGCCCGCCACGCCCAGGTAGGTGCCGTGGAAGGGCACGCCGGCATGCCCCGCGTCCTCGGCCAGCAGGCCCCGGCCCATGAAGGTGGTGAGCACGGGCAGCTGCAGGCGGCGCGCGAGTTCGGCCACGCGGGCTTCCAGGCCAAAGCGGCGCACCTCCACGTCCACCACTAGCACGGGGCGCCGGGCAGCCTGGATGCGGGCCATCCATTCATCGGCGCATTCGGCCACGGCGGCTGCGTTGAACGGGCTGGGGGGCAGCACCGGCACCTCGGCCATGGGGTGCAGCGTCATGTCGCGCGGCACCTCGATGAGCACGGGCTGCGAGTATTCGCGGCAGCTGCGCAGCACGCGGGCGAGGTCGGCGGGCGCGGTGGCGGGGTCGGACAGGCGCACCTGGTCGCAGGTGATCTCGCGGAAGATCCGCCACTGCGAATCGACATGGCGCACCTGGTGGTGCAGCACCAGGCCGGAGTGCGCCTCGACCTCGCCGGGGCAGCCGGCCAGCACCACCAGCGGCGAGCGCTCGGCATAGGCCCCCGCCACCGCATTGACCACGTTGAGCGCACCCGCGCCGTAAGTGACGGCCACCACGCCCAGCCCGCAGTGCATGCGCGCGGCGGCATCGGCGGCAAAACCCAGCGAGGGTTCGTGGCTGAGCGTGACCAGCGGCAGGATGCCGCTTTCCTCGATCTGCGCGAACAAGGGCAGGATGAAATCACCGGGGATGCCGAAGATCTCGCGCGCGCCGTGGTGCTTGAGCGCGTGCAGCAGCTGGAGGCCGAGGGGGTTCATGGAGGATTTCCTGACAAGGTGGTGCCGTTGTGCGGCGGTGGCGCGAATGATCCGCGCGGGCCGCGCAAAGCACTTCTGACGCGCATCAAGGCGTGTGCAACAGCGGCCGTATTTGCATGCTTATTTCATGCAGGCCCTTGCAACGCAGGAAATCTGCGCCCGGCACTCACACCCGGCGCAAGGTGAATCCGGAAAACAGCGCGGCCAGTTGCTGCCGGTGCGCGGGCGCCAGCGCCCAGGCCGGAGCGCCGAGCACGCGGCATTCCTGCAGCGCCCAATGCCGCACCCCGCGCGCGGCCAGGGCCTGGGCCAGTTCCAGCAATTCGCCCACACCAAACAGGCCCGCGTGCCAGGTGGTGCGGCATTCGTGGTCGATGCCATGGGCCAGCATGGCATCGAGCGCGGTCCAGGCGCGCGCGCCGCTGCCGGGGGTGGCGGTGATGGCGTCGTAGCGCTGCGGCAGGGCCTTGATGTCCAGCCCCACCCAGTGGAGGCGCGACAGCAGCGCCGCCAGCCGCCCGGGGTACATGCCGCCGGTGTGCAACGCAGCCTGCAGGCCCAGTGCGCGCACGGCATCCACCGCAGCGGGCAGCGCGGCTTGCAGCGTCGGCTCACCGCCCGAAAACACCACGCCGTCGAGCAGGCCCCGGCGGCTGTGCAGGAACTGCAGCGCCTGGTCCCACGGCAACGCCGGGGGCGCGGCGGCGTCGAGCAGCCCGGGGTTGTGGCAGTAGCCGCAGCGCCAGGGGCAACCCTGGCAATAGAAAACGGCCGCGAGGCGGCCGGGGAAGTCGATGGTGGTGAGCGGCGTCATGCCGCCCAGCCGCAGCGCGGACGCTGGCGGCGCCTCAGCAGGCGTTGCTTCCACCACGCGCCTGCTCTGAAAAGAAACGGCGCTCGGCGTGCTCGCCCTGCTTGCCCGTGTTGAAGCTGGCCACGGGGCGGTGGTAGCCCATGACGCGGGTCCAGACCTCGCAGGGCTGGCGCTCGCCGTCGGTGAGCTGCACGGCGGCCAGGGCGGCCTGTTCGGGGGTAGAGAAATGGCTCATGTGATCTCCTTCATGGTTAAAAAATGCTTCTGTATTGATAGCTGCCAGCTCTTTATTGATAAGCTCTACAGGTCAATTTGGTTTGAAATTCGAGGTCAGGCCGCCAGCCGCCGCCGCTTGGCGTCCAGCCGCTCTTCGTCGCAGCGCGGGCAGAACGGGTGCTCGCCCGCCAGGTAGCCGTGTGTGGGGCAGATGGAGAACGTGGGCGTGACGGTGATGTAGGGCAGGCGAAAGCGCGTGAGCGCGCGCCGCACCAGATCGCGGCAGGCCGCGCCGCTGGACAAGCGCTCGCCCATGTACAGGTGCAGCACGGTGCCGCCGGTGTATTTGGACTGCAGCGCCTCCTGCCGCATCAGGGCCTCGAACGGGTCGTCGGTGAAGCCCACGGGCAGCTGCGAGGAGTTGGTGTAGTAGGGCTGCTGCTCCGTGCCGGCCTGCAGGATGCCGGGCCAGCGCTTTTTGTCTTCCTTGGCGAAGCGATAGGTCGTGCCTTCGGCGGGCGTGGCCTCCAGGTTGTAGAGGTGGCCGGTTTCTTCCTGGAAGGCGGTCATGCGCTCGCGCACGTGGTCGAGCAGGCGCACGGCAAACGCATGGCCCCATTCGCTGGTGATGTCGTGCTGGTCCGCCGTGAAGTTGCGCACCATCTCGTTGATGCCGTTCACGCCCAGCGTGCTGAAGTGGTTGCGCAAGGTGCCCAGGTAGCGCTTGGTGTAGGGGAACAGGCCCTGGTCCATCAGGCGCTGGATGAGCTTGCGCTTGGTCTCCAGGCTTTGTTTTCCCAGCTCCATCAGGCGGTCGAGCGCGGCGAGCAGCCCCGCCTCATCGCCCGCATGCAAGTACCCCAGCCGCGCGCAGTTGATGGTGACCACGCCCAGGCTGCCCGTCTGCTCGGCGCTGCCGAACAGGCCGTTGCCGCGCTTGAGCAGTTCACGCAGATCGAGTTGCAGGCGGCAGCACATGGAGCGCACCATGTTCGGCTCCAGCTCGGAGTTGATGAAGTTCTGGAAGTACGGCAGACCGTACTTGGCCGTCATCTCGAACAGCAGCTGCGCGTTCTCGCTCTCCCACGGAAAATCCTTGGTGATGTTGTACGTGGGGATGGGGAAGGTGAACACCCGGCCCTTGGCATCGCCCGTGGTCATCACGTCGATGTAGGCGCGGTTGATGAGGTCCATCTCGGCTTGCAGCTCGCCGTAGCTGAACGGCATTTCCACGCCAGCGATCACGGGCACCTGCTCGCGCAGGTCCTCGGGGCAGGTCCAGTCGAAGGTGAGGTTGGTGAACGGCGTCTGCGTGCCCCAGCGCGAGGGCACGTTGAGGTTGTAGACCAGCTCCTGGATGCACTGGCGCACGGCGGCGTAGTCCATGGCATCAATGCGGACGAAGGGCGCCATGTAGGTGTCGAATGACGAGAACGCCTGCGCGCCCGCCCACTCGTTTTGCAGCGTGCCCAGGAAGTTCACGATCTGCCCCACGGCGGAGCTCATGTGCTTCGGGGGCCCCGCCTCCACCTTGCCCGGCACGCCGTTGAGCCCCTCGTGCAGCAGCGTGCGCAGCGACCAGCCCGCGCAGTAGCCGCTGAGCATGTCGAGGTCGTGGATGTGGAGGTCGCCGCTCCTGTGCGCCTCGCCGATCTCCGGCGTGTAGACGTGCGACAGCCAGTAGTTGGCCGTGACCTTGCCCGCCACGTTCAGGATCAGCCCGCCGAGCGAATAGCCCTGGTTGGCGTTGGCGTTCACGCGCCAGTCGGCGCGCGTGAGGTATTCGTTGATGGAGCTTTCCACATCGACCAGCGTCTGCCGGTCGGCGCGCAGCGTGGCGTGCTGCTCGCGGTAGACGATGTAGGCGCGCGCGGTGGCCAGGTGGTTGGCGGCGATCAGCGTCTGCTCGGCCACGTCCTGGATCTGCTCGATGGTGGGTGCCTCGCCATGGAAGCGGTGGATGAGCACCTTGGTGACCTGGGCGGTGAGCAACGCCGCTTCGTCGGCGCCATATTCACCCGAGGCCTGCCCGGCGCTGGCCAGCGCGGCGCGGATGCGTTCGGCGTCAAAAGGAACGCGCTGGCCGCTGCGCAAAACGACTTCGCGGGGCAAGGTGGAAAGGGTGGACGCCATGGGTTCGACCAATCTGTGGAACGGGTTAAAAACACTACCTATGGTGTCCACGATACCCACCAAACACTATAGGTAGTTTGACCCAACACAATCGAGGCGGTAAGCAGGGGTAAAAAAAATGCCGGCACAAAGGCCGGCGAAAGGAAGGTGCCGTCAGGCCCTACCGATGGATGGGGGTGCGTGTGATGGCACGCTGGAGCACAAGAGGTGTGCGTGGAAAAGGTGGGTGTTTTTGTTGGGGGCTAGGGGCTGCTGGGGCTCCACCGCTGCGGCCGGGCTGCGCTCGCGTGGGCGCTCAATGGCAGGCGGCGGTTTCTTCCTCCTCGATGCGGGGATAGAAGTCATGGTCTTCGCGCTGCATGCGCTCGAACACCCGCCGCAGCACCACGTTGGCCTCGTCCCGAAAGCCCTGCGCATCGCGGCGCACGGCCTCGGCCGTGTTCCAGCGGCGCGCAAAGGCGTCGTAGGCGCTGGCAATCGAGGCCATCTCGCTCTGGTACTGGCGGCCCAGGCGCGCCAGTTCGGCGTTGCCACCGCGCTGCAGTGCGGGGTACAGCACCTGGTCTTCCACGGCCAGATGCAGCTTGATGGTGCCGCTCATCGCCACGATGCCCTGCGCGATGGCCGTGGCATTGGCCTGCACGCCCGCGTGGGCCAGGGCGCGCAAGGTGGCGATGCTGCGCAGGATGTCGGTGTGCTGGTGCTTGAATTTGTCGAGGTTCATGGTCAGTCCTTGTGGGCAAACGGTGTGTGAGCGCGGTGGCCGCTTGTGGCAGCCGCCGCGCACGGTGCATTTCAGCGACGGGCCTGCGCCAGGTAGGCCCCCGTGGAAGCGGCCGGGGCCCGCGAACCGAACACACCGCTCACCACCTGCCAGGCCATGGCCAGCGCGCCGACGATGAAGACCACGTCGCCGAAGGTGCGCACCCAGCGCAGCGTCTGGATGAAGGGCTGCTGCATGAAGGCCTCGCCCCGGGCGTACCACAGGCCTTCGCTCACGCTCGCGTGGAACTGGAACAGGGCGATGGGGAACAGGCTGGTGGCGATCATCAGCACCAGGCCGGCGTTGAGCCACCAGAAGCCCGTCTTCATGAGCCGCTCGCTGAACACCAGCTGCGGCCGGATGTAGCGCAGCACCAGCAGCGTGAAGCCCAGCGCCAGGAAGCCATACACCCCGAACAGCGCGGCGTGGGCATGCACCGGCGTGGTGTTCAGGCCCTGCACGTAGTACAGCGAGATGGGCGGGTTGATCATGAAGCCGAAGACACCCGCGCCCAGCATGTTCCAGAAGGCCACGGCCACGAAGCACATCAGCGGCCAGCGCAGACGGGCCATCCAGGGCGTGCGGTGCTGCAGGCGCCAGTGTTCCCAGGCCTCGTGGCCCAGCACGACCAGCGGCACCACTTCGAGCGCGCTGAAGGCCGCGCCCACCGCCATCACCGGGGTGGTCGTGCCCGCGAAGTACAGGTGGTGGAAGGTGCCGGGCACGCCGCCCAGCATGAACAGCGAGGCCGAGGCCAGGCTGGCCGTGGTGGCCATGCGCACCGACACGAGCCCCAGCGTCGAGAAGATGAAGGCGAGCGCCGTGGTGGCGAAGACTTCGAAGAAGCCCTCAACCCACAGGTGCACCACCCACCAGCGCCAGTACTCCATCACCGACAGGTGGGTGCGTTCGCCGTAGAAGAAGCCCGCGCCGTAGAACAGGCCGATGGCCACCACCGACGCCGTCAGCAGCGCCAGCAGGTTCTTGTCGCCACCGGGGGTGCGCAGCGCCGGCACGATGCCGCGCAGCATGAGCACCAGCCAGAAGGCGATGCCGGTGAACTTGCCGATCTGCCACAGGCGGCCCAGGTCCACGTATTCATAGCCCTGGTGGCCCAGCCAGAAGTTCCACTCGGGCGGCATGATCTGCGCGATGGCCAGGTAGTTGCCCGTGAACGAGCCCACCACCACCACGACCAGCGCCCAGAACAGGATGTCCACGCCCAGCTTCTGGTAAGCCGGGTCCTTGCCCCCATTGATGAGCGGCGCGAGGAACAGACCGGCTGCCAGGAAGCCCGTGGCGATCCAGAACAGCGCGCTCTGGATGTGCCAGGTGCGCACCAGCGAATACGGGAACCACTGCGACACGTTGATGCCGTAGAACTGCTGGCCTTCCACCGTGTAGTGGGCCGTGAAGCCGCCCAGCAGCACCTGGAAGCTGAACAGCGCCACGATGAGGAACAAATACTTGCCCAGCCCGCGCTGCGACGGCGTGAGCGGCACGCGCGAGAGCGGGTCATGCTGGGGTGGCGTGGGCTCCACCTCGTCGTGCTTGCGCAGGAAGGACCAGCCCCACACGAGGAAGCCCACGCCCGCCATCATCACGACCACGCTCATCACCGACCAGACCATGTTCTCGGCCGTGGGCTTGTTGCCGATCAGCGGCTCGTGGGGCCAGTTGTTGGTGTACGTTGCCGTGGTGCCGGGGCGCTCGGTGGCGGCGGCCCAGGCCGTCCAGAAGAAGAAACCCGTCATCTGCGCGCGCCGCTCGGCGCTGGGCAGGGTGTTCTCCTTCATGGCGAAGTGCTCGCGGGTCTTGTGCAGCGCGGGCACGTCGCTGAAAAGCTGGTCGTAGTACAGCGCGGTCATCGCAATGGCATCCGCACGCACCGAAGACACCGTGGCCACGCCCGTCTCGGGGCTGTAGGTGTTGGTGCGGTACTCGGTCTTCATGCGGTCGCGCAGCACGGCCTGGGCGGCGGCGTCGATGTCTGCAAACGGCTTGCCATGGGCGCGCTCGGACGCCACTTCCAGCCAGTTGAGCAGCTCGCGGTGCAGCCAGTCGGCCGTCCAGTCGGGTGCCTGGTAGGCGCCGTGGCCCCAGATGGAACCCAGCTGCATGCCGCCCACCGACTGCCAGGCGGTCTGGCCGTCGAGGATGCTGTCGTGGGTGAAAAGCACTTCACCCCCGGCCGTGGCGATCCTGGCGGGGATGGGCGGCGCGGTGCGGTAGACCTCGGCGCCGTAGTAGCCCAGCAGGCTGAAGGTGACGATGAGCACGCCGATCAGCGTGAACCAGAGCTTGCGGTAGTTACCCATGGCGGGCCTCCTGCTTCAACAGAACAACAACAACGGGGCGGCGCCAGCGTGCGCTGGCGGCATGGGGTCGGGGTCTTGTGGTCATGGCTTTTTGGAACGAGTGAATCGGTGTCACTGTCCACATCGCAAGCGCCGGGCCAGGGCTGCAGGCCCATCAAATCAACCACTTGCAGCGGTCATGGTCTTTCTGACCATCCATGGATAGGGTTTAATTCACCCATTAAAGGTAAATGTCACCATGGACCATAGCCCCCTGCTCGCCGACCTGGCCACCGATCTGCCCCAGGCCGTGCGCCTGCAGCGGCTGGCGGACCACCTGCGCACGCGCTTTCACTGCGGGGCCGTGGCGCTGTTGCAGCTGGAGGAAGACCACCTGCGCCCCGTGGCCGTGGAGGGCTTGGTGCGCGAGGCGCTGGGCCGGCGCTTCGTGGTCAGCCAGCACCCCCGGCTCGCGGCCATCCTGGCGCGGCGCGAGGTGACCTGCTTTGACCACGACAGCACCCTGCCCGACCCCTACGACGGCCTGCTCGACACCCTGGTGGGCGAGCCCCTGCCCGTGCACGACTGCATGGGCGTGAGCCTGTGGGTGGACGGCCAGCCCTGGGGGGTGCTGACGCTCGACGCGCTGCAGACCGGCACCTTTGGCGAGGCCGCACGCGCTGCGCTGGCCGACTGCAAGGTGCTGGTGGAGGCGGCCGTGCGCATCTCGCGGCTGGAGCGCGAGGTGCAGGCGCTGCGCAGCGCCCCCCACACACGCAGCGCCGACGACGAGCGCACCACCCGCGCGGGCGATGGCGACATGGAGATCGTCGGCCAGAGCGAGCCCCTGCTGCGCCTGCTGCACGAGCTGGAGGTGGTGGCGGGCTCGGACCTCCCCGTGTTGCTGCTGGGTGAGACCGGCGTGGGCAAGGAGCTGTTCGCGCGCCTGCTGCACCGCCAGTCCACCCGCGCTACCCGTCCGCTGGTGCACGTGAACTGCGCGGCGCTGCCCGAATCGCTGGCCGAGAGCGAGCTGTTTGGGCATGTGCGCGGCGCGTTCTCGGGCGCGGTGGCCGACCGGCCGGGACGCTTTGAGGCCGCCGAGGGCGGCACGCTGTTCCTGGATGAGGTGGGCGAGCTGCCGCTGGCCGTGCAGGCCAAGCTGCTGCGCACGCTGCAGAACGGCGAGATCCAGCGCCTGGGCGCCGACCGCCCGCGCCGCGTGGACGTGCGCGTGATCGCCGCCACCAACCGCAACCTGCGCGAGCAGGTGCGCGACGGCGCGTTCCGCGCCGACCTGTACCACCGGCTGTCGGTGTACCCCGTGCCCATCCCGCCGCTGCGCGAACGGGGCAACGATGTGCTGCTGCTGGCGGGCCGCTTTCTGGAACTGAACCGCGCGCGCCTGGGCCTGCGCAGCCTGCGGCTGTCGGCCAGCGCACAGGACGCCCTGCGCCGCTACCCCTGGCCCGGCAACATCCGCGAGCTGGAGCACGTGGTCAGCCGCGCGGCGCTCAAGGCCCTGAGCCGGGGCGTGAGCCGCGCGGACATCGTGACGCTGGAGCCCGCGCTGCTCGACCTGGACGCCAACGCCGCCAGCGTGGCCCACGCCCCCCTGGATGCCGGTGCCCCCGCTGTGGCCACCACGCCGCCCACCCCCACCACCGCCGAAGGCCCGCTGCGCGACGCCGTGGATGCCTGCCAGCGGCACGCCATCACGCAGGCCCTGGCGCGCCACCAGGGCAACTGGGCCCAGGCGGCGCGTGCGCTGGAGGTGGACGCGAGCAACCTGCACAAGCTGGCGCGCAGGCTGAGCATCAAGTAGAGCTTCCATTTTGATAGCATTCAGCGCTTATCCCTCAAGCGCTGGCGGCCATTTTCTTCCCATGTCCATGCCGGGGGGCCTGCGGCACGCGGGCCTGCGCCACAATGGCGCCATGCTGACCCTCCAAGACATCCGAGACGCCGCCACCCGCCTGCAGGGCCAAGTGCTGGACACCCCCTGTGTGGAATCCAAGACGCTCTCGCAGATCGTGGGCGCGCAGGTATTCCTCAAGTTCGAGAACCTGCAGTTCACGGCCTCGTTCAAGGAGCGGGGCGCCTGCAACCGGCTCACCTTGCTGGTCGACGCGGAACGTGCCCGCGGCGCGGCGCCCGGAACGACGCCGGGTGTGGTGGCCATGAGCGCGGGCAACCATGCCCAGGGCGTGGCCTACCACGCGCAGCGCCTGGGCCTGCGCGCGGTGATCGTGATGCCGCGCTTCACGCCCGGCGTGAAGGTGGAGCGCACCCGCGGCTTCGGCGCCGAGGTGGTGCTGCACGGCGACACGCTCGAAGAAGCCCGGGCCCACGCCTACGGGCTGGCCGATGCGCAGGGGCTGACGTTCGTGCACCCCTACGACGACGAAGCCATTGCCGCGGGCCAGGGCACGGTCGCGCTGGAGATGCTCGCCGCCCAGCCCGATCTGGACATGCTGGTCGTCGCCATCGGCGGGGGCGGGCTGATCGCCGGCATGGCCACGGCGGCCAAGGCGCTCAAGCCCGGCATCGAGATCGTGGGCGTGCAGGCGGCGCGCTTTCCGTCGATGGTCAACGCCGTGCGGCACACGCAGCACCCCATGGGCACCTCGACCATCGCCGAGGGCATTGCCGTGGGCACCCCGGGCAAGATCACCCAGGAGGTGGTGCAGCGCCTGGTAGACGACCTGGTGCTGGTGGACGAAGGCGATATCGAGCAGGCCGTGCTGATGCTGCTGGAGATCGAAAAGACCCTGGTCGAGGGCGCGGGCGCCGCAGCCCTGGCGGCGCTGGTGCGCCACCCCGCCCGCTTCAGGGGCAAGCGCGTGGGGCTGGTGCTCTCGGGGGGCAACATCGATCCGCTGCTGCTGGCCGCCATCATCGAGCGCGGCATGGTGCGCTCGGGCCGGCTGGCGCGCATCAAGGTCAGCGCGCGCGACGTGCCGGGCGTGCTCGCGCGCATCACCGCCACCGTGGCCGACGCGGGCGCGAACATCGAGGAAGTGCACCACCAGCGCGCATTCACCATGCTGGCCGCGCAGAACGTGGAGATCGAGCTGGTCCTGCAGACAAGGAGCAAGGCGCACGTGGACGAGGTGCTGGGCAAGCTGCGTTCCGCGGGCATGGAGGCCGACCTGATCTGACCCCCGGCGCGGGGCTTTCAGCCCCGTGCACGCCGGCGCGGCTAGAATTGCGCAAGTTTTAAGCATCTGGAGCCCACACCATGTCCGACCACCACACTACGCACGCCCCCGAATCGCTCCCGCACGATCCCGTGGAAAACGTGGTTCACGTGATTCCCGTGGTGCTGCCCGTGGTCGGCGGCATCATGATGTTCCTGCTGGCCTTCATCGCCGTGTACATGGCCTGATCGATTGCCCTGGCACCGCCACAAGCCCCGCTGCGCGGGGCTTTTTTTCGCCTTGCACCACCCCCGTCACCAGGAGACCCCATGAGACCCGGACACGCCCTCGTCCTTTTTTCCGGTGGCCAGGACTCCACCACCTGCCTGGCCTGGGCGCTCACGCAGTTCGAGCGCGTGGAAACCATCGGCTTCGACTACGGCCAGCGCCACCATGTGGAGCTGCAGGCCCGGCAGGCCGTGCTGGCGGCCCTGCGGTCCCGCTTCGGGCCATGGCGTGACCGGCTCGGCGACGACCACATGATCGACCTGGCCGTGCTGGGCCGCATCAGCGACACGGCGCTGACCAGCGACGCCGAGATCCAGATGACCGCCGCCGGCCTGCCCAACACCTTCGTGCCGGGGCGCAACCTGCTGTTCTTCAACCTGGCCGCCGCCGTGGGCTACCGGCGCGGGCTGCACACGCTGGTGGGCGGCATGTGCGAAACCGACTTCTCGGGCTACCCCGACTGCCGCGACGACACGCTCAAGGCGCTGCAGGTCGCCGTGTCGCTGGGCATGGGGCAGCGCTTCACGTTCGAGACGCCGCTCATGTGGCTGGACAAGGCCGCCACCTGGGAGCTGGCCCGCACCCTGGGCGGCGACGCGCTGGTGGATCTCATCATCACCGAGTCGCACACCTGCTACCACGGGGTGCGCGACACGCTGCATGCCTGGGGCTACGGCTGCGGCACCTGCCCGGCGTGCGAGTTGCGCAAGGCGGGCCATGCGCGGTGGCAGGCCGGCCAGACAGGCCAGCCCAGCACCTGAAGGGCGGGACAGGACTGGGCGGATTGTGATGCATAACCTCATGCATCTTTTGCATGGTTTTAGCCCCAGTCTGACAGACAAGCGGTCGGCAGATTCATAAAATTGACACCCCAGCCGACCCGCGGAATCCGTGGAAATAGCCTCCACCCCGTGGGGCTGATCCACGCTCCCGCCCGCCGACTGAGCACGAAAGCCGTTTTTTCAAAGGCAGCGCTCAGCATCGCAACTGCGCCAGGCCTTGCCGCGATCCACCGGGTCCGCTTCCTTTGAAAAAACTGTTTTTCAACTTAGGAAGCTCCCGATGAACGCACCCACCATGCAGGGCCTGAATCTCAACGCCCCCGCTTACGTCAAGAACGCCCGGCTGCTCGCCTGGGTGGCCGACATGGCCGCCCTGTGCAAGCCCGACACCATCTACTGGTGCGACGGCAGCAAGGAAGAGTACGACCGCCTGTGCCAGCAGCTGGTCGACGCCGGCACCTTCAAGAAGCTCAACCCCGCCAAGCGCCCCGGCAGCTTCCTGGCCTGGTCCGACCCGTCGGACGTGGCCCGCGTGGAAGACCGCACCTACATCTGCTCGGCCGCCAAGGAAGACGCAGGCCCCACCAACAACTGGATGGCCCCCGCTGAAATGCGGGCCACGCTGCAGCCCCTGTTCGACGGCTGCATGAAGGGCCGCACCATGTACGTGGTGCCCTTCAGCATGGGCCCCCTGGGCAGCCACATCGCCCACATCGGCGTGGAGCTGACCGACAGCGCCTACGTGGCCGTGAACCAGCGCCTCATGACCCGCATGGGCAAGGCCGTGTACGACGTGCTGGGCGTGGAAGGCGAGTTCGTGCCCTGCATGCACACCGTGGGCGCCCCCCTGGCCGAAGGTGAAAAGGACACGACCAGCTGGCCCTGCAATCCCAAGGTCAAGTACATCGTGCACTACCCCGAGACGCGCGAGATCTGGTCGTACGGCTCGGGCTACGGCGGCAACGCGCTGCTGGGCAAGAAGTGCCTGGCCCTGCGCATCGCGTCGACCATGGGCCGCGACCAGGGCTGGCTGGCCGAGCACATGCTCATCCTGGGCGTGACCAACCCCGCCGGCAAGAAGTACCACGTAGCCGCCGCCTTCCCCAGCGCCTGCGGCAAGACCAACTTCTCGATGCTGGTGCCGCCCGAAGCAGGCTTTGCCGGCTGGAAGGTCACCACCATCGGTGACGACATCGCCTGGATCAAGCCCCATGCCGACGGCAAGATGTATGCCATCAACCCTGAAGCCGGCTACTTTGGCGTGGCCCCCGGCACGAACATGCACACCAACCCCAACTGCATGAAGAGCCTGGACAAGGACGTGATCTTCACCAACGTGGCCCTGACGGACGACGGCGACGTGTGGTGGGAAGGCATGGAAAAGGACACCGGCAAGCTCCCGGACCACCTGATCGACTGGCAAGGCAAGGACTGGACGCCCCAGATCGCCAAGGAAACCGGCGCCAAGGCGGCCCACCCCAACTCGCGCTTCACGGTGGCCGCCACCAACAACCCGGCGCTCGATGCGCAGTGGGACGACGCCAACGGCGTGGCGATCGACGCCTTCATCTTCGGCGGCCGCCGCTCCACCACCGTGCCGCTGGTGACGGAAGCCCGCACCTGGACGGAAGGCGTGTACATGGCCGCCACCATGGGCTCCGAGACCACCGCCGCCGCCTTCGGGGCCCAGGGCGTGGTGCGCCGCGACCCCTTCGCCATGCTGCCGTTCTGCGGCTACAACATGAGCGACTACTTCCAGCACTGGCTGAACATGGAAGGCAAGATCGCCGCCACCGGCAAGGCCGTGCCCAAGGTCTTCTGCGTGAACTGGTTCCGCAAGGACGAGGCCGGCAAATTCGTCTGGCCCGGCTACGGCGACAACATGCGCGTGCTCAAGTGGATGATCGACCGCATCGAAGGCCAGGCCCAAGGCCAGGAAACCATGTTCGGCGTGGCGCCCCAGTACGCCGAGATCAACTGGACGGGTCTGGATTTCAGCGCCCAGAAGTTCGACGCCGTGACCAGCATCGACAAGGCGGCCTGGGCCGATGAGTTCAAGCTGCACGATGCCCACTTCGAGCAACTGGCCTACCACCTGCCCACGGCCCTGCTGGAAACCAAGGCCCTGCTGGAAAAACGCCTGGCTGCATAAACCCTGTTCTTCCCAGTCCGAGAAACCGCCCCTTCTGCCGAACGGGCGGTTTTTTCATGGGCCGGCGCCAGGGGGAAGACAGGCCAGGCGCAGGACAGCCGGCCCATGAAAAAAGCCGTGGCGAGCATTCGCCACGGCTTCAAGGGGATCGGGACGGCCGCGCCGGCCGCGCAGCGCGGTCTCAGTAGTACGTGCGGATATCGTTCACCGTGGGGATGCCCATTGCATGGTTCAGTTCAGCCATGATGCGGGGATCCTTCATGGCGACTTGCCAGGTGCGCTCGTCGTCCGCGGCGCGGCGGCGGTTTTCCGCCCAGGCGCGCCCTGCCACGCGCAGAGCGGCGCCAGCACGGCGTGCCGGGGCGGTCAGCAGGGCCAGGGCGGCGAACGCCACCAGCCACAGCACCATCCACGCGGCCAGCAGGTGGCCTTCGCTCCAGGTGTCGATCACCTGGTTGGCCACGACCAGCAGTGCCGACACGACGGCCGCGAGCAGCAGGGTGGCGGCGCCACGGGCGCCGTCAAAGTTGGCGGCCACGCTCTTCAGAGCGGCGGCGGCGTTTTCGGCGCGGACCACGCCGGGGTGTTCAGTGGGGTAGTCAACGTGTGCAAAGCTGGTCATTTCGGTTTCCCTTTTCTAACGCTTGTGGCGAGATTGCCGGGCGATGGGGTGATATTAGGGTTTACCCTTTGCATGTTCAAGTTTATATTTTGAATCATTGATATTCATAATGGTGATGAATGGCCATGACACCCTTGAACTTCCGCTCGCTGGACCTGAATCTGTTGCGCGTCTTCGACGAGGTAATGGCCGAGCGCAGCCTCACGCGCGCGGCGCACAAGCTGTCCATCACCCAGCCCGCCGTGAGCAATGCCATGCGCCGGCTGCGCGACGTGCTGGGTGATGAACTGGTGGTGCGCAGCGGCCAGGGGGTCGAGCCCACGCCCCGCGCCTTGGCGCTGTGGCCCCCCGTGCGCGAGGCCCTGGCCCATCTGCAGGACTCCCTGGCGCCGGGGCGCTTCGAGCCCGCCACGGCCGAGTCCACCTTTGTGCTGGCCATGGCCGATGCCACGGCGGCCACGCTGGTTCCCGCCCTCGTGGAGATCATCGAGCGCGAGGCCCCCGGCATCTCGATCCGGGTGCTGCCCCTGACCACCCGCGACCCCCGGCGCCTGCTCGACGAGGAAGCCGCCGACATGGCGGTGGGCTACTTTCCGGCCGTGCTGGCGGACCTCACGGCACGCGCGCAGTCGGGCGGGGCGGTCGCGTTCGAGAGCCGCCGCCTCTACGACGGGGAATACGTGTGCGTGATGCGCCAGGGCCACCCGCTGGCGGACGCGCCGCTCACCCTGGACGCCTATTGCGCTGCCCGGCACATGCTGGTGAGCTTTTCCGGCCGCCCCTTCGGTTTCATCGACGAGGCGCTGGCCTCCCTGGGCCGCGAGCGCAAGGTGGTGATCACGGTCAACCAGTTCTTCACCGCCGGGCGCGTGGTGTCGGGTTCGGACCTGCTGACGGTGCTGCCGCGCCACTTCGTGCCCGTCACGGGCATCTCCGACGCGCTGGTGCAACGGGCCCTGCCGCTGGACGTCCCGCCCGTGCACGTCGATGCCCTGTGGCGCCGCCGCGGCCCGCAGCAGGCGGCGATGACCTGGCTGCTGCACGCCCTGGCGCGCTCGGCGCGCCGCACCTTTCCCGAACCGTGAGGCCCGGGCGCGGGCATCCCGCCCACCCACCCCAGCGCGGCCTGCCGCGGCAGTGCCTTGCGGCGGGATCTGGCGCATTTCGGGGTGCCGCCAGGGCATTCGCTTCGCCCCTTCCCACCCCGAGCCCGTAGACTGCGCGCTCCATGAACATCCAGCTGCTGTCCGATCTGCACCTTGAGGCGCACCCCCATTTCATCCCCGAACCGGCCCCCGGCGCCGATGTGCTGGTGCTTGCGGGGGACGTGGGCTCCTACCAGCAGGGCTCGCTGCTGCAGGACGATGACTTCGGCCTCGCCCGGTTCTCGCCCCTGGCCCCGTACGCGGGCTGGCCCACGCCGGTGCTCTTCGTGCCCGGCAACCACGAATACGACGCGCAGGATTTCGATGCGGCCCACCAGCGGCTGCGCAGGACCTGCGAACGGCTGGGGATCACCTGGCTGGAGCGGGAGGTGGTCACTCTTCAAGGTGTCCGCTTCGTGGGCACCACGCTCTGGAGCGATTTCGACGCTTTGGCGGACCACGAAGGCACCACCGACCTGGCCAGGCGCCTGAAGCTGCGCGACAAGGCTTTCCGGGCGGCGAATTTCTATCTGCGCAAGACGGGCGGCACCCGCCATGCGCAGCCATTCCTCGCCGAGGCCGTGCGCGACCAGGCCCTGGCCTGCCAGCAGTGGCTGGCCGACGCGCTCGCGGTCCCGTTCGACGGGCCCACGGTCGTGGCCACGCACTTCGCGCCCAGCCTGCGCAGTGCCGACCCGCGCTACGGCATGGTGCCGGGCACGGCGGGCTTCTGCAACGCGCTGGACGCCCTGCTGCCCCGCGCGCAGCTGTGGCTGCACGGGCACCTGCATGCCCCGAGCGACTACACGGCACGGGGCCTGCGCGAGGACGGCACGCCGTGGCAGTGCCGCGTCGTGGCCAATCCGCTGGGTTATGCGCGCAAGGGCGAGCAGGCGGCGTTCCAGGCGCAGTGCTGCATCACCTTATGATCGGCGCACGGGGCCCTGCCGCCCCGCAGTGCAGAGGAAAAAACATGACCCAGGTCAAGACAACAGAAGTCCGCGCACGTTAGTCTGACCCATTCCTTTTCGGAGAACACCATGAACATCCTGCTTGCTGTCGACGGCAGCGCCTACACCAAGAAAATGCTGGCTTACCTGGCGACCCACGAAGAACTGCTGGGGGGCAACCACCAGTACACGGTGCTCACCGTGCAGGCCCCGCTGCCCGCGCGTGCCCGCGCGGCCCTGGGCAAGGAAGTCGTGGAGAACTACCACGCCGAAGAAGCCGAGAAAATCCTGGCGCCCGTGTGCAAGTTTCTCGCGCGCCACGGTGTGGAGGCCAAGCGCAGCGTCAAGGTCGGCACGGTGGGCGAGAACATCGCCAAGGTGGCCGACAGCGGCAAGTTCGACCTGCTGGTGATGGGCTCCCACGGCCACGGGGCCCTGGCCACCCTGGTCATGGGTTCGGTCACCACGCAGGTGCTGGCCCACAGCAAGGTGCCCGTGCTGCTCGTGCGCTGAGCCCCGCCGCCCGGCGCAGGCCGCGCCCTGCCTCGGCAGGGTTTTTCGCCCGCAAGACAAGAAAGCCCGGCATGCCGGGCTTTCTTGCGAGGTGCGAAACGCCGGAACGGGCTGCCGCTACCGCGCAGCCAGCCCGTCGAAACAGGTGCGCACCACCAGATCCACGATCTGCGCATCCGAATACTGGCCGCCTTCCTTGAGGAAGCTCACCACCGGGTCACAGGCCCGCGCATACAAGGTGTAAAGCACCACCAGCGGTGGCAGCGTGGGGTTGATCACGCCCTCGGCCTGGGCCTGGGTGATCCATTCGCCGATCTGGTCGCTCACCGCCACCAGGCCGTTGAGATAGTCCTTGTTGGCCATGAGCACCGCGCGCAGCGTGGAGTTGCGGCTGGGCAGCAGCGGCATTTCATTGCTCAGCAGGCGCTCCAGCGACCAGCGCACCAGCGCATGGAGCTTTTCGAGGGGTGGCGTTTCGGCGGGCAGGTCCGCCAGATAGGCCCGCACCCGCGCCAGGATCTGCACCATGGCGGCGCTGCACAGCTCTTCCTTGCTGCAAAAGTGCTTGTACAGGCTGGCCTTGGCAATGCCCACGGCGTTGGCCACATCGTCCATGGTCATGGCGTCGAAGGCCTTTTCGCCCAGGAGCTGGCAGGTGGACTGGAGGATGGCATCCTCGCGCGCCTGGTGCATCTGCTCCTTGAACGAGGCTTTGGGGGGCTGCGTTTGCATGGCGTCCATTTTATACATCACAGTAAAAAAATAAATGACCAAGTTGCAATGCAACTACGTCGTTCACGTTTTCTCCAGCAGGAATCGTGCCGCGGGCCTGGGCGCGAGGGCGGGCAATCTGCGCTGGTGCACTGCAGCACCCGCCCCCATAATCGCGCCGCCATGTCCACGCCGCACGCCCTGCCATCGACAGTTTTCACCACCGACCAGGGTTCCGGCGAAGAGCGCTTCGAGGCCTGGCGCAGCAGCATTTCGGTGGTCTTCGATGTCGCGCCGCTGGACCGCGATCCGCTGGAGAGCTTCAGTGCATCGGTCACCGCCAGCCACCTGGGCGCCCTGCTGGTGGGCGACCTGCGCTTTGGCCGGCAGCAGTTCTCGCGCGGTACGCCGCGCGTGGCGCGCGACGGGGTCAACCACTACCTGGTGCAGTGGTACCGCAGCGGCGGGTTCGTGGGCCAGCACGACGACGGCGTGGACATGCAGGTGCGCGCGGGCGACATCACCGTGTTCGACCTCGGCCGCACGCAGCGCACCTACGCCAGCCCCTCGCACGTCCTGTCCATCGTCGTGCCCCGCGAGATCGCCGACGAGGCCTTTTGCAGCCCCTCGGCCGACCTGCACGGCACGGTGCTGCGCGGCCACACGGCGCTGGGCGGGCTGCTCAGCGACTACCTGCAGTCGCTGCATCGGCGGCTGCCCACCGTCACCCTCCCCGAGGCGCCCGCCGTGGTGCAGGCCACCACGCAGATGCTGGCGGCCTGCCTGCGCCCGGGCCGCGACACCCTCGCCCAGGCGGAGCCACAGATCCAGGGTGTCACCCTCGAACGCATCCAGCAATACATCGCGCAGCACCTGGGAGCCCCGCTCAGCCCCGAGCTGCTGAGCCGCACGTTCGGCGTCTCGCGCAGCATGCTGTACCGGCTGTTCGAGCCGCTGGGCGGCGTGGCGCACTACGTGCAGCAGCAGCGCCTGGCCCGGGCGTTCCACGCGCTGGCCAACCCGGCCAACCGCCGGCTGCGGGTGGGCGAGATCGCCACGCGCGCCGGGTTCACCAGCGAGGCGCATTTCAGCCGCGCCTTTCGCACGACCTTTGGCCTCACGCCCAGCGACGTGCGTGCCATGGGGCGCGGCTGGCAAGCGCCCCGCAAGGGCCCGGACGGCGCCAGCGGGCAGACCACCGCCGAATACGCGGACTGGCTGCGCGGCTTGAGGGTGTAGCACCCGCTTTTGCCGATCCCTCGGCGGCACGGGCAGTCAAGCGCCCTGAAACGCACAGTCAAGCCGCGCCGTGAATGCTGCCTAGCATGCGCGGCAGCCCTCCTTCGCTTCTTCTCCGTGCGCGCCACCATGTTCCTTGTCCGCGGCATCGCCGCCGCCCTTTTCGCGGCCAACCGGCGCAGCGTGGGCTTGGCCTTGACCGACGGCGGCCCGGGTCCCGTCGCAGGGCACGCGCGTCACTCCCAAAACAATAGCTAATCACCCTTTTAAAACAAGCGCTACAAGGCAATTTCATGCAAAAAAACCATCCCTCCCGTCGCCCCGCAACCGCCCCACGCATCGCCCTGCTGTGGGCGGCCGCCGCTGCAGCCCCCGCCGCCTGGGCCCAGGGCGCGCCCGTGGGCGCGGTGGCCTATGCCCCGCTGGCGGCCCCGGCCGCCGTGCCCACGCTGTCGCAATGGGGGCTGCTGGTGCTGGTGCTGCTCCTGGCCGCCGCGGCCCGCCACCTGCTGCGCCACGCGGGACACGGCGTGGTCCGCGCCATCGTGCCGGGGCTGCTGGCCTGCGCGGCGCTGCTGTGCATGCCGTGGGGCGGACAGGCGATCGCGGTGCCCTCCAGCGATGTCCCGCTGGACAACCCGGCGGGGGGCGTGGCCGACATTCCCGACCACCCCGACCTGGAACGTGCATTCGCCGACTACCTGCACGCCTACGAGGTGCGCAACACCACGGACCGCCCCCAGCGGATCACCGCCGTGAGCGTGACCGCCGCGCACCGCATCCAGGGCCCGGGTGATGAGACCCGATGCACGGTGGGGCAGACGCTGGCGCCCATGGCCTCGTGCCATCTCGTGGTGGGCCGGCCGCACTGAACGCAGCCGCCGCCCCGGCTAGGCCGCCGGCGCCTCGAGCGTGCGGGTGGCCGTGGCCGTGAGCGCGGCCGTGAGCGCGTCCAGCACCGCCGACTCCAGGTTCCAGCAGTGCCAGTACAGCTGGATCGGCAGCCTGCGGCCGGGCGCCAGGTCCACCATGCTGCCGTCGGCGATGGGCCCGCGCGCCAGCAGCTCGGGCACCACGCCCACCGCCCAGCCGGCGGCCACGGCGCGCATCTGCGCCTCCGACCCGGGCACGAACAGGTGGTTGAGCGCCACGCGCTTGAGGCCGAAGGCACGGGCCACGAATTCGGCGGCCATGTCGTCCTTGCGGTTGAACGACAGGAACGGCACTTCGCGGAAGTTGTGCGGCGTGAGCCCCTGGGGCAGGTGCTGCTGCGCATAGGGCGCAGACGCCACCGCCACGTAGTGCATGGCGCCCAGAGGCACCATCTTGCAGCCGCGCAGGGCCTGCTTGAGCGTGGTCACGCAGCCCAGCACCTGGCCGGAGCGCAGCCATTCCTGGGTGAAGTCCTGGTCGTCCACGATGATTTCGAGCGGCAGGCGCTGGCGCACCAGGTCGTGCAGCGCGCCCATGGCCCAGGTGGCGATGCTGTCGGCATTGATGGCGATCGAGATGCGTTCGTCCTCGCGCGTGCCGCCGGGGGCGCTGGGCGCGAGTTCGTGCAGGTCGCGCTCCAGGTCGGCGCGCAGCAGTCGCAGCTGCTTGGTGTGCTTGAGCAGCAACTGCCCCGCCGAGGTGGGCCGCAGCGGACGGCTGCGCACGATGAGCACCGAGCCCACCTGCGCCTCCAGCGCGCGCAGGCGCTGCGACACCGCCGACTGCGTGACATTCAGGCGCTGTGCGGCGCGTTCGAAGCCGCCTTCCTCGACGATGGCGGCAAGGCATTCCAGGGCTGCGGGGTCGTAGGTGCTCATGGGGTCTTCCGGGGGGCTGAAAAGGGCGTGGCCAGGGTTGCTTTATTAGGTGGACTGATGTTTTTGCATCAAGTTTAATTTTGCTTTTAGTCCAACGCAATGTCGCGCACACTGCGCCCCATGAAAACCATCATCCTGGGCGCCGGCATCATCGGCATCAGCACCGCGTGGCACCTGCTCGAACGCGGCCACGAGGTCATCGTGGTCGACCGCCAGCCCGATGCGGCGCTCGAAACCAGCTTTGCCAACGCGGCGCAGATCTCGGTGAGCTACTGCGAGCCCTGGGCCAACCGCGAGGCACCGCTCAAGGCGCTCAAGTGGATGTTCGACAAAGAGGCGCCGCTGCTGTTCCGCCCCCAGATGGACTGGCAGCAATGGCGCTGGGGCCTGCAGTTCCTGGCGCAGTGCAACGACGCCGCGTTCGAGCGCAACGTGCAGCAGATCGTGGCGCTGGGCGCCTACAGCCATGCCGCGCTCAAGGACCTGGTGACCACCACGGGCATTGAGTACAACCGGCTCGAACGCGGCATCGCCCACTTCTACACCGACCAGAAGTCCTTCGACGCCGCGGGCCATGCGGTGGAGCTCATGCGCAAGCACGGCGTGCAACGGCGCCTGGTGAGCCGCGACGAACTGCTGCAGATCGAGCCCGCGTTCAAGGCCTACGGCGACAAGATCACCGGCGGCACCTACACCAGCACCGACGAGAGCGGCGACGCGCGCGTGTTCACGCAGGAACTCGCCCGCCGCTGCATGGCGCGCGGCGCGCAGTTCCTCTATGGCCACGACGTGCTGCGCCTGAACAAGATCGGCAACGCTATTGATTCGGTAGCTGTCATGGCACGCCAGTCCAGCGGTGGGGGCAAAAAAGACTTCATCCTGAAGGCCGACGCCGTGGTCGTGGCCTGCGGCTCCTACAGCGCGCCGCTGTTGCGCAGCGTGGGCGTGGACCTGCCGATCTACCCTGGCAAGGGCTACAGCGCCACGTTCCCGCTGCTCAAGCCGGAGGGTGCGCCCATGGTCTCCACCATCGACGACGGCAAGAAGATCGCCATGAGCCGCCTGGGCAACCACCTGCGCGTGGCGGGCACCATCGAACTCAACGGCTGGGACCTGACGCTGGACAGCACACTGGCCCGCGCGCGCTGCCACATGCTGTCGCGCCGCATCGAGGCCATCCTGCCCGGCGTGTGCGACACCCGCACGCCCGAAGAAGGCGGCGACCCGCAGTACTGGACCGGCCTGCGCCCGGCCACGCCCACCAACATCCCGTTCATCGGGCAGACCCGCGTGGGCAAGCTGTGGGTGAATGCGGGCCACGGCACGCTGGGCTGGACGCACGGCGCGGGCTCGGGCAAGGCGCTGGCCGAGCTCATCAGCGGCGAACAGCCCGCGATGAACTTCGGCTTCCTGGGCGACGAGCGCGTGCGCGCGCCCCGGGCCGTCGCCACGGCCTGAAGCCACTGCCAGCAGACACGGGCCGGGGCCGTTACGATCCCGTCCATGCCTGCACCGCACTACCTCTTTCTCACCACGTCCACCCGCGAGCCGGGCCACACCGGCAACACCGAGTGGCTCGCGCGCCAGGCGGCCGCCGCGCTGCCCCCGGGCACCACACAAACCTGGCACTACCTGGCCCGCATGGACCTGCCGCCCTTCGTGGACCAGCGCCACACCTCGGGCACCTATGCGCCGCCCGAAGGCGACATGAAGACGCTGCTGGACGCCACGCTGGCGGCCACGCACATCGTGTTCGTGGCGCCGGTCTACTGGTACAGCATTCCCTCGCCGCTCAAGACCTATCTGGACCACTGGAGCGCCTGGATGCGCGTGCCCGGCCTGGCCTTCAAGGAGCCCATGGGCGCGAAGACCCTGGCGCTCATCACCACCAGCGGCGACCGCGCCAAGGCCCAGCCCATGATCGACTCCGTGGAGCTGTGCGCCCGGTTCCTGTCGATGGCCTGGGGCGGCGCGCTCTGGGGCAAGGGCGGGCCGCCGGGGGCGGTGCAGGCCGACGCGCAGGCGCTGGCTGCGGCGCCGGACTTCTTGCTGGCGTAGCTAACCACAACGCCGTGCCGGCACGGCCCAGGGTGAGGCTGCTGCGGTCGCGGTGGGTGTGGCTTTCGCCACAGGGGCCGGGCCGCCGGCGAGAACAGCTAGGTGTTGATTCTCAGGAGGTTGTTCATGGCCGGAATGCGGCTCATGGGCGGCTGATGGTTGAGAGCGGAGTGTGGTCGA
>NZ_JBXASG010000010.1:0-286392 GCF_058809075.1 Acidovorax sp. GW821-FHT11A03
GTTCCTGGTGCGCTGGCACGCGGCGATGGAGCGCTGCAGGCGATCGAGCAGCAGCCGCCGGTTGGGCAGGCCCGTCAGCGCGTCGAAGAACGCCAGGCGCTCGATCTCCTGCTCCGCTCGCTTGCGGTCCGTGATGTCCATCGTGAAGCCGTGCGATACCACCGAGCCATCGGGCTCGCGGTGCGGAATGGCATTGGTCATGTGCCAGCGGACGCTGCCGTCGGGCATGCGCACGCGGTATTCGCACTGCCAGGGCACCAGCTTGCGCACCGAGGTGATGGCGGAGCGCTGCACCTGGGGCAGATCCTCGGCCAGCACGCGGTGCATGAGCACGCCGTGGTCGGCCGTGACCTCGTGCGGCTCCACGCCCATGAATTCGCGCACCGCATCGCTGATGTACTGCACGCTGGTGCCGCCATCCGCGTGCAGGCGGTATTCGTAGATGAAGCCCGGAATGCGGCTGGCGATGCGCTGGATGAACAGCAGCTGTTCGCGCAACTGCTCGGCGGCGCGGTGCTCGTCCGTCACGTCCTGCACCACGCCCATCACCACCTGCACCCCGTCGCGCGGGAGCGTGCGCCGCACGCGGGAACGCATCCACCGCACCTCGCCATCGGGACGGCGCCAGCGGTATTCCACATCCCCGCCGGCTCCACGCTCGCGCACCTTGTCGAACACCTGGCGGTCTTCGGGCAGGATGCCGCTCACGGCGCGCTCCGGGTCCACCCATTCCTGCTGCTCGAAACCCGCGATCTCGCACAGCCCCGGGGACCACAGCAGCACCGTCTCGCCAGGGTCTTCGATGCGGCGCCAGTGGCCGGTGCGCGCCAGGCTCTCCATGGCGTTGAAGACCTCGGTCTGCTCGCGCAGCTCGCGGCGCACCTCCTCCAGCGCGCGTTCGGAAGCGGCCAGCGCCGAGCGCAGGGTTTCGGCCTCGGTGGCATCGCGCACCGTGACCACGATGCAGTCATTGGTCACGCGGCGGGCAGAAAGATCCCAGGCCAGCAGCAGCCGGCCCGGCTCGCGCACCACCTGGCGGCATTCGAGCGGCGCCCCCACCCGGACCACGCCGTGCAGCTGGTCCAGCAGCGCCGTGCCTTCCAGCAGGTCGAACACCTCGCTCGCATCCGCGCCCGGGTTGCGCACGGCGCCCAGGCCGGGCATGCGGCGGGCGGCGGCGTTGGCGGCCAACAGCAGCAAGCGGCCCCGCTGCAGCCGGAACTCCATCAATGCCACCGGAACGGCATCGACCAGGGCCTGCAAGCGCGCCTGCGCCATGGGCTCTATGGGGCCCTCACCAGCGGGGGCGAGGAGATCGGTCAACAGTTCGGACGAGATCACGGTCGCTCTGGAACCTCTGAAGCCTGCGGTTGGGATGGGTCCCGCCTGCGCAGGGCGGGGCCGACGGTCAAAAGCCAAAGTGCCAGCATACAGGCAAGAGTATGTCTAAACGTAACATTCGTTCAAAACCTGGGGCATTTCCCCAAGGGAAAACCCGAGGCCCGCCGGACACACCGCAGGGACCGGCACGGGCCCGCCGCCAGGTTTCGCCGCGCGGGGCCCGCGGCGGCGCGTGCCGGGCGAACTGCTACAGTCCACGCCTCATTTCCCGGCCCCCCGCATGTCCGACACGCTCGAACACCACACCCCCATGATGCAGCAGTACCTGGCCCTGAAGGCCGGGTATCCCGAAACGCTTGTGTTCTACCGCATGGGCGATTTCTACGAGGTGTTCTATGGCGACGCCGAAAAGGCGGCGCGCCTGCTCGACATCACCCTCACGCAGCGCGGCCAGTCGGGCGGCCAGCCGGTGACCATGGCGGGCGTTCCCTTCCATGCGCTGGAGAACTACCTGGCCCGCCTCATCAAGATGGGCGAGTCGGTGGCCATCGCCGAGCAGGTGGGCGAAGTGGGCGCGGCCAAGGGGCCGGTGGAGCGCAAGGTGGTGCGGGTGGTCACGCCCGGCACGCTGACCGACACGGAGCTGCTGTCCGACAAGTCCGAATCGCTGCTCATGGCCGTGCACCAGGCGCCGCGCGCGCGCTGCGGCCTGGCGTGGCTGAGCGTGACGCAAGGGCGCGTGTACCTGGCCGAATGCGCGCAGGACGAACTGGGCGGGTGGATCGCGCGCGTGGGCCCCAGCGAGCTGATCTACAGCGCGGGCGTGACGGACCGCTTCGAGCAGCAGCTGCAGGCGCTGCGCCAGGGCGGCGCCTTCAACTGCCCCATGAGCCCCCGGCCCGACTGGCAGTTCGACAGCGCCCTGGGCGAGCGCAAGCTGCTCGAAAACCTGGGCGCCGCCAGCCTGCAGGCCTGGGGCGCGCAGGACCTGGGCGAGGCGCACGCCGCCGCGGCCGGCCTGCTGGCCTATGCCGAGCACACCCAGGGCCGCACGCTCACGCACGTGCACAGCGTGCAGGTGCAGCGCGGCGACGACCTCATCGACCTGCCCGCCACCACGCGGCGCAACCTGGAGCTCGTGAAGACCCTGCGCGGCGACGACGCGCCCACGCTGTTCTCGCTGCTGGACACCTGCATGACCGGCATGGGCAGCCGCCTGCTCAAGACCTGGCTGCTGGAGCCGCGCCGCGACCGCGCCGAGGCACGCCAGCGCCTGTCGGCCACCACAGCCTTGCGGGGTGCGGGCGGCGCAGGCGGCGGTGCGGGCCCCTGGTCCACACTGCGCGGCGAACTCAAGGGCGTGAGCGATGTGGAACGCATCACCGCCCGCATCGCGCTGCGCCAGGTGCGCCCGCGCGAGCTGGTCGCGCTCTGCAAGACGCTACAAAAATCAGAGCTGCTAGCGCTTTCTGGACAAGCGCCAGAGCCCTATTTGATTCAGATCTTCAGCCACCTGCATCCGCCCGAGGGCTGTACCGCCCTGCTGTGCGCGGCCATCGCCGAGGAGCCCGCCGCGCTGGTGCGCGACGGCGGCGTGATCGCCCCGGGCTTCGATACCGAACTCGACGAACTGCGCGCCATCCAGACCAACTGCGATGCCTTTCTGCTGGACCTGGAAACGCGCGAGAAAACCCGCACCGGCATCGCCAACCTGCGCGTGCAGTTCAACAAGGTGCACGGCTTCTATATCGAAGTGACAAGCAGCAACCTTGGCCGGGTGCCCGACGACTACCGCCGCCGCCAGACCCTGAAGAACGCCGAGCGCTTCATCACGCCCGAGCTCAAGGCCTTCGAGGACAAGGCGCTGTCGGCCAACGAGCGCGCCCTGTCGCGCGAGAAGTGGCTGTACGAGCAGATCCTCGACCAGCTCCAGCCCCACGTGCCCGCGCTCACCCGCCTGGCGCAGGCCCTGGCCACGCTGGACGTGCTGTGCACGCTGGCCGAGCGCTCGCTCACGCTGAACTGGTGCGCGCCGCAGTTCGTGCCCGAGCCCTGCATCGAGATCGAAGGGGGCCGCCACCCCGTGGTCGAGGCGCGCCTGGCCGAGACGTCGAGCGGCAGCTTCATCGCCAACCACACGCGGCTGAACGCCAATACGCGCATGCAGGTCATCACCGGCCCCAACATGGGCGGCAAGTCGACCTACATGCGGCAGGTGGCGCTGATCGTGCTGCTGGCCAGCATGGGCAGCCACGTGCCGGCCGCGAGCTGCCGGCTGGGGCCCATCGACGCGATCCACACCCGCATTGGCGCGGCGGACGACCTGGCCAACGCGCAGTCGACCTTCATGCTGGAGATGACCGAGGCCGCGCAGATCCTGCACGCGGCCACGCCCCACAGCCTGGTGCTGATGGACGAGATCGGCCGGGGCACCAGCACCTTCGACGGCCTGGCGCTGGCCAGCGGCATCGCCACGCACCTGCACGACAAGACCCGCGCGTTCGCGCTCTTTGCCACGCACTACTTCGAACTGACCGAGCTGCCCGCCAAGGCGCGCCACGCGATCAACATGCACGTGAGCGCCACCGAGTCGGGCGCGGACATCGTGTTCCTGCACGAGATCCAGCCCGGGCCGGCCAGCCGCAGCTACGGGATCCAGGTGGCCAAGCTCGCGGGCATGCCCTCGCCGGTGCTGCACCACGCCCGCCATGCGCTGGCCGCGCTGGAGGAGCGCGCGGGCGAGAACGACCTGCAGGTGGACCTGTTCGCCACCCCGGCCGCGCCCGAGGGCGCGGGCGCCAGCCCGGTGGAGGCCGCGCTGGCGGGCATCAATCCCGATGCGCTGAGCCCGCGCGAGGCGCTGGATGCGCTCTACCAGCTCAAGAAGATGGCGGGCTGAGGCGACGCCACCAGGCTCCCGGCCCGGCGCCCCGGAAGGCCACCGCGGCGCCCCGGCTCAAAGATCCTGCGCCACTGGTGCCAGCTGCCCGAGCATGAAGGTGATGAACGGCGGCACACACTGCAGATGCCCGGCCACCGGTCGTGCGCGGCACTCGGTCAGGCCGGCCAGGTCGCCCGCGCCGCGATTCTGCATGGCGCGCACGGTGCTGACCGAGCTGGCGTAGGGCACCGTGCGGTCGTCGCGGCCGTGGTACAGGCGCACGGGCACGTTGGGTTTCCAGTCGTAGACGTTGCTGGCGCTGGCCAGGGCCTGCACATCGTCGGCCAGGAAGTGGTCGATGAAGCGCGTGTCATAGGCCACGTCGGCATCGCCCGGGATGAGCGCACGCAGCAGCAGGCGGCGCACCTCGCGCTGCACGCTGCCGCCCAGGTAGCGCAGGAAGCCCGGGTTGATGAATGCGCCGATCACCGGCTGTTCTTGCCGCACAAGGTCCACCAGGCCATCCATGGTGGTCTGCACGTTGTAGGGCCCCGCGCCCGGCACCACCATGCGCAGCTGCTGCAGGTGCGGCGATCCGCCCGCCTGCAGCGCGCGGTGCGTGGCCATGGTGACGTAGCCGCCCTCGGAGTAGCCGGTCAGAAAGAGCTGGCCGTTGTCCGCCACGTTGGCCTGGCCGCGCCAGGTGCGGGCGGCCGTCAGAAAATCCGCCGTGGCGGCCGCCGAGGGCGCCGCCAGCAGGTAGGGGTGGGGCGTGCCCTTGGAGGCGCCAAAACCCACGTAGTCGGGCGCCAGCACGATGTAGCCCAGCGATGCGAGCACCACCGACACCTCCGACGCCACCGCGTTGTTGCTGGGCGCCTCGGCATCGCGGAAGATGGTGCCGTGCTGGTAGCTGAGCACCGGGCTTTTCGCACCGGCGGGCTTTTGCGGCACGCTGACCAGGCCGGAGGCGCGCACCTCCTTGCCGTCGGCATCGGTGGTGAGGTATTCGAGCCGGTAGGAGGCGACGCTGTAGCGCGGCACCACGTCCTGGGCCAGCGACTCCTTGGCGGCCAGGGCCGCGGCGATGTCGGCGGTCGGCACGGTGCCCAGCGCGGCGGCGGATTCGAGCTGGCCGGAGCGCACCGGGGCAGGCGGTGGCGCTGGCGGGTTGCCACCATCGCCAGGTTCTTCCGTGCCGCCCCCGCCGCAGGCCGCCAGCAATGCAACCAGGGCCAGCGCGCAGGCGCGGCGGGTTCCAGACAGGATCAGTGGATTCTTCAACACGGCAGGGCCCTTCAGGTGAAGCGGCGGATGATAGGAGCGGCGGGCGCATGCTGCCTGGCCCGGGAGGAATAGCCCTTTGCCCCCTCGGCGGACCTTGCGTTGCCAACTGCTGTGGCCCCGGGTTGGCGGCGGGGGTTGCAGCAAGCCGATTCTTATTAAAAATAGCCTGCAGCGCTTGTCCATCCACCCTCCATTGCTATCAATTTCGCATACCCGCCACAGAGCACAGGAGAGCCGTCCGGCACCACCTCCCGAGGAGGCCTTCCCACGCCAGACTAAACTCGCGGGTTCCTCTCTTCCAACGACCCCACTTTTTCCATGACGTATTGCGTCGCCATCAAACTCAACGCCGGGCTGGTTTTCCTGTCCGATTCGCGCACCAACGCCGGCCTGGACCAGATCAGCTCTTTCCGCAAGATGATGGTGTATGAGAAGGCGGGCGACCGCTTCATGGTGCTGTTGTCGGCGGGCAACCTGTCCATTTCGCAGTCGGTGCGCGAGATCCTGCAGACCGAGCAGCTCAAGGACGGTGACTCGGGCGAGACGATCTCCATCTGGAACGCCAAAAGCATGTTCGACGCGGCCCGCGTGCTGGGCGCCGCCGTGCGCCACGTGCACGAGCGCGACGGGGCGGCGCTCAAGCGCTCGGGCGTGGACTTCAATGTGTCCATGGTGTTCGGCGGCCAGATCAAGGGCGAGGGCATGCGCCTGTTCCAGGTGTATTCGGCCGGCAACTTCATCGAGGCGACGTCCGAGACGCCGTACTTCCAGGTCGGCGAATCCAAGTACGGCAAGCCCGTGCTCGACCGCGTGCTGACGCCCGAAACACCGCTGGACGAAGCCGCCAAGTGCGCGCTGGTCTCCATGGACAGCACGCTCAAGTCCAACCTCTCGGTGGGCCTGCCGCTGGACCTCGTCGTCTATGAGGTGGACCGTTTCTCGACCGAGAAAGTGGTGTGCATCGACGAGAACAATCCCTACTTCCGCATGCTGCACGACAGCTGGGGCCAGAAGCTGCGCCAGGTGTTCGACAGCATCGAAGACCCCGCCTGGGGCGGCGGCGTGACCACCGTGCCCATCATGGTGAACCCGGCGCGCAGCAAGCCGCTCAAGAAGATCACCAACCATCTGGACAAGCTGATCTGACGGCCGCGGGGCCGCAGCGCCCGACCTTCCCTCCTGCCGGGTACCCCATGCTTCCCATCGTCTTTTCGCACGCCAACAGCTTCCCAGCGAGCACCTACCGCGTCCTTTTCAAGCACCTGCGGGCCCGCGGGTTCGAAGTGAGCGCGGTGGATCGGTATGGGCACGACCCCAGGTACCCCGTCACCAACAACTGGCCGCACCTGGTGCAGCAGCTCGCCGACTTCGCCACGGCGCAGGTCCAGCGCCTGGGTGCGCCAGTGTTTCTGGCAGGGCATTCGCTCGGCGGTTTTCTGAGCGTGATGGCAGCGGCCCGCCACCCCGAGCTCGTGCGCGGCGTGCTGCTGATCGACTCTCCCCTGCTGGGCGGCTGGAAGGCCAACGCGGTCGGGGTGGCCAAGCGCACGCAGGTGGTGGGCTCCATCTCGCCCGGCAAGATCAGCCGGCAGCGGCGCTTCAGCTGGGCCAGCAATGACGAGGCGCTGGAACACTTCCGCAAGAAGAAGGCCTTTGCACAGTGGCATCCGGACGTGTTGCAGGACTACATCAGCCACGGACTGCAGGACCACGATGGCAAGCGCGTGCTCGGATTCGACCGTGCGGTGGAAACCGCCATCTACAACACGCTGCCGCACAACCTGGGCCGGCTGCTCGGCACCCATCCGCTGCAATGCCCGGCCGCCTTCATCGGCGGGCGGGACTCGGACGAAATGAAGCAGGTGGGCATGGCCATGACGCTGCGCATCACCCAGGGCCGCACGATGATGCTCGACGGCAGCCACCTTTTCCCCATGGAGCAGCCGCTGGCCACGGCCGCCGCCATGGAGGCCTCCCTGCTCAACCTGGCGTCGCTGACCCCCTGAGCCCAGCGGTATAGCACCGGAACAGCCGCCAAAAGCGCCGAAAAAGCGCGCTGATGCGCAGGACACACAGGCCGCGCCATTTTGGGCTCCATCCTCTACACTGGAGGTTTGTTACAGCGTGATACACACATGCCTGCACGGACCCCACTGGCCGCGCGCCTGCCGGCGCTGAGCTTTGCCCTGCTGGCCGCCTTCCTGGTGGCCACGGCGGTGCGCACCCACAACGACACCACCATCGCCATCGTCACGGCCTCGGTGCTCATGTTCGCGTGCTGCTGGGCCAGCGCCACGCACCTGCTGGGCGCCCGGCCCGCGCTGCAGTTCGTGCTGATCGCCCTGGCCTTGGGCTGGTTCGCCGAGCAGATGGGTACCACGCATGGCTGGTTCTTCGGGCACTACACCTACACCGAGGTACTGGGCGCGCGGTTTGTGGATGTTCCCATCGTCATTCCCATGATGTGGTTCGCGCTGACGTATGCGGGCTACGTGATCAGCAACCTCATCGTCTGGCAGTCGCCGGTGGACGGCGCGCCGGGGCTGGGCCACGCCGCGATGCTGTCGTTCCTGGCGGCGATGATCGTCACCGCGTTCGACCTGGGCGCCGACCCCTACCTGGTCTACACCCTGAAAGCCTGGATCATGGCCAAGACCGACGGCGCCTGGTTTGGCGAAACGGTGCAGGGCTTCTTTGGCTGGGTGTTCGTGGCCTTCGTGATCATCTTTGGCTTTCGCATGTCGGTGCGCAAACTCGCGCTTCGACCGACCAGCCCCTTCCTGCGCCGCCATGCGCTGGTGCCACTGGCCATCTACGCATCGGGCATGGTGTTCCAGATGATCCTGGGCAATCCGGTGGAGATCCGCTCGATCGCGCCGTTCGCCATGGGCATCCCGTTGCTGTGCGCCCTGGCGGGTTTTCGGCGCTGGCGCGCAACCACGGAGACCGCAGCATGAACCACGGCAAGACCCTCTCACCATCCCCGCTGTCCGATTCGGAGCTTGCAGGCATGCAGCGCCACGCCGACCCGCTGGCCGACCAGACCATCGCCGACATCCTGGGCGACTGGCCCGAAGGGGACGTGGCGATGGACGCACCGCAATGGTCGCGCATCGACACCGTGAACCGCCTGTTCGGTCAGTGGGCGGACAACGCGAGCCTGGTGGGCTGGACCGCCCAGGGCGAGGGCGTGGATGCGGCCATGTCCAAGGCCCTGGACCACTACGTGCAGACCGCCCAGGTGCTGCCGCCCTGGGCCGATGCCCGCAAGATCGAGCGCGCCGAGAAGCTGTTCATGGAACACGGGGCGCTGTCATGCATCCTGCTGTTCTGCGCCAGCCTGCCCGAGTGCTACGTGATTCCCGACCTGTCGAGCGTGCTGCACACCTCCGGCCAGCTGGAGCAGAACGCGGAGTACCGCATCCGCTCCACCGCCGCGATGATCTTTCCGGTGATGATGCATGGTGGCCTCAGCCAGCGCGGCGCCGGCGTGGCGCAGGTGCTCAAGGTACGCCTGATCCACGCCACCATCCGCAACCTGATCCTGCATGGCAGCCCCCAGAATGCCGTCAGGGACCTGCTGGCGGGCGGCGCGGGGCGTATTGCGCCGCAGGCCCTGCAGACCCAGGGCGGACGCCAGGCCATGTTCCAGACGCTGTATGCCCGTGGCTGGAACCTCCAAGGTGACGGCCTGCCCTGCAACCAGGAAGAACTGGCCTACACCCTGCTCACGTTTGGCTATGTGTTCCTGCGCAGCCTGCGCCGCCTGGGCATCGGTTTGCGGGCGGCCGACGAGGAAGCCTATCTGCATGCCTGGAACGTGGTGGGCCACATCCTGGGCATCGACCGCGCCCTGATGGTGGACACCATGGACCAGGGCAAGGCCCTGATGGCGCGGATGCAGGCCCGCGGCCGCGCCGAACCCGTCACGCCAGACCCCCGTCCCGCCCTGGGCCAGGCCCTGATGCAGACCATGGAGAACGCCCTGCCCTGGCCCATCGTGAAGCCCTTTCCCCGGCTCATGACCCGCTACCTGTGCGGGCGTGACACGGCGAGCGATCTGGGCCTGACACAGCCCGTGCCCTGGCCGTCGGCGCTGCTGTTCTGGGGAGTGCTGCTGCTGGCGCGGGCCGTCGACGTGGCTGCGCGGATGGTGCTCCCCCGCTTCTCCATCGTGCGGGCCCTCACCCGCATCCTGGGCTACCACTTCATGAGCAAGGTGCTCATGAGCCAGACCCGCCCCCTCCAGCTGCCCACCGAGCTGCTCAACCAGGTGGACGAAGTGATGCACAGCTGGAGCGATGACCCCCACGCCCCCCGCTGGCTCAACCGCATCGAGGACCGGCTGACCACCCATGGCAGCTGGAGCCTGGGCCTGGCCGGGAAGGCGCAGGCCGCCAGCACGGGCCCGGCGCGGCAAGCCACGTAGCCGTTGTTCTCACGCCGATGCACCTGCTGCCCCGCGTTCTCCTGATGCTGGCCCGGCTTTGGCGCGCGCATTGCCGCAGGGCATCCATCCTGCTGTGGCTGCTCGCTCCCCTGGCCCTGCCCGTGGGCGCGCAGGCGGGCACGCCCCTGGTGCTCACGCAGGAGAGGCCGCAAGTGAATGCCTGGGAGGCCATCACGCTCAAGGCCGATCCCACGTACCAGCTCTCGGCGCAGGACATGCTGGGCCGCCTGGACGAATTCGAGGCGCCCGCGCGGCGCGGCGGCTCGCTGGGCGTGCACAAGGCAGCGATGTGGCTGCACATCCCCATCATCGCGCCCGAGGCGCCGCGCACCCCCTGGGTGGTCAATATCGGCTACAGCTCGCTGCAGGCCGAAATGTATCTGGCCAGCGGCGGCCAGGTGCTTCAGCAGGTCCGCACAAGCCCGTCTGACCAGACGCAGCGGTCCAGCCGCACGCCGGCGATGGTGTTCGACCTGCGGGCCGGGCAGCCCTACGACCTGTTGATACGCGTGCAGGCCACCGGTCCGCTGATCCTGCCCATCACGGTCAGCGAAATGCCCATTCACATGCGCCAGGCCCTGGGCGAGCAGATGCTGCAGGGCCTGCTCAACGGGCTGGCGCTCTGCCTGCTGATGTACAGCCTGATGCAGTGGGTCACGCAGCGCGATCCCATGTTCGGCTTCTATGCGCTGGTGGTGCTGGGCAGCGCGGGCTTTTCGCTGCAGTTCTTCGGCATCGGTCCGCAGTACCTGTGGCCTGGCAATCCATGGATGGATCGGTATTCGGGCCTGGTGGCGGGGCTGGCGGCCCTCGCGGGCTCGTTCCTCTTCCTGGGCCACACCCTGGCCGGCCACACGCAGGGCAGCCGGTACGCACGCACCATGCGGGCGGGCGCAGCAATCACGGCCATGGTCTGCGCAGCCGTCGTGTTCGGCTGGTTGAGCGTGCCCATCGCCATCGCGTTCATGAGCCTGGCGGGCACCCTGCCTTCCCTCATCAGCCTGCCTGCCGCCGTCGCGCGGGTGCGGCAGAAAGACCCCATCGGCGCCACCCTGCTGGTGGCCTGGATCGCCTTCGGCGTGGCCGCCGCCGTGATGGTGTGCCTGGTCCAGGGCTGGGTGTCCGCGAACTTCTGGACCCTGCACTCGTTCCAGTTCGGCGCCACGGCGGACATGCTGCTCTTCTTTCGCGTGCTGGGCCTGCGCGCCCAGGCCGCCAAGGCACAGGCCCAGGAGGCCATGCGAGAGCGCGATGTGATGCACTCGCTGGCCCACACCGATCCGCTCACGGGACTGAGCAACCGGCGCGACCTGCAGCACGCCCTGGAGGCCGCGCTGGCCCAGTGTTCGCCGCAGCGGCTGGTGGCGCTGTACCTCATGGACCTGGATGGATTCAAGCCCGTGAACGACGCGCACGGCCACGATGTGGGCGACGATTTGCTCGTGGCCGTGGGCCGGCGCCTGCAGGCCAACGTGCGGCACCAGACCGACCTCGTGGCCCGGCTCGGCGGCGACGAATTCATCATCATGGCCCGCGACCTGGCGACGCCCGAGCAGGCCGAAGATCTGGGCCGCTCGCTGTTGCGGGCCTTCGAGCAGCCTTTCACATTGAGCCACCTGCACATCCAGGTGGGGCTGACCATCGGGTACGCACTGGCGCCCCTGGACAGTGATGACCCGCAGGCCCTGATGCGGCACGCAGACGCCGCGATGTACGCGGGCAAACAAGGCGGCAAGCACGCGGTGCGGCGCATCACCACCACACCGGCGCTGGCGGGATGATGGAGCACCGCAGTCCCTTGTCGCCCTGCAGGCCGGGGAGCAACATGGCAAGCACAGATGGCGACGCGCCCGCCGTGAATCCATGCTCGCGCAGTGGCACGCTGGCCGCTGTGGCGAACATCCGGCAGCGCACCCACAGCGTCCGGGCGGGCGGGGCCGGCGGGGCCGGTGGAGCGGGCATCACATCCTCCCTGGAAGCGCGGGACCCCGGCGTGCGCAAATACCGCGTGCCAGGCGTTGCGGGCCTTCCTATACTCACAGCGCATTGACGAGCACCATGCGCCCAGTCCCTTCCCTGCTCCCGTGGCAATGGCTGCCGGCCCCGGCCTGGCAATGGGTGCTGGGATGCCTGCTGCTGCTCGTGCACGCGGGCGAGGGCTGCCAGGCCGCCACGGACCGGCTGCTTCTGCGCGACGACGTGCCTTCGGTCAACGTCTGGCCAGCGGTCACGGTGCTGGCCGATCCCACCCGGCTGCAGTCGGTGCAGGATGCGATGGCCCGTGCCCCGGATTTCTCCGCGCCGCCCGGAACCAGCGGAACACTGGGCGTGCGGTCCGACGCCATGTGGATCCGCATCCCGCTGACGGTATCGCCCACCTCCGACGGCATCTGGATCGCCGACATCGACTACCCGGTTCTCAACCGCGTCGAGGTCTATCTCACCACAGACGGCCATGTCAGCCAGCAGGCCACGCTGGGCAGCCTGCAGCCTTTTTCACAAAGACCGCTGCGCAGCCGCACCCACGCCCTGGCCCTCGCCATGCAGCCCGGGCACGATTACGACCTGCTGCTGCGCGTGGAAACCCGGGGCGCCATGGTGCTGCCGGTCACGCTGAACAAACCCACCGCATGGCACAGCGCCGCAATGAACGAGCAGATGCTGCAGGGCATCCTGACGGGCCTGGCACTGTGCCTGCTGGTTTACAGCCTGGCGCAATGGATCAATCTGCGGGACGTGCTGTTCATCCAGTACGCGCTGCTGCTCACGGGCAGCCTGCTGTTCTCACTGCATCTCTTCGGCCTGGGCACGCAGTACCTCTGGCAGGACAGCCTCTGGTTCGAAGTCCACGCGGCGGGCCTGTCCGCGCTGATGGCCACCTGCGGATCGTTTCTCTTCATCAGCCAGGCCCTCGTGGGGCACCGCCCCAAGAGCCTCCTGCTGCGCACGATGCGCGGTGGCGCCCTGCTGTGCGTGCTGCTGGCTTTCATCCATGCGCTGGACATCCTGAGCACGCCGGCCGTTGCCGCCATCGTGAGCATCCTCGGCCTGGTTCCCGCGCTCATGGGCATCCCGGGCGCCGTGCGCCGCGCGCGCCAGGGCGACCCCGTGGGCAGCAGCCTGCTGCTGGCGTGGCTGGTCTACTTCGCGGCCACGGCCACGGTGATCGGCGTGATCCGTGGCTGGGTGCCGGTGAACTTCTGGACCCTGCACTCCTTCGAGTTCGGCGCGACGCTGGACATGCTGCTCTTCATGCGCGTGCTGGGCCTGCGCACCAAGGCACTGCGCCTGGAGGCGCTGGACGCCAACCGCGAGCGCGACGCCATGCGCTCCCTCGCGCACACGGACCCCTTGACCGGCCTGCCCAACCGGCGCGGCCTGAACATCGCGCTGGCATCCGCGCTGGCGCGCTGCGGGCCCGACAAGCTGCTGGCCGTGTACGTGATGGACCTGGATGGGTTCAAGCCCGTGAACGACCAGCACGGCCACGACGTGGGCGACGAATTGCTCGTCGCGGTGACCCGGCGCCTGCAGGGCCACGTGCGCCAGAGCGACGTGGTGGCCCGCCTGGGGGGTGATGAGTTCGTCGTGATGACGGGCCACCTGGGCAGCGAACAACAGGCGCAGGAGCTGGGGCACAAGCTGCTGGACGCATTCCGCTCGCCCTTCTCGCTGGGCAACGTGCGGGTGGAAGTGGGCCTGACCATCGGCTATGCCATTGCCCCGGACGACAGCAACGATGCCATCGGCCTTCTGAAGCTGGCGGATGCGGCCATGTACAGCGGCAAGCAGGGCGGCAAATTCTGCCTTCGGCGCAATACCGGCGACCTCGCACTGTCCTCCGCCTGAGCACCGCCGGCAACACGGGCCATTCCGAACTGGTCAAACAGCGTGGCTTCAGTTAAACACGGGACTTCGCGTTTTCACGAAGGATTGTTCGCCATGGCCCATCGCAAAAGTCCCGCCCGCGTTGCCAAAGACGCCCGCATCGCGCACTTCCGGTCGCTTGCCGCCCGGCAGGCCACCGCCCAGAACGCGCCCGGCGCGACACTCACCTGGGACGCGGTCGCTGCGCTGGAGGCCAGGCTGGTGGGCCGCATCGTGCTGCCATCGAGCCCCGACTACAACGCGGCCCGCCAGGAGTCCAATCCCGCGTTTCAGGCCTATCCCGAGATCATCGTGTACTGCGCGTGCGAGAACGATGTGCTCGAATGCCTTTCCGTCGCGCGCACCTATCAGGTCTGGGTGGCCGTGCGCTGTGGCGGGCACAGCACGGCGGGCTATTCCGTCAACAGCGGCATGGTGGTGGACCTGAGCGAACTGCAGGGCGTGGTGCTCGATCCCGCCCGGGAGCGCGTCTACGTGCTCCCGGGTACGGATTTCGATCATTTCAACGGCGCCATGAACCACACCGGCTGGCATGTGCCCACCGGGGCATGCGGCAGCGTCTGCGTGGGCGGGTTCGTGCAGGGGGGCGGCTACGGCTATACGTCGCGCGCCTTCGGCATCCAGAGCGACCTCGTGGAGTCGTTGCGGGTGGCGCTGGCCGACGGCACCATCGTCACCGCCAGCGCGCAGGAGAACCCCGATCTCTACTGGGCACTGCGGGGCGGCACGGGCGGCAACTTCGGGGTGCTGCTGCAGGTCACCTACCGCATGCTGAGGCTGGACCAGGTGTGGGCCTGGGCCATCAGCTGGGATGCGGCGCACGCGGCGGACGTGCTCACGACGATGCAGGCCCACTACATGAAAACCGGGGCCCCCGATGCGCTGGGCTACATGATGAATCTGGGCTACCAGAACGGTGTGCCGGTCTATATGGTGCAAGGCATGTTCTGCGGCACGCGCGAGGCGGGCATGCAGGCCATCGCACGGCTGATGGCGATCCCGAGCGCGCAGCTGCTGGTCGACAAGACGGGCACCTACCCCGAGATGAACATCTGGCTCGAGGACCATCCCTACACCTTGCCGGACAACCTGCCCGACGGCGTGGCGGAGACCAAGGCCAGCGGCTACATCAGCGCGCCTTTGTCGCGCTCGGACTGGCAGCGCATCATCGACTACTTCCAGACCTCCCCCAATCCCTGGTCGCTCGCATACCTGGAGCCCTATGGCGGCGCCATCAACCGCTACCCGGTGGCCGACAGCGCCTTCATCCACCGCCATGTCGATGCAGACCTGGTGGTGGACGTGTTCTGGACCAATGCGCAGGAGCGCACCCAGATGGAAGCCTGGCTCGATGGCTTCATGAACCTGGTCAAGCCGTTCCTGAACGGGCATGTGTACCAGAACTACCCGGACGCGAGCCTGCAGGACTTCCCCACGGCCTACTGGGGCCCGGCCTATCCGCGCCTTCAGCAGGTCAAGGCGCGGTACGACCCCTCGAACTTCTTCCACTTCCAGCAGAGCATCCGGCTGCCCAACGGCTGAGCAAGCCGCGCGGCCCCGGCGGCGGGGCCAGGGCACTGCCCCGGGCCCGGCAGGCTCTCAAGGGCAGACGGCGTCGGCGTAGTGCAGCCGGCCCTTGCCCGCGCGCTTGGCGGAATACATCGCCTGGTCCGCCCGGTTCATCAGGGCATCGATGTCGCCCTCCAGCGGGGGGTGCACCGCGACACCGATGCTGGCGCCAACGAACAGATCCCGCCCTTCCACAGTCATGGCCTGGTGCAGCGCGTCAATGATGCGCTGGCCGATGGTGTCGGTCACATCGCGCGTCACGTCCCGGTCCAGCATGACAAGGAATTCGTCGCCGCCCAGGCGCGCCAGGGTGTCGCCCGCACGCACCGTGCTGGCAATGCGCTGGGCGACGATGCGCAGCACCTCGTCGCCGGCGCGATGGCCTTCGGAATCGTTCACGCCCTTGAAGCCGTCCAGGTCGATGAACAGCAGCGCCACGGAGCCCGCATTGCGCCGCGCCTGGCTCAGGGATTGCTCTAGCCGGTTCTGAAAGGCCGCCCGGTTGAAAAGGCCCGTGAGCGAATCATGGTTGGCCAGGTAGTGCTGCTGGCGTGCGATCTGGATCTTGGCCGAGACGTCCTGCACCAGCGCCATGATCGAAGTGACCTGGCCCTGGGCATCGGTCAACGCGGAGTTGAACCACTCGCAATGCACCTCGGTCCCGTCCTCCCGCGTGAAGCAGGTCTCCGCGCGGTTCTGGGACTCCTGCCCGGACTGCAGGCGCTGCAGGGCATGCTCGAGCCCATCGTCCTGGGACGACAGGTCCACGAGCTCCGTCAGCAGCCGCCCCTCCAGCCCCGCCACATGCAGCCAGCCCATGAGCTGCACGGCACGCTGCGAACAATGCAGGAGCTTGAGGTTGTGGTCCATCTCCAGCACCGCGAGCGGGCTGTTTTCCATGTGCGAGGAAAGCCGCTGGTTGGCGGCGCGCAGCGCGTTCATGGTGACCTGCAGCTCATGGACGTCGAGCGCTGTGGTAATGAAGCCATCGATCACGCCGTGCGGGTTGTGCCAGGGCGTCAGGCAGATGGTGCGCCACTCGTCAAAGCCATAGGGCGTGCGCAGCAGGCGCTGGTACTGCACGCGCTCGCCCTGCAGCACGCGCTCGACAAAGGGCATGAAGCGCGCGCAATCGATCTCGCCGTACACCTCCACCAGGGACTTTCCGATCAGGTGGTGGGGCACGGTGCCGAACCACCGGGCATACTCATCGTTGACATAGATCATGGTCAGGCTGCGGTCCACCACAGCCATGGTCGCCCCGGCGCTGCGGGTGATCAGATCGAGCAATTCCGCTTTGGACCAGGACTCCTTGCGGACGGCGTAGGCGGGCGGCGGCAACTCAGGCTCGTCTTGCATCATGCGGCGAAAGCCCCCGGCGGGGAAAGGATCATCAACAGATGAGGCAACACGCGCCGGCCCCGCCGTGGCGGAACGCGTTTCGCATTGCCCTGCTACAGGTAACAGTGTGTCAACCCCAGCTTATCACTTTCAATGGGCACCCGTCCCCGGCCTGCCTGCGGGTGCTCTCGCCCCCACCGCGTTCTTTCGCACCGGCGGCCAGGTCCGCCCACGCCGCTACCGGCAGCAGCGGTACGCCAGGCCCACGGTCACGGAGTACCCCGTGGGCTCCACCGTCAGCGGGCTGCGGCGTGCGTCGCCCTTGAGCTGCGACACGCGCGCGGCACCCAGCACGACCCAGTGGCGATTGATGGCGGACATGACCTCCACGCCCGCATCCACGCTGTACAGCCCGGCGCCGGGGTCAAATGCCGGCAAGGGGCTGGCACCGCCCGCCGGCACGCCGAAATGGCCGCGCAGGTAGCTGCGGTCGCCAAAGCTGGCACCCGCGCCGAAGGTCACCGTGGTCTGCGCGGTGACGGGCCACGCATACCCGACGCTGGCGGACATCTGCGCGCCCCCGTCGCGCCCGAGAATGTCCTGCGAGAAGCCCGCGCCCACGGACCACCGCGGCGTCAGCGCATACCCGGCACTCACCCTCGCGCGCAAGGTGGAGCGCACCGAGGGCAGCCCCACGAGGATGGGCGCATCCGATCCATCGCGCCCCTTGTCGATGCGCAGCGACGCTCCCAGGTGAAATTGGTCCCCCTGCGCCAGCGTGGCACTGGCGCCCGATTCGCGTGGACCGAGCCCGTGGCCCATGAAGGCGCTCCCGCGCGATGTGCTGAGCCGAAAGCGCCCGTACTCGATCGCCCATGCCGGCCGCAGGCTGTTCTTGCGGCCATCGCCCCCCGCATAGTCGGGGCTGGAGCCCATGATGGCGCCCAGCGCATAGTTGAACTGGGGGGCAGGCGGCCCCTCGGCAGCGCGCGATTGCGCGCCGCGCGCCAACGGCGTGGCGCCCAGGCACGCCAGCGCCGCAGCACAGGACCACAGACAGGCAAACGGAACAGGACGGTTCATGCGCGGATTATCAGCCCGCCCATTGCACCCAGCCCGTCCATGCGGTCGCCAGGACGACGATGCCGAACACGATGCGGTAGTACGCAAACGGCACGAAGCTGTGGCTGCTGATGTAGCGCAGCAGCCAGCGCACGCAGAGCCAGGCGCTGACGAACGAGAACACCAGGCCGGTCGCGAACATCGGAATGTCGGCCACCGACAGCAGCGCGCGCTCCTTGTACAGGCTGTACACCCCGGCACCGATCAGCGTGGGGATGGCCAGGAAGAACGAGAAGTCCGTGGCCGCCTTGCGCGACAGGCCCAGCAGCATCCCGCCGATGATGGTGGCGCCGCTGCGGCTGGTGCCCGGCACCATGGCCAGGCACTGCACCAGGCCGACCTTGAGCGCATCGAGCGGCGTCATCTCATCCACCGTCTGGATGCGCGTGGCGGACGGCGGGCGGCGCTCGGCCCACAGGATGATGAAGCCGCCGACGATGAAGGTGCTGGCCACCACGACCGGCGTGAAGAGGTGCGCCTTGATCATCTTGCCAAGCAGCAGGCCCAGCACCACGGCCGGCAGGAAGCCGATCAGCACGTTGAGCGCGAACCGCTGCGCCTGGCGCTCGGTGGGCAGGGCCACGAGCGTCTCGCGGATCTTCTGCCAGTACACCAGGATGACGGCGAAGATGGCGCCCGTCTGGATGGCGATGTCGAACACCTTGGCCTTGGCGTCGTCGAAACCCAGCAGCGAGCCCGCCAGGATCAGGTGCCCCGTGGAGGAAATGGGCAGGAACTCGGTCAGGCCTTCGACCACGCCCATGATGGCGGCCTTGACCAGCAATACAACGTCCACGCGCGCTCCTTGAGAAAACTTTAAGTCAAATCAGCCCCTACCGCTTATCTGACAAGCGCTAGCAGCTATCAAAACAGGAGTATATGCGCAGCGGGACCTGGCACCCCTCAGGACCGTGCCCGCGGGGGCGTCTGCCCAGTTGTCTGTTGCGGTACCTGCCACGGTGCCTGCCACCCGCCGCCCAGCGCCTGCACCAGCGTCACCACCGCGAGCTGGCGGTTGACCTGCAGCTGCAGCAGCGCGCGCTGCGCAGAGAGTGCCGAGACCTGGGCCGTCACGACCTCCGTGTAGCTCACCTGCCCTTCGCGGTAGCGGTTGAGCAGTTGCTGCGCGGTGCGCTCCGCCGCGGCCACCGCCTCGCGGCGCAGGGGCTCCTGCTCCTGCAGCGTGCGCAGCACCGTGAGCTGGTCTTCCACCGTCTGGAAGGCCGTCAGCACCGTCTGGCGGTAGACCGCCACGCGGCCCTCGCGCGCGGCCTGGGCTTCTTCCACGCGGGCCGCGGTGGCCCCGGCATCGAAGATCGTCTGCGCCACCGACAGCCCGAGCGACCACACCAGCGTGGACGCCTTGAACAGGTCGGCCACGCTGCTGCCCCCGCTGCCCACCGACGCGCCCAGGCTCAGGTTCGGAAAGTAGCCCGCGCGCTGGATGCCGATCTGCGCATTGGCGGCCGCCACCGCGCGCTCGGCCGCCGCAATGTCGGGCCGGCGCTGCAGCAGCGTCGAGGGCACGCCCAGCGGAACCTCGGGCACCGCCGCCACCCACTGCGCGCGCGGCAGCGAAAAATCGGCCGGGGCGCGCCCGGTCAGCACGGCCAGCGCATGCTCGAAGCGCGCGCGGTTTTGCCGCACGGTGGCCAGGTCGGCGCGCGCATTGGCCAGCTGGGTCTGTGCCTGCAGCACATCGGTCTGGGCCACCACGCCCGCGCCGTAGCGGTTGCGGGCGATCTGCAGGCTGCGCTCATAGCCCTCCACCGTGGCCTGCAGCAGCTCGATCTCCGCATCCGCCTCGCGCAGCTGGAAGTAGGCCGAGGCCAGCGTGCCCACGGCCGACAGGCGCGCGGAGGCCAGGTCCGCCTCGCTCGCCTGCGCGCTGGCCTGGGCGCTGTTCACGCCGCTTTGCAGGCGCCCCCAGAGGTCCGGCGCCCAGTCCACCCCCAGCGATGCCTGGGTGGACAGGCCCGAGCGCGTGGCGCCCTCGCCGCCCGTGCGCGTGGCGCCGCCCGAGAGGCTCACGGACGGCAGCAGGCCCGCGCGCTGCTGCCGCACCACGGCCTGCGCCTGCGCGTAGGCCGCCACGGCGGCGGCGATGTTCTGGTTGGACAGCTGCACCTGCTCGGCCAGACGGTTGAACTCGGCATCCTGGAACAGCTCCCACCAGGGGCCACGGTCCAGCGCGTCGGCAGGCGCCGCGGGGGCCCAGGTGGCACCCGCCTCCTTGAACGACGTGGGCACCGCCATGTCGGGTTGCTGGTAAGGCGGCGTGACCGAGCAGGCGGACAGCAGGGCCGCGATGGCCGCCACCAGCGCCAGGGAGGCCGGGCGGGCCATGGGGCGTGGCGCAGGGTGGCGGGCGGCGCGGCGCGCCGTGGGCGCGCCGGGTGTGAGCGGGGCATGGAAATGTGTCATGGGCACCGATCAGGTGGCCGCGCCGGGGGCTCCGGCGCGGCTCAGGTGTTGTTCGTTGGGGGCGGGCGTGCGCAGCTTGTCGAGCAGCACGTAGACCACCGGGGTGGTGAGCAGGGTCAGCAGCTGGCTGGCGATCAGCCCGCCGATGATCGCCACGCCCAGGGGCTGGCGCAGCTCGGACCCCTGGCCGAAGCCGATGGCCAGCGGCAAGGCGCCCAGCGCGGCGGCCATGGTGGTCATCAGGATGGGGCGAAAGCGCAGCACACAGGCCTCGCGCACGGCCTCCAGCGCCGTCAAGCCGCGGGCACGCTCGGCCTCCAGGGCAAAGTCGATGATCATGATGGCGTTCTTCTTCACGATCCCGATGAGAAGAAACACGCCGATGAGCGCGATGATGGTGAACTGCATGTTGAACAGCAGCAGGGCCAGCACGGCCCCCACCCCCGCCGAGGGCAGGGTGGTGAGCACGGTGATCGGATGGATCAGGCTTTCATACAGCACGCCCAGCACGATGTAGATCACCACGACGGCCGTGATGATCAGGAACGCCTGCTGCCCCTGGGATTGCTGCGCGCTCAGCGCCGTGCCCTGGAAGCTGCCACGCACATTGGTCGGCATGGCGATGTCGGCCTCCGCCTGCTCGATCACCTGGCGCGCCTGGCCCAGCGTGGTACCGGGGTCGATGTTGAACGAGATGGTGGTGGCCAGTTCACCGTCCTGGTGGCTGATGGAGGTGGGCGAGGCCCTTTCCACCACGTGCGCGATGGCGCTGAGCGGCACCATGGTGGAGGGCGTGGTGCTGATCACCTGCCCTGTGGACGCGCCGCGCTGTCCCGGGTTCGCCGCCGTCCCCGTGGCGCCGGTCGGGTTGGACGCCACGTAGATGTCCTTGAGCGCCGGCGGACCGCGCGTGTATTCGGGCGCCCACTCCATGATGACGGCGTACTGGTTGAGTTCGCCATAGATCGTGGCCACGGAGCGCTGGCCGAACGCGTTGTACAGCGCGTTGTCGACGGCCGATGAACTCACCCCCAGGCGCGAGGCACTGGCGCGGTCCACCTCCACATAGGTCTCCACGCCATTCTCCGCCTGGTCCGTGTCCACGTCCTTGAGCAGCGGTTCATCCTTGAGCCGCTCCGCCAGCTTGCCGGCCCATTGCTTGAGGTCCGCCATGTTGTCGCTCTTGAGCGTGTACTGGTAGGTGGAATTGCTGGAGCGCCCGCCCATCCGCAGGTCCTGCACCGGATTCAGGAACACGCGCAGCCCCGTGATCTGGTTGAGCTGCGGCCGCAGGCGCGCGATGACGGCCGGCGTGCTGTCCGTGCGCTGCGCCAGGGGCTTGAGATTCACGAACATGAAGCCGCCCCCCGCGCGGCTGCCCCCCGAGAAGCCCACCACGGTATCGACCGCCGGATCCTTGCGGATGATCTCCACTGCCTCGCGCAGCTTGCGCGCCAGCGCGTCGGAGGAGATGCTCTGGTCGGCCCGCAGGCCCGCATTGAGCTGTCCGTTGTCCTGCTCGGGGAAGTACCCCTTGGGAATCTTGGCGAACAGGTACACGTTGAGCCCGATCACCGCCAGCAGGATGAGAACCACCAGCGCCTTGCTGGCCAGCGCCCAGTCCAGGCTGTGCTCGTAGCCGCGCAGCACGCCCTGGTAGCCGCGCTCGGCCCATCGCGCCAGGCGCGACGGCGGCTTGTCGCTGGCAGGATCATGCTCGCGCAGCAGCCACGCGCACATCATGGGCGTGGTGGTGAGCGAGATCACCAGCGAGATCATCACCGCCGCCGACAGCGTGATCGCGAACTCACGGAACAGCCGCCCCACCTGCCCGTCCATGAACAGCAGCGGAATGAACACCGCCACCAGCGACAGGCTGATCGAGAGCACGGTGAACCCCACTTCGCGCGCGCCGCGCAGCGCGGCCTCCATGCGGCCCATGCCGGCCTCGATGTGCCGCATGGTGTTTTCCAGCACCACGATGGCATCGTCCACCACGAAGCCGGTGGCCACCGTCAGCGCCATCAGGCTCAGGTTGTTCAGGCTGAAGCCCAGGAAATACATGACGCCGAAAGTGCCCAGCAGGGACACCACCGTGGCGACCGCCGGAATCACGGTGGCGCGCGCCTTGCGCAGAAAGAGGCCCACCACCAGCACCACGAGGGCGATGGACACCATCAGGGTGAGCTCGATCTCGTGCAGGGACGAACGGATGGAATTGGTGCTGTCAGACGCCACCGCCACCTGGATGTCCTGCGGCAGCTGCGCCTGCAGATCGGGCAGCAGGGCGCGCACGGCATCCACGGTCTCGATGATGTTGGCGCCGGGCTGGCGCGTGACCAGCACGATGATGGCGGGCTCGCCATTGAACAGCCCCACGGTGCGCAGGTTCTCCACGCCATCCACCACGCGCGCCACATCCCCCAGCCGGACGGCGGCGTTGTTGCGCCAGGCGACGATCAGCGATTCGTACTCGGCGGCCTTGCGCGCGGGCGACGGCGTGTAGATCTGCAGCCGGCGGCCATCGCCCTCGATGGCGCCCTTGGGGCGGTTGGCGTTCGATGCCTGGATCGCCGCGCGCACATCCTCGGTGCTGATGCCGTAGCGGTTGAGCGCGAACGGCAGCAGCTCCACCCGCACGGCGGGCAGCGAGCCGCCACCGATCTCCACCTCGCCCACACCCTCCACCTGCGACAGGCGCTGGCTCACCACGTTGGAGACGGCATCGTAGATCTCGCCCGGCGTGCGGGTCTTGGACGTCAGCGCGAGGATGATGACGGGCGACGCCGCCGAGTTGCGCTTTCTGTAGGTGGGGTTGCTGCGCAGCGTGGCGGGCAGGTCGGCGCGGGCGGCGTTGATGGCGGCCTGCACCTCCCGCGCCGCCGCGTCGATATCGCGGTTCAGGTCGAACTGCAGGCTGACCCGCGCCGAGCCATTGGAACTGGACGAGGTCATTTCATTGACCCCCGCGATCACCCCCAGCCGCCGCTCCAGCGGCGTGGCCACGCTGGTGGCCATGGTCTCGGGGCTGGCCCCCGCCAGGCTGGCCGATACCGAAATGGCGGGATAGTCCACCTGCGGCAAAGGCGAGACCGGCAGCACGAAAAAAGCCGCGATCCCCGCCAGCGCCATGCCGATGGTGAGCAGCACGGTCGCGACCGGCCGCTCGACAAAGGGGCGCGACAGGTTCATGGCGCCTCTCCTGCCTGCAAGGGCGCCGCCGCCGTGCCCCTGCCCGTCCATCGGCGGCCCAGCCGGTCAAACGCCAGGTAGATCACCGGCGTGGTGAACAGCGTGAGCATCTGGCTCAGGATGAGCCCCCCGAAAATCGCGAGCCCGAGCGGGCGGCGCAGTTCGGCGCCCTCGCCCCAGCCCAGCATCAGCGGCAGCGCCGAGAACAGCGCCGCCAGGGTCGTCATGAGAATGGGCCGAAAGCGCAGCAGCGCGGCCTGGTGGATGGCCTGCTGCGGCGGCATGTTCTGGTGGCGTTCCGCGTCGATGGCGAAGTCGATCATCATGATCGCGTTCTTCTTGACGATGCCGATCAGCAGGATGATCCCGATGATGCCGATCACGCCCAGGTCGTTGCCCGACACCATGAGCGCCAGCAGCGCCCCCACCCCGGCAGATGGCAGCGTGGAGAGGATCGTCACGGGGTGGATGTAGCTTTCGTAGAGCACGCCCAGCACGATGTAGACGCACACCATCGCCGCCAGGATCAGCCACAGCTGGCTGGAGAGCGACTTTTCGTAGGCCCCCGCGGCACCCAGGAACTCCATCGACAGCCCCGGCGGCACACCGATTTCCTTGGCCGCGGCGCGGATCGCGTCCACCGCGCTGCCCAGGGACACGCCTTCGGCCTTGTCAAACCCCAGCGTCGCGGCCGGATACTGGGCCACGCGCGTCACCTGCAGCGGAGCCAGCTGTTCCCGGATGGTGGCCACGGCCGCCAGCGGGGTCGGGGTGCCGGAGCCGGTGCGTAGCTGCAGCGTGCCAAGCGCCTCGGGCGTATTGAGCTGCTCCTGCTGCGCCTCCAGGATCACCCGGTACTGGTTGGTCTCGGTGAAGATCGTGGACACGATGCGCTGGCCAAACGCGCTGTACAGCGTGTCGTCCACGGTGCTGGCCGTGACCGACAGGCGCGACGCCGTGTTGCGGTCGATGTCCACATAGGCCGACAGGCCCTGCGCGCCCGCATCGGTGGTGGCGTTGCGCACCTTGGGTTCGCTCTGCAGCCGCTCGACCAGCTTGCGCGTCCAGTCGTTGACCTGCGCGGAATCCACGCCGCCGATGGATACGCGGTACTCGGTCGGCCCCGTCTCCGCGTCGATCGTCAGGTCCTGCGTGGGCTGCAGGTACAGCGTGACCCCCGCCACCGCCTGAACCCGCTCGCGCAGCCGCAGCATGATCGCCTCCTGCGCGTCGCGCCGGGGCTGGAGGTTGATCAGCATGCGCCCGGCGTTGAGCATGGTGTTGTTGGCGGCATCCACGCCCACGAAAGAGCTGAGCGACAACACGTCCGGGTCCTGCAGGATGGCGCGCACGGCCGCCTGCTGGAGTTCGCTCATGCGGTCGTACGAAACGTCCTGCGAGGCCTCGATGCGCGCCTGCAGCTGGCCGGTGTCCTGCGTGGGAAACAGGCCCTTCGGAATCACCACATACAGCAGGGCCGTGAGCGCCAGCGTGAGCACCGCCACCGCCAGGGTCACGCCTTGGTGGCGCAGCACCCACTGCAGCCAGCGGTCGTAGCCCGCGATCACCCGCTCGAACCCCCGGTTGATGCGCCCCGCCATCCCCCGGGGGCCGCCCACGGGTTCGGCACGCAGCCAGCGCGCGGCCATCATGGGCACCAGCGTGAGCGACACGATGCCGGAGATGAGGATGGTGATGGCGAGCGTGACCGCGAATTCGCGGAACAGGCGGCCGACCACATCGCTCATGAACAGCAGCGGGATGAGCACCGCGATCAGCGACACGGTCAGCGAGATGATGGTGAAGCCGATCTGCGTGGCGCCCTTGAGCGCGGCCTGGAACGGCGGCTCGCCCTCCTCCAGGTAGCGCGCGATGTTCTCGATCATCACGATGGCATCGTCCACCACGAAGCCGGTGGCGATGGTCAGCGCCATCAGGCTCAGGTTGTTGAGGCTGTAGCCCAGCAGGTACATCACCCCGCAGGTGCCGATGAGCGAGATGGGCACCGCCAGGCTGGCGATGACCGTGGCCCGCAGGCTGTGCAGGAAGAAGAAGATCACCAGCACGACCATGAGCACGGCCAGGACCAGCTCCATCTCCACATGGTGCACCGAGGCGCGGATGCCCGTGGTGCGGTCGGACAGCACCTGGACCTTGAGCGACGCGGGCAGGCCCGCCTGCAGCTCGGGCAGCAGCTTCTTGATGTTGTCCACCGTGGCGATCACGTTGGCGCCCGGTTGGCGCTGCACGTTCAGGATGATGGCCGGGGTCTCGTTGGCCCAGGCGCCCAGGCGGTTGTTCTCGGCGCTGTCGACCACGCGCGCCACCTCCAGCATGCGCACCGGCGCGCCGTTGCGCCAGGACACGATGAGGTTCTTGTAGTCGTCCACCGTCAGCAGCTGGTCGTTGGCGTTGATGGTGTAGGAGCGCTGCGGCCCGTCGAAACTGCCCTTGGCGCTGTTGGCATTGGCCGAGGTGATGGCCGTGCGCAGGGTATCGAGGCCAATGCCGTACGACGCCAGCGCCTTGCTGTCGGCCTGGATGCGCACCGCGGGGCGCTGCCCGCCCGCCAGCGACACCAGCCCCACGCCACTGACCTGGCTGATCTTCTGCGCCAGGCGGGTGTTGACCAGGTTCTGCACCTCGGTCAGCGGCAGCGTGTCCGAGCTGATGGCCAGCGTGAGCACCGGCGCATCGGCGGGGTTCACCTTGGCATACACCGGCGGCGCGGGCAAGTCGGCGGGCAGCAGCGAGTTGCCGGCGTTGATGGCCGCCTGCACCTCCTGCTCGGCCACGTCCAGCGCCAGGCCCAGGCCGAACTGCAGGGTGATGATGGACACGCCCGAGGCGCTGGTCGAGGCCATGCGCTCCAGCCCCGGCATCTGGCCGAACTGCCGCTCCAGCGGCGCGCTCACGGTGCGGCTCATCACTTCGGGACTTGCGCCCGGGTACAGCGTCTGGACCTGGATGGTGGGGTAGTCCACCTCGGGCAGGGCGGACAGCGGCAGGAAGCGGAAACCCAGCAGCCCGGCGAGCACGATGGCCACCATCAGGAGCGCGGTGGCCACGGGCCTTTCGATGAAGGGACGTGAAGGACTCATGCTGGTGGCGGCTCAGGGGTTCTGCGCGGGGCGCTGGCGGCGCTGCTGACCTTCACCGGAGGCACCGCCACGCGGCCCGCTCGCTCCCGAGCGGGGCCCGCTGGCGCCCGGGCGGGGGCCGCGCGCGGCCGCCGGGGCACCGGGCAGCTGCACGGCCATGCCGTCCTGCAGGCGGTCCCCGCCCTCGGTCACCACGCGTTCGCCCTCCCGGAGCCCTTCGGCGATGGCCATGAGCCCCACGGTCGCCTGGCCGCGCTTGACCTTGCGCAGGGACACGGTGCGGTCTTCGTTGATGACATAGACATAGTCGCCATTGGCGCCCGTGCGCACGGCCGTCACCGGGACCACCACCGCGGGCACGTTGCGCAGCAGCAGCTGCACGTTCACGAACTGGTTGGGAAACAGCGCCCCCGCCGCGTTCTCGAAGCGCGCCTTGGCCTTGACGGTACCTGTGGTGGTGTCCACCTGGTTGTCCAGCGTGGAAAAAAGGCCCTTGTCGAGTTCGGCCTTGCGCGTGCGGTCCAGCGCCGTCACGGCCAGCGTGGGCGCCGCGCCCTGCGCCGCCCGGACATCGCCCACGCGGTCCTGCGGGACCGAGAACTGCACGTCAATCGGGGCCACCTGGGTGATGGTGGCGATGCCCGTCGCGTCGCCCGATGTCACATAGTTGCCCGCATCCACCGTGCGCAGCCCGATGCGGCCCGTGGCGGGCGAGGTGATGCGCGTGTAGTCCAGGTTCAGGCGCGCCGTGCCTTCCTGGGCCTTGTCGGTCATCACCGTGCCTTCAAGCTGCTTGACCAGCGCGGCCTGCGTGTCCACGTCCTGGCGGGCGATGGAGTCCTGCGACAGCAGGGTGCGGTAGCGCTCCAGCGTGAGGCGCGCATTCTCCAGCTGGGCCTCGTCCCGCTGCCGGGTGCCCTGGGCCTGCATCAGCGCCTGTTCGAAGGGCCTGGGGTCGATCTGCGCCAGCACCTGCCCCTTCTTGACCATCTGGCCCTCGGTGAAAAGCACCTGCGTGAGCATGCCCGACACCTGGGGCCGCAGCGTGACGGTGGTGGCGGGGATCACGGTGCCCAGCGCGTCGATGACCACGGGCAGCTCCGCCCTGCGCGCCACCGCGTCGCCCACGGTGACCATGGGGCGCCCGCCCCCGGGCATGCCCCGGCCGGGCCCGGCGCCCTGCTCGCCGCCGGAACGCTGGACGAGGTACCAGGCAGCCCCGCCGACAAGGCCCACCAGCACCAGGGCCAGCAGGCTGCCCACCCATCGCGAGCGCCGGGGCGGTGGGGCCGCGGGGGCGGGCGGAATGGCCGATGGCGGGGGCGCGTTGACGTCTTGCGGGTTCATGGCGGTCCTGATTCGTGTTCTTGGGCTGCGGGCCGGACTGGGGGAATGGCAACAGGCGGCGGCGGGGATCGCGCCATGCCTGATCGTAGAGAGTCAATTCAAGCTTTGCCTTGAACGCTGTGCGAAGAAAAGTAAACCTGGGAGGCCGGGCGCCAGGGCACCTTCCGTTCCGGGCGGCCGGCGTCCCCACATTCCCCAGAGTTTGCATGAAATCGGGGGCCCAAGGCCCTGCAGGCCGCACCGCCATCCTGCATTTCGCGGCAGCCAGGCCGCGTTTCGTCGCAAGGCGCTGGCGGCCCCGGGCGGGCGGCGGCACAGTCCGCTCCATCGAACGCGCCAGGAGCACCCCATGCAACTCACCCCCGTCATCGCCATCCACCTCGCCGCCGCCCTCGCCGCCACGGCCATCGGCCCCCTCGCCCTGTGGGCGCGCAAGGGCGCCACCCAGCGCCCCCGCCTGCACCGCGCCGCCGGATATGCCTGGGTCACCCTCATGGTGGCCACCGCGGTCTCCGCCATCTTCATCAGCGGCGGCAATGGTCCCCGCTGGGGGAGCTTCGGGCTCATCCACCTGCTGATCCCGGTGACGCTGGGGATGCTGGTGCTGTCCTTCATCTACCTGGCCCGGCGCAACATCGCCGGCCACCGCGTGGTCATGCAGCGCATCTACATCGGCGCCTGCATCGTCGCAGGCGGCTTCACCCTGTTGCCCGGGCGTTTTCTGGGGCACTCGCTCTGGAGCCAGCTGGGCCTGCTCTGACCCCGCCCCTTTCCAGCCCCCACATCCCCTCCACACCAAGGAACCACACCATGCTGCTCAATGTGATTGTTCACCAGCCCCAGGCACTGATCCAGATCGTCACGCACACTCCCTACTGGGTCTGGGGCCTGCTGGCCGCCCTCGTGGGGCTGGGGGCCAGCCAGCTGTGCGACCGCACCGCCAGCCTGCGCCGGACCCTGCTCATGCCCGTGGGCATGGCCATCTTCTCCGTGGCGGGCGTCGTGTCGGCGTTTGGCGGCGCGGGCCAGACGGCGGCGCAGGCGGTCGGCGCCTGGCTCGTGGCCGCGGTGCTGATCGGCGCGCTGGCCCTGTGGTTCCAGCCCACCGCGCCGGCCGGCACGCTCTACGCGGCCTCCTCGCGCAGCTTCCACGTTCCGGGCAGCGCGATGCCGCTGGCGCTGATCATCGGCATCTTCCTGACCAAGTACTTCGTGGGCGCCGAGCTGGCCCTGCAGCCGTCCCTGGCCCGGGACGGCGCGTTTGCCCTGCAGATCTCCGCCCTCTACGGCGTGTTCAACGGCCTGTTTGCCGCCCGGGCACTGCGTCTGTGGCGCCTGGCGCAGCACAGCGCGGTCTTCGGCGCTTCGCCGGTGGGCACCTGAACCCCGGCCATGCCCGTTGCCTGCCCTCCCCTTCCCTTCCTTGCCTGACTGTTTAGGAGAACCCGCCATGCGCCAAGAACCGACCTTCAACGACCCCATCGAACGCCTGGCCCGCAAACGTGCCGGCGCCAAGCTGGGCTGGTACATGCACGCCAGCGTCTATCTTCTGGTCAACCTGCTGCTCGTCACGCTGTCCGCCAGCAGCGGCCGCCACTGGGCCGTCTACCCCGCGCTGGGCTGGGGCATCGGCCTGGCCGTGCACGGCATCGTGGTGTTTCTGCTGGCTGGTGGGTCCGGCCTGCACGAGCGCATGGTGCAGGCCGAGCGCGACCGCATTGCCCAGAACCACAACCCATCCTGAGCGAGGCTCCATGAAACAGCTGCACATCCACCACCACGTTTCCCTGATCCTGGCGGGCCTGCTCGCCGTGTGCGCCAGCCTGGCGCAGGCGGGTACGGGCCTCATGGAGATTCCGGGCATGCAGGGCGACGGCCCCGTCACCGTGTACTACCCCAGCAGCGCACCCGACGAGGCACTGCAGCGCGGCCCCTTCAGCCTCCAGGCGGCCTGGCAAGGCGCTCCGGTGGCGGGCAACGGCCGGCTGGTCGTGGTGTCGCACGGCTCCGGCGGCAACCCGTGGGTGCACTCGGACCTGGCGCGCGCCCTGGTGGGCGCGGGCTTCGTGGTGGCCCTGCCCGAACACGCCGGCGACAACGCGAAAGACCCGTCGACCCCCGGCCCCGAAAGCTGGAAGCGGCGCCCGGCCGAGGTCTCACGCGCCATCGACGCCATCGCCAAGGACGCGGCCCTGGCGCCCCTGCTGTCGCTGGACCGGGTGGGCATGTACGGCATGTCCGCCGGCGGCCACACCGCCCTCAGCCTGGCTGGCGGACGCTGGTCGCCCGCCTTGTTCCGGCAGCACTGCGAAGCCCACATCGCGGACGACTTCGCGACCTGCGTGGGGCTTGCCACCGAACTCAAGGGCAACGTCCTCGACGGCGTGAAGAAGGCCGTGGCGCTGGGCGTCATCCGCCAGCGTTTTGACGACGCCGCCTGGCAGGCCCACGGCGAACCGCGCATCGCGGCCGTGGTGGCGGGGGTGCCGGCCGCGGCGGATTTCGACATGGAGTCACTGGCCAGGCCGCGCGTGCCCCTGGCGCTGATCACCTCCGGGCACGATCTGTGGCTGGTGCCCCGCTTTCACAGCGACCGTGTGCTCCAGGCCTGCGCCGACCGCTGCACCGTGCTGGCCGCCCTGCCCGACGCCGGCCACGGCGCGCTGCTCTCCCCACCGCCGCCCCGGGACCGGATGTCCGCGCTGGCGGCGCGGCTGCTGGGCGACCCGCCGGGCTTCGACCGCAGCCAGATGCACGCTGTCGACCTGCGGATCGTGCGCTACTTCGAGCAGCACCTGCTGCCGCTGCCGCGCCGTGGCGCTCCGTGACCGCATGACGCGAGACACCCGTTTCGCCATGAAGCCCGTGTCCGCATCCCCCTGCCGCAGTCCTTCTGGCCCATCAGTCCCCGCCACCTTTACGCCATGCTCATCCCTGCCATCCTTCTCCTTGCCGGCTTCGCCGCGCTCGCGGCCGCCATTGCCTGGGGCGGGCCCCGGGACATCGCCGCGCTGGACAGCGTGAACACGCCTTTTGCGGGCGTGGACTTCAGCCAGCTGCCGCCCGTGCAACGCTACACGGCACGCGACGGCACGGCGCTGGCCTGGTACGGCTACGCCCCCGTGGCGGCAGCCGGCGCGGAGCCCCTGCGGCGCGTGGTGCTGATCCATGGGTCTTCCTCGAGGGCTCGGTCCACCCATGTGCTGGCCCAGGCGCTGGCCGCATCCGGCTATGCGGTGGCAGCGCTGGACATGCGGGGGCACGGCGAATCCGGCCCGCGCGGGCAGGCTGCCTATGTGGGCCAGATGGACGATGACCTAGAGGATTTCCTGCGAGCCGTGCCCCACGCCGGCCCCCAGACGCTCATGGGATTTTCCGCCGGGGGTGGCTTCGCGCTGCGCATTGCGGGCGGCCCCCTGCAGGGGCTTTTCGACCGCTACGTGCTGCTCGCCCCCTTCCTGCACCAGAATGCGCCCACTGCGCGACCGGACACTGGCGGCTGGGCCGCGGTGGGCGTCCCCCGGCTCATGGCGCTGACACTGCTCAACCAGTTGGGCATCGCCTGGTGGAACCACCTGCCCGTGCTGGGTTTCGCCCTGGACGAAGCCTCGCGCGCCGGGCTCACGCCGCACTATTCCTACACGGTGGCCAGCAACTTCCGCCCGCGCGGCGACTACCTGAGCGACATCCGCAACGCCCGTGGCCACATCTGCATCGTGGCCGGCCAGGAGGACGAGCTGTTCCACGCCGAGCGCTATGCTGGGCTTTTCGCCCAGGCAGGCAAGTCCGTGTCCGTGACACTGGTGCCCGGCGTGAATCACATCGGCCTCACGCTGAACGCGCTGGCCGTGCGCACCATCGCCCACGCCTGCCAGGGCTGAGCCTGCGCGGCGCCCGCCTAGAATCGACCCCTCACCATGCCCCAACCCATGACCCCCGACGACATCGAACAACTGGCCCGCCGGCGCGCTGGCGCCAAGCTGGGCTGGTATGTGCACGCCGCCGCCTTCGTCGTGGTCAACCTGGTGCTGTTCAGCCTGTCGCGCTACGGCTTCGGCAACCGGCCGTGGTCGGTGTTCCCGCTGCTGGGCTGGGGCCTGGGGCTGGCGCTGCACGGCATCTCGGTGTTCGTGCTGGGCACCGGCAGCGGCCTGCGCGAGCGCATGGTGCAAAAGGAGCGCGAGCGGCTTTTGCGCGACCAGCAAGAGCGCAACCAGCGCTAGCACGCACCGCTCCGAGCCCCCGACCACCACGCCCGCGCCGCCATGAAAATCGACTGGATCGAGAAGTTGCAGCACCTGCTGCAGGTGCTGGCCTTCTGCCTGGCCATCGCGGCCCTGCAGTACGCCTTCCAGCCCGAGAAGGCCTACGACATCCCGGCCCGCTACTCGCTGGCCATCGGCTCGCTGACCTGGGCGCTGATCGACTTCGGCCGGCACCTGTTTCCGTCCAGCAAGGAGACGGGCTGGCCCACGGGCCTGTCCGGGTTCCTGCTGCCGTTTGCCAGCATCGTGCTGGGCTACCTGGGCGGCACGCTGCTGGGCGACTGGTGGTGCGGCAGCTCGTCGTGGGACCAGGGTGGCCGTGCGCAGTTGCGCATCTCCATCGGCATCACCGTGGTGGCGGGGTTCCTGGGCACCTACTACTTCTACACCAAGAGCAAAAGCGCCTGGCTGCTGGCCAAGGTCAACGAGGTGCGCAGCCAGGCGAGCGAAGCGCAGCTCAAGCTGCTGGAAACGCAGCTCGAACCCCACATGCTGTTCAACACTCTGGCCAACCTGCGCATGCTGATCGGCACCGACCCGGCCCGCGCGCAGGAGATGCTGGACCGCATGATCGGCTACCTGCGCGCCACGCTCAGCGCCTCGCGCAGCACCCAACACCGGCTGGAGAACGAGTTCGAGCGCCTGCGTGACTACCTGGAGCTGATGGCGGTGCGCATGGGCCCGCGCCTGGCCTACACGCTGGACCTGCCCGACGCGCTGCGCGATGTGCCCGTGCCGCCGCTGCTGCTGCAGCCCCTGGTGGAAAACGCCATCCGCCACGGGTTGGAGCCGCAGGTCGAGGGCGGGCACATCACCGTGCGTGCCAGCACGCGGCAGAGTGACAGCGGGCCGCTATTGGTGCTGGAGGTGACCGACACCGGCGCGGGCCTGCCCGACACCCTGCCCACCCCGGGGCCGGGGCAGAGCTTTGGCCTGGCCCAGGCCCGTGAGCGGCTGGCCACACTGCACGGAACGGCGGGCACTCTGAAATTGATAGCTGGTAGCGCTGGCGGGACAAGCGCTACGGTCACTTTTCCCTTGAAATCGAGCCCGTCGACCACCACCCCATGACCCAGCCTGCCGTGCGCGCCCTGATTGCTGAAGACGAACCCCTGCTCGCCGCCGCGCTGCAGCAAGAGCTGGCCCGGTCCTGGCCCGGGCTGCAGGTCGTGGCCACCGTGGGCGACGGTCTGTCCGCCGTGCGCCAGGCCCTGGCGCTGCAGCCGGACGTGCTGTTCTTCGACATCCGCATGCCCGGCCAGAGCGGGCTGGACGCGGCCGTGGAACTGGCCGACGCCTGGCCAACGGAAGGCCCCGCGGGCCGCCCCTTCCCGGCGCTGGTGTTCGTGACCGCCTACGACCAGTACGCCGTGCAGGCGTTCGAAGCGCAGGCGGTGGACTACCTGCTCAAGCCCGTGCAGGCCGCGCGGCTGCAAAAAACGGTGCAAAAACTGCAGCTGGCGCTTGCCAGCAAAGCGCCAGCCGCTATGGATTTTGAAGCAACCATGGCCCAGCTGCGGAACCTGCTGGTGGCGCCCGGGGTGGCGGCCCCCGTTGCCGCAGCTGCGCCCGCTGCACCGGCGACGGGCACCCCGCTCACGCTCATCCAGGCCAGCAGCGGCAGCCAGATCCACATGGTGCCGGTGGCCGACGTGCTGTATTTCGAGGCGGCCGACAAGTACGTGCGGGTGCTGACCGCAGCGCGTGAGTACCTGATCCGCACCCCGCTCAAGGACCTGATCGGCCAGCTCGACACCCAGGTGTTCTGGCAGATCCACCGCAGCACGCTGGTGCGCGCCAGTTGCATCACCACCGTGACCCGCGACGAGGCGGGCAAGCTGCACCTGGAGCTGGCCGGACGGCCCGAGAAGCTGCCCGTGAGCCGCCTCTACGCCCACCTGTTCAAGGCGATGTAGCGGCGCGCCCGCGCCCGGGTGTCAGCGATTGGTGGCCAGCAGCAGGCCGCCCGCCCCCATGAAGAAACCGCCCGTGGCCTTGTTCAGCCGCACCACCCCACGCGATGTGCGGATGAAGCGGCGAATCTGCCGCCCACCCGCCGCGTACACGGCTGTGGACACGAATTCGGCGGCCAGGTACACGGCGCCCAGCACCACGAACTGGCGCACGGCCGGCTGGCTCGGGTCGATGAACTGCGGGAAGATCGCCGCGAACAGGATGATGGCCTTGGGGTTGGTGATGCCCAGCAGGAACTCCTGGGTGATGAGCGCCTTCAGCCGCACCGGGGCGCCGGAGGATTTCACGTCGCCGCCCTCGACCACCTCCAGCCCGCTGAACTCACGGCTGCGCCATGCCTTCCAGCCCAGCCAGAAGAGGTAGCAGGCGCCCACCCACTTGACGACCGTGAACGCCATCTCGGATGCCAGCAGCATCGCCCCCAGGCCCACGGCCGAGATGGTCAGGAAGATGGCGAACGCCGCCACCCGCCCCAGCGTGGCCACCAGCGCCGCGCCGATGCCCGCGCGGATGCCGTTGTTGAGGCCGCAGAAGTTGTTGGGGCCGGGCGTGAGCGCAATGGCCACGGCGACCGGGGCGAAGAGGAGCGCGTCCATGGGGTGTCCTTCAAGAGAAATGGGCAGGCAGGGTCGCCCAGTTTAGGGCTGTCAGCACTATTTTTGCTGGCATCGCAACCCGAAGGGGAGGCCGCCCACTGCATCCCATCCAGGCCACTCGTCGTTGCGTTCCTAGCCAAGGCCCCGGCCTTGGCACTGGTGAAAACAGTGTTGACGGGCCCTAGCGAGGCCGGGCCAATGTCGCCACGCTGTCCCAGGGCACGCCCGGCAGCGCCTCGTAGTGCGCCACCACCACCAGCCGCGCCGGCTGGCGCGCGGCTTCGGCCAGGGCCTGGCCGAGGTAGCTGACCGAAGGCTTGTCGAGCCCCGCCACCGGCTCGTCGATGAGCGTGAGCGCGGCCCCGCTGGCCAGCGCGGCGGCCATCAGCGCCTTGCGCCGGCTGCCGGTGGACAAGGCAAAAAAAGGCTTGTCCAGATGAGGTTCCAGCGAGAACCCCTCCACATGCGCCGCCAGGGCGGCGGCGTCCCACTGCGCGCAGTGCGCAGGCAGGCTGCCCAGCCACTGGCGCACCGTGAGCGGGTCCAGCGCCGTGGCGCGCGGGTCCTGCCAGAACACCTGCGCGCGCCAGGCCGCGGCAGGCACCGCCCCCCGGCGCACGCCGCGCAGCGTGATATCGCCCGCCTGGGGCGCCAGCTCACCCGCCAGCACGCGCAGCAGCGTGGTCTTGCCCGTGCTCTCGTCGCCCTGCACCAGCGCCAGCCCCGCGGGCCATGCGAGGCTGAAGCCCTCCAGCACCGCGCACTCCGGGTAGGCAAACCGCAACCCCTGCACCTGCAACACCACGCTGTCGGCCACCATGCATCCTTGCGAAAAGAAGAAAAGAAGGGATTCTAGGAGGCCGCCGGCCTCGCGCGCCGCGCCCGCAGCCAGCCCCCGGCCTGGTTGACCACGAGCCCGCAGAGCACGGCCCCCGCTCCCGCCCACTGCAGCGGCGCGGGCTGCTCTCCCAGAAAGGCATATGCGGCCCACAGCCCGACCACCGGCACCAGCAGTGAAAACGGAGTGACCCGCCCGGCGGGGTGGCGCTGCAACAGCTGCGTCCACAACGTGTAGGCGAGCAAGGTGGCCAGCAGGGCGAGGTACAGCACGGCCGCCAGCGCCACGCCGTCCACCGCCCGCAGCTGCGCGAGCACGCCCTGCGCGCCATCGGTCCACAGCGCCAGCGCGAAGAAAGGCACGATCGGCACCGTGCTGCTCCACACGATGAACGGGAACGGCCCGTACGGCCCCGCCGTCGCGGCACGGCGCGCCACGAGATTGGACACCGCCCACATGAAGGCGGCCGCCAGCGTGAGCACGAAGCCCGCGAGCGTCATCTGCCCGGGGCCTTCGCCATGGGCGAGCCCGATGGTCATCAGCCCCGCGAAGGCCAGCGTGAGGCCCCACCACTGCCAGGGCCGGGCGCGCTCGCCCAGCAGCGGGGCGGCCAGCAGCAGCGTGAAGAAGGCCTGCGTCTGCATGACGACCGACGCCATGCCCGCCGTCATCCCCAGCTGCAACCCCAGGAACAGGAATCCGAACTGGCCCAGGCCCTGGGCCAGCCCATAGCCCAGCACGAACCGCCAGGGGAGCGCCGGGCGCGGCACGAACAGCAGGAAGGGCAGCGACGCGGCCGAGAACCGCAGCGCCCCCAGCAGCATGGGGCTAAGCCCCTGCAGGCCCAGCTTCATCACCACGAAGTTCAGCCCCCAGATGACCACCACCGCCAAGGCGCGCAGCAGGTCGCCCCGGCTCAGCGCGGCGGCATTCATGCGGACACCACGCGGCTGCCCACTGCCACCGGACGCCCCTGGCGTTCGCGCGCGGCCACGAAGGCGTCGAAGGCCTCGCTGCTGGTCTTGGCCGGCACGTAGCCCAGCACCTCCTTGAGCGCGGTGTTGTGCAGCACCGGGCGATAGCGCAGAAAGTCGAGCTGCTCGGGCCCGTAGCGGCTCACGCCCAGGGCCGACCCCATCGCCAGCGCGGCGCGCAGCAGGCCCGCCGGCAGGTCCAGCACCGGTTTGCCCAGGCGCGCCGCGATCTCGCGCAGCGGCAGCGCGCCATCGCCCGCGAGGTTGAAGCACCCGGCGCGGCGCGTGCGCAGCGCGTGCACGATGGCACCGGTGACATCCTCGTCCCAGATGAACACGAACGGACTGGCGCTGCCCCGGATGGCCAGCAGGCGCCGCTTCTCGAACAGCGCCGTGATCTGGTTGTCCACCCGCTCGCCCAGGATGGTGCCGATGCGCAGCACGGTCTGCGCGAGTTGCGGGTGCTGTGTGCGGTAGCGCGCCAGCATCTCCTCCACCAGGCGCTTGTGGTGCGCATAGGCAAAGACTTCGTTCCCCCGCAGCGCATCCGTTTCGCGCAGCCAGTCGGGATTGTCGGCGTGGTAGCCATAGGCCGCGCCGCTGGAGCTGACGACCAGGTGCCGCACGCCCGTAGCCACGCAGGCGTCGAGCACGTTCTGGCTGCCCAGCACGTCCACGGAGTATTCGAATTCGCGGTTGGAGCCCTTGCCGGGCGTGACGATGGAGGCCAGGTGCACCACGCTGTCAATGGAGTGCTCGGCCAGCGTTTGCGCCAGCGCCGGGTCGCGCACGTCCTGCACCACGTAGGTGACGCCGGGCAGGCGGCGCTCGGCGGGCACTTCGCGCACGTCGGCGGCGACGATGACGGGGGCGCCCTCGCGCGCCAGGGCCGCCACCACGCCGCGGCCCAGGAAACCGTCGGCCCCGGTCACGAGAATGCGCGCCATCATGCGCCGCCCTCCCGCACGGCATGGGGCACCACGGGCGGCCGGCGCCCCCACCATCCCGCCAGCGCCAGGCCCGCGATGATGTCCCAGAAGCCCCAGACGCCCGCCACCACGGCCATGCCGCCCAGGCCGCCGAAGAAGCTGAAGATCAGCACCAGGCCCAGCCCGGCATTGCGGATGCCGACTTCGATGCTCACGGCGCGCCGGTCGTAGTCGGACAGGCCGCTCAGCCGTGCACAGGCATACCCGGTGCCGAAGGCCAGCGCATCGTGCAGCGCCACCGCCAGCAGCACCAGCCCCACGTAGTCGAGAAAATAGCGCCAGTTGCCCGCCACCGCACCGATGATGAAGCCGATCAGGCAGACGAAGCTCAGGATGCGCACGGGCTTGTGCACCCGCCGCGTGAAGCGGGGCAGCTTCTCGGCACACAGGATGCCCAGCACGAACGGCAGCCCGATGATGGCCACGATGTGGCCCGCCATCTCCAGCGGGTCCAGCGCGATGCTGCGCAGCAGCGGCGCCGCCGTGGGGTGCATGCCGCCCCAGAAGGCGAAGTTCAGCGGCATGAGCACGATGGCCAGCGCGTTGGAGATCGCCGTCATCGACACCGACAGCGCCACGTTGCCCCCCGCGCGGTGCGTGAGGATGTTGCTCACGTTGCCCGGCGGGCAGCAGGCCACGAGGATCATGCCCAGCGCGATGCTGGGGCCGGGCGAAAGCAGCAGCGTGAGCACGAAGGTCACCGCCGGCAGCACGATGAACTGCGCGGCCACGCCCACCGCCATGGCGCCTGGCATGCGCAGCACGCGCTTGAAGTCGGCCACGCGCGTGTCCAGCGCGATGCCGAACATGAGGAAGCCCAGCACCACGTTGAGCACCACGAGCGATGCGGGATTGAAATTGAGCCGGATTTCGTCGACAGGCAGCATGGTGGGCCCTTCGGAATAGTGGGGAGGGAATTCAGGCCAGCGCGGCAGACGCCGCGCGCACCGCGCTGCGGTAGGTGTCCTTGTGCACGTAGTACGCCATGCGTTCGAGCTTGAGGTACTTGAAGCCGCCCGAGAGGTCGGGGGCCGGGCCGGCCTTGGCCTGGCGCAGCGCATCGGCGCGGGGCGATCCCTCTGCCTGCGCCCTGAAGAAGCGCGCCACCAGTTCGGCCTGCTCGTAGCGGCCCTGCCAGCCGATGCCGCTGGCCTCGATCATGCCCATCACGGCCAGGTTGTCGAAGCGCGGCGAAAGGATGTTCAAGTACAGCTGCGGCGCCATGCCCTGCCAGTTCAGCAGGCTGTGGTCGATGAAGGGGTAGTGCAGCTTGTAGCCCGTGGCGCAGAGCACCAGGTCATAGTCCTGCGCGCTGCCGTCCTTGAAAAACACGGTGTGCCCCTGCAGGCGCGCGATGTCGGGTCGTACGTGGATGTCGCCGTGGCCCAGGTGGTGCAGCACCAGCGAGTTCACCACGGGGTGCGACTCGTACATCTTGTAGTCGGGCCTGGGCAGGCCAAAACGCACCGGGTCGCCCGTGAACCACTGCAGCACCACGCTGTCGACCTTCTGCTTGAGCCAGGGCGGCATCTTGAACTTGCCACCGAGCGTGTCGGAGGGCTTGCCAAACACGTACTTGGGCACGAAGTAGTAGCCGCGCCGCACTGACAGATCCACACTGCGCGCGTAGTGCACCGCATCCACGGCGATGTCGCAGCCCGAATTGCCCGCGCCCACCACCAGCACGCGTTTTCCCTTGAACAGCTCGGCGCTCTTGTAGGCGCTGGTGTGCAGCAGCTCGCCGTCGAACCGGCCCTCGAAACGCGGCATGCTGGGTTCGGCCAGCGTGCCGTTGGCAATGACCACGCCCTTGAACTGCGCGGTCTGCGCGGGCCCCCCGTGCTGGCTCCAGGTGATGCGCCACAAGGGGGCCGCCCCTTCCCCCGCAGGCTCCACGTTCAATACGCGGCAGCCGAACCAGTAGTGCGGGCGCAGCGCGAAGTGCTCCGCGAAATCAAAGAAATACTGCCGCATCTCGCGGTGGCTGGGGTAGTCGGCCACGCCGGCGCGCATGGGGAATTCGGTGAACTCCGTGGTGGTCTTGCTGGAGATCAGGTGCGCGGATTCGTAGACGGTGCTGCGCGGGTTCTCGATGTTCCACAGCCCCCCCACGTCCGTGTGGGCCTCGAAGCCCTGGAATGGCACGCCCAGCTTCTGCAGGTTGCGCGCCGCCGCCAGTCCGCTGGGGCCGGCGCCGATGAGCGCGATCTGTGTGCGGGTGTCCACCACGGTGGGGGTTGTCTCCGGTGTCATGTCTTTTTTGCTTTCTGTCGGCATTTTTTTGGGGCCCATCCCGCCATGGGCAGGTCAGGCGCGGGGATCGGTGGGGGGCGCCAGGCCCGGTATCGGCGTGGCACCCGCCTCGCCCCTGCGCGGCTTGCGCGGCTGGCCCAGCAGCAGGCGGTCGTGCAGGGCGCCGGGCAAGAGGTTGAGCAGCCGCGCCAGCCAGCCAATGCGCGCGGGCAGAACGATGTGGGTGCGGCCCCGCGCGATGCCAGCCAGCATGGCGCGCGCGGCGGCATCGGGCTCCATGAGGCCGGGCATGGCAAACCGGTTGCCCGCCGTGAGGGCCGTGCGCAGGTAGCCCGGGCTCACCGTGACCACCGCCACGGGCCCGCCGCGCATTTCGGCGCGCAGGCTCTCCAGGTAGCGGATCAGGCCGCCCTTGCTGGCGCAATAGGCGCCGTTGCCCGGCATGCCGCGCCATCCCGCGATGCTGGCCACGCCCACCAGGGCCCCGCGCCGCTGCGAGCGCATCGCGGTCACGAACGGCTGGAAGGTGGTGGCGGCGCCCAGGAGGTTGATCTCCAGCATGCGGCGCAGCACGGCCAGGTCGTCCGCCTGCGCGGTGTCATAGCCGCCGGCCACGCCGGCGTTGGCGATCACGAGGTCGGGCGCGCCCGCGCGCGCCATCCAGTCGGCCGCCATGGCCTGCATGGCGGCACTGTCCGCCACGTCGGGCGTGTACACGGCGCAGCGCTCTGGCGCGAGCGCGGCCAGCGCCTGCAGCGTGGGCAGGTGCAGCCCCACCAGCGCCACCGCGGCGCCCCGTGCGATCAGTTCCCGCGCCAATGCCTGGCCCAGGCCGCCACAGGCGCCCGTCAGTACCGCGTTCTGGAATGAGGCTGTCATGGACATGTGTTGTTCAAGGGGATATGTGTTTGCAGCTTAGCCAAAGTGCGGAATAATCTCGGAATGATTTATGAATTCGTCTCGAATTCCGGTATTTATGACAGAAACATCCCCCAGCCTGCGGCTCTTTGAGTTGCTCGAGATCCTGTGCGCCCAGGGCCGCCCGTTCACGCTGGTCAATGCGGTGGAGGCCTGCGGCTGGCCCAAGCCCAGCGTGCACCGCATGCTGGGCCAGCTGGAGGGCGGCGGGCTGCTCGCGCGCGAACCGGGCGGGCGTCGCTACGCCCCGGCGCCCCGCCTGCTGCGGCTGGCCGAAAGCGCGCTGAGCGCGGGCACGCAGCAAAGCGTGCGCCACGCGGTGCTGCGCCAGCTGGTGGCCGACATCGGCGAGAGCTGCAACCTAACCGCCCTGAGCGGCGCCGAAGTGATCTACCTGGACCGCGTGGAATCAGCGTTTCCGCTGCGCCTGGAGCTGCGGCCGGGCACCCGCGTGCCCATCCACTGCTCGGCCAGCGGCAAGCTTTTCCTGGCCTACCTGTCGGCGGCGCGGCGCGGCGCCATCCTGGACGGGTTGCCGCTCACGCGCCACACGGCCACCACCCTCACCGACCGCAAGGCCCTGGAGGCCGAACTGGAGCAGATCGCGCGCCAGGGCTATGCCACCGACGCCGAGGAGTTCGTGGATGGGCTGGTGTGCGTTGCGGTGCCCGTGCCGGCGGGGGGGCGGCGCAGCGTGCACAGCGCGGTGGCGCTGCAGGCCCCGGCAGTGCGCATGCCGCTGGCGCGGGCCCTGCAGCAGGTGCCCCGGCTCAGCGAGGCGGCGCAGGCCCTCGCCCGCACCTGGACATGAACCCGGACCGCAACCACGAGACACCAGACACCATGCCACTTCACTACCTGGACTTTGACTACAGCGAAGACACGGACGGCACCGGCACCTTCGATGCCATGGCCAGCGTGTCGCCCGCGCAGATGCCCGCCCTGCACGCCGAGATCGCGCAGGTGCTGCGCTGGGCCCACGCGCAGTACCCCGACGCCTGCGGTCCCTCGGAGGAAAGTGGCGAATGGCAATACGACCTGCAGGGCGTGCAGGAGGTGAGCACGCCGCTGGCGCTGGACTTCGATGCAGCGAGCGGGCGCATCGCCACCGTGCCCGGCACCCCGGCCCCTCCCCGGACCACGGTCACGCTGTCGCTCAGCGGGCATGCGGGCTTCTGCGGCGCCCTGCGCGAAGCGTTCGCCATCGACTGACGCGGCGGCGCGGTGCGGGGCTGCCTCGCATGCCTGCGTGAGCGCGGGCCGTCCGCCTACACCGCCCCCGGGGTCCGCGCCCTATCCTCGGATCACGCCGCCGTGTCGGATGCCCCGACGCGCAGCGCACGAAGGATATTTCCATGGAAAGCACCCCGTCCCGCGCCCCTGCCCGGTCCCAGCCTTTTCTTCGAGGCTGCGGCGGCAGCACGGCTTCACCCCTGGCCCTGCCCACTGGCGCGGGCCGTGAAAACACCCTGGCGCAGGGCGGTGAAGCCACTCTTCCCTCGCTGCCGCCCTCCACCCAGCCCGTTGCGGCCAGCCCGGTGGCGCGCGCGCCGGCGATCCACCAGGGCCACGGCCGGGTGCGCATGGAGTTGCAGATCGACCTGAGCTATGAGATCGACCAGTACGGCGCGGACTTCGTGTTCAACATCCATGCCGCACAGACGCCCAGCCAGGCGGTCAGCAGCGAACGGCTCGTCATCAACCAGGACATTCCCCACAATATCCATACCGACCCGGCCACCGGCAACCGCTATCTGCGCCTGCACGGCGAACCCGGCATCCTGGAAGTGTCGTATTCCGCCACGGTGGACATCACCCACTACCGCACCGACCCCTCCCAGCTGGCGGAGGTCCCCGTGCGGCGCCTGCCGCAGGAAGTCATGGGGTACATCTACCCCAGCCGGTACTGCCAGTCCGACCGCCTGCTGCGCCTTGCCCTCAACGAGTTTGGCGGGCTCTGGCAAGGCCACAGCCGCGTGCAGGCGATCCGGGACTGGGTCCAGCGGCATGTGGCGTTCACCTCGAACACGTCCAACTCCAACACCTCGGCGGTCGATACCCTGGTCGAGCAGGTGGGGGTGTGCCGCGATTTCGCGCACCTGATGATTGCCCTGTGCCGCGCCGTGAACATTCCCGCGCGCTTCACCACCGGCACCGACTACGGTGCCGACCCGGCCCTGGGCCCGCCGGACTTCCATGCCTACGTCGAGGCCTACCTGGGAGACCGGTGGTACATCTTCGACCCCTCGGGCACCGCCATACCCATGGGGTTGCTGCGCTTTGGCACCGGCCGCGATGCGGCGGACGTGGCGTTCGCCACCATCTTCGGCGGCGTGCGGGCACAGCCCCCGGTGATACGGACCCAGGCCGTGGAAGACGCCGCACGGGGTTTCGTGCTGCCCGGCCATTGCACCGATGCGCTCTCCACCGACCACGGTGCGGGCGTGGCGGCGGGTTTCATCGCGCCGTGAAGGGGTGCCGGTGCGCCCGCGCACCGTGCTTTTTCGCGCCCCATGGGCCGCCAAACCCCTGGGTCCGGGGGGCGGATGGCGGTGGCCGGGAAGCCCCCCCACCCCGGCTGTGGCCTAATATCACTCTTTTTTCCACTATCTCAGAGACCTACCATGGGCAACAAGATCGTCACCGAAGCAGACCGCAAGCGCACCCCCCGGCCCACGCCGGTGCCCGGCTACACCCTCGCCACCCCTGGCCGCGGCCAGCGCGTGAGCCTGGAGCGCGGTGTTGCCACCCGCAGCAAGAAGAACCCCGGCAAGCGCTCCAAGAAGGGCGGCTGATCGCCAGATCGCCACGGCCGGCTGCGCCGGCCCCCGCAAAAGCCCTCGCCAGAGGGCTTTTTGCTTTCTGGTCCCCGCCAGGGCCGGTGCGGGCAAGGCTCCCCAGGCTTGCGGGCGCGAACATCGTGCAGGCGACACCAACCCGGCCCCGAACCGCCGTGGACAGGTTCTAATCCGCCCATGATCACCGTTCACCACCTCGAAACCTCGCGCTCGCAGCGCGTCCTGTGGCTCCTGGAAGAACTGGGCGTGCCCTACGAGCTCAAGATCTACCAGCGCGACAAGGCCACCCGGCTGGCCCCGCCCGAGCTCAAGAAGATCCATCCACTGGGCAAGTCGCCCGTGATCACCGACGGCGGCGAGGTGATCGCCGAATCCGCCGCGATCATCGAATACCTGGTGGAAACCTACGGCGCCCGCGCCAGCGGGGACCTGGCCCACCTGCAGCCCGCCCCCGGCACGCCCGAGTACCGCCAGTGCCGGTTCTGGATGCACTACGCCGAGGGCTCGCTCATGAACTGGCTCGTGATGAAGCTGGTGTTCATGACCATTCCCACGCAGCCCATGCCCTTTTTCGTGAAGCCCATCGCCCGGGCGCTGTGCGGCAAGGTGCAGGACAAGGTAATCGACCCCAACGTGGCCACCGCGCTGGCCTTCATGGAAGAGCACCTGGGCCGGCACACCTGGTTCGCGGGCGAGCACCTCACCATGGCCGACTTCCAGATGAGCTTCGCGGTGGAAGCCGCGCTCGCGCGCGCCAGCACGGCCGGCAACTGCCCGCGCCTGCAGGCCTACCGCCAGCGCATGGAGGCACGCCCGGCGTACCAGCGCGGCATCGCCAAGGGCGGGCCGGTGGTGATGGGCGCTGCCTGACGGCGCCACGGCGGGAAGGGGCGGGCCGCGCTAGCGCAGCCCGCACACCAGCGGCCCGGGGTCGTTCCGCGCCAGTTCCCGCTCGTTCTTGGCCTGCGCCACCTCCACGTCGCGCGGCAGGGCCACGCCGTTCTTCACGGCCAGGATTTCCGCCATCACGCTCACCGCGATCTCGGGCGGCGTCTTGCTGCCGATGTAGATGCCGATCGGGCCGCGCAGGCGGGCCAGGCTCTCGGCGGTCTGCCCGAAATGCTCCATCATCCGGGCACGGCGCGCTTCGTTGTTGCGGCGCGAGCCGATGCCGCCCACATAGAACGCCTCGGTGTCCAGCGCCTCCAGCAGCGCCAGGTCGTCGAGCTTGGGGTCGTGCGTGAGCGCCACCACGCAACTGCGCCGGTCGGGCCTGAAGGCCAGCACCACATCGTCGGGCATGCCGCTCACCAGCGTGGCCGCGGGCACGTTCCAGCTGCCGCGGTATTCCTCGCGCGGGTCGCACACCGTGACCGCGAAGCCGTTGAACAGCGCCATGGTGGCCAGGTATTCCGCCAGCTGGCCGGCGCCGATCAGCAGCATCCGGTACTCCGGGCCGAAGGTGTTGGTCAGCTGCCGGGTGTCCACCGCCAGCTCGGCGGGGGCAGCGGCGGGCTGCACGGTGGCCAGCCCGTCGGCCAGGCGCACGGTGCGCTGCATGAGCCGCCCGCCCTCCAGCGCAAGGATCAGATCGCGGAGGCTGGCCGGGTCGGGGTCGTATTCCAGCAGCAGCTCCAGCGTGCCGCCGCAGGGCAGCCCGAACCGGTGCGCCTCGTCGGCCGTGACGCCGTATTTGACAAACGCGGGAGGTCCGCTCGGAATGCGCCTATCGCCGCCATCGCCCGTGCCGGCCTGCGCCGCCGCCTGCGCATAGGCCCGCGTGTGGCGGTCGATCAGGTCGTCCTCGATGCACCCGCCCGAGACCGATCCCACCACCGAGCCGTCTTCACACAGCGCCATGATCGAACCCACCGGCCGGGGCGAGGAGCCCCAGGTCCGCACCACCGTGGCCAGCAGCGCCCGCCGGCCCGCGGCCCGCCAGCCCTGCAGCGTGCGCAGCACCATCACATCCAGGTTTTCCATTTGCTTCGTTGCCCATTCATTTCTACGGCCCCTGCCTCCGGCCCCGCAGCCCACACAGGGTGCGCGCGGCGCCTCGGGCGGGGCTCAAACCTGCAGGGGCTCAGTTCCACCACCACGCTAACAGCACCAGCGCCGCCGCGCCCACCACCCACACCCAGACCGGAATGCCGCTGGGGGGATTGTCCTCACCCGCCGATGCCGCCAGCGCGCCCGACGCCGCAACGGCGGCCCCGCCCCCCGCCCCGGGCTCGGGGTCGTCGGCCACGGGCGCGCGCGGATGGCGGCGCTGCATCTCGGTGTCAAAGCGCTTGAAGAAATCCTCGGCCATGCCCTTGGCCGCGCCATCGATGAGGCGCTGGCCGAGTTGGGCGATCTTGCCGCCCACGGTGGCGTGCACGGTGTAGTGCAGCTCGCAGCTGTCCTGCCCGGCCGCATCGGCCGGCAGCGGCACCAGCTTGACCTGGGCGCTGCCCTTGCCAAACCCGGCCACGCCGCCCGATCCGTCGAAGGCGATGGTGTAGCTTTCGGGCGGCACGATCTCGGAGAGCGTGATCTTGCCCGCGAACTTGGCGGACACCGGGCCGATCTTGAGCGCCATCGCCACGCTGTACTGGTGCTCGCCCGTGGGCTCGACCTTGTCGCAGCCAGGGATGCACAGCTTGAGCACTTCGGGATCGTTGAGCGCGTCCCAGGCCTGCTGCTGGCTGACGGCGAGGGTTCGGCTGGCTTGCATTTCCATGGTGGAGTCCTCCGGGTTCCTGAACAATGGGGGGGCTGTGCGCGTGCGGGCCACGCGCTCACTGGCGCAGCACTTCGGCCAGGCTGCCAGCCAGGTCCTGCAGGCGGCTGAGGTTGTGCACGGCGACCATGCCGTGGGCCTGGCGGTGCAGCACCGCGGCGCCACGCGCCGTGGGCGCATAGCCCTCGAAGCGCAGCAGGGGGTTGAGCCACAGCAGCCGGCCGCAGTGCCGGCGCAGCCAGCCCAGCTCCCTCTCCAGCACCTCGGGCGCGCCGGTATCGAGCCCGTCGCTGACCAGCAGCACCAGCGTGCGCCGCCCCACGAGCCGGCGCGCGTGCTGCACGCGCAACCGGGCCAGGCTGTCGCCCAGGCGCGTGCCGCCGGCAAAGTCAGGGATCGCCTGGCTGGCCGCCTCCAGCATCGCATCGGTATCGGCCAGGCGGAACGCGGGCGTGAGGTCGGTGAGGCCGGTGCCGAACGCGAACACGTCGCGGCGCAGGCCCGCGCCTGCGTGGCGGGGCGCGGTGGCGGCATGCAGAAACGCAAGCAAGAGCCGCGCGTAGCGCTCCATGGAGCCGGACACATCGACCAGCACGCACAGCGGCAATGGCTGCCGGCGCCGCTGCAGCAAAGGCACGCGCAGCACCTCGCCGCCCGTGCGCGCGGCCTGCTGCATGGCGCCCGGCCAGTGGGGACGCCCGCCGCGCGTGCCCGGGCGGGTGCGGCGGGCCGCATAGCGCGGCAGGGGCAAGGGAATTTCACGCGCCAGCCGCTCCACCAGCCTGTATTCGCTGGCCGAAAGCTGGTTGAAGTCGGCGTGCCGCAGGCGCTGCAGGTCGCTGGCGGTCATGGCGGCGTCGAGGTCGATCTTGTCATCCTCGCGCGGCGCTGGCGCATCGCGCGCGGCGCGCACCGGGGACAGCGCCTCGCTCACGCGCGGGCGGCGTTTGGCGGGCTCGGCCCTGGACTCGGCACTGGGCAGCATCTGGGCCAGCAGCTTCTGTGCGATGCCGGGGTTCTTGAAATAGGCGTCGAACAGCTCGCGGAACACCTGCCGGTCCTGCTCGCGGCTGATGAGCACGGACTCCAGCGCGGCGCCGAAGTCCTCCCGCCCCACGCCCACCAGCATCACGGCCTGTTGCGCCAGGGCCATGCGGGCCGCATCCACGGGCACGCCGGCACGGCGCAGCGTGCGGCCAAAACCCGTGAGGTTGTCGGCCAGCTTGCCGGTGCGGGCATCCCCCAGCTGCGAGATCGTCGTGCCCTCAGCCATGGCGCGAGCCTTCACGCATCCGTCTCGGCGGGCTGCAGCAGCTGCGCCGCCATGTCGCGCGTGAGGGCCGCCACGTCCTCGCGCTGCTTGAACAAAATGCCGGCGGTGTCGGACACCACCTCCGGGTCCACCACGATGGTGTCGAGCGCCACCAGCGCCTTGGCCCACTCCACGCTCTCCGCGATGCCCGGCGCGCGCTGAAAGGCGTTGGCGAACGGCTGGCTGCGCAGGCGGCCCACAAAATCCGCCACCTGGGTGGCCAAGGCCGCGCTGGCATGCGGCACCTGCGCACGCACGATGGCCAGCTCGCGTTCGCGCTCGGGGTAGTCCAGCCAGTGGTACAGGCAGCGGCGCTTGACAGCGTCGTGCAGGTCGCGCGTGCGGTTGCTGGTGAGGATGGTGACCGGTGTGGCCGTGGCGCGCACGGTGCCGATCTCGGGAATGCTCACCTGGTACTCGCCCAGGTATTCGAGCAAAAACGCCTCGAAGGGCTCATCGGCACGGTCGACCTCGTCGATGAGCAGCACCGCACCGGGGGCTGGTGCCTGCAGCGCCTGCAACAGGGGGCGGCGGATGAGGTAGCGGTCCTGGTACACCTCGCGCTCCACCTGCGCCATGTCGGCACTGCCCTGGCCTTCCGCCGCACGCATGTGCAAAAGCTGGGCCGCGTAGTTCCATTCGTACAGCGCCTCGCGCTGCTCCAGCCCGTCGTAGCACTGCAGGCGGATCAGGCTGCGCGAGAGCACCTTGGCAAGTGCCTGGGCCAGCGCCGTCTTGCCCACGCCGGGTTCCCCTTCCAGCAGCAGCGGGCGCTGCAGCTGGAGCGCCAGGAACACGGCCGTGGCCAGCCGCCGGTCGGCAAAGTACCCGACGCCCTGCAAGGCCAGCACCAGGGCATCGATGGAGGACAGCGCGGGCGCGGTCACGGGCGCAGCAGGGGAAACGTTCATCACTATATTTTTAATAGCTACCAGCGCTTGACAGACAAGCGCTGGAGGCCAATTTCATTCAAACACCCGCTCCTGGATGCCGGACAGCGGCAGCGGGCACTCTCCCGCCCGTCAGCCCAGCATCTGCGCCACCGCCCGCTGGGTCTGCACGCTGATGAGGTTGGCGCGGTAGGCCGCGCTCGCGTGGATGTCCGCGTTGAGATCGCCCGCGTCAATCCTGACCGCCGCCGCCGATGCGGGCGTGAAGCTCTGGTTCAGCGCGGCCTCGAGCCCCGCGTGCCGGAACACGCTGCTGGCCGCACCCGTCACCGCCACGCGCACGCCGCCATCGGTCTGCGCCACGAACACGCCCACCAGCGAGAAGCGCGATGCCGCCTGCTTGAACTTCAGGTAGGCCGCGCGCTTGGGGATGGGGAAGCGGATGGCGGTGATGATCTCGCCCTCTTCCAGCGCCGTGGTGTACATGCCCACGAAGAAGTCGTCGGCCGCGATCTCGCGCTGGTTGGTGACGATGGTGGCGCCCAGGCCCAGCACGGCGCTGGGGTAGCAGGCCGCCGGGTCGTTGTTGGCTACCGACCCGCCCAGTGTGCCCCGCGCGCGCACCTGCCGGTCGCCGATGTGGGCCGCCAGGTCGGCCAGCGCAGGGATGGCGCTTTGGACCTCTGCACTGTTGGCCACGTCCATGTGGCGCGTCATGGCGCCGATCACCAGCGCGTTGCCCTCGCGGCGGATGCCCGCCAGCTCGGGAATACTGTTCAGGTCGACGATCTTCTCGGGGTTGGCCAGGCGCAGCCGCATCGACGGCAGCAGGCTTTGCCCGCCCGCCAGCAGCTTGCCGCCCTGGGCGATGAGCTGCGCGGCGGCTGCGGTGGACGATGGGTTTTCAAAGGTGAAGGCGTACATGGTGTGTCTCCTCAGGCCTTGGCGTTCTGGATGGCTTCCCACACGCGGTGCGGCGACGCGGGCATGTCGAACTCCTTCACGCCCAGCGGGTGCAGCGCGTCGAGCACGGCGTTGATCACCGCCGGTGGCGAGCCGATGGCCCCCGCCTCGCCGCAGCCCTTGGTACCCAGCGGGTTGTGCGTGCAGGGCGTGCACACATGGCCCAGCTTGAACTCGGGGAAGTCGTCGGCGCGCGGCATGGCGTAGTCCATGAAGCTGCCCGTCAGCAGCTGGCCGGTCTCGCGGTCGTACACGCAGTTTTCCATCAATGCCTGGCCGATGCCCTGCACCAGACCGCCATGCACCTGGCCTTCCACGATCATCGGGTTGATGATGGTGCCGAAGTCGTCCACGGCGGTGAACCTGTCCACGCGCGTGCTGCCGGTGGCGGGGTCCACCTCCACCTCGCAGATGTAGGTGCCTGCGGGGAAGGTGAAGTTGGTCGGGTCGTAGAAGGCCGTCTCGTTGAGCCCGGGTTCGAGCTTGTCGAGCGGGTAGTTGTGCGGCACGTAGGCCGTGAGCGCCACCTGGCCGAACGGGATCTTCTTGTCCGTGCCGCGCACGGTGAACTCGCCGCCGCTGAAGTCGATGTCGGCGTCGCTCGCCTCCATCAGGTGGGCCGCGATCTTCTTGGCCTTGGCCTCGATCTTGTCCAGCGCCTTCATGATGGCCGCGCCGCCCACGCTGATGGAGCGCGAGCCATACGTGCCCATGCCGAAGGGCACGCGGCCCGTGTCGCCGTGCACGATGTCCACGTTCTCCACCGGAATGCCCAGGCGCGCGGCCACCACCTGCGCAAAGGTGGTCTCGTGCCCCTGGCCGTGGCTGTGCGAGCCGGTGAACACCGTCACGCTGCCCGTGGGGTGCACGCGCACCTCGCCGCATTCGAACAGGCCCGCGCGCGCACCCAGGGCGCCGGCGATGTTGGACGGCGCGATGCCGCAGGCTTCGATGTATGACGAATAGCCGATGCCGCGCTTGAAGCCCTTGGCCTCGCTGGCCGCCCTGCGCGCCGCAAAGCCCGCCACGTCGGCCAGCTCCTGCGCCTGCGCCATGCAGGCGTGGTAGTCGCCCACGTCGTACTGCAGCGCCACCGGCGTCTGGCAGGGCCAGCTGGTGATGAAGTTGCGCTTGCGGATCTCGTCCTGCGACAGGTTCATCTCCCAGCCGCAGCGCGATACCAGGCGCTCGAGCAGGTAGGTGGCCTCGGGCCGGCCCGCGCCCCGGTAGGCATCGACCGGCGCGGTGTTGGTGAACCAGGCATCCACCTCCACATAGATCTGCGGCGTGGTGTACTGCCCCGCCAGCAGCGTGGCATAGAGGATGGTGGGCACGGCCGTGGCGAAGGTGGAGAGGTAGGCACCCAGGTTGGCGTCGGTGTGCACGCGCATGGCCAGGAACTTGCCATCCTTGTCCATCGCCATTTCGGCATGGCTCACATGGTCGCGGCCATGCGCGTCGGACAGGAAGGACTCGCTGCGGTCGGCCACCCACTTGATGTTGCGGTTGAGCTTCTTGGCCGCCCAGGTCAGGCACACGTCCTCGGCATACAAAAAGATTTTGGAGCCGAAGCCGCCCCCCACGTCGGGCGCGATCACGCGCACCTTGTGCTCGGGCAGGCCCATCACGAAGGCCGTCATGAGCAGGCGCTCGACGTGCGGGTTCTGGTTGCTCACGTACAGCGTGTATTCGTCGTTGGCCCGGCTGTACGAGCCGATGGCCGTGCGCGGCTCCATCGCGTTGGGGATGAGGCGGTTGTTGACCAGGTCGAGCTGCGTCACGTGCGCGGCACTAGCGAACACCGAGTCCACCGCGCTCTTGTCGCCGATGGCCCACTTGTAGCAGTGGTTGTCCTCGGCGATGTCATGCAGGCCCGCGCCCGCCACGGTGCCGGCGGCGGCATCTGCCACGCTGACCACGGCGGGCAGCACGTCGTAATCCACCTCCACCAGCTCGGCCGCGTCGCGCGCCTGCTGCTGCGTGAGGGCTACCACCATGGCCACGTGGTCGCCCACGTAGCGCACCTTGCCCTGCGCCAGGATGGGGTGCGGCGGCTCCTTCATGGGCTGGCCGTCGGTGCTGGTGATGAGCCAGCCGCAGGGCAGGCCGTTGATGTTGTCGGCCGCCACGTCGGCGCCCACGAACACGCCCAGCACGCCGGGCGCGGCCTTGGCGGCGTCCACGTTGATGCTGTTGATGCGCGCGTGCGCATGCGGCGAACGCACGAACACGGCATGGCTCTGCGCGGCCAGCACCACGTCGTCGGTGTACTGGCCGGCGCCGGTGAGGAAGCGGTAGTCTTCCTTGCGCTTGAGCGATTCGCCGATGTGCGGCAGCTTGGAAAAGTCGGATGCACCCATGGTCGTTCTCCTTTTTATGCCGATGCCATGGCTTTTTGGCCGACCTGCACCGCGCGCACGATGTTCTGGTAGCCGGTGCAGCGGCAGATGTTGCCTTCGAGCAGCTCGCGGATCTCGCCTTCGTTCGCCTGGGGATGGTGCTTGCACAGGTCCACCGCGCTCATCACCATGCCCGGCGTGCAGAAGCCGCACTGCAGGCCGTGGCATTCCTTGAACGCCGCCTGCATGGGGTGCATGGTGCCGTCCGCGGCGGCCAGGCCTTCGATGGTCTGCACCTCGGCGCCCTGGGCCTGCACGGCCAGCATGGCGCAGGACTTCACGGCGCGGCCGTTCACATGCACGGTGCACGCGCCGCACTGGCTGGTGTCGCAGCCCACGTGCGTGCCGGTGAGCAGCAGGTGCTCTCGCAGCGCATGGACAAGCAGGGTGTTGGGCGGGACGTCAACGCTGGCAGCGCGCCCGTTGACCGTGAACTGGACTTGCATCTGGCTGTCTCCTGGAAGAGTTTTGGCTGGATAGGCCGTTGAATCTTCTGCCTGCCCCCCGGCCCCACCCCTAGGGAGAACCCTAGATTCACGGGAGTGCGCGCGGGATATTCTCAAAATGAAACATGTTGCGCCGCACACCGGCGCATCATGCGCACGGCGTTCCGCGCGCCGCTCCGCCTTCCACGTCCCAGGGGTCTGTCCGATGCTTTCCGCTGCACCGCCGTTGCCGGCCGCCGACCGCCACGCGCTGATCGCGCAGGCCCGCCATGCGCTGCTGGCCGATGGCGCGGCCCCCGCGCGCGCCGATGTGGAGCCCTGGATCACGCGATCGTGGCAGCGCTGCCTGGCCCAGGGCCTGCGCCCCGCGCAGCACGTGGCGTTCGACATGGTCAGCGCCCCCGCGCTGCGCCGCAGCCGGGAACAGAACCACCCCCTGCTGCAGGCCGCGCGGCCGGTGCTCGCACAGCTCACCCGTGCCATCGCGGGCATGCGCTACTTCGCCATCCTGACCGATGCGCGCGGCATCGTGGTGGATGTGCAGGGCACCTTCGACCGCCGCGACCCGCGCGCCCGCGCCATCGGCCGCGTGGGCATCGATCTCTCGGAGGCCGCGGTGGGCACCACGGCCATCGGCGCCGCGCTGGCCGAGCTGCAGCCCGTCTGGCTGCACCGGGGCGAACACTTCTTTGACGACAACGCCAGCTACAGCTGCGCGGGCGCGCCGCTGTTCGATCCGCACGGCCACTGCATGGGCATGCTCGACCTGACCGGCGTGGACGTGCCCGAGCGCCCCGAGCTGCGGCACCTGGTGGCGCGCTCGGCCCGCGCCATGGAAGACGCGCTGCTGCTGCACATGCCCCATGCGCTGCTGCTGCGCCTGAACTGGCCCGGCTGCCCGCTGGGCGCCGAAGGCGACGGCCTGCTGGCGCTGGATGGCGATGGCTATGTGATCGGCAGCAACAGCGTGGCCCGCCAGCTATTGCCCCAGCCCCTGCGCGCGCCCGGCAGCCCGTTGCACTGCGGTGACCTCATCGCGCTGCCCTGGACCCTGCTGTTCGACGCCGCCCGCCAGCGCGGCGCGGCGCGGCCGCTGGATCTGCCCCTGTGGTCCGGCCTGCGGCTGCAGGGGCTGGCGCACCACGACACGCGCGCGGCGGGTGTCCACGGCCTCGCGGCCGCGCCCCCGGGCGCGCAGGCCACCTTGCCCGCCAATGGGCCGCGCCTTGCCGGCGCAGCGGCCCCCGCGCCGCTGCGCGAGGCGGAAACCGCCCTCATCCGCCAGGCGGTGCAGGATGCCCGCGGCAACGTGGCGGAGGCAGCCCGCGCCCTGGGCATCAGCCGCGCCACCGTGTACCGCAAGCTGGGGGCGCACAGGGGGCACTGAGGGCGGGTCTTCGGGCCCGGCACGCAGGCAGCCAGGCCCGGCACAAGGACTGCGTTCATGCACGAAAATGCCGCACCGCGCTTGTCACACAAGCGGCTGCAGCTATTCAAACAATAGCAATCCCGCCAGCACGCCTGTCGGCGGCCCCCAGCGGCCGCCCTGCACCCGCCTCAGACCTCCGCCAGGGCCAGCACCACCGCGCTGTCATCGACGACCAGCACCACCTTGCTGCCGGCGCGCAGTCCGCTGCCCGCGGGGGCAAAACCCACCATCCGCACCCCCGCGGCCAGTTCGGCGGACACCTCGTCGCCCGACGCGCCGCGCACCACGCGCACCGCCCTGGCCGGCAGGCGGCAGCGGGCGGGCTCCTCCGTCCCCTGCGTGCCGGTCTCGGTGCGCGGGCCCGCCAGGCGTTCCACCCGCACCGCCGTGGCCTTGCACAGTGCCTGCACCGCCAGCCCGGTCTGCAGGCCCAGCAGTTCGGCGCTCTCGCGCGTGATCCGCGAGATGAGCACGGCCGCCGCCGGGGCGCCGCCCCCGCCCTCCCCGGTCTCCAGCGCCAGGTGCACCCGCACGATCTGCCCCTGCACCTCCAGCCGCCGCACCACGCACGGCCACTGGTTGCGCATGCTGGTGCGCACGGCCAGCCGCGCCAGCGCGGGCCCGGCATGGGGCGTGGCCTGCCAGCGCGACAGCACCGCGCCGCGCGCCTGGGCCATGGCATCTGCGGCGGCGAGCAACTGCTGCCCCGCCTCGGTCAGCCGCGCCCCGCCGCCCCCCGCCCCACCCACGGCCCGCGCCACCAGCGCGCTGCCCGCGAGGTTGGTCAGGGTGTCCACCGCCTGCCAGGCCGCCTTGTAGCTCACCCCCACCACCCGGGCCGCCTGCGAGATCGAGCCCGTGGCGCCGATCTGCCGCAGGATGTCGATGCGCTTGTCGGTGAGGGCGTGGGTCAGCGCGGAAGAAATGGAAAGGGAGGAAGGCATGGTGAAGATCGGATTGGTGGCCAGGGCCGGCATGGGATTCTGACCGGACGGCGCACCACCCCCGCCCCGCCTTCGCGCCCCGGCGCAACGCGGCAGTGGCAACGGACCCGCCTGTTGACCTGGCGCAGGGACATCTCTCGCCAGTGCATGTCCGGGATGCGATTTTTTCTGCCGCCAGGCGCCGGGCCGCCGTGGCTTCATATACTCTCGCTATTCCATTAATGAATAGCGCACCTGCGCCACGCCGCCATGCCGTTCCGCTTCATTCCTGTGCCCCGCTCCCTTGCCGCCACCGCCATCTGCCTTGCGATGTTTCAGGCCGCCCATGCCGACAGCGTGTCGGTCGCCGTGGCCGCCAACTTCACCGCCCCCATGCAGAAGATCGCCGCGGCGTTTGAGGCCGACACCGGCCACAAGGCGGAGCTGTCCTTCGGCGCCACGGGCAAGTTCCATGCACAGATCACCAACGGTGCGCCGTTCCAGATCCTGCTGGCGGCCGATGACACCACCCCCGCCAGGCTGGAGAAGGAAGGCAAGGCCGTCGCCAACTCGCGCTTCACCTATGCCATCGGCACGCTGGTGCTGTGGAGCGCGCAGCCCGGCACCGTGGACGCTCAGGGCGCCGTGCTCAAGACCGGCGACTTCAAGCACCTGGCCATCGCCAACCCCAAGCTTGCCCCCTACGGCCTGGCCGCGATGCAGGTGATGGACAAGCTGGGCGTCACCGCGCGGCTGCAGCCGCGCTTCGTGCAGGGCGAGAACATTGCCCAGACCTACCAGTTCGTCTCCACGGGCAATGCGCAGCTGGGCTTCGTGGCGCTGTCGCAGGTGATGGCCGATGGCAAGATCACGGGCGGGTCCGCATGGCAGGTGCCGGCCGAACTGCACGAACCCATCCGCCAGGACGCGGCCCTGCTCACCCCCGGCAAGGACAGCGCCGCCGCCGCGGCACTGCTCCAGTACCTGCGCGGCGACAAGGCACGCGCCATCATCAGGTCCTACGGCTATAGTTTCTGAGCCGGCGGCCCGCACGCGCCGGCGCCGCGGCCCCGGCGATTTCCCTCCACCTCCCCATCCGCTTTTCAGCTATCCATGCCTTTTTCCAGCGCCGACCTTGCGGCCATCGGCCTCACGCTGCGCCTGGCGGGCACCACCATGGCACTGCTGCTGGTGCTGGGCACGCCGCTGGCCTGGTGGCTGGCGCACACGCCGTCGCGCTGGCGGGGCCCGGTGTCGGCCGTGGTGGCGCTGCCGCTGGTGCTGCCGCCCACGGTGATCGGCTTTTACCTGCTGGTCACGATGGGCCCCCACGGCCCGGTGGGCCAGTTCACGCAGTCGCTGGGGCTGGGCACGCTGCCCTTCACTTTCTGGGGGCTGGTGGCGGGCTCGCTCATCTACTCGCTGCCCTTCGCGGTGCAGCCGCTGCAGCACGCGTTCGAGGCCATCGGCCAGCGCCCGCTGGAAGCCGCCGCCACGCTTGGCGCCGGGCCCATGGACCGTTTTTTCACCGTGGCGCTGCCGCTCGCGCGCCCGGGCTTCGTGACCGCCGCCATCCTGAGCTTCGCCCACACGGTGGGCGAGTTTGGCGTGGTGCTGATGCTGGGCGGCAACATCCCCGGCGTGACGCGCGTGGTGTCCGTGCAAATTTACGACCATGTGGAGGCGCTGGAATACACGCAGGCCCACTGGCTGGCCGGCGGCATGGTGCTGTTCTCGTTCGTCGTACTGCTGGGGCTGAACCTCACGCGGCACCGGCCGGCGTCCATGGTGCAATGAGGGCCGGCGCGATGGCACCCCAGGACGAGACGCTCCCCCCGCAGATCACCGCCCGGCTGAAGCTGGAGCGCCCCGGCTTCACGCTGGACGTGGACCTGCGCCTGCCGGGGCGTGGCGTGACGGCCCTGTTCGGGCCCTCGGGCTGCGGCAAGACCACCTGCCTGCGCGCCGTCGCCGGGCTGGCGCGGGCGCAACCGGGCCGGGTGGAAGTCAACGGCGAGGTGTGGCAGGACGATGCGCTGCGGGTCTGGCGCGCCACGCACGAGCGCGCGCTGGGCTATGTGTTCCAGGAAGCCAGCCTGTTCGACCACCTGAGCGTGCGCGGCAACATCGGCTATGGCCTGCGGCGTACGCCCGCCGCGCGCCGCAAGGTGGCGCTGGAGCAGGCCGTGGAGCTGCTGGGCATCGGCCCGCTGATGGACCGCAAGCCCCATGCGCTGTCGGGCGGCGAACGCCAGCGCGTGGCGATGGCCCGCGCCCTGGCCACCAGTCCGCGCCTGCTGCTGATGGATGAACCCCTGGCCGCGCTGGACGCACAGCGCAAGGCCGAGGTGCTGCCTTACCTGGAGCGCCTGCACCGCACGCTGGACATCCCGGTGCTCTACGTCAGCCACTCCATCGACGAGGTGGCCCGGCTGGCGGGCCACATGGTGCTGATGCAGGCGGGCCGGGTGCAGGCCCAGGGCAGCACCCACGAGCTCATCGTCAGGCTGGACCTGCCCCTGGCCCATGGCGATGCGGCGGCCACGGTGATCGACGGCGAGGTGCTCGGGCACGACCCGGACGACCATGTCACCACGGTGGCGTTCGCGGGGCGGCGGCTGCTGCTGGTGAGCCCGGTGGCGCGCGCGGCCGGGGAGCCCATCCGCCTGCGCGTGCAGGCACGCGACGTGAGCCTGGCGCTCACCGAACCGGCACACACGAGCATCCTCAACGTCCTGCCCGCCACCGTGGCCCAGGTCGCCGAGGACAGCCCCGGGCAGCTCATGGTGGCGCTGGATCTGGGGCCCACGCGGCTGCTGGCGCGCATCACCCAGCGCTCGGCCCAGGCACTGGCGCTGGCGCCCGGCAAGGCGGTCTTCGCGCAGGTCAAGGGCATCGCCATCGTCAACTGAGTGTCGGACAGCCGACACTGTCCAGGGATGTGCCGCGAGGCGCCGGACCGGCCGCCCAACGGTCGTATGATGCCCCTCCACAACGAGGGCGGGACATGGTGGTTTCAATCTGGCACAACGCAGCGCAGGCGTTCGCGGTGGGGTTTCCGCCGCTGCTCCAGTGCCTGCTGTTCTGGCTGTTCGCGTCGCTGGTGGTGCATGTCTGCCAGCGGCTGGTGGAGCACACGGCATTTTCGGTCGATCCGTCCAGCCGGCGCATCAGCGCGTCGCACGCGGCCCTGTGCATCGGCTGCATCGTCTGGGCGCTCGATGTGGTCGGCCTGTTCATGTATGCGGAACTGGCGCACCACGCCGCGGCGCTGGACCTGGTGCCCGCCCTGAGCGGGCTGATCATCATGGTGGTCAGCGCGCGCCTGACGATTCCCACGCTCAGCACCGGTGCCAGCAAGGCGCGCATCGCGGTGGCGGGGCTGTGCCTGGCCGTCGGCATGCTGGTGGCGCATTTCACGATCACGCGGGACCAGGTGCAGGACTTCGCCTCGGTGAACTGGACGGCCATCGCGCTGGCCTTCGCCATCGCCATGGGCATCGCCACCGTCACGTCCATGCGCCACCGCTCGGCCAGGCTGAGCGTGCTCACCCCCCGCTACCGCCGCCAGTCGTGGGACGAGAAGGTGCTGTGCGGGGCCGCGATCCTGCTGCTGCACTGGCTGCTGGTCAACACCTTTGCCCTGCACGCCCGCACGCCACGCGGCGAACCCGAGAGCCATGCGCTGCTCGGCATCGTGCTGGTGTTCGGCATCGCCCTGGCCATGGAACAGCTGAGCAACATGCGGTTTGACACCGGCCGCCAGCAGTTGCTGCGCAGGGGCCTGTCGATGATGCGGGTATCCAACATGGCCCAGAACCCCGAGCGCGACATGCAGCTGTCGCTCATCGCCGACCACCTGCCCAGCCTGCTGCGGCCGCAACGGCTGGCGCTGCACTTCCAGCCCATCCTGGACTTCCGGCAGCAGGGCGTGCAGTTCGAGGCGCTGCTGCGCATCACCGACAAGACCCTGGGGCCCATCAACCCCGAGATGTTCCTGCTGGTGTGCGAACTGCAGGGCCGGACGGTCGAAGTGGACCGCACCATCCTGGCCAACGCGCTCGACTGCGTGAAGTCCTGGCAGGCCCAGGGCCTGCACGACGTCACCATCAGCGTGAACGTGGCGCCCCTCACGCTGCTGGAAGACAGCTTCGTGCCCTGGCTGCGCGGCGAACTGGCCCAGCGCGCCCTGCCGCCCCGCGCGCTCAAGCTCGAGCTGACGGAGCACGCCATCATCGCGCTGGGCGCGCAGATGGTGGCCGCGATGCAGCGCCTGCGCACCCTGGGCGTGGCGGTGGTGATGGACGACTTTGGCACGGGCTACTCGTCATTGGGCATGCTGGCCGACCTGCCGATCGCCGGCATCAAATGCGACCGCCTGTTCGTGCAGCAGCTGCCGAAGGACCGGCGCCGCCAGTCGCTGCTGCGGCACATCGGCACGCTGGCGCAGGAGTTTGGGCTGTCCGTGGTGGTGGAGGGCGTTGAAACGGCAGAGGAACTGCGCATCCTGCGGTCGGTGGGCCTGCACGGCATCCAGGGCTATGTGTACAGCCGCCCCATGCCCGCGGCGGACGTGCCCGCCTGGCACGAAACGCAGATGCAGCCCCGGCGTGCCGCGCTGCAGGAGCTGGTGCCCGCGAAGGGTACCGCGACGGCGGCGCGCGCGCCCACGGCCTCCGCGCGGGGCCCGGCGCCCTGGGTGCCCGGAACATGACCACCCCCAAGGCGGCCCCCCCGCACCCCGCCGCAACCGCGCGGGAGCGCGCCAGCAGGGAATGCGAACGCACCGCGCGCCGCCGGAAACGCCGCCAGCCACCCGGCCTGGCGCCTGCCCTTCTCCTTTCACCCCCTCTTCTCCTGGACATGCACCACCCGTGACGGCACTCACCACCCTGGTCCTCGGCGGCTACGGCAACTTCGGCGCGCGCATCTGCCGCGCGCTGGCCGGCGACCCCGCCACGGCGGGCCACATGGTGCTGCTGGTGGCGGGCCGTGACGCGGCACGCGCCCAGGCGTTGGCCGGCACGCTCGGGCATGGAGCCCGGGGCGTGGCGCTGGACCACCAGGCACCCGGCCTGGCCGCCACGCTGCGCCAGTGGGGCGTGGGCCTGGTCATCCACACGGCCGGGCCGTTCCAGGCACAGGGCTACGGCGTGGCCCGGGCCGCCGCCGAGGCGGGGGCGCACTACGTCGACCTGGCCGACGGCCGCCGATTCGTGTGCGATTTCCCTGCCGCCATGCACGGCCCGTTCACCGCCGCGCAGCGCACGGCCGTCACGGGCGCCAGCACGGTGCCGGCGCTGTCCTCGGCCGTCATCGACCACCTGTGCGCGGGCTGGCAGCGCATCGACAGCATCGACATCTGCATCGCCCCCGCGCAGCGCGCGCCGCGCGGGCAGGCCACGCTGGCCGCGGTGCTGAGCTACTGCGGCCTGCCCATTCCCGTGTGGGAGGGCGGGCGCTGGCAGCCCCGGCGCGGCTGGGCGCAACCCAGCCGCGTCCAGTTCCACCGCCTGCGGCCGCGCCTGGGCGCGGTATGCGACATCCCGGACCTCGAGATTTTTCCCGCGCACTACCAGGCCACCGACCGCGTCACCTTCCGCGCCGCGCTGGAAGTCGGCCTAGCGCAGCGCACCTTCGCCGCCATCGCCGCGCTGCGCGGCTGGGGCATCCTGCCCCGCCCCGAGATGCTGGCGGGCCTGATGCACCACACCGGGGGCGTGCTCGATTTCCTGGGCACTCCGCTGGGGGGCATGGTGGTGCGCGCGGCGGGCACCGGTGCCCAGGGCCAGCCGTGCCGCCGGGCCTGGCACATCGCGGCAGACCACGACCACGGCCCCGAGATCCCCTGCATGGCCGCGATCCTGCTCGCCCGGCGGCTCGCCGCCGGGCATCCCCTGCCGACCGGCGCCCATACCAGCACCGGACTCCTCCCGCTGGAGGCCTTCGCCCCCGAATTCGCACGATGGGGCATGCAGACGGATGTGGTCGAGGAGCCCGCGCCACCATGATGGCGCCGCCGCAACACCGTCTGCTGCGCTACAGCCTGGTCGCGGTCTGGCTGGCCACCGCCTTCGCCAGCGTGTGGGAGCTCCACGGCCAGAGCCGCGAGCTGCTGGCGGGCCTGCCCAGGGCGTGGACCGACGGTGGTGCACCGTGGCTGCCCACCGCCCTCATCCTGGCCGGGGCCGCTGCCGACCTCGTGCTGGGGCTGTGGCTGGCGTTGCGCCCCGGGCGTTGCGCATATGCGGCCGCACTGCTTCTGATGGCCGCCATGACGCTGCTGGCCACGCTCATCCACCCCGCATGGTGGCTGCACCCCTTGGGGCCGCTCACCAAGAACCTGCCCATCGCCGCCATCCTGTGGGTGCTGCTGCAGGACACAACCACCTCGCCGCCCCCGCCATGAGCCTGTACCTCATCCTCAAGTGGATTCACATCGTCTCCAGCGTGCTGCTGGTGGGCACCGGGCTGGGCTCGGCGTTCTACCTCTTCTTCACCAACCGCAGCGGCAACGTGCAGGCGCAGGCCGTGGTCAGCCACCTCGTGGTGCGCGCCGACTGGTGGTTCACCACCCCCACGGTCTTCATCCAGCCGGCCACGGGGCTGGCGATGGCCGCGATGGCGGGCCTGCCGTGGAGCACGCCGTGGCTGGCCGCATCGCTCGTGCTCTACGCGGTGGCCGGTGCGTGCTGGGTGCCGGTGGTGTGGCTGCAATTGCGCATGCGCGACATGGCGGCGGAGGCGGCGCGCAGCGGCAGCGCCCCGCCCGCGCGGTACTGGCGCTATGCACGCCGGTGGGAGGCGCTGGGCTACCCCGCCTTCGCGGCCATGGCGGTGGTGTTCTACCTGATGGTGAACAAGCCCGCGCTGGCGTTCTGACTATCATCGCCCCATGCTCATAGAGACCCTGGACACGGCGCGCGACCTGGGGCGCCTGAAGGAAATTCTGGGTGTGATGGTGCGCCATGGCTTTGGCGACACCGTGCGCCGCCTCGGCCTGGCCGACAGGCTCGAACGCGCCGGCCAGGCCCTGCACTGGGCGCATGCCGCCGACCTGGCCCGCGTCGAGCCACCCGCCCAGGTGCGGCTGGCACTGGAAGAACTGGGGCCTGCGTTCGTGAAGTTCGGGCAGATCCTGGCGGGCCGCGCGGACCTCTTCGGCCCCGAGTGGATCGCCGAGTTTGAAAAGCTGCACAGCCAGGTGCCCGCCGTGCCCCTCGATGTGCTGCGCCCGCAACTGCGGGAAGACCTGGGGGCCGAGCCGGAAGAGGTGTTCGCCTGGTTCGACGCCACGCCGCTGGCCGCGGCCTCCATCGCGCAGGTGCACCGCGCGCGGCTGCGCGATGGCACCGAGGTGATCGTCAAGATCCGCCGCCCCGGCATTGCCGACACCATCCACGCCGACCTGCGCCTGCTGCTGCGCCTGGCCGCGCTGGCGGAGGCCGAACTGCCTGCGCTGAAGCCTTACCGGCCGCAGCAGCTGGTGCGCGAGTTCGCGCGCTCCCTGCGCCGCGAGCTGGACCTGGCCGGCGAATGCCGGCAGGCCGAGCGCATCGCGCTGAACCTGGCGCAGCTGCCCCACATCGTGATCCCGCGCGTGTACTGGGAGCACACCCGCGAGCGCCTGAATGTGCAGGACTTCATCGACGGAACGCCAGGCGGCGCGCTGGGGGCGCTGGTACCCGAAGCCGGATTCGACCGCTCGGTGCTCGCCCGGCGCGGCGCGCAGGCCGTGCTCAAGATGATCGTGGAGGATGGACTCTTCCATGCCGACCCGCATCCGGGCAACGTGTTCTACCTGCCGGGCAACCGCATTGCCTTCATCGACTTTGGCATGGTGGGCCGCCTGTCGCAGCGCCGGCGCGAAGAGCTGCTGCAGTTGCTGCTGGGCCTGGTGGAGCACCAGCCGCAGGCGGTGGCCGATGTGCTGCTGGACTGGACGGGCGACGAACACGGCGTCAACCTGGGCCAGCTGGAGACCGAGGTGGAGGCCTTCGTGGACCAGTACCACGGCGTGCCGCTGGCGCAGCTGAGCCTGGGCCAGATGCTGGCCGACGTGACCGCCATCCTGCGCGAACACCACCTGGGCCTGCCGGCGGACCTGGCGCTGCTGATCAAGGCCTTCATCTCCCTCGAAGGCATGGGCCGCAACCTGGACCCGGACTTCCACATGGCCACCGAGGCCCTGCCCCTGCTCCAGCAGGTGGCGCGCGACCGCTACCACCCCCGGGCGCTGGCGGGCCGCGCCTGGTGGACGCTGCGGCGCGCGCTATCGACCGTGGAGCAGTTGCCCGACGATGTCGCGCGGCTGCTGCGCAATGCGCGGCGCGGGCATTTTCAGGTGGGCATCGAGCTGGCCCACCTCAAGCGTGTGGGCGACCAGATCGACCGTTCGGCCAACCGGCTCGCGATGGCACTGGTGATTGCCGCGCTGATCATCGGCTCGTCCATCGTGATGACCGTCAAGGGCGGACCCACGCTGTTCGGCCTGCCGGCTTTCGGGTTTCTCGGATTCTTCGGCGCGGTGGTCTGCGGCCTGTGGCTGGTGCGCGCCATCTGGCGCAGCAGCCACCACCGCGACGACGACTGAACACGGCGGCCCCCGGCGGCACCGGAAAAAACACACGCCATGCCCACCCCACCAGGCGGGCGGGCATGGCGTGTGTACCCAGCAACCGCCGACCGACGCATTCGGATTCAGGTGTCAGGGCGGCCCGAACCCCAGCCGCCGCAGCACGGCCTGCGCCGCCGGTTGCCGCAGCGCGGTGGCAAACGCCTGCGCCGCAGCGGGGGCATCGGCGCGCACCGCCATGCCATAGGCGGCCCCCACCTGCAGCGCGGGGGGCAGTTGCACCACCCGCAAGCGCGGCACCTCGGCCTGCGCGGCCACCGCGTTCGTGCAATAGGTCAGAAACACATCGGCCTGGCGCTGGTCCATCACCCATGCGTAAGTGCCCCGGCCGGCGGGCGGCTTGGGCGAGTCCGCGCCCCCCGTGAGCTTCAGGGCCTTGGCATCCAGCTGGGCATAGGCGCCCGGCTGAATCTTGTCGGCCTGGCGGAACAGCGCCCAGGCGTAGTCGCCCGACGGGTCGGCCTTGGGCGTGGACGTGCCCACGCGCACGTCACTGCGCAGCAAGGTGGCCAGCAAGGTGCCGGGGGTGGCGCTGATCTGCTCGCTGGTCAGCGCACACAGCGCATTGCGCGTGAACACCACCGGCGCCCGCCATCCGCCCCGGGCCGCCAGGCGCTCGGGATGGTCGGTGTCGGCCGAGGCAAAGACCTGGGCCGCCTCGCCCTTCTCGATGCGCTCGCGCAGCAGGCCCGAGGCCCCGAAGGTCAGCGCCACCTTCTGGCCGGTGCGGGCTTCATGGTCGCGCGCGATCTCGGTGAAGGCCTCGCGCAGGCTGCCGGCGGCATAGACCTGCACGGGTGCCTTTTCAGCGCCCAAGGCCTCGGCAGCCACCGTGGAACAGCCCGCCAGCGGCAGGGCCAGCACACAAACCACGGCCGCGGCCAAGGCCGCCGTCCTCACGCGGTGCTCCATGGCGCGTTCTCACGGGGCTGCGTTCGGGAAGAACAGCTGCTCGCCGCCAATCTTGTAGCTGGCGATGGCGGCCTGACCCGCGGGCGACACCACCCAGTCCACGAACTTCTGCGCGTCCTGCGCCTTCACGTGCGGGTGTTTGGCGGGGTTCACCACCATCACGCCGTACTGGTTGAAAAGCTTGGTGTCGCCCTCGACCAGGATGGCCAGGTCGGCGCGGTTCTTGAAGTTGAGCCAGGTGCCCCGGTCGGCCAGCACGTAGGCGCCGCTCGATGCCGCGATGTTGAGCGCGGGCCCCATGCCGCAGCCGCATTCCTTGTAGCCGCTGCCCTTGGTGGCGTCGGCGCCCGCGAGCTTCCAGTAGCGCAGCTCGGCCGCGTGGGTGCCGCTCTTGTCGCCGCGCGAGATGAAGCCGCCGTTGGCCGCGGACAACTTCTGCAGGGCTTGCACGATGTCCTTGCCCTTGGTGCCCACCGGGTCGTTCCTGGGGCCGATCAGGATGAAGTCGTTGTACATCACGGGATAGCGCTTCACGCCCCAGCCATCGGCCACGAACTTTTCCTCGGCCGCCTGGTCGTGCACGAACAGCACGTCGGCATCGCCCCGGCGCGCCATGTCCAGCGCCTGCCCCGTGCCCAGCGCCACCACCTTGGTATCGAGCCCGGTGGCCTTCTTGAACTCGGGCAGCAGGTAGCCGAACAGGCCCGACTGCTCCGTGGAGGTGGTGGACGCCATGGTGATGCTCTGCGCAAACGCGGAACCAGACGCTACCAAAACAATAGCTACCAGCGCTTTGGGTACCGGCGCTGCAGCGCGAAAAGGCTTGAAACTCGTCATACCAGCTCTCCTTTGACAAACAGACGGGCGGCCTCCGGCAGGGGGCCGTTGAAGAAATCGTGCACCGGCAGGTCGGCCACCAGGCGGCCATGCTCCATGTAGATCACGCGGCTGGCCAGGCGCTTGACCTGGCCCAGGTTGTGGCTGCTGAACACCATGGTCACGGGGTGCGCCGGGCCTGCCGCGCTGTGGCTGGCGGCAAAGTCGGCCATCAGGGCCTCGACCTCGCGCTTGGCATGCGGGTCGAGGCTGGCGGTGGGTTCGTCCAGCAGCAGCACGTCGGGCCGCAGCGCCCAGGCGCGGGCCAGCGCCACGCGTTGCTGCTGCCCCCCCGACAGGGTGCGCGCGTTCTGCGCGGCGATGTCCCGCAGCCCCACGCGCTGCAGCGCCGTGAGCGCCGTGACTCGCGCATCGCGCCACCGCACGCCCCGCAGCCACAGGGCCAGCGCCACGTTGTTCCGTGCGCTGGTGCGCAGCATGTGCGGGCGCTGGAACAGCATGGCCTGGCGCAGCGCGGCATCGCACTGCAGGCCGCCCCCGCTGGCATCGGCCAGGCCGTTGAGCACGCGCAGCAGCGTGCTTTTGCCGCTGCCGTTGGCGCCCACCAGCGCCACGCGCTCGCCGGGGGTGATGCGCAGCGTGACACGGTCCAGCGCCTGCACGTGGCCGTAGCGCACGGTCACCTGGCGCAGGTCGACCCAGGGGTTTGCCAAGGGCCCGCTCATGCCGCCACCCCCACGGGGGTGCTGGAGGCAGAGCCGTCCACCCGTTCGCGCCAGCGGCGCACCAGGGCGATCAGCACATTGAGCGCCAGCACCACGGCCAGCAGGATGATGCCCAGCGCCAGCGCCAGGGGCAGGTCGCCCTTGCTGGTCTCCAGGGCGATGGCGGTGGTCATCACGCGCGTGAAGCCGTCGATGTTGCCGCCCACGATCATCACCGCGCCCACCTCCGAGATCGCGCGGCCAAACGATGCCAGCAGCACCGTCAGCAGGGCGTAGCGCTCGTCCCACGCCAGCAGCAGGGCGCGCAGCAGCGGGCCCGCGCCCATGGAGCGCAGCTGTTCGCCATGCGCGCGCTCGGCATCCTCCACGACCTGGCGCGTGAGCGCCGTGACCACCGGCAACACCAGGATGGCCTGCGCCAGCACCATGGCCTTGAAGCTGAACAGCCAGCCCAGCGAGCCCAGCGGCCCGCTGCGCGAGAGCACCAGGTACACCACCAGCCCCACCACCACCGACGGCACCGCCAGCAAGGTGTTGAGCACCGCCAGCGCGGCGCCGCGCCCGGCGAAGCGGGCCACGCCCAGCCAGGCGCCCAGCACCAGGCCCACGCCACAGGCAAGAAGGCATGCGGTGGCGCTGACCGACAGGGAGCGGCCCACGATGGTCCACAGGACGGGGTCGGACGAGAGAGTGAGTTGCAGCGCTGTGCTCGCGCTTTCCGAGAGTGTGGACATGGGTTCGGCTATCGTAGGCACCCAACCAATATCCAGCGATATGAACTCCCGTGCATAGGGTCCAACTTCACTACACACTCAGCCGCGATGCCGGCAACGCGCTGATCCGCAACCCGCTGCCCGAACTGCTGCAGGCGGTGGCGGAGCACGGGTCCATCTCCGGCGCGGCGCGGGGGCTGGGCCTGTCCTACCGCCACGTCTGGGGGGCCCTCAAGCGCTGGGAGGACCAGCTGGGCGGCGAACTCATCATCTGGGGCAAGGGCCAGTCGGCGCAACTCAGCGAGTTCGGCGCCAAGCTGCTGTGGGCGGAGCGGCAGGCCCAGGCACGGCTCGCGCCGCAGATCGCCGCGCTGCACGCCGACCTGGAACGCGCATTCGCCGTGGCCTTCGACCCCCACGCCCATGTGCTCACCCTGTACGCCAGCCATGACGACGCTCTGGCCGCGCTGCGCGCCCATGCCGCGGCGCACGGCGGAACGGGCGCGCTGCATCTGGACATCCGCTTCACCGGCAGCGTGGATGCCATCCGCGCGTTGAACGAAGGGCGCTGCACGCTGGCGGGCTTTCACACCGTGGACAACGCCAAGGCGGACTCCCTGACGGCACGCACCTACCAGCCCCTGCTGCAGCCCGGGCTGCACAAGATCATCGGCTTTGCCCAGCGCACCCAGGGCCTCATCGTCGCACCCGGCAATCCGCTGGCGCTGCACGGCCTGGACGACATCGCCCGCACCGGGGCCCGCTTCGTGAACCGGCCGCTGGGCACCGGCACGCGCGTGCTGCTCGACGACCTGCTCGCGCAAGCCGGGATCGGGGCTACTTCCATCGCGGGCTATGCGCTCAACGAACCCTCTCACACGGCGGTGGCGCAGGCCGTGGCCGCGGGTGCCGCGGACGTGGGCATGGGTATCGAGCTGGCCGCGCGGGCGCGCGGACTGGGCTTCGTGCCGCTGGTGCACGAGCGCTACCACCTGGCATGCCTCAAGGCCAGCCTGGACCAGCCCGCCACGCAGGCGCTGCGCGCGCTGCTGCAGACCCCCGAATGGCTGGAGCGGCTGGGGGCCCTGCCGGGCTACACCCCCCTGCACTGCGGCGAAGTCCTGGCCATGAGCACCGTGCTGCCCTGGTGGCGCTTTGCCCGCTCCAAGCGCCGGGCACGCGCCACGGCCTGAGGGACGGAAGGGGCCCGGGAGTCCGCTGAAGCGACTCCGAAGCCACAGGAGGCATGGGCAGCAGGCCGCCCGCCGGGAGACGGCGCGGTGGGCTGACACCGGAGAAAAAAGGCAGGAGAAAGAGGGGCAGGCACCCGCCCCCTGAGGAAAACCCCATGTCCGCGCGTCAGGCTTTCTTCAGCGGCGAAGGGGTAGGATGCGCGTTACTTTCGGACACCCGTTGGGATATTGCTGCGCGCCGTGCAGGCCGCGGCCATGCCCCAGGGCCCAGCAGCGCATTGGGCTCGCCCCTTTTTTATACTCTCAGGAGACACCAAGTGTCAGCACTACTCAAATTAGCCTTGGGCATGGACTGGATTTCCGGCAAGCTCAGCAAGGTGGCCACGTGGACCGTCCTGGCCGCGGCGCTCATCTCGGCAGGCAACGCCTTCATCCGCTATGGCCTGGACCTCAGCTCCAACGCCTGGCTGGAGATCCAGTGGTACCTGTTCGCCGCCACCGTGATGCTGGGCGCCCCGTTCGTCCTCATGCTCAATGAGCACGTGCGCGTCGACATCATCTACGGCAAGCTGCGCGGCAACAAGCAGGTGTATGTCGATATCGCGGGCCTGGTGGTGTTTCTGCTGCCCGCCATGCTGCTGATCGCCTACCTGAGCTGGCCGCTGTTCACCCGTGCCTTCTTCTCGGGCGAAATGTCGGGCAATGCGGGGGGGTTGATCCGCTGGCCCGCCATCCTGCTCATGCCGATCGGTTTTTCACTGATGTTCCTGCAGGGTCTGGCCGAGATCATCAAGCGCGTGGCCTATCTGCGCGGCATCTACCAGATGAGCACCCACTACGAGAAACCGGTTCAGTAATCCGGCCCGCAAGCGCCGAACCATGAACCCGTGGTGCCGCTGAGCTGCGAAGCCCGCCGCGCCACGCTCTCAATTCCGGATTTTCAGGAACAACAAAATGCAAATGGAAAACTTTGCCCCGATCATGTTCGCGGGCTTGGTGGTGGTGATGCTGATCGGCTTCCCCGTCGCCTTCTCGCTGGCCGCGCTGGGGCTGGCCTCGGGCTTCTTCGCCATCGAGATGGGCTGGTTCCCCGCCGTCTTCATGGCCAACCTGCCCATCAATATCTTCGGGATCCTGAGCAACGAGCTTTTGCTGGCCATTCCGTTCTTCACCTTCATGGGCGCCATCCTCGAGAAATGCGGCCTGGCCGAAGACATGCTCGACTCCATGGGCCAGCTCTTCGGCACCGTGCGCGGCGGCCTGGGCTACTCGGTGATCATCGTGGGCTTCATCCTGGGGGCCATCACCGGCACGGTGGCGGGCCAGGTGATCGCCATGGCGCTCATCTCACTGCCCGTCATGATCCGCTATGGCTACAACATGCGCTACGCCACCGGCGTGCTGGCCGCCTCGGGCACCATCACGCAGCTGGTGCCGCCCTCGCTCGTGCTGATCGTGATGGCCGACCAGCTGGGACGCTCGGTGGGTGACATGTACCGCGGCGCCTGGGGTCCCTCCATCCTGCAGGTGCTGATCTTCGCGGGCTACACGTTCATGCTGGGCGTCTTCAAGCCCCACTACCTGCCGGGCATCCCGAAGGAAGCGCGCACCATGTCGGGCGCCAAGCTGTGGCTCAAGTGCCTGCGCGGCATCATCCCGTCGGCCCTGCTGATCTTCGCCGTGCTGGGCTCCATGGGCGGCCTGCCTGGCATCGACACCGCCATTGCGACGCCGACCGAGGCGGGCGCCATGGGCGTGGTGGGCGCCATGGTCCTGGCCGCGATCCACAAGCGCCTGACGCTGGCCCTGATGTGGGAAGCCATGCAGGGCACCATGCGCCTGACCGCCATGGTGGTGTTCATCCTGATCGGTGCACGCGTGTTCTCGATGGTGTTCCAGGGCGTGGACGGTGCCAAGTGGGTCGAACACATGCTCTCGGGCCTGCCCGGCGGCCAGATCGGCTTCCTGATCGCGGTGAACCTGTTCATCTTCTTCCTGGCGTTCTTCCTCGACTTCTTCGAGATCGCCTTCATCATCCTGCCCATGCTGGGCCCCGTGGCCGACAAGCTGGGCATCGACCTGATCTGGTTCGGCGTGCTGCTGTGCGTGAACATGCAGACGAGCTTCATGCACCCGCCCTTCGGTTTCGCGCTTTTCTACCTGCGGGGTATCGCCAACACGCTCTTCAAGGAAGGCCGCATTCCCAAGCCCGTGCTGTCCAGCGACATCTACATGGGCGCGATTCCCTGGGTGATCATGCAGCTGCTGCTGGTGACCATCGTGATCTTCGTGCCACAGACGGTGACCATGTTCCTGCCCAAACAGGAGATCATCGACACCGACAAGGTCCAGATCGAGGTGCCGACCGATGACCTGATGCGCTCGGAAGCCACGCCCGATGCGGGCGGAGAAACCGCCGGCGAGAACCCTTTCGGCAACGCCCCGGCTGAAGCAGCGTCGGAACCGGCAAAGTAATTGAAGCGCGCCGCGATATTTGAGCCGCTGGAACTGAGATAAATGTCCCGGGCGGCCTCTTTCGCACCGCGAAAGGAAATTGCAAAGTCTAAGCCTCTGCGGCGAGCGCCCGGGGCACAAACGCGGGCTCCCACGTAGCCAGTGCCTCGTCTTGGGGCTCCTGACGCCGGGTGCCAGCGTCCAGACCGGCGAGCACAAGCCCGAACAAGCGCAGGCCCATGGGTGCCAGGGTATTGCGCCACAGCGTCTCAGGGGTGTCCCCGGGCCTGATCCAGCACCATTCCTGCGCCGCTATCGGCCCCGTGTCGGCCCCATCGTCCAGCCAGTAGGCTGTCCCCCCCGTGATGTGGTCTCCCATGTGGATGGCCCACCGAACAGCGTCCCGGCCTCTGTGGCGCGGCAACAGGCTCGGGTGATAGCCCAGTGCCCCGTACCGCGCCTTTGCCCGCGCCTCGGCCGTCACGAATACGTGGGCATGGGCGCACAGGATCATGTCGACGCCAGAGGGCACCCATTCACCGGTAAGGCGCCGGGGCACCTGGCAGACCGGGATGCCCTCGGCCGTGGCCAGGGCCGCCAGGCGGTCATCCGTGCGGGGGGCGCTGACGGCCACCACATCGTCGCCGCGCGCCAGGCACAGGCGCAGCACCTCGGCCGCCAGCCACTTTTGGCCCACGATCATCACGCGCATGGCGCCTCCCCCAGATAGCGGAAGCCCTGAACAGCGCGGAAGTGGCCGCCATAGCCCGTTCCAGTGGAAGTGGCGCCGTTGCGGTCGACCGAACGCTGCATGCTGGCCCGGCTGCGCGTCTTGCTTTGACCAGTCAAAACCGCCGAAACCTGCGTCCACCTGGCCGACCGCCGCAGGGCGCTGGCCAGACCGGGGTGGCTGGTATGAAACAAGGTCGGCATAGGCCGTCCGTACCGGTTGGCGCCCGTGCGCCACAGCTCGCACACGGCGTCCAGGAAGCGCAGGCCCACGCCCGCGCCCTGCCATTCGGGCATGACGACCAGGCGGCAGGCCCGCGCCTCGGTGCTGGTGCGGGTGCTCACGGCCACGTGGGCTACGAGCTGGCCGTCCACCGTCGCAACGTAGTTTGTCGAAGCGATCATGCGGGGCAGCTTCAGATAGTGATGCGGCTCAAAGGCCGCCCAATGCTCCCAGTTGCACTGCCACAGGTCGACGTCGATGCGCGGCCGTCGCCGAAGCAACCCCCGTTGAAACTGGCCCGTGGCGGTGTCGAACACCCAGTCCGGCTGCACCCAGTCGAGGATGTCGTAGTGGCAGCTCAGGAGCACCGCCTGGCCGCTGGTGCGGCGCCAGGCCTTGGCGAAGGCCCCGGCCCCGATGCGGGCGATCTGGCGGTCCACCACGCTGGAGAACTCGTCCAGCACGGCCCGGCCGGGCGCCTCGGCGATCAGCCTGGCCAGGTTGGCCCGGAACTGCTCGCCGTTGGAAAGCACGCTGTACGGCCTCAGCCAGGTGGGAACGCTGCCCAGGCCCACACTTGAGAGCGCGGCCGCCACCTCATCGAAACCGCCGCCCGGTTTGATGGCGTCGATGATGGGTTGGCTCTCGGGCCAGGCGGGCGAATAGATCGACCCCTGTCCCCACAGGGCTCGGCCCATGCTGGTCTTGCCGCTGCCGCTGGGGCCGACGATCACCCCGATCTGCCAGGGCGCGCTATCGAGGTCGAGGTCCGCCTCGAGCTGGAAGTTTGCCCCGCTCTCCACGTTGAACAGGGATTTGACGCGGGCGGCGCGGTAGCTGCTGAAGTCGTCGCAGCGGTGGTGTACGGCGACCTTCATACGCACACCACCTTGGGCGCCATGCCCAGTTTGACCAGACGCGCGTAGCGGCGCTGCTGCTCGGCCTCGTCCTTGCACGGCACGACCAGGCCGAATTGAGGCTTGTACTTGAAGCCGTTTTCACCTTTCCGGCGTGGTGCCGGTACTTTCGTTTCTTGGGTAGCCATTGGATTGCCCCTGAGGGTCAGGCGCTCGATTGCGCGCTTGTGGGGGGCTCGCGGCCCTCAAGGTGTTGAGCGCCCCGCAGCGGGGGCACTTGATGACAAGGCGGATGTACTCGCCTACGCCAAGTTTGCGGCTGCAATTGCCGCACCTGATTTCTTCCATTTGCAAGCCTGTTTCTCTGTATGAAAACGCTGATAAGCTCGACCCGCTCTCGCGAGGGTGGCGGGTCTTGCCTGGCTTGCAGGATTGCTCTGCATGTTGGGGGCTTGGCCAGGTGTTACAGCACCTGGCCAGGTCGCCCGTCTTTTTTCTGTCCTGCCCTCCTAGATCACGTCTACGAACACGGGCAAATCAGGGGCCGACCCCTGGATCACCCCTTCCTGAACAAACACCTTGCCGCTGCCCGAGGTCTCTCCCCGAGCGCGGATCTGGCCGCCGCCTGGCAGCTCCAGCACGGCAACCCCATCGGCCACGGACACCACCGTCGCGATCTGCACGCGGCCGGGGGCGAGCAGCTCCTTGAGCTGACCAAAAACGTTATGCATGGCTGGCGACCTCCAGGCTTTGGGTCAACACAGGAAACTGCTGGCTGACGCCCGTGGACCGAACCAGGCCGAACCGAAGCGCGCCAAGATCATCGACATAGCGCAGCTTCGTCCCCGGCTTGATGATTCCTGTCGCGGGGAGCACCGGCATCGTGATCTTCTGCGCGAGGGCACGGCCCGACTCCGACAGCTCGGCCCGGGCGCGCTGCTTTGCCGCGCCAATGGTGGTGATCAATGGATGGGTCACCATGGGCTGCTTGAGCATGTCGCCCGCAGTGCCGTTGCGCGTCAAGTCGGCCGTGATGCCGCCCGCCTGGCCGCTCACGAAAATCCGGTTGTAGCCCGGCTGGTCGATCACCTCGACCTCCTCGGACTCACCAATACCTGCGGGCAGTTCGATATCTGGCGCCATGCCCGCCCACTCCCACCACGGCGCGGGCCAGCTCGGCAGCACACGCAGGATGGGCTCGGTGTCGTGGGGCTGCAGGTAGCCCCCGACGCTGCCCGCGATGTCGGCCAACGCGCTGATGTAGGTGCCCTGGTGCATCCACACGCCCCCGGGCACCAGCCAGTCCGAAAGCTGGAAGTCCACAGACCAGCCAAAGCCCACGCCGTTGACAGTCAGCACCTCTGTCATGAGCTGATGGGCCGTGCGGTCCAGGGCGCTGCCAAACGTCTGCACCGCCGCGTGCGGGGCATCCAGCACAGCGGCCTTGCCCCGGCCCCGGGCCGTGACCATGTGCTCGGGCAAGCGACGGCTGCGGCCGACGGTCTCTGACATCAGCCGGAAGGGCTGGCCGTTCACGCGCACCTCCAGCTCGACGGGGCCGGTGACCAGGCTGGGCGTCACGGCCTCGCGCGCCGAGGCCATGAAGGCCGCAGACCACGACCAGGTCCACGAGTTGCGGTCCAACTGCATGCTGAAGGCTTCGCTGGGCAGCGGATCGCCCGCGAGATCGTCCGCACGGCGAATCTCGATACTGTTCACCACGATATAGCTCCTACGCGGCAGGATGACGACGGTTGCGGGCGGCAGAACCTGCCCCGGCCTCTGGCACACGAACACCAACTTGCCGTCGCCCAGGGCGAGGTCCGTGAACACCAGCCGCCCCACCGTGGCAGGGTCATAGCAGGGCTCATGGGGCGGATCAATGGGCGGCACGGTGGAGACACCTGCAGGCGGGCGTTGTGCCTCCTGCCAGTGCGTGCGCAGCACCTGGCGGATGTGCACGCCATCGCTCCAGCGGCCGACCACTGCGTGCCGCACTGGCAAGCCCTGCTGCCAATGCGAAGCAAGGCCCGCGCGCAGGCGCTCGCTCTCCTGCCAGGCCGAGAGCACCGCACCACGGCGGCGGGTGCCTTCCTGCCAGGCAGACACCACCGAAGCGCGCACGCGGTGGCTTTCCTCCCAATGCGAAACAAGGCCCGCGCGCAGGCGGATGCCCTCTTGCCACGCGGCCACGGCACCAGCCCGCAGGCGCTCGCTCTCTTCCCAATGCGTGCTGACCGCGCTGGCCAGGGGCTTTCCGTCCTGCCAGGTTGACTGCACGGCCGCGCGCACAGGCGCACCGTTCTGCCAGGCCGTGGCGACGCCTGCAGCGATGGGGCGCGCCTCTTGCCAGCAGACCTCCACCTCGGCGCGCAGGCCCCGGCTGACGTTCGCATCCCAAGCCAGGCCGATGGTCCCGTCAAGCCCGGGCAGGTCAGCGTCGAAACTGAGCCGGGAGCCCGCGCGCAGCGTGAGCGTGCCCAGGCCGGGCAGATCGCCGTCGACCGTAAATACCGCGTCCGGGATAACCTCGCCGCCGTCCGACTCGCCGAAGACCAAACGGCCCGTGCCATCGGCGGGTGCTGTGAAGACAAGCTTGCCGTCAATGTCCACATCGTTACCCCAGCAGAGATGGCGCGGCCAGCGCCACGACGCCGCCCGCGTAAATGATCATCGTGCCTGTGCCAGCAAGCTTGAACGGTCCAGCGCCTGCTTCGTTGGTCACTGCGCCGCCAGCAATGGGCGCACCCGCCCCGTTGCACCACTCGGCCCAGGTGGGCGTGCCGGTCACGGCAACCAGGTCATTGACGGCGGCGGGCATGAACTGGATGCGCCCTTCGGCCGTGATCGTTCCGCACGGCTGCGCGAGGGTGCGCACGCCCAGCACGGTACCGCCCTGGACGTCGTACAGCTTGATGGATGAAGGCCCGCCCACGTCGGCCAGGTCAATGCTGGCCTGATTGCGCGCTGCGCGGTGTTCTGGCGTGATGATCATGGAACCTCCACGGCCATCACCGCGCCCGCGCCTGTCGCCTTGTGGTTGCGCAGCGGGTCAATGCCCACGGCGATGTACTCCACGCCCAGCTCCAGCCCGGTCGCTGTGTAGTAGCCCGCAGCATCGCTCCAGCCCTCCCACGCCTTGTAGCCGTCGGCCTGGCGCAGCAGCCAGATGCGGCCCATAGCGAACGGTGATTCGGGCGAAGACGGTGTGGCCTTGAACATCACGCGGCTGGAGATCACGCCCGTGGTGCTTCGCAGTTGGCGGTAGTCCTGGCGCGCCGAAGACGGCGTGGACAGCAACTGTGCTCCTGCGAAGCGCTCTTGTGCCCGACCTTGCACATACCCGGGCGTCGGGAGCGGTACAAGCAGACTCGACACGTCGCGAGCAGCTACCCCCAGCACGATGTATGTGTTGTTGATCCAGTCGCCCGATACGATGCTGAGCGCGAAACTGAGCGATGGCATCCATGTCGCGCCGCCATCGTCCGACGCATCAAGCTTCACGTCCGCGAGATTCCGAGGCAGCCAGGCAGTGCTCGCGGAACAGCGAATCCGGATCTGTCGCACATCAACCGGCGCCGTGTGCGTGTACCAGATGCTCGCGGGAAACTGTGATGCTGCGTTGGCCCAGTCCGTTGCGAGGTTCTTGTCAAAAGCGCTCGCCGCGCCATACCCCGCGCCATATGAGCTGTTCGCCGCTGCCGTGCCGCCGACAGAGAGGTCGGCGCCCGCCTGATCAAGGAACGCCACTTCGGTCAGTTGCAGATATATCCCACCTTGGGACGCGGCAAAAGTCAGGCGCCAGGTCTTGTGAGTCCCCATGGACTATCTCCAGGGTCCGGTGATGTCAATGAACGCGATCCCCTGCGGCGGGGTCGAGTACGAAGAAGCACAGCCCACCGCGTACATTGTGCGGCCGGCCCACTCGCCAGCTCCGGGCACGAGATCACCCGGGGTCACAAGTGCTACGACCCCGGAGTGAGGTACATACGCCACCCCAGGAATCACGGAGCGGATTCCGTCTGTCGTGCCGCGCAAAAACATCCTGCTCAACCGGAGCTTTCCGTCCGCAGGCGCCGCGCCCGGCGCGATGTAGTCATTGGTGCCGGAGAACGTATTTGCCATCCCCGTGAAAGGCCAGACTTGTACCAGTGTCGCGCCCCCAATAGCCGCGAGGGCCCGCGCGCACACTGTGAAACTTGCAGTGAACAGTCCAGCACTACCGCCCGACAGCGCGCCGTTGTCGATCGTGCCCTGCGACGATCCTGTCACTGAAAGAAACGTCGCCCAGGGGTCGCCCCCGGGTGCCGCCGCAATGCCTTCCCCAAAGCCCCGAACATTGCTTGTCCGGTACGTGGCGCTGCCCGGCGTTCCGGCTTCATGGGCCCACAAAATGGCACGCGAGTCGGCTGCGTATACGTAGCGCACCGCGACCGCGTTTGCTGCTGACGACTTGTGAAAATATCCCCCGCCTGCGATCTGCGCGTCGGTCGGGTAGCGGCCCACCCCGGTATTGACATCGCTCATCGACTCATAGGCCACGACCCGGGCCGAGATCGTGCCCGTATCGTCGACGCGCAGATAGTGCCCGCTCGATTGCACGTCGGTGCTTCTAAAAGCCGCGAGGTTGGCACCCGCGAAGGCTTTTACCCAATTGCCGACTGGGGCATACCGGATGCTGATCGTCGTGCCAGTGGTTGCCACACCATCGGGCGCATTTGTCTCGAAGGAGATCGCGTTGTTGGTGTGCGAGAGCACGCGCGCTTCGCCATTGAGCGCGGCCGGTGTTGTCACGCCGCCGACAAGCACGATGGCATGGTCTTCAAAGTACATGCCTTCGGGCAGTTGGGCCGTGCCAACACCGTTGGAGACCGACACGCTGATCGCGTTGACTGCGCCCCAGCCGTTGATAAGAAAAGTCTCCAGCGCGGAAATGAACGTGCCTGCAGTGCCGCTGACAACTGGCGCGCCGCGCATCGTGTTGGTGATCCATTTAACTGGGTAGGTGAAGGCCATATCGAATCCTCAGAATCAGGTGAAAGAGCTGTCAGGCGCGCGGGCCGAGTCGCCGCGCTGGACGATCCACGCAGAGTCATCCAGGCCCGCAGGAGAGCCGGGCTGAGTGCAACGCACGCAGTCAATCGCGGCCTCCGCGCCGATGGTGTCGATGAAGAGCACATTTCCCGCGACCCAGCCGCCGCCCCAGCCAGCAGAGGGCACGGTCATGTAGGGCGTCCCGGCCGCAGCGTTGATCGGAGAAAAGTCTTGATTGATGTTCCCGGATGCGATCTGCCCGAGGTGCTGACCGATCAGGTCGAAGACCTGCCCATCCGCCCGAAACCGCAATGCCCACCTCTCTGTGATCGCGCCCCGATTTGTGACAACGATTGGGTTTTGGTCCTTGGCAAACGAAGCCGTGGCTTCGCCTTTTGCGGGGTCCACCCCGTCGTACCATGCCGTGCCGCTCCAGCTCGCCTGGTCGTAAACGCGGGAGACCCGGGCGAAGCGGTCGCCAAAGCGCAGCGCGGTCGAGAACACAGCGCCCACGGGGAACGCATAGCCCACAGGCTGCGTGAGTCGCACTTTGCCGTCGATGCGCACCTCTGCGATCTGGCGGTACACCTCTGTGCGGCCGAGTACTTTCACGCCGCCTGCAGGGTAGCCCGTGAGGTCAGCAAAGGTCACAGTGCCCGCGTCGAGATCGGAGGTGAAGCCTGTATAAATCTCTGCGGCAGTGGCGGCATCAATGACTTGCACGAACGACAGCCGCTCGTGGCCCAGGTCGTAGACCATGCCCACGGTGGGCACGAATGCCACGCCGCCATGCTCCACCCCCACTACGCATGTGTCGCCCGCCCGGGCATAGGCGACACGGCCGTCTGCGGGCAGCGCGGCGGGGTCCAGCCCCATGAGGGTCACGTCCACAGGCAGATAGATGAAGCTGACTGCGGAATAGCGCAGCGTCGTCGGGTCCACAGGCCACGGCCGCCAGATCCGGCCTGGCTGCACAGCGCCGACGTCTGCAGCGCTGTACCACCATTCGGCCTTGTCAGCCGCAGTCAGATCGGCATCAAGAACGAAGTCGCCGAACTGCAGTTCCACGCCGCCGCGCGAGAACTCAACTTTGCCCCGCATGTGATTGCCAGTGATGTTGCCCTGCGCGTCCACGTTGGCCGTGAGCGTGTCGCCCTTGAGGTCCACCACGGACAGCACGAAGCCGCCAGGGCCTGGGCGCAGGGGCGCCATGTCCGTGCTGAAGAACAGCGAGGCGGTGCTCCATTGGCCTTTTTGAGTCCACAGGCTGAGCAACTGAAAATCTCCGGGCCCGGTGCCAGCGACGATCCAGTCTGTCATCCGGGCGATCCCCGCTGCATAGTCCACCCGGCCGCTGGCAAAGCCCGCCGAGATGTCGGTGCGGTCGCGGTACATCACGCCTTCGAAGTCTGAAAAGATGTGGCCCATCCAGCGAAACTGCACCGAACCGGGCACGATGGATTCCGACGTGTACGGGCACAGGTCAATGACGATCTCGGGCACTTCGAGAGACTGCGTGCGCGCCATGGGTGCACTGGCTCCCACGCGGTAGCGCGCGAGCACGCTGCTCGCTGCAAGCACTTCTTCGCCGACTGAGGCTGTGCCGTATTCGCCACCCTTGCGGGCATTGGTGTTGCTGCTGGCCTCGCCGTCGCCCACCGTGCGTTCAAACTCTTTTGCGTCGTCGAAGTCGCTCTTGTAGGAGCTGGTGGAGCGGTCAAACGAAACCACTTTGAGCTGCACCGTCTTGCCCACGTAGTTGACCGTGCCCCGGCCGTTTGCGAGATTGCCCGCGCCGTCGTCCGTGACTGTGCGCAGCGCGACCATCCGGCCGTCATTGGTAGAGCCGATTTCTTCACTGTCGGTCGCGCTGTTGCCGTTCGTCGTTTTGATCGTGAACGGGCGCTGAACGTATCGAATTGCCATGCTGTTTTTCCTCAGGAAGAACGGGGCCAGTTGACGCCACCACCGCCACCGCCCGGGGGCGACGGCTCGTAGTACTCGGGAACGCTGCGAATCGTGTACGTGACGTCGGTGTTCTTGGTTGCCGTCGTGGTGGTCAGCTTGCTGCCGCTCGTGTTGCTGGTCGAGCGCGAGGTGGCCCACTGAATCGCCAAGGTGCCTGCTGCTGGCTGCTGTGCCAGGTTCAAAGTGATGTAGCCGCCCGCATCGGGGCCGCCGGGCACCAGCATCTCGGTGACAATCGCGTCGACCTGGCACTCCACGAGCAGCTCGGCGCCGGCGTCCGGCATCAGCGTCGGCCGCAGCAGCACGCTGCGGCTTGGGTAGTCCACAACGCCCGTCGCGGCCCCAGTAAGGCCGCCTGTGCCGTTGTCCGTCACGGTGCGCAGGACACCGCCGCTCAGGTACTTCACAGAGAGTGAGCCCGGGACGATCCGGTCCCACTGGTCATCGCTCTCGATCATGAAAGCGAACTCCGGCGCGCGCACCTGGGCGCCCTGGCCCGACCGGTCCGTGTAGGCCAGGCGGGTGCCGTGCGTGATCGCGATCGCGCTGCCGATGTCGGGCAGGAACTTGAGCGTGTAGTTCACGGCCCCGGTGAGGTAGCTCACCGCGCCGCCGCCCGAGCCCACCAGGCGGCCCGTGCCGTCGTCATAGATCGTGTAGCGGGCGCCCATGGACCAGTAGTCGATGAATACAGCTCCAGGCTCCGGCAGCGGACGGAGCTGGTCCACGTAGACAAGGCCCGCGTTTTCTTCGCCGATCTTGACGCGCTTTGTGTGCGGAGTAATGCCGACCTCGACTTTGCGCGGCACCGTAGCGAGGGTGAGTGTCTGCCGCGCGCTGGGGCGCTGATCAACGGTGGCAGACTCGGTACGGCTGTTCGGCACGATCTGTGTCGTGATGCTGTTGACCTGCAGCCATGTGTCGGTGAGCTGCGTTGCTACCGTCAGGCGGCCCGCGCCGTAGAACATGCCGGTGTCGCTGTAGACCGTCTCGCGCAGCGCGGTCTTTGCCGCTTGCCGGGCGTAGGTGCGTGTGGGCGGCGAGCCTGGGAAGTCGAACAGCAAACCGTCGAAAAGCTCGCAGCTTGTCACCTGGGCTTCAAAGTCGATGAGCGCATTGCCGATTACCTCGGAGAACATCCGGGTCTCGGTGGTCACAGCTTTGATCTTGATGCGCTGGCGGCGCTCCCCGGCCTGGCCCTCCAGGTAGACGAGGACATAGGTGCGGCCGATGGTGGGCGGCTTCGATCCCGGGCGCTGCAGGAGCGTCACGGAACGCATCGTCACGAAGTGGTTTTCCAGCAGATAGCCGGACCACTCAGAGCCCGGCGACATGCCCGCTTCAATGCGGCGCGCGATGTCGGCGCGGGTAGCAAACGGGTCTTTGAGCGAGAGCAGCGTGACCGAGACATTGGGGTCTGCCGGAGGCTTCGCCAGGATCACATTGGAGCCGGTCAACGCGGCGCGGTCGGTGTTGCGCAGCAGGCCGAAGATTTGATAGATCTCGACGCGGCCGACAGTGCGCGTTTCCTCCGAGATGTCCGGGAAAATCTCATTTGACCGGCCCGAGGTGAGCAACTGGGCAGACGGCGGCCCGCCACCTTCGGGCACGTCGGCCATGTTGGCCGAGCGTGCCAATCGGATGTCGCCAGCAAGTAGTGGCATAGGGTCAAACCTCCAGGAATTTAAAGAAGGGGCGGTACAGGGTTTCCGCGTCGTGCTCGCCGTCCAACAGCTTCCAAACCGGCGCAGCAGTGAAGCCAGCGCCCTGGCCGGTGTCAAAGCACACATCGCGGGCTTGGCCACGGATGACCAAGCTGAAAACGGCACCAGGCAGCGCGTGCCAGGCCTGGAGCTGGGCGCACAGCGCCCGGCCTATCCATGCTTGGGATTCGCGGCCATCCAGCGTGATCGGGCGGCCCGCCTGGCGCTTGCCGACGTGAACTTGCATTGCGCCCGTGGTACCCCAGCGCACGGCAGTCACTACAGGCGTCCACTCGAATTCGTCGATCCACAGCAGGCGGTCGGGCAGGTCCAGCGTCATGCTGCCCAGGGTGAGAGCGATCATTGGAAAACCCCTTTGCCTGCAGCCAGGTCACGCAGCAGCTGTTCGGTGGTGGACTGGCTCTCTGCGTCCGCGTGGGCGATGCGTGCCGTCCGGCCGCCAGGCAGCGTGATGTTGGAGACGTAGGTGGTGGTGCCGCCCGATTCCGAGCGGCTGTCATTGCCGGTGCCGGTGCCCGTGCTGATACCGCTGCCCGAGGAGCGCGAGCCGCTATCTGAGCCTGTGCCGCTGGGGTCAGGCTTGCCGTCCGTGGTGCCGCCCTTACCGCGCTTGCGGCCCGAAGTTGAGTCCTCATCTTCGGCGTCTTTTTTGCGCTGGCTTTCCTCGGCCATCATGGCCTCAAGTTCCGCCTTCGCCCGTTCGTAGGCTTTCTTGACCGCGTTGGCTTCAGCAAAGCCCTCTTTCGATGTTGGGCCGCCGTACTTCCAATACTGCTCAGAGCGAACCCCGAGCTGGTAGACCTCTTCGGCCTTCTTGTTGCCGACCATGTTGTCGCCGAAGAGGCGGGCCACTTCGGCGTCGATGTACTCCTGTTGAACGGCCACGTTGCCGGTGTGCGTCTGCCGCGACTTCTCTATGGCGTCGGAGCTTTCTTCAAATGACCCGAGCCGATGCTTGTCGTACAGATCCTGCACGCTGGCGGCCGCAGCGGTTGCCGCTTGCCCGTGACGCCCTAGGGCCCGGGTCATCGAGTCGATGCCACCGACTGCGCGACCTGCCTCCGTACCCAGCGACCGGTGGACATCGGCGAGATCCTTCAGGCCCTTCGCCGTTACCTCGGCGATCTCGGCCTCCTTGATCTTGACGCGGGCGGCCTTTTCGGCGGCGTCCAGCTCCAGACGCTTGACCTCGGTGAGCTGGTCGGTGGCCACCAGTTCGGCCCGCTTCGCCGCGACCGTGGCCAGTGCGGCCTCAGCCTCGGCGCGCTTAGCCTTCGCAGAGAGTTCGGCAAGCTGAATCTCCAGCTTTCGGAGTTCGTTCGCGGCGCGCGTGGCCCCCGCTTCATCGCCCTTCGCACGGGCGACTTCAAGGATTGCGCGTTGCTGCGCAATGGCAAGCTGGACAACCGACGCTTCCACGTCGATTCCGGCCCGTTGGGCATTTGCTTTGGCTTCGATCGCTCGCACTTGGTCAGCCAGCGCATCGCGGTACAGCAGCGCTGCGCGGCCCGCCTCGTTTTCTGCTTCCTTGAATTCGCGGGTTGTGGCTAGCCCCGCCTCCTTTGCCGCGCGCAATTCTTCCAGTTTGGCCCGCGCCTTTTCATAGGCATCCCGCAGCTCGTCAACCCGGCCGCTGTTGTCGCGCGCGGCCTCCGCCTCCGCACGGGTCTGCTCTGCAAGCAGGCGGCTGGCTCCGGCCTGGGCCACGGCCTTATCTGTTTCTTGCTGGCGCAGTGCAACCTGTTTCTCCAGCTCGGCGAGTTGCTTGGTCTTGGCCTCATCCACCACCGCGAGCTGTGCGGTCTCATCTTTGAGGGCTTGCAGCTCCGCCTGCATGGTGGCGAGCTCCTGCAGCTTGAGGGCGGCGAGCTTCTCGGCCTCTGCCGCGTTAGCGGCAGCGGCGGCGGCCTGGGCCTTGCGCTGCTCGGTCTCGGTGCCGAACGCGTTGGCCAGGGCCACGGCTGCTTTGCCCTCCGCATCCCGGGCAAGCACGCTCTTTTCCTGGGCGGCAATCTGTTCCACGACGGATTCGCGCACGATGCGATAGCCGTTTTGCAGCTTCACGAAGTCGCTGGCCCCGGCCAGGGCGGCGGCGCTGACCGCACCGGTCTTGTTGGCCAGCTCTTGCTGCGCGAGGGCGGTGATGACCGCCTGGTCTCCGCTGTTCTTCAGGGAGTTGCGCAGCGTTTCGTTGTGCTGCGCCGCCTTCAGAATCTTGTCGTTGGCTTCCTTCTCGATGTCCGCGAAAGCCTGTTTCAGGCCGGAGAAGTCCCAGTTTGCGATGGCCGCGAGAACAACGCCAATACTCTTGCCAGCCGCTACCAGGCCAGCGTCCAGACCCACGATGGCGCCTTGCGCGATCTCCGCGCCTTTCTTGAGCGCCGTGAGCCCACCGGCCTCACCAATATTCGCCGCCATGTCGGTGACGGCGTTATTGATGTTGGTGATTTCCTGGGTCAGTGTCTGGGCAGCGGGCGCGCTGCCGTACAAGTCATTCAGGCCTTTGGTAAGGGCGGGGAACAAGTCGCTGGCGGCGACCTTGCCTTCTTCGACCAGCTTGATGAGTTCGGCCGTCGTGATGCCCAGGCCCTTGGCCACCGCGTTGAGTGCGCCGGGCAATGCCTCGCCGAGCTGGCCGCGCAGCTCCTCCATTTGCACCGTGCCCTTGCTGGCGATCTGTGCAACCGCCTGCAGGGCGAGCGAGGTCTCAGCGCTGCTCTTGCCAGCCTTGCCCATGGCCGTGGCCACGGCTTCGAACACCTGGCGTGTCGGCTCGCCTTCCACGGCGGTGCCCTTTGTCGCGGCCGAAAGGCTCAGGAACGCACGCCCCACGTCGTTGACATCGGCGCCGATCCGCGATGCCACCGTGCGGACGTATTCCAGCTCCTTGCCCGCCTTGGTGGCGTCACCGGTGACGGCCGTCAGCCCGCTGCGCAGCTGCTCCATCTGGGCAGCCGCGGTGACCAGCTCACGGAAGCTGAAAGCAACGCCCAATGCGCCCGCCATCTGGCCAAGCAAGCCAGTCAGGGCCGATACACGCCCGCCGAGCTGGTCCGTAGCACCCGCGCTGCTGCGATGGGCGGTACCCAATTCCCGGGCGCGCTGCGCAGCCTGATCGGCGGCGGCGGCTTCCACCCGCAGTGCCCGGGCATGGTTCTCGGCGGCCTGCAGCTCTGCTGCGTGGGCCGCGTTGAGCGGGCCAATGGCGGCGAGTTCGTCCCGGCGTGCGGTGGTCGCCTGCTGGGTCGCAGTGGCCTCGGCGCGCTTGGCGCGGGCGACCAGGCCGAGCTGGTCGGCTTCGATCTGGGCCAGGGCGTTCCTGGCGCGGGCGGCGGCGGCCTCATCGCCCTTGGCCTGCGCTGCCTGCAGGCGGGCTTGTTGCTCCGCCTGGCTGGCGGCGAGGTGCTGGCGCTGGAGCTCGATCTCGGACTGTTCGACCAGCAGCCCGGCTTTGATAGCGCGCGTCTTGTCGTCAACGGCCTTTGAAAGGTCCGATATCTCGGTCCCGGCCTTGTCGGCCGATGCCTGCAACTTGTCCACGCCCGCACCGGCCGTGGTCGCTGCGGTGCCGAGATCCTTGGTGGCGTCCTCGGTGGTGTCGAGCGTCTTGTTGAACTTCTCCAGCCCGTCGCCATTGACGCGGACTGTGTAGTCAATCTTGTTCTCGTTGGCCATGCTGTGTGGGGGGTGGACGTAGAAAGGGCCGCACACCGCCCAAGCGGCTGGCGGCCCTGTACTGGAAGGAAGGCTTAGACGTGGATCGTGCGCATGTACCGGCTGATGCCGATGCCCACTTTGGAGGGGTCCTGCAGCAGCTCGCCCTCGATGTCGAGCGCACCAAAGCCCTTCTTAACGATGGATAGCTGCTTGGTCACGCCCTGACTCACGCGCCACATGTCCATCACCACGGGACGGCCGCTGTCGGCTTCGTTCAGACCCGCAAAACGAATCCGCAGCTCGGGGGCCTTGGCGGTCAAGGCTTCGATCACCACCTGGTCGGCGTAGCCGTAGCTGTAGGTAATGGCGTCAGCATCAGCCAGGCCTACGGCATCGGCGCGCACCCAAATGCCCTCCGGCAGCAAGTCGAAGTTGCCCGCAGCAGGGACGACGTCCGTACCCTTCTTGACCACCAGATTGGTGATATTGATGTGTGGCAGAGGGATCAGCGCGCCACGGCGCACAACGCCAGGCACATCTGCCACCGTGCCTGCATCCTCTGGGCTCACCGTGCCCAGCAGCGCACGGGCGTAGTTCACGATATTCAGATCAGCCAACTTGGCCTTGAACTTCACGCCTGTGACGCGGCGGATTTCGGCGTGGGTGCCGCCGCCGAGAGCCGTCATGTCTGGCTGCTTTTCCACTTCCTCGGTCTGCTCCGTGCTGGCTTCCAGCACGTTGCCAATGGGTTCGAGAAAGCCGGACGCCGAGAACGGCGCCATGTAGAACTTGCCCACGAGGCCGCTGGGGGCGTAGGTGCGTTTGGTGATTTCGACTGCTGCCATGGTGGCTCCTATTGCGGTTGACTCTTGTGGAAAACGGTCTCGACCAGGAAGGCCGAGGGGATGTACTGAAACCCTGCGGAGTACTTGGCCCCTGGCGGGGTTACCAATGCCAGGGGCTTCGTTGCGCCCTGCACCTGCGCGCCTACCAGGGCACCCGTAACTCGGGCGAGCAGCAGGCCAGCATCCTGGCGTGCGGCGGCACCGCTCCGGGCCTTCGCCACGTTGCGCACAGCCGCCACTGCCAGCCAGGTGTGCTCTAGGCGCAATGCAAGGCCTATGTCTTCGGCAACCCGATAGCCGCTGTAGACGATGTGAACCGCAGGCGTGTGCTGGGCGCTTTCAGCTACGCCAGCCAGGTCTGCCGCAGTCAGCACATGCACGGCCGGGCTCATGCCCTGGACGGCGCTGCGCACCAGCTCCACCAGGCGCGGCTCCAGCGCCATGAAGTTGTTGCTCTGCTCAACGGTTTGGCCGCTGGTGCTCATGCGAAACCCCGCAGCGTGTCGTCGGTGATCTGGCGGGGGCTGAAGCCGTAGTGCACCTCGGCATCGCCGGGCGCATCGCCCGCCACCAAGGTGCCAGGGGTTCCGCCCCACGGGCAAGACAGCACCGCCTTGCCTTCGGAGATTTGCAGCAGCTCGCGCTCGGCGGCCTTGTAGCGCAGGTAAACCTCGTGTTCCGGCGCCAGGTTGCTGTACAGGTAGTAGCGCGCCACATCACACACCACGCGGGTGATCTGGGGTGGCGCCACCAGCTCCACGGCGCCGGGGTTGCCGGGCACGGGGGCGGGCTTGCTGCAACCGGTCAGCGGCAGGCGGTACACGCGGGCCACAAAGCTGTCGGCAAATGCCTGGGCATCCTCCAGAGCACGCTCAGCCTTGGTTGCGTTCACGGTCTGCAGTTCCGGGTCGGTGAGCTGGATGAGTTCCTGCTCGCCGAAGCGGTTGACCATGTCCTGCACAGTGGCGTAGATCATTGAAGGCTGCGCCCGTGGCTATCAGGCGTGAACGTGCTTGTAGAGCTGCACTTCGATCAGCTGCCCGGCCTGGGTGGCTGCGCCCAAGGCTCGCCCACAGTGGTCGGCCGCAGTGCCCGCAACAGCCTTGCCATCGGTGCCCACCTTCACGTACACGCCGAAGCCAATGGCGGCCTCTGCCTCGACAAGTGCACTGTAGCCCGTGGTCAGGCTGACGGCCTCGCCGATATCGGCGGCGTTTTCGGTAACGCCCTGGCAGTCCTTGGCGCCACCCGCGATGGTGGGATAGCCGCCGTCATAGGCGGCGAAGCGATGGGCGGCCAGCACGGCCGTGGCCACGATGGTCACTGAGTGCTGCTTGTCGAACTGCCGGCCAGTGTTGTTTTGCGATGCCATTGTGTTTGGCTCCTGAAGTTATGGGGGTGCGGTGCGCTGCGCTTACTTGCGCGCGGCGGGCTTTGCAGCGGCCTTCGCAGGTGCTGCGGGTGGCTTGGCCACCGGGGCAGGTGCCGGGGCGGGTGATGCCGTGGTGGTATCAGCCGCCGTGGCAGACGGTGCAGCGCTGGCCGATACCGCCCCCGCGTCGCTGCCGTCGCCCACATTGGTGGATGCGCGCTCTTGCAATGCGCGCTCTCGCGCGGCCTGGAACGCCGCCTGTGTCGCTGCGGTGGCGCGGGCGTCTGCCTTGAAAAGTGCGGCCGTGTCGGCGGGGTTCTCTGCAGCCCCCGATATCAGCAGCTCGCGTTCATCGTGTTTGCTCAGCTCGGGGAGCTCTTCGCCCGGCTGAATGATCGTGCGCGCGCCGTTGACGAAGACGGCAGTGGCGACCAAGGCAATCAGTTTTCTCATTGGGAAATTCCTTGTGCTTTGACTGCCCCGAGGCGCGACGGCCTCGGGGGGTTCTCGCTTGCTAAAAGTGGGGCTGGAATACAGCCCCTGCGGCGGTTTATTTCGGGTTGGTGAACAGGAAAGCGGCGGTGTTGTAGGCCACGTTGGGCTTGCGCTCGTAGGTGGCGCCGTAGATCCAGCTCTTGGTGCCACGGTCGTAGTCCGGCGTCTCTGCAAACGGATGGCCTTCGATCACGTTGGTAAAGCCAAAGGCTGGCTGCGCAAGGCTGATGTCTGCACTGCCGTTGCCACCGATCTTGGGCACGTAGGCCAAGATGGCGTTGTTGCCCCACACGTCGCGGCCAGTGTCGGTTTCGTCGATCCACACCGCATCGCCCACCACGATCTCATCCACTTTGAGGATGGTCTTGAGCTGCTCGTGGGTAGCAGGGCCCATCTGCGTAGACGGCAGGTAAGAGCGCACTTCTGGGTTCGTCACCAGCGCGCTCTCTGCATCGGCCGACAGAGTCAGCTTGTTGGGGCGCTGACCGATCTTCTTGCGGATCACGTCGCTGGCCGCGCGGATGTCTGTCACGGGCGTGCCGGTTGCCGCGCTCCACTTTGTGGCGCCAGCCAGTGCCAAAACATGGCCCGCTGCATAGGTGCCCGCCGTGGTTGCCAGGGTGGCCACGTCGATCTCGTAGTCCAAGGCCAGGATATCGCTGGCCGTGGTCATGGCGATGCGGCTCACGTCCAGGTAGTTGCCCACGTTCAGCTTGCGGCTCTCATCGGCCTCGCGCAGCAGCTCGCGCGGCATAGGAACATCCACCGCGTATTGCTCGACCGAGTAGGTCTTGCCCTCGAACTTGATGTTGACGCGCTTCGTTGGCCCGCCGGGCGCGCGGCGCAGGTTGTAGCGGCGCAGGCGCTCATCACCCAGCTGGGCAAGTTGCACGCTGGAGAGTGCCTGGGGCAGCCGGGGGAACAGCTGCTCGGCGACGTAGTTGCCCTGGCCCATGCCCAGCAGCAGGTTGGTCAGGATGGGGTTTTGCTTGAGCCGGATCTCGGCAAGGGTCATGGTCATGGTGGACTGTTCCTGGTGAAGATGTGGTGCGTTGGGTGTCGTGGTGCTACCGGGGCGCGATCAGTTCGTGAACGACGCAGTGACGGCGGTCAGTGCCTCGGAGTAGTTCACCTTGTGCTGGCGCATGTAGTCCTGCGCGGCCTTGTCGATCTCGGCGTCGCTCTTGCCCTTGGCCGCGCCTGGCTGGGATTGGCTGGCGATACGGCCGCCCGCGAACTCACCGAAGTTCACAGCGGGCTCTGCTTTGGCGATCAGGTCTTGCAGCCACTGGGCCGGGCTGACCTTGCGGGTGGTGTCGCCTTCTGCGAACTCCACGGGCTGGGCGTCAGCCAGCACCTCCAACGTGGCCACGACCATGGCCTTGTCCTTGGGCAGCACGCGGCCTGCCTCCACCTGGGTTTCAGCGAAGGACACGAAACCGGCTTTGCGGTCTGCGCGGGCCTTCTCGGCGAAAGATGCTGTTGCGGCTTCGGCTGCCGTGGCACGTTTTGCTTCGGCAACGGCTTTCGTTTCAGCTTCTTCGCGGGCTTTCTTTTCTGCAGCAAGCTGCTCCTGCATTGCTTTGATTTCTGCTTCAGTCATGGATAGAGACTCCTGGGGGGGTGACGGTTCGGCGGATTCGGAGAACGAGACGGCGCCGCCTGCGTCGTCTTCAGAGAACTGGATGTCTTTGAGCCCCGCAATGGCCGGGGGCTGTGCGCCCAGGAACGCCACATGCCGCAAGTACCACTTGCCGGGCGTTGGGTTGTTGGGCGCCTGGGGCGGGTAGAAGGACGCGCTGCGCTTTGGAAAGCGCTTGGCCGCCACCATCTCGGCGAACTGCGGCTCTACGTTGTGGGGGGTGATTGCCAGCACGCCATCTGCGTTGCGGCTGACGGCCTTAACCCAGCCGTAGGCCGGGAGGTTGTCCTTGGGGTGGCCCACAGTGAGAGGCGCTTCGCGCAGCGCGGGGTTGTAGCTGGCGGCCATGCCGTCCACGTCGGCATCGCTGAAGTTGTGCGCCACGCCCTGGTCATCAATGTGGCGCCCCGGCCGGAAAATCTCGATGCCAGCAGGCAGCGTTACGGCGGATGCGGCAGTGGTGGCGGGCTTCTTGGAGGGCATAGCCGCTACTGTCGCGGCCATTGAGGTGCAAGCCCAAATGCCGCGCACCACAGATTTGCAGCCAAGAAAAAGCCCCGCGCGCGCGAGGCAGGCGGGGCAGATATGCGGGGGCGGTTTACTGGGTCAGTCTAGCGGCAGTGTGCCTTGCCGCAGCGCGATTTGCTCACGGCGCCAGGCGCGCTCAATGTTGCGCACCCGGCTGACCGTGATGCCGGTTTCGTCGGCCACCTGCTTGTAAGACTGCCCTTGCTCAAGCAGCTCGACCACCCGGCGCGCGCGGGCGCTGCTCATAACATCGGCCCCCACCGGTATGTATGGCTGAGTACCGCCTTCGTCCTGCGCCAACCCTAGCATCAACGCCACGGCCAGACTGGCGAGTGCTGCCGCAGACACCGTGCCAGAGCCTGGCGCAGACAGCAGTGTGATGTAGTAGCTGGTGGCAAAGCTGCGCCACACATCGGGCCAGCTGGCGGGCATCAGCGCCTCCAGCGGTTGCAGCTGCTCTTGCGTCAGCTCGGTCAGGTTAAGGCGGTCAAACATGTCATGCATGGGTTACATCACTTCCTTGCGTTGCTGCCAAGACTTCAGCGCTTCAATGCAGGTATCCAGCTGGGCCGCATTTGCAAATGCCAGCGCGCTCACATGCACCGTGCGGGCCACCCAGGCGTTGAGGGCTTTCGGGCTGGTGTCATGGATCAGGCCGTCGCGGTGCAGCTGGTGCCAGAGCGCCCACACCTTGCGCTCTCTCGGGCTGGCCTCGGCCTTGGCCTGGGCAAAGGTGCGAGCGGGGGCGCTTCGGCGAACTGGTTTGACCACGCCCATACGCGCGCCCAGGTTCTGCAGGTGATCGCGCACAACCTGGCGCTCCTTGTCCGTCATGTCCTTGGTGCTGGTCTTTTTGGTCAGGCTCTGCAGCAGCGCGCGGTAGTCATCGTCCGAGAGCTGCAGCTTGGACTTGAGCACGTGAATGGCTGCAATGTGGTTTGCCATGGCGCTCAACCCAGCACCAGCGGTCCAAGCCACCAGTTCCAAAGCCCCAACAGGCTGAAAACCAGGAAAACCCATTGCTGCACATGCAAAGGCCACTGGCGCTGCCAGGCACTCACCGTGAGCCAGCTCACGTTGCTGACCAGGAACGCGCCGAACCCCCAGCCCGGGTAGGAAGGCATTGCCAGCAACAAGGCGCCCAGCATCCCGAAGAATGCAGCTAGGCAGGAGAGGAAGAAAGCCGGGGTCAGGCAAGAGAGGACGAGAGCCACGGTCAGGGCGGGGATTTTCATGATTGGGCTTGTGCGGGTTTTGGGGGCCTGGGAGCCTGTCAGGCCCCAATCCCCCGCGTTTTCAAATTGGGACGATTTGGGAGGGGTTTGCGGCCTTTGGCGGGCGATTCGAGGGGGCGGTCAGGACTGCGGCTCGCCACCCAGTGCCTCCACCACGTCAGGGATCAGCTTCACCAGCTCGCCAGTGGCGATGGCCACGTCAGCATCAAACCCACCGTCGTCGGCCTTCGTGCCCTCGAAAACGGTGTCGAGGAACTGCACCTTGCGCAACTGCAGCTCGCTGGTGAGCACAAACGACACGCGGTCATCCCAGGTCAGCGCCAGGCGTGTGGGCAGCTTGCCCGCGTCGATGTGCGCTTGCACCTCCTCAATGTCCAGCGGGTGGCGGGCATAGCGCACCACTGCCTTGGACTCGTCTGCGCTCTTGAGTTCGCACTCGCGGTCCACCGTGAAGCCAACGGGTGGCTCTTGTTCTTTGAGCCAATGGGCCATCGCTGCCTGGGGGCTGGTCTGGGTCTGGAGCAATGACACTGACAAACCGGGCAGCGCTTCGACCAGCAGGGTGACCACCTCATCCGCACGGCCCTGGCTGGAGGTGTCCAGCGCCAGCAGGCGCGCGACCGGGTCGATCCACACCCACATAGAGGCTTGCTTGGTCAGGGCCATGGGCAGCAGGCCCAGCTTGGCCTCGTCTTTCAGCTCCTTGGTTTCCTTCTTGCCGGGCTTGCGGCCGGTCTCCTGTTCGATGCGCGCGGCCTTCTCTTTGACCTTGCGGGCCAGGGCGCTGCCTGGCAGCACCTTGGCTTCAGCCATGAACCGAAGCATCCATTGCCCGCCCACGGCCTCCGCCAGTGCGCCGTGCGCCTCGCCACGGGGCGGAATCCAGCCCACCGACTTTTCTTGTGTGGCGCCGCACTCGGCAAAGGGCGCCTTTGCAAGCGCCTGTTCGACCTGGTCAAGGGTTGCGGACCACTGGGGGGCGATGCGGTAGATGATGAGGTTTGCGAACATGTGTTGCTCCAGGTGAAAAAGAACCGGTGTTGTCGGACACCGGAAACCGGGTATCGCCGCGCCAGCCCCTTGCGGGGAGGAGGTCACGTGGTGATGGAAAGGGACATCAGCACGGTGGCACTCGACACCTGCGGCAGTTGCGGCCCTGTGGAAAGACCGTGGCACACACCGCTTGCCACACCGGCCTACGCGCCCCAAGGCGGCCGGTTGCGCGTTGCGAGTCAATCGGGCTGTTCGTGCCTGAACCCGTTGCCGTCAATGTGGACGTTCCTGGCTAGCAGCGGCTGCGCTGAACGCCCCTGTACACCCTGGTTTAGCTCGGCCTGGCGTCCAGCGGCCCGGCCCTGGTGCCAGTCGTTGTGCGTGACGTTCTTGCCCTTGACACGGCTTTTGATGTCAGCGGCTTCCAGGCCCGAGTGGTTTTGCTCCATGTAGCGGGCGATCAGGGCCGCATCCCGCGCGTTGCCAGCGAACTGGTCCAGCTTGTCGCTCACACCTGCGATCCAACCTTCGGCGTACAAGTCGCCGCGCGCCACCTTGGTCTTGGCTTTGCAGTTCTTGCTCTGCAGGCCGATGTAGCGGCGGCGATCCTTCGCGCACTGGCGAGCCAGCACGTCGAACGCATAGCCCGCCACCTCCGGCGCGGCCCCCATGCCCACGAACACGTAGAAGCGTTTACGGCGCAACTGTCGGCCACCACCTAGCTGCAGGCGCTGCGTCGTGAAGGTCTCGCAACCGAAAGCCCGCGCCACCATGAAAGAAAGGGATGCTTCCCAGCGCACCATGGGCACGTTCTGCGCTTGTTGGCGCACCTCCGCCACGTCGGCCAGCGTCAAGTCTTCCTCAGACAAACCAAACTGCGCCATGAGCTTCTGCGCCTGGCGCATTGCCGCTGCGGCCTCGTGCGCCTCCGGACTGGCGGCGAGAGCCAAGCACTTCTTGATCTTTTCAAGTGCTTCGTCGCGGGTCATACCGCCCCCCCCTTTGCGCAACGATCCAACTCGCAGCCGGAGCCATGTCCAGGGCAGCTATCGCAGTTCACCAGATTGGGCTGCGCCCGTCCCTTGGGCTCGTGCTGATTGCAGACGGCCATGGGCTTGGTGCGGAAGCCGTAGCGCCCACACTCGGTTTCCGGCCAAGCAACATCCTTCGTGATCTGCACGGACTTCGCGCAGTTGCGGCAGTTGTCGCGCTGCGCCGGGGTGCGGTAGCCAATGGCGAGCAGGCGGGATTGAATGCTGCCCATGGTCAGGCCTCATCTTCCTGGCCAGTGGCAGCCTTGAGCAGCGCATCGACCATCTTGTCCACCTCGCTGTCCACAGGCCTGACCACGGTCTGGTCGCCAGCTTCGGACAAGGTGACACCGATCTTCTTCAGCTCAGCGGCTGAGAGCCGAGCCAAGGCCTCCTTCACAGGCGCTTCCTTGGTGCGGATCAGCACGTCGGCCTGGTCGGGCAGGTGCTTCTTGATGCGGGCGACGACGGAATCCGCGTCGTCAAAGCTGAGGGCGCCCTTGCCCTTGGCATAGCCCACCTTGATGCCTGCAAACACCTGGGTGCGCGGCCTGACAAAGCATCCAGGGTTGGCCTCCACCAAGGCGCGCAGGGCGGCCTCGGTTTCTGCAGCGCGGGTCAGGGCACGCTTAATGCCCGGCAGGTGTTCGCGGCGCAGCGCGGCCTGGGCGTCGGTGAGTGCTGTCACACGCTCGGCCAGCAGGTTGCGGGCTTGGGCATGCACTTCGGCATTCTTGGAGATGGTTTCGAGTGTTGTGGCCATACAGGGCTCCAGTTGGTGAATGAGGGAGGAGTCAGCAGCGGTAGCCCACGCTCGGGCAGCTGCGAAAGTCCAGGGAGCCAGCGCGCAGCGCCGGGCCGCGTGCGGGGACGTAGTTGCCGGACATCACATCGACGCGGCGCGGCAGCGCCACGGGCGCGGCCTGGGCTGCCTCGTAGGCGGCTTGCTCTGCGCGTTGCGCATCGGTGATGCCGCTCCATGTCCGGCCGTCGCCGTATCCGTCGCTATGCAGGCGACCTTCGGCGGCCAGGTATTGCAGGCGTTTGCGCAGGGCCAGCAGCGCGCAATCCTTTGCTGGCTTGCCGGGGTACACGTCGCGGAACACTTCGGCCAGGCTGAGCGGGCGCGCGGCGTTTGCCAGGTGGTTCTCGATGTAGTCGTTCAGCGCAGCGCGGCTGAGCTGGGCGGTAGTGGCTGCGGTCATTGCTGGGTGCCTTTCTTGGCTTCGATTTGTTGACGCATGGCGCGGACGGTGGGGGACATGCCAGCGGGTGCCGGTGCGGCAGGTGCTGGCCGTGGTGCGGGGGGCTGCACCAGGTCGGCCACGCTCTTGGGGCCGTTGACGGTGGCGGCGCGGGGGCCGGTGCGCAGGTCTTGCTCGCGCTGGCGCTCGGCCTGGTCTTCGTGCTTGTCGGCCATGCCTGCGAGGATGGCGAAAAGGTAGCCGTGGCCTTTCATGGGCAGCTCCAGGCGCTGGGCATCGCGGGCGGCAAGCATCTGGTCGATGGCCATGGCCCAGGCAGTTCGCGGCGCAGGCCAGTCGCGGCCCTTCCAGCTGATGGCCTCGCGCTCAAGGTCGGGCAGCAGTTGCAGGATCAGCTTGATCTTCTTTGCCGCCGTCAGCCGTTGCTTGGGCGGGGTGAACAGGCCGAGGTACTGCAGCACACGGCCGCCCAGCGGGATGCTGACGGCTGCCAGGCGGGCCAGGGCGCGCTGGTCGCCCTCGTGGGCAAACAGCACGGCCAGGTCCAGCTCGGTGCCGCAGACGGGGCAAGACAGGTCAGCGCTCACAGGGGCCAGCCTTTCGCCTGCAGCACACCGGCCGCAAAGCCGATCAAGCCAGAAACCGCCAGCAGGGCGATGGCCTCCAGCACCAGGCGGCGCCAGCCGGTGATGCGGCGTCCGCGGCGTGGGCCGTGCTCCACTGTGCCGGGGGCAAAGTAGTAGCCACCAGGCGGCAGCGACTCGGTGTCGTGATGGCAGGTGCGTGGGGCGCGGTTCATGCTGCGGCCCCCCGAATGAACATGGCCGCCACGCTGCGCGCCTCCGGGAAGTCCGCCAGGGTTTGCAGCACGGCTTCGAAGCCATCGGCAAAGATGCCGGTGCAGCGGCCCCGGGAGCCGTCCGCCATGGTGATCTTGATGCGGTAGATGGCCATGGCTCAGCAGCTCCCGATGACCTGGGCATCCACCTGGGGCCAGCCAGCGCGGGCTGCGGCGTTCATGGCGCGGCAGACGAGGTTGTTGACCACCAGGGGGTAGCACTCGCTGCGGGCATCGGTGGGCTTGCCACCGCGCGGGATGTGCACCAGCCGGGCGCGGATGGCGTCGGCCGCGTCAGGGGCGAACACGTCCTCATACTTCATGTCGAACCGGGCGAACTTGTGGCGCAGGTAGCCCTCCAGTTCGGCGTCCAAGGGCTCCAGCTCGACCACTTCGCAGCGCTGGGCCACTTCGCGCACATCGGCGTTCTGGCTGGAGAGACGGTCGCGCAGTTCGGGCTGGCCGATCAGCGCCACGCCGATCAGGCGCTGCATGCCGTCCTTGAGTTCAATAAAGCGCTTGAGGTGCTTGAGCGTGGCGCTGGGCAGGCAGTGGGCTTCTTCGATCACAAGGAGGTGGCGGCGGCCTGCGCGGCGGCTGGCTTTGAGCAGGTCGTGCACTTGGCGGAACCGCGCCTCGGGGCTGCTCTTGACCTTGAGCTGGGGGTCCAGGCAGGCAGCAATGGCCTCGGCAATGTGGCTCGACTTGAGCGTCTTGCCCTTCTGGTCGCTGGCTTCCATGGCCAGGACGTAAGGGCGAATGATCACGATGTCGCGCTTTTCGGCCTTGATGCGCTCTTCCAGGTCTTCGGCCAGCGTGGTTTTGCCCGCGCCGCTCTCGCCCACCACCGCCACAAAGCCGTGGTGCTGGGCGCAATCGGTGAGCGTGGCGCGCACGTAGCGCACGCTGGACGTCTGGTGCACATCGTCAGGGCTCTGCACATCGTCCTGGAAAGGGTTGCGTGGCAGGTTGAAGTGCTTGCGGGCTTCGGGGCTCAGCGCGGTGTTTTGCAGTAGCATGGTTTCCTCCTCGGGGGTTTCGGTTGGTTTCGGGACTTCAGGGGCGGCCTCGGTGAGGTACGAACTCACCGGGGCCAACTTCTTTGCGGGGGTGAACAGGGTCAGCAGCTGGGCGGGCGTTGCGCCGTGCTTGCGCAGGCATGCCTCCAGCGACTTGCGGGCCGTGGTTTCACCACGGGCGGGCCATACGCCATGGACAACCAGGCGGCTGAGGGCCGAGCGGCTCAGGCCGCTATCGCGCCGCACCTGTGCCTGGCTGACGCCCAGCGCATCGAAAACAAGAGCTAGACTCATGCGGCCCCCCCAGCCACCACGCGCAGGCCGCTGCGCACGGTGAGGCGGGCCTGCAAGTCCTGCAGCTCGTCTTCGGGCACACCGTCTGGATACCAGGCGCGCACTTGGGCGCTGGTCTCGCGGGTCATCGTGACGCCCAGGCGCACCAGCTCGGCGGCGGCCTCAAAGGGGCTGAGCACACGGGCCGGGGCCTTTTGTGTGGATACAGTGGTCTGCAGGTCCGTGCCACGGCGTGGCAGGAAGGTGCGCTCGGGCGCCTGATCGATGACCTTGCCGGGGTCGATGCGGCCACCAAAAGGAACGGCCTTGGCCTTGCGCTTGGCTTCGGCCTCGGCATCGGTGGTGGCGTCGTAGGCGAAGCGGTCCACCTCCTTGCGGTTGGCTTCCAGCTGGGTGTCTGCGGGGCGCTTCCAGTCTTCGCCGATGACGTTTGCATCCGTGCGAAACCCAGCGTCGTCGCGCACTACCAGCGGGATGCTGTGCAGCACTTCGTTGCCTTCGGCATCTGTGTCCACCACCATGGCAGCGTCCAGTACCCAAGGGTTGAGCGTGATGTGCAGCTTCTCGCCCACCATCACGTTGGGCACACCGCGAACGTCGAACTCGCGGCCCTTGTAGGAGACGGTCAGGAAGTCGGTGACCTTGCGGGTCTCTGGCGACTCGGTGAGCAGGGCCTGGCAGATCTCGACCGGAGGAGCCACACGCAGCTGCTCGGCTGTGATGGTCATCCAGGCGTCATACCGGGTCTTGCCGTGGCGGCTGTGCACCTTGGTGGCGTTGAACCACCGTGCCCAGCGCTGGGCCTGGGCGTTCAGCTCGGCCAGGTCGCGCACGGGGCGCAGGCGCAGGCCGCTTTCGAAACTGCGTTCGATCAGGTCGCGGGTCTTTTCGACCTGGCCGGTGGCACGGGCGTTGCCCGGGGCGTGGGCAATGGTCTTAACCTGTAGGCGCCGAGCCAGGTTGGTGAAGAGGCCGCTGGTGTTGGCACTGCCCATGTCCATCATCAGCACGAAAGGCACACCGTGGAACGGGTCGCCCTCGCGCTTCTGGATGGCGTTGATGAAGCAGTCGGCCAGGTTGGTGCCGCTCTCGGCGCCCATCACGTACTGCAAATAGATGGATGAGCTGGTGTGGTCGGATATTTCGTAGCTCCAAACCCGGTCGGCCTCAATGCGCTTGAGGTTGGCGGGCTTGTTCTTGTAGAACTTGTCCCGCTCCATCACCTGCAGGCCGCTTTCCGACTCGGTGCGGGCGTTGAGGTAGTACAGGACGCACAGGCTGGCATCCACCTGCCAGACGTGGTTGGGGTGCAGGCTCTTGAGCTCCACAGCGGGCGTGGGGCGGTTGAGCTGGTCGGGGTGCAGGTTGTAGTGGCGCAGTGCTCGGGCAATGGCGCTGTCGCTGAGCGGCACCAGCTCGCCAGTGACAGGGTCGGTGCGCTCGGCACGCACTTCGCCATTGGCGCGCATCACTTCCACTGCCTGGCCAATGGACATCAGGCGCTTGTTGGATTTGCGGTGGCTGGTCATGAGCGCGGCGCTGATGGCCACGGCTTCATCACGGGTCAGCGACACATCGCCTGCATCGCTGCGCTTCTTGCGTTCTGGCTTCACGGTGATTTTTCCAAGGTGGCGGTGCAACGTTGCGGTGCTCATTCCCAGCTCGGCGCAGGCCGCCTCATAGATGGCCTGCTTGCCGCCGCGTGGCGCCGCCTGTGCGGCCTGGAGCACCTGCGCCAGGCGGCCGACGATCACGGGGTTGAGCGACATGGGTTGGTGGGCCTCTGCGCTATTACTTGGCCCACTGAGCCACTTCACCCGCCAGGGCTACGTCAGCAGCGTTGGACACATCTGGCAGGTTGAATTCCTCGCGCAACGTCGCCAGCTCGGCAGCGACCTGGCCCACCAGCCCGGCCATAAACACGGCCTGCTGCCCGCGCTCGTCGCCGTGGTTGTTCAGGGCGATCAGGGCCGCACGCAGCCCGCCGCGCACCGCGCCCAATGCGTCGTTCATATTGGCGGTGGCTTCGCGCTGGAGGTCGGCCAGGGCATCGTCTGGCGGGATGGTGGCAATGCGCTTGACCTGGGCGCGCAGCTTGTCCATCGCGGTGTTCTTGTCGGAGAGCACCTTGTCCACCGCTGCTTTTTCTGCGCGCACCTCACGCACGGCAGCGCGCAGCTCTTTGACGGACATCGTGGCCACATCGTCCAGAGACAACTCGCCGGTCTGGCCTGTGAGTTCCAGTTCTTCAATCTGCTCATCGTCCAGGACGAGCATTTCGAAGAGCTTGGACTGGTTTCCAATGGCCTTCAAAGTTGCCGACGTCGGCAACTTTGCGAACTTTGCGGCTGACTGCATAAAGCGGGCCGCCACATATTTGTCCACGCCGAGCACATCCAGACGGCCCATGAATTCGCCGTGCTCACAGGCAGCCTTCAACACGGCCAGCCCGCGCCCCACCTCCAAGCAAGCCTCCACACTACGCCGCATGTTGGCGGCAATGTCGCGCTGGATCAGGTCGGGGTCGGTCGCGTCGGCGGGCAGCTGGTAGCCCATCTGCACGGCGACGGCGCGAACACGGGTTTCAGTCTCACGGGTGATCAAGGCAAGCTGATTGGCTGCGCTCATGTCTTGGGCAATGACAGCATCCAGAATGACGGGCTCTTTGGATGCAGGTGCGGGGGTCTCTTTGCGGGCCATGAAGTTCTCTTCGGGTTGGAATTACAGGGGGACGGAATACCGGGCGCTCACGTCGTCAAGCTGGCGCTTTGCTGCATTCAGGTTGGTGGCCACGGTGGTGGCGATGCGGACAAACTGCACGCCCAGGCGCCAGCGGTTCGTGCCCGCCACCTGTTCCACGTAACCAGTGGTGGCCAGCGCGGGCAGGTTCTGACTGACCCAGCTGGGCGGGACGTCGATGCCCTTGGCAATCTCACCGGGGGCCAGGCCCAACACCTCATGCCCGGCGAGCAGGCGGAACAGGTCGCAGGTCTTGCGGATGGGAGCGGCCAGGGTGTAGGTCTTTTCGCTCATGCCTGGGCCGCCATGTAGGCCTGTGCGATGCGGGTGCCTTCGTCCAAGCCAGAAAAAAATGCGTCGAACTCAGCGGAGCCCTGCTGATAGGGGCAGGCCAAGCGCTCGCCTTGGAGAGCACGGCGCAGTTTGGCAATCACGCCCGCCTTGTAGGCGCTGCTGCGGGCTGGTCGGCCAGGGAAGAACGCTTTGAGCATCAGCTCGTCTACCTGTGCGCGGGTGGCGGTGGGCATATTCAAAACTCCAGTTCAGGGGTGGCGTACTGCGCCACGTTGTGGTGATGGGCTGCGACCTGCTGCAGGTGGTTGCGCAGGGCGTCCAGCGTGGCGGCAGGGTCGGCCTTGCCGTCTGCCTGGTAGAAGTCGGTGAGCAGCTGCAGGGCCTGCGCAAAGCCGGTGTTCAGCTCCACCATGTCGGCGGGCTGGGCCTTGCGGCCGCTGGGTATGTCCACCAGCAACTTGCCATCGGTCGCGGCCATCCAGCGGGCCACCAGGTTGATGCCGCAGGCATGCTCAAACGCGGGGGCCAGCACCAGGGGCATGCGGCCATTGGCGATCCACTTGTAGAGCGCCCAGTGGTCCTCTAGGCCCATGCGCTCAGCGATGCGCTCCACGCTCAGGTTGTGGCGCTCCAGCGCAAAGTCCTTGCAGCCCTTGAGTGCGTCGCGCAGGGTGGCTGGTTGCCAGCGTTTCCAATTGCGGCGGCTCATTGGAAAGCTCCGTGCGCGGTGGCGCCTTGCCCGTCCAAACAAAGGCCCAGCGTGGTACTGGTGCCAGCAACGCGACGGTGAGAAAGTCCGTCCATCAACCAAACGGAGGGAACCATGGGCACAGCAGATTTCGACGAACTTGCGGGCCGCATTGAAGGCATGAGCCGCGCGGTGTTGCACATAGCCGCAGCGCTGGAGATTGCGGGCCTCATTGACGGCCCCCGGTTGTCGCAGGGGTGGCGCTCAGCGCTGCCAGGGCCTGAGCTTGAGGTGGCAAACCGCACGCTGCAGGAGCTTGCCCGTGCCCTGGATGGCGCACGTAGCCAGCGCCAAGCACAGGCACTGTGATGTCGAAGCCAAAAAGGTCTCGGCGATTTGTTACATTGGGTGTAGAACGCACCACTTTGGACCTCACGCTGCGGCGAGCTGACGGGTAGCGGCGGCGCGGTGAACTTGGCCTTCTTTGAGGCCCAGCTGCACAGCAATGTTGTGAGCGTCGCCACGCAGGCACTTAAGGCGGGGGTTGGCCTCGTTGTCTGCCAGGATGGCGATGACCATGTTGGAGCTGTAGCCGTGTTGGCGAGCCCAGGCGGAGATCGACCAGCCCTTGCTGGCGAACTCATCACGGACTTGAGCGCGGGTTTTGAGCATGGCGGTGTGCGTCCTATTTGTTGTGCATCAGTTGGCGCTGCTGCATTGGTTTGTTTGTTGTTGTGTTGAATTATGCGGCACGTTTGTTCCGCTATGCAAGAGATTTTTAGGAATATTTGTGCCTACTATTTCTGACCGACTTGTCGAGGGCCGCAAGGCGCTCGGGTTGAGCCAGCAGGCGCTGGCTGATCACGTCGGCATCTCCGCGCGGTCACAGCGCAACTACGAGTCAGGCGAGCGCAGCCCGGACGCTGACTACCTTGCAGCTCTGGTTGCGCTTGGGATGGACGTTGTCTACATCCTCACAGGCCAGCAGACCGGTGGCGTCAATCCCGGACGGATGCTCTCGGCGGAAGAGGAAACGATGCTCAGCTACTACAGGGATGCATCTAAAGAGGTGCGGCGTGCTGCCCTCGGTGCGTTGCTTGGTGCAAGCGCGCCTTCGGGCGGGCATGCTCACGGCAGTGGCCAGAACGTGGTGGGCGACAACGCCATCCAGATTGGCGGCGTGGCAGGCAAGGCCCGTATCAAGAACAGATGAGGTGAAACTTGGGTGAGCTACCGAGGCAGCTCTTGGCGTGGATGGCCAGGCTGCTACCAAAACAAAAAATTCAGGGGAATGGCGCAATACAGGTGGGCAAAGTGGGCGGCAACGTCACCATCGTCCACGTCACTCATGCGCCGGATTCGCAGGCGTCCAAGCCCGCATCTTTAACAACGCCGGAGCAGCGGGAAGTGCTCGGGCTGATCCGACGGGTGCCCAACAAAGAGGCCGTGTTCAGTTGGATGCAAAAGTCCTTCGGCACCCGCATGGTGATGGACCTCAAGCCCAGCGAGGTGCTGCGCACGCGGCGCTATGTTGAGACAATCCACCGTCGCATAAACAGGGAGAAGACGCAATGATCAAACCAGCCATTTTTATGACCGCTGTGCTGTTCTCTGCAGCGCCGGTTTGGGCCATAAACAAATGCACCGGGCCGGATGGCAAGGCTGTTTTCCAGGACGCGCCTTGCGCGGGTAAGGGCGAGCAGATAGTGGTGAAGCCGGCCAGCGGAAACGCGCCGGTTGCGCCCGCGCCCACTGCCGCAACGCCCACGAGCACTGCAACGGCGGCGCCCGCTGGAACTGCTGCTGCGGCGACTCAAAAGAAGGAAGGCGCATTCGGTGAGAGCTGGCGTCGCAAGACCGATCTTGAGTCGCACCTGATCAGCAACGCGAAAGCCGCTCTGAACGCCCACCTCAGTGACTGCGATGCGCAGCAGCGCCAGCTGGCCAGCAAGAAGAACCTGGCTCGAAACAACCTGGCAGGCGCCACCTGGGAACAGTCGATTTCTGCAGAAATGCAGGCTGCTGCGACCACCTGTGATACCAAGGCGCGGGACATGCGGGCGCGCCTTGAGGGGTATGAGAAGGAATTGAGAGATTTGCAGGCCAAGCAGTAGAGGCCGTCGCCATGAATGAAGTGGTTTGGGTAGCACTTATCAGTGGCGGCAGCACTCTGGCCGCATCATTGGCCACGCAGTTTCTTGTGACTAGAGCCGCCGCCAAGCAGGCAGCTCGCGCAGAGATGCATGAAGCGCTGAAATGGCGACGGGATGAGGGAAAGCAATCGCGCGAACGGAACGAAGCTAGGCTGCGCGAATTCTGGGAAGCCGTTCTCGCGGCCCAAAATCGCATACTTGATCATCAGGCGCGGAGCCACTTTTCAAAAGGACTGGGGCCTGCGTCTGATTCGGCGGCCAGTGCGGCGGCGCAGGCATATGCAATCGCGTTGCTTGGATTCGAGAAACTTCGGCCACTAGCGAAGGATTTCTATAACTCGACGGCTCTAGTCCAGATGAACATGGACTTTGGGAAAAGTGACACTGATGCAATGATGCACTGGCGCGAGACGTTCGAAGCCTTGGAAGATGCGGTAGCGAAATTTCTTCCCGAGTACGACAGTGGCGAGGCCCCTCCGCCGCCCTGATGCCACCCGTTGAGCTACAGGGCATCTGATAGTTCACTGCATCAAACAATGGCGCACGCCATTTAGTACACCTCGCGCGCGCACGGCATCCTGCCGTGCATGACGCTCAAAGACCACATCCCCGTATGGCTTCGCGCCCCGCGCAATAGCCTGTTCCTCGTGCTCGCGGTGCTGCTCCTCGCGGCCATCGCAGTGATCAAGCCGGACAATCTTCCGGTAGTCCTCTACAAAGCCGCGCTGATCGCCCTGGCCGCCGTAATCGGCTACTGGCTTGACCGTGCTCTGTTCCCCTACGCGCGGCCGGATTCGTTCCTGTGGCGTGACTGGCGCAAGGGCACGGACGAGCCCGAGGGCGATGTGGACTATCCCATCGCCAACGCTGACTACCTGGCCGCCTATTGCACCGCGCAGCTGCGCCGCGCCATTGTGGTGGGTTGTGTTGTGCTGGGCGTGGCTGCGGGGCTGTGATGCGTTGGCGGTCCCGTATCCCTGCGCTGGGCTGGCTGGTGGTTGCAGTGGCGGCCACCGTGGCCGCAAGCTGCGCGCAAGCCCAGGCTCAGGTGCCGCGTGAGGCTCTGCAGCATCGCTCGCTGCTGATCCGCACTGCGCGCTACGCATGGGGCATCAATGCCCCTGTGGCGGTGTTCGCTGCTCAGGTGCACCAAGAGAGCGCCTGGCGGCCCGGCGCCGTCTCCCATGTGGGGGCGCAGGGATTGGCCCAGTTCATGCCAGCCACCACGCGGTGGATCGCAGGTCTGGACACTGAGCTTGCCTCACAGCAGCCCTTCAACCCGTCCTGGGCGCTTCGCGCCTTGGTCACCTACGACCGCTGGCTGTACGACCGTGCACCAGCGCACTACTCGCCGCGTGATCGCATGTGGGTCGTGCTGCGCTCCTACAACGGCGGGCTAGGCCACTGGCAACGCGAGGCAGCGAGTACCGGGCTCGCTCAGCCTTCGCGCGCCCAGGTGGATGCAGCTTGCGGCAAAGCCCGCCGCGCTGCCGTGCACTGCAAAGAAAACCTGGGCTACCCGCACCGCATCCTGATCGTTATCCAACCGCGTTATGCGCAATGGGGGCCTGGGCTATGAGTTTCAGCATCCGCTCCATCGCAATCGCGCTAGCCATTGCCGCTGCCATTGCGGGCGTGAATTTCTGGCAGTCCCACCTGGTGAGCAAAGGCGACGCCCAGGGCGCGGCCCGTGTGCAGCATGCCTGGGACACACAAGAGAACGCCCGCAACGCGGCTACTGCCCGCGACAACGCCATCAAGTTTCGCAACGCCGAAAGGACCGCCCATGAAGACGCCAAACGCGAGGCCGCGCGCCGTGCTCGCGATGCTGCTGCCCTTGCTGCTGTGCGCAGCCTGCACACCGAGATTGCCCGCCTCAACAGCCGCCCCGATCCCTACCCGGCAGGAGACGCCGGGCTTGCCGCCTGCGCTGGCGAAGCCCGTACAGCCCGAGAGCTATTCGGAGAAAGCGCTGGCGCGTATCAAGAGCTGGCGGCAGAGGCTGACGGACTCCGAGACCAAGTGATCGGCCTGCAGGACTTTGCGATCAGCGTCTGCAGGGCCGGGTCGTCTTCTGCCCACCAAGAGGCGCAAGACGCCCAGCACCAATGAGCAATTTAGACCTCTCCAGCATTGTCGCAATCATCACGATTGCGGGCACGTTTCTCGGCATCCTTTGGGGATTGCTCAAGTACATCGGCACTCAACAGGAGCGCCGGATCAATGAAAAGTTCGCCGATCTGGCCTCGACCATCGGGCGGATGAGCGATGAGCTCAAGAGCGAGGCCGCATCGACTCGGCAGCTCGAAATTTCATTCTTGCGGTTCCAGGCTGAGTTGCCCCGCGACTACGTTCGTCGGGATGACTTCGTGCACACCCTGGGAACTATCAACACACGCATCGACAACTTCGCGCTGCGTGTAGAGCGCGCCATAGATAACCGCAACGGAAGCATGCAATGACCCTGAACTATTCCGCCGCCGCGCTCAAAGCCCGCCGCGAGGCAATCCGCTGGCACATGCTGTCGGCCGTCGACCTGTCACGCCCCGTCGGTATTTATACCGAGGCACTGCTGCCCATCGTTCAGTCGGTTTATCCGGACTCCACCCATCAGGAAATCCGGCGCGAGCTGGACTATCTGGAGGAGCGCGAGATGGTTCGCATCACGCGCGACCCTTTGGAACGTTGGTTTGTGGATCTGACCCGCACAGGGATTGAGTTTGTGGAATACACCATTGACGCTCAGCCAGGCATTGCCCGGCCGCGCATCACGCAGGGGTGAGCCATGGCCCCACGTAGCAAGGTCCATTCGCTGCCGCCTGAGCTGAAGGAGTGGCTTGACGCTGAGTTGGTGAAGCGCGGCTTTGGAGACTATGTGCAGCTCGCCGCCGATCTGAAGGCGCGCGGTGCTGATGTTTCCAAGTCAGCTCTACAGCGCTACGGCTCGCCCTTTGAGCAGCGCATGGCGCAACTCAAGATGGCCAGCGAGCAGGCCCGCGCCCTGGTGGATGCGGCACCAGATGACGAGGACAAGCTCGGTTCGGCTGTGGTGCGGATGACTCAGGAGAAGATTTTCACGCTGCTGATGGACTTGGAGATCGACGCCAAGGATGTGGACGTGAACAAGCTGTTCAAGAACGCGGCGGAGATCGGCAAGGCCAGCGTGACGCACAAGCGCTTCAGCATGGAGGCCCGCGCCGCTGCCAAAGAAGAGGCGCGCCGGGAGCTGCTGGAAGAGCAGCGGGCCAAGCTGGCGGCCATGCCCAATAAGGGCGGCGTAACTGCGGCGACCAAAGCGGAGATCCGCAAAACTCTAGGGATTGAGTGATGGCCCCGCTTAAAGGCCGCGCCAAGTGCATTCCAAAGGACCGCGACGCGATCTTTCTGCCCTTTCAATCCCAATGGATCAGGGACGAGTCGCGCTTGAAACTGATGGAGAAGTCGCGGCAGATAGGTATCAGCTGGTCTACAGCATACGGAGCCGACGAACGCGCCGCCGCACAGGGCGCCCGCTTCGACGAGTGGGTCAGCAGCCGCGACGACATCCAAGCGCGTTTGTTCATTGAGGACTGCAAGCTCTGGGCCGGCATCATGGGCCTGGCAGCCAAGGACCTGGGCGAGGTGGTGCTCGACCAGGAAAAAAAACTCAGCGCCTATGTGCTGCAGTTCGCTAGCGGAAGGCGCATCCACAGCATGAGCAGCAACCCAGATGCCCAGGCTGGCAAACGGGGTAGCCGTGTTCTGGATGAGTTTGCTCTGCACCGCGACCAGCGCAAGATGTGGGCCATTGCCTACCCCGGTATCACCTGGGGCGGCAACATGGAGCTGGTGAGCACGCATCGCGGCTCTCACAGCTTCTTCAACCAGCTCGTGCGTGAGGCGCGCCACGGCGGCAACCCTAAGAAGATCAGCCTGCACCGTGTCACGCTGCAGGATGCTCTGGACCAGGGATTTCTGTTCAAGTTGCAGCAGGCTTTGCCCGCCGATGCGGAGCAGCAGGCCATGGACGAGGCCGAGTACTTCGACTTTGTAAGGTCGGGCGCGGCCGATGAGGAGTCTTTCGACCAGGAGTACATGTGCATCCCGGCCGATGACGATGCCAAGTTTCTGGAATACAACCTGATCACGGCCTGCGAGTACTCCGGGGGCACGGACTGGCAGCGCGGGCTGGAAGGGCCTTTTCAGGGGCGTTTGTTCGCGGGGGTGGACATTGGCCGCAAGAAGGATTTGACCGTGCTGTGGGTGGTGGAGCAGCTGGGCGATGTCTTCTATACACGCCACGTGGAAACGATGGAGAAGATGCGCAAGAGCGCGCAGGAAGCCATCTTGTGGCCGTGGTTCGAGATCTGCGACCGCATCTGTATCGACTCCACCGGGCTGGGCATTGGCTGGGCGGATGACGCGCAAGACCAGTTTGGCGAGCAGCGGGTGGAGGCCGTGAATTTCACCGGGCAGGTGAAGGAAGCGCTGGCCTATCCGTTGAAAGGCGCCATGGAGGACCGCCAGGTGCGCATCCCCGAGGACCCCAAGATCCGCGCCGACATGCGCAAGGTGCAAAAGACCACCACGGCGGCGGGAAACATTCGCTTCGTTGCGGACGGCGACGACAGCACCAAGGTCAATGGCCACGCCGACCGCTTCTGGGCGCTGGCGCTGGCATTGCATGCGGGTTCCGACCCGTCTGCCCCAATCGAATATGAAAGCGGCGGCCCACGCGAGAGCAGCCAGCCGCTGGGAGATTTCATCCATGGTTAAACCTGTGCGGGCTGACCGCTCCACCACGCCTGCAGCACCGGCAAAGCCCGAGCTGGACGCTGAATTTGCCAACCGGTTGCGCGACCCCTTCGAGCAGCACTACATGGGGGTGCTGCGCACCAACGACCCGCTGCTGCTGGAGCGCGGCAATGGAGGCGTGGAGCTTTATCGCGACCTGCGTCGGGATGGCAAGGTGTTCTCGGGCCTGCAAAAGCGTCAGCTTGCGTTGGTGGGCAAGCCCTGGCAGGTGGAGCCGCGCGTGAAAGAAAGCGCGAAAGGCACCAAGGATGCGGAGACCTTGACGGAGATCCTGAAGGGCATTGCGTTTGACCGGATGTGCGGGGAGCTTTTGGAGGCCCTGCTGGCGGGCTTTGCGGTGTCCGAGATCGTTTGGACGGTGCGCGATGGCCTAGTGGTACCGGCGCGCGTTATCAAACGGGCACAGCGCCGCTTTGTGTATGTGCAGGACGATGAGAACAGCCCCGCCAGATTGCATTTGCTGACCCGTGAAAACATGCTGAAGGGTGTGCCGGTACCGGAACGCAAGTTCATCGTGCACCGGGTGAACCCGGAGGACGACAACCCCTATGGCACGGGCCTGGGCCTGCAGCTCTTTTGGCCGGTGTTCTTCAAGCGCAAGGGGATCGTGGCCTGGAACAAGCTGTGTGACCGCTTTGGCTCGCCCACCCCCCATGGCAAATATCCGCGCAACGCTAGCCCCAAGGAAAAAGGCACGCTGGCCGATGCGCTGCGCGCCATGTCAAACGACGGCTACCTGATGACGCCGGAGGGCATGGAGATTGCGCTGCTGGAGAGCAAGCTCTCGGGCAATGTGACCACGCAACAGCAGTTGTGTGAGTACATGGACGATTGGATCAGCGAGGTACTGACCGGCCAAGAGCCCGCGCGCTCTGGCGGCGGTGCACTTGCCGCCGCCAGCAAGGAGCGCAAGGATGTGCGCCAAGACCTGACACAGGCGGACAGTGACTTGCTCTCGGAAACCATCAACGAAACGCTGGTGGCCTGGATCTGTGAGTTCAACGGGTTGGAACCCTGCCATGTGTACCGCAACATCAAGGAGGAAGAGGACACCAAGACGCAGGCCGAGGGCGACAAGCTCATCTACGACATGGGCTTTGAACTGGACGAAAACACCATCCGCGCCAAGTATGGTGAAGGCTGGAGCAAGAAGAAAGCGCCCCCCCCGCCGCCAATGCCACCTCAAACCACGGCTACAGAGACGGCGCCACCAGGGCCAGCCAAGCCGGATGGCGATCCCGAGGAGCGCGAAGCCGAGGCCGCGAGCTTCGCGGAGCCCGGGCAGTCGGCACCGGTTGCCGCTGCAGCCGCTGCGCTGGGGCCAACTACCGCAGCTGTGTTGACCGCTTGGGTGCGTGATTTGCGTGCAATCGTCTCGGCTCACTCTGAACCGCAGGCGTTGCAAGATGCCGTAGCCGATGCGTACGGAAGCCTGCCCACGGCAGAGCTTGTTGAGGTGATGGCGCTTGCCTTTGAGCTGGCCCACCTGCAGGGCCGCGAGCGCGCTGCGCTGGAGAGCAGCGGTGGCTGACGTTGGGGATACCGCCCGCTCAACGGTCGAGGGCGCTCGGCAGGAGTTCCTGGAGCAGATCGAGTTTCTGCGCCGCAAGCTCAACCTCCCGAGCGAAACCTGGCGCGACATCCAGCGCGCTGCCCATGACCGCGCATTCGTGGTCGCGGGCGCGACCAAGGCTGATCTGTTGCACGACTTGCGCAAAGCGGTGGACAAGGCCGTTCAGGGAGGCTCTATTGGGGAGTTTCGCAAGAGCTTTGCGGAGATCGTTGCAAAGCACGGTTGGACGGGCTGGACCGGCGAAGGCACAAAGGCGGGTGAGGCCTGGCGCACGCGGGTGATCTATCAAACCAACCTGATGACTTCTTACGCGGCCGGGCGCCGGGCCCAGCTGCTGGACCCTGACCTGGTCAAGCGCAGGCCGTTCTGGCGCTATGTGCACAACGACAGCGTGACGCACCCCCGGCCGCACCACAAGCGCTGGGGCGACATGCGGCTGACGCTGCGCCACGACGACCCGTTTTGGAACACCCACTTTCCGCCCAATGGCTGGGGCTGCAAATGCCGCGTTGTTGCTGTGGCCTCGCCCAGCGATGGGGATGCAACGGCACCACCGGAGGGCTGGGCAGAGGCTGACCCGGCCACGGGCGCGCCAGTGGGCATCGACGAGGGCTGGGACTATGCGCCAGGCGCCCGAGCTGATGACGATCTGCGCACTTTCGTCCAGGAGAAGTTGATCGACTACCCCCCGGCGATCAGCAAGGCGCTGTCGGCCGACGTCAATCGCTACATCAATGCCGATGACAAGGTGCCGGACTTTGTGCGCGACGTGCTGGCCGACCGCCAGCGGCGTGATCCGCTCTGGCTTGGCTTTGTAGAGCGCCCTGATTGGATCGCCGAGACCCTCGACGTGGACACAAAGGGCTACACCGTGCTGCTGCCAGCCGATGCCCCCCGCCACGTGCAGGCCTCGCACGGCTTTGACGGTGGTGGCCAGCGGCCCGCGCAGCCTGAAGACTTTGCTCTGCTGGAGTCAGTGCTGAATGACCCGGATTCGTTGCGCGCGGGCGAAAAATCGCGGCAAGGCAACCCCACGCTGGTAGCGACCAAGGTCATCGGAGGGGAGACGTTTCGTGCGGTGTGGGAGGTTTTGTCGGGCAAGCGCAATCGCTCACTTTCTCTGACCAGCTTGGTGATCAAGACCGCCAAATGAAAAAGCCTTGCACCCCTCAACCTAAAACGTCTGCTGACGAGTCCCGGTTTAAACACCGGGGGGTTGATGCTGTGCAAGGCCCTTTGATTTTAGCCAGGAGGTCAACGTGGCGCAATTGATCGAGTTGATAGACCGCAGCGCTCTGGACTACACGCATGAGTTCCTGGACCGCGCAAAGAACATGAAGCCCGTCCTGCTGGAGATCGGCGAGGACATGACCGAGTCCAGCAAACGGCGCTTTGAAACGGCCACCGCGCCGGATGGCAGCGCCTGGGCGCCGAACAGTGAGGTAACGCTGGCACGCTACAGCTCCATGTTTGCCCGCAAGAAGGACGGCGAGCTGACCAAGCGCAGCGCGGCCAAGCTGGCGGCCAAGAAGCCGGGCACGGGCGAGACGCGGGCACTGGCCACCACGATCAACTACCAGCTGCAGGGCGATGACGCCGTGGCCATCGGTAGCCCAATGATCTACGCGGGCACCTTCCACTACGGGGCGAAGTCCGGGGAGTTCGGGTTTGGGTTCTATGTAACCCGAGAGGGCAGTTTTCCGCTGCCCTGGGGGGATATTCCGGCGCGGCCGTTCTTGGGCGCATCAGACGATGACAAGGCCAACATCGTTGACCTGGTGAATTCCTATTTGATGGAGGGCTGAAGCATGAATGGCTTCTTTCAGCTCTGCGCGGCCGTCCTGTTCCTGCTCTGGGAGCGGGGGCGGTTGCTGCGCGGCGCCTGGCGGCGCCGGGAGTGGCGCAACGTCGCGGTGCAGGGCGTCTGGTTCGTCTTGGCCCTGTTGGTTGCCCTGGCTGGGCCGGTGGCGGCGGGTATCATGGCCGCGATGGCTTGATGCCCGACCCCCAAGACGAAAAGGCGCCAAAACGGCGCCGATTTTTCTTGTGCTGCGTGTTTTCGTGTTGGGAAAGAGATTTGCAGATTCACCAGCCCACATTGCCCCTGCTCTTCCCGTTTCTTCCCATTTATCTCGCCGCCCACTCTTTCTTTATCTCACTCCCGTTCAAGTAATGCACAACAGGCCCATCCCCGCGCTCCCATTGCCATGCTGAACCTCACCCCTCTGCCCCTGCCCGAGCCCTTTCGATTTACACCCGAGGGCGGCACGGTCGTGGGCCCCGCGTTCTCGCGCTCGTTCCGGCTCATGGCCACGGTGATCGTGGGCGGTTGCGCCCTGTGGTTCGCCCAGCTGTGGACACGGGGAGCGCTGGGCAACTCGGTGGGCACGGGCACCGGATGGTTCATCGCGGGCCTGGCGCTGATGACCTGGACCTGGTGGAGCATCATGGTGAGCACCACGCGCATGGACACGAAAGGCCTGCACCAGCGCTGGGTGTGGGACAAGGCCATGCCCTACGACGACCTGGCCTATGTGCGGCTGATCCGCGTGCGCGGGTTCAGCTGGCTCATCGCTCCCCGCCTGTACGTGCGCACGCTCGCCGGCAAGTTCACGGTGTTCTATGGCGCCACGCCCGCCCTGATCGGCGAGTTCGAGCGCATGGGAAAAGAGCTCAGCGCCTTCCGGCAATTCTGAGCCGCCACGGCTTCGTGGAGAGGCGGGCACTCCGAGAGGGGTGCCCGCCTTTTTCATGCGCTCCACACAACGGCGGGCCCGACTCGCCAACGCGCAGCGGCGATCACTCCTGGCGGACGCTCCCGGCGCCCGCGTGCAACCTCCCGCGCCTTGCCCCCAGGTCTCTTGGACACCCTCCGCACGGCCACCGGGGGGCGCTGCATGCCACACGCAGGGCAAGGTGAGCCAGGGTTTGGCCGTGGGTGGAGCTGCGTGCCCGGGGATGAGGAGCCCGGCGGCGGCCCCGGCTCCCGCTGCGTGGGCCCATCCTCTGGCGAGCGGACCGAACAGCGAATAGAAAAACGAAGCCCATGAAAAAACCGCGCCAGGGCGCGGTTTTCTTTTTGCACTGAGCGCGGTGGGGCGTCAGAGCTTGAGGGTCTGCATGTAGCTGTCGAAACGGCCTTCGGCCACGCGGAACCATGCCACCTGGTCGCGCTGGAAGTTGCGGAAGTCCGCATAGATCTTCTTCCACTCGGGGCTCTTGGCATCGTTCTCGGCGTACACCTCCTGGGAAGCCTTGAACGAAGCGTCCAGCACGTCCTTGGTGAAGGGCAGCAGCTTGATCTTCGCGCCGATCAGTTGCTTGAGGGCCACGGGGTTGCGGGCGTCGTACTTGGCCAGCATGTCCACAGCGGCGTGCGACGAAGCGGACTGGATGATGGCCTTGTTCTCGGCCGACAGGGCATCGAAGGCCTTCTGGTTGATGAAGAAGTCCACTTCAGGACCGCCTTCCCACCAGCCAGGGTAGTAGTAGTGAGGCGCCACCTTGTTGAAGCCCAGCTTCTGGTCGTCATAGGGGCCGACCCATTCCGCCGCATCGATGGTGCCTTTTTCCAGCGCCTGGTAGATTTCGCCGCCTGGCAGGCTTTGGGGAACAACACCCATCTTCTGCATCACTTCGCCGACGAGGCCGCCGCCCAGGCGCATCTTCAGGCCCTTAAGGTCAGCGACCGACTTGATTTCCTTGCGGTACCAGCCGCCCATCTGCGTGCCCGTGTTGCCGCCCGCGAAGCTCAGCATGCCGTAGCCTGCGTAGAACTCGTCCATCAGCTTGCGGCCGTTGCCGTGCATCATCCACGCGTTCATCTGGCGCGAATTCATGCCGAACGGGATCGCGGAGCCCAGCGCGAACGCGGGGTTCTTGCCGTAGAAGTAGTACGGCACGGTGTGGCACATTTCCACGGAGCCTTGCTGCACGCCGTCAGCCACGCCCATGGCGGGCATCAGTTCGCCGCCAGCGTGCACCGAAATCTCGAACTTGCCGCCCGACATGGCCTTCACCGCATTGGCAAACACCTCGGCACCGCCGTAGATGGTGTCAAGGGGCTTGGGGAAGCTCGACGCAAGGCGCCAGCGCACGGCAGCCTGTGCGTGAACGGCAGGCGCAACACCCGCGGCCAGCACGCCCGCGATGCCCGCATGCTTGATGATTGAACGACGATCCATGTGGTTATCTCCGAAAACTCGATTGCACAACTTGGCGCAACGGGCGGTAACCCACGGGCCAAGAACCTTTTTACCGGAGTCGATTGTAGGAACATGCCCAGTGCCGGATTTGCGGGTTTTCCCGTGAAATCCCAGACGCCCGATCAGGGCTTCAGGGTTCTGCAAGCATCGGCTGCGCCCCGCGCACGCAAGGCCGCAACGGGCCGCATCGCCTGGAAGCGGCGTCAGATCTTCTGCGCCGACATGAAGGTGTCGTAGCGCGCTTCGGCAAAGCGGAACCAGAGGATCTGGTCGCGCTGGAAGTTGCGCATGTCCCCGTAGATCTTCTTCCACTCGGGGCTTTTGGAATCGTTGTGCGCAAAGACCTCCATGGACGCCTTGAAGGCCGCATCCATGACACTTTGCGAGAACGGCAGCACCTTGGTCTTGGCGGCCACCAGCTGCTTGAGCGCGGTGGGGTTCAGCGCGTCGTACTTGGCCAGCATGTCCGCGTGCGCAATGGCGGCGGCTGCCTCCACAATGAGCTTGTTGTCGGCCGAGAGGCCGTCGAACGCCTTCTTGTGGATGAAGAAATCCACCTCGGGCCCGCCCTCCCACCAGCCGGGGTAATAGTAAAAGGGCGCCACCTTGTTGAACCCCAGCTTCTGGTCGTCATACGGCCCCACCCATTCGGCGGCGTCGATGGTGCCCTTTTGCAGGGCCTGGTAGATCTCGCCCCCCGGAATGCTCTGCGGAATGGCGCCCAGCCGGGACATCACTTCACCCACCAGACCGCCGCCCAGGCGCATCTTCATGCCCTTGAAGTCGCTCGGGCTCTTGATCTCGCGCAAGTACCACCCGCCCATCTGCGTGCCGGTGTTTCCCCCCGCGAAACTGACCATGCTGAAGCCGGCGTAGAACTCGTCCATAAGCTTGCGCCCATTGCCATGGAGCATCCAGGCACTCATCTGGCGCGCATTGAAGCCGAAGGGGATGGCCGAGCCCAGCGCGAAGGCGGGGCTCTTGCCGTAGAAGTAATACGGCACGGTATGGCACATCTCGACCGCGCCGCCCTGCACGGCGTCCACCACGCCAAATGCCGGCACGAGTTCGCCCCCCGCGTGCACGGAGATCTCGAAGCGGCCGTTCGTCATCACTTTCACGGCCTTGGCGAACACCTCCGCGCCGCCATAGATGGTGTCCAGCGACTTGGGGAAACTGGAGGCCAGGCGCCACCGGATGGATGCCTGTGCAAACACCGCGGGCGCCACGCCGGTGGCCAGGACCCCTGCGATACCTGCGTGTCTGACGAGAGAGCGGCGATCCATAGAACTTGTCTCCAAGAGGGGGGGTTGGCAGGCGCGGGCGCATGGCGCCATTGCGGCGCTGGCGAGGGACGGGCACTGTTGCCTTTTGTCGCAATTGTAGGAGGAGGGTCCGCGGCTGGCCCTCTAGGTTTTCCCGGGCACGCAAGGCCATGCGCGGCACCGGCTGGCGGCCCCGCCGTCAGCCGCCCCACCCTGTCCCGGAAAAAAGCAGAGGTCGCGGCCTGCGCACCCACCCACGGCATGCGGCCGCCGGCGAAGCCAGTCCGCGCAACGCGGCCGTTCGCCCTAGCCCGGGAACCGCTTCTCTATCGCGTTGCGGATTCCCGCCGCGTCGAGCCCCTGCAATGCCAGGAGCCTGGCCGGATCGCCGTGCTCGATGAACACGTCCGGCAGGCCCAGCTGCAGCACCGGGCGCACGATGCCCATGGCGTTGAGCGCTTCGGTCACGGCGCTGCCCGCGCCGCCCATGATCGCGCCTTCTTCCAGCGTGACCAGCGCATCGTGGCGCTCGGCCACTTCACGCAGCAGCGCCTCGTCGACGGGCTTGGCCCAGCGCATGTTGACCACCGTGGCGTCCAGCGCCTCGGCCGCTTCGAGCGCGGGGTACAGCAGCGTGCCAAACGACAGGATGGCGATGCGCGGTGCACCGGCACGGGTGCCCTGGCGCTCGCGGCGGATCTCGCCCTTGCCAAAGGGCAGGCTGTCCAGGCCCGCCAGCGGCGCCACGCCCGCGCCGCTGCCGCGCGGGTAGCGCACGGCCACGGGGTGGTCCTGCTCGAAGGCGCTGCTCAGCAACTGGCGGCATTCGCGCTCGTCGGCCGGGCAGGCCATGCTCATGTTCGGGATGCAGCGCACAAACGGGATGTCATACGCCCCGGCATGCGTGGCGCCGTCCGCGCCCACCAGCCCGGCACGGTCGAGCGCGAACACCACGGGCAGGTTCTGCAGCGCCACGTCGTGGATCAGCTGGTCGTAGCCGCGCTGCAGGAAGGTGGAGTAGATCGCCACCACGGGCTTGACGCCCTCGCAGGCCATGCCGGCGGCGAACGTCACGGCGTGCTGCTCGGCGATGCCCACGTCGTAGTAGCGGTCCGGAAAGCGCTTTTCAAACTCGACCATGCCCGAGCCTTCGCGCATGGCGGGCGTGATGCCCACCAAGCGCCCGTCGTGCGCGGCCATGTCGCACAGCCACTGGCCGAACACCTGGGTGAAGGTGGGCTTCGGCGCGGCGCTGCTCTTGACCAGGCCCACGGCCGGATCGAACTTGCCGGGGCCGTGGTAGGCCACGGGGTCGGCCTCGGCCAGCTTGTAGCCCTGGCCCTTCTTGGTGACCACGTGCAGGAACTGCGGGCCCTTGAGGCTCTTGATGTTCTCGAGCGTGGGGATCAGCGAATCGAGGTCGTGGCCGTCGATGGGACCGATGTAGTTGAAGCCGAACTTCTCGAACAGCGTGGCGGGCACCACCATGCCCTTGGCCTGCTGCTCGAAGCGCTTGGCCAGCTCCAGCAAGGGCGGCACGGGGCGCAGCACGGTCTTGCCCACGTTCTTGGCGGCGGCGTAGAACTGGCCGCTCATGAGCTGGGCCAGGTAGCGGTTGAGCGCACCGACGGGCGGGCTGATGCTCATGTCGTTGTCGTTGAGCACGACAAGCAGGTTGGCGTCGGCCACGCCGCCGTTGTTGAGCGCCTCGAAGGCCATGCCGGCGCTCATCGCGCCGTCGCCGATGATGGCCACCGCATGCCGGTCTTCTCCCTTGCGCTTGGCGGCCAGCGCCATGCCCAGTGCCGCCGAGATGCTGGTGCTCGAGTGCGCCGTTCCGAAGGTGTCATACACGCTTTCCGCCCGCTGCGGAAACCCCGAGATGCCGCCCAGCTGGCGCAGCGTATGCATGCGGTCGCGCCGGCCGGTCAGGATCTTGTGGGGGTAAGTCTGGTGGCCCACGTCCCACACGAGGCGGTCTTCGGGGGTGTTGAAGACGTGGTGCAGCGCCACGGTCAGCTCCACCGTGCCCAGGTTGGAGCTGAGGTGGCCGCCGGTCTGGGAGACGCTCTGCAGCACGAACTCGCGCAGTTCGGTGGCCAGCGCCTTGAGGTCTGCGCGCGAGAGCTTGCGCAGGTCTGCCGGGTCATTGATGTTCTGCAGCAGGGGAAAGGACGTCGTGGACATTTACTATTCTTTTTATAGCTTCCAGCGCTTTACCGATAAGCGCCAGTGGCCAGTTTGGTATGTTTCTTCATCGCGACGCGGCACGGCCCGGGCCCTGCTCAGTGCGAGCGACGCACCACCATGTCCGCCAGGGCCGCCAGTGCGCGGGTATCGGGCAGGCCGCTGCGGGCCAGCGCCGCATGCGCCTCGCCCAGGAGTTCGTCGGCATGGGCCCGCGCGGGCTCCAGCCCAAGCAGCGAGACATAGGTGGGCTTGTCGGCCGCCGCGTCCTTGCCCGCCGTCTTGCCCAGCGTGGCCGAATCGGCCACCACGTCCAGGATGTCGTCGACCACCTGGAAAGCAAGGCCCATGGCGGCGCCATAGTCGGACAGCGCCTGGTACGCCGCGCCCACCGCATGGCCGCACACCGCGCCCATGAGCACGCTGCCCTGCAGCAGCGCGCCCGTCTTGAGGCGGTGCATCTGCCGCAGCTGGTCCTGCGTGAGCGCAACCCCCACGCTGGCCAGGTCGATCGCCTGCCCACCCGCCATGCCGGCCGACCCCGCAGCGCAGGCCAGCAGCCGGCACAGCGCGGCCTGGGTGGCAGCAGGGATGAGGGTGTTGTCCGGCGTCAGCAATTCGAACGCAAAGGCCTGCAGGGCGTCGCCCGCCAGCAGCGCCTGGGCCTCGCCAAACTGCACGTGCACCGTGGGCTTGCCCCGGCGCAGCACGTCGTTGTCCATGCAGGGCATGTCATCGTGCACCAGCGAGTAGGCGTGGATCAGCTCCACCGCGCAGGCCGCGCGCAGCGCCGCGTCGTCGAACACCGCGGAGGCGGAGGCACCGCTGCACACCGCCTCATAGGCGGCCAGCACCAGCAGGGGCCGCAGGCGCTTGCCGCCGTCGAGCACGGCGTAGCGCATGGCATCGCCCAGCCCGGCGGGCGCGCCGTGGCCCACCCACTGCGAGAGGGCCTGCTCCACGCGTGCCAGGTGGTTCTGGCTCCAGAGATTCATGTCAAGGGGTCGGCTCGCACACGCCATCGGCACCGCGCTCATTCCTGGTTCCATGGTTGCAGCTGTCCTTCGTCCAGCACCTTGATCTGGTCCTGCACGGCATCGAGCCGCTGGCGGCAGAACGCCAGCAGCGCCGCACCGCGCTGGTAGCCGGCCAGCATCTGGTCCAGCGGCAGCTGGCCCGATTCAATGCGGGCCACGAGTTGCTCCAGCTCTTCCAGCGCCGCTTCGTAGCTAGCGGGTTCGGCGGGGGGCGCGGGAGTTGCGGGGGCCTTGGGCATGGAGGGGGCGACGGTGCGCGGGTGAAAAACCGGTCATTTTAGGCGCACCACCGCGGCGCGGCGCGGGACGCCCCCCGGCGCGCTCCGCCCCCGGCGCCAGAAGCCTGTGTCCGGCCCGCCACGGGGCCGCGGCGCGCCGTGAGCGGATGGCCGGAACAGGGGTTTCAATACACGTAAGTGGGATGCGGGAATAACCCCACCGCCTATAATCCCATTCCCGTCGAGCCGGCTCATCTCCTGAGCCGGTTTCTTTTTTCCAGATGCGCCCAGGCGCACCTCCCTGTGGGGAGTCTTTAGGTCAGGTCACCCATGTCTGATTTAAGTCTTCAACTGCAGCAGGCCGCAAGCCAACTACCAGTTTCAAGCTACTTTGACGATGCGCTGTTCCAGCGCGAGCTGGAGTCCATCTTCCAGCGCGGGCCCCGCTATGTGGGGCATCAACTGTCCGTGCCGAACGTCGGCGACTACTACGCACTGCCCCAGGAGGGCGAGGGCCGCGCCCTGGTGCGCAACGCCCAGGGCGGGGTCGAGCTCGTCTCCAACGTTTGCCGCCACCGCCAGGCCGTCATGCTCAAGGGCAAGGGCTCGCTGCACACCCAGCAAAAGGGCAGCGCGGGCGGCAACATCGTGTGCCCCCTGCACCGCTGGACCTACAGCCCCCAGGGCGAGCTGCTGGGCGCCCCGCACTTCGCGAACGACCCCTGCTTGAACCTGAACAACTACAAGCTGCGCGAGTGGAACGGCCTGCTGTTCGAGGACAACGGCTACGACGTGGCCGCCGACCTCGCCCAGATGGGCCCGCGCGCCGACCTGGACTTCGAGGGCTACGTGCTCGACCACGTGGAGCTGCACGAGTGCAACTACAACTGGAAGACCTTCATCGAGGTCTATCTGGAGGACTACCACGTGGGGCCCTTCCACCCGGGCCTGGGCAGCTTCGTGACCTGCGAGGACCTGCGCTGGGAGTTCGGCAAGAACTACTCGGTGCAGACCGTGGGCGTGGCCAACCGCCTGGGCAAGGCCGGCAGCCCCGTGTACGAGCGCTGGCATGAGGCCCTGCTCGCCTTCCGGGAGGGCAAGCCGCCCAAGCACGGAGCCATCTGGCTCACGCTGTACCCCCACATCATGGTGGAGTGGTACCCGCATGTGCTCACCGTGTCCACGCTGCACCCCGTCAGCCCCACCAAGACGCTGAACATGGTGGAGTTCTACTACCCCGAGGAGATCGCCGCCTTCGAGCGCGAATTCGTCGAGGCGCAGAAGGCCGCCTACATGGAGACCTGCATCGAGGACGACGAGATCGGCGAACGCATGGACGCCGGCCGCAAGGCCCTGCTGGCCCGTGGCGACAACGAAGTGGGCCCTTACCAAAGCCCCATGGAAGACGGCATGCAGCACTTCCACGAGTGGTACCGTGAGGCGATGGGCTCGGACACCATCGACCCGGCCACGCCAAAACGCTGAATACGGCGGCAAAACCCCGCCAATCCGCAGGCCCACCATGGTCTGCTCTCATTACAATAGCTGCCAGTGCTTAAAAAATAAGCGCTGGCAGCTATTTTCATTTCTGCGCCCCACGGCGCGCCTCGAGAGACCACAACCCGATGCAAGCCCTCTGGATGGTGTTGGCCGCGTTCCTGTTTGCCAGCATGGGCGTGTGCGTCAAGATCGCGTCGGACTTTTTCAACTCGGCCGAGCTGGTGTGCTACCGGGGCCTGATCGGCATGTTCATCCTGTGGATGCTGGCGCGCTCGCAAAAGGTGACGCTGGCGACGCAATACCCCGGCATGCACGCCTGGCGGAGCCTGGTGGGCGTGACCTCGCTCGGAGCCTGGTTCTTCGCCATCGCCCACCTGCCCCTGGCCACGGCCATGACGCTCAACTACATGAGCAGCGTGTGGATCGCCGCCTTCCTGATCGGGGGCACGCTGCTGGCCTGGCGCCCCTCGCCAGCCACCCCGCGCCCGGCCCTGCAAGGCCCGCTGGTGCTCACCGTGCTGGTCGGTTTTGTGGGCGTGGTGCTGATGCTGCGCCCCAGCCTGGACCAGAACCAGGCCTTTGCCGGACTGATCGGGCTGATGTCGGGCCTGACGGCTGCGTTTGCCTATATGCAGGTGGTGGCGCTGTCGCGCCTGGGCGAGCCCGAGTCGCGCACCGTCTTCTACTTCGCCGTCGGCTCGGCGGTGGCGGGCGGCGTGGCCATGCTGTTCACCGGCACCTCGGCCTGGCCGGGCTGGCAGGCGCTGTGGCTGCTGCCCATCGGCGTGCTGGCCGCGGGCGGCCAGCTGTGCATGACCAAGGCCTACGCCAGCGCCAAGACCCAGCGCGGCACGCTGGTGGTGGCCAATCTGCAGTATTCGGGGATCGTGTTCGCCGCCGTCTACAGCGTGCTGCTGTTTGGCGACAAGATCCCGCCCATCGGCTGGATCGGCATGGCCCTCATCGTGGGCAGCGGCATCGTGGCCACCATCCTGCGGGCCCGCGCCGCGCCCGGTGCGCCGGCCGAAGAACATTGATACGAAGTGGGCATGCCATCGGCTTTCCAACTGGACACAATGGAGCCCGTCTTTCCCTTCGCACCGGACCGCACCCCATGACCTACACGACCCTCATCTCCGCCCCCGAACTGCAAGCCCTGGCCGCCAGCGGCGCGCCGTTGATGGTGTTCGACTGCAGCTTCGACCTGATGCATCCCAGCGCGGGCGCCCAACAGTACGCGCAGGCCCACCTTCCCGGCGCCGTGTACGCCGACCTCAACAACGACCTGAGCGCCAGACACGGCGCGCCCGGCGCCGGCGGCACGCTCACCGCGCAGGAAGCCGACCTGCCCGCGTCCGGCGGCCGCCACCCGCTGCCCAGCCGCGAACGGTTTGCCATGTGGCTGTCCAGCGTGGGCTTCGCCAACAACATGCAGGCCGTCGTGTACGACCGCCAGGGTGCCAACTACTGCGGCCGGCTGTGGTGGATGCTCAAGTGGGCGGGCCACGATGCCGCGGCCGTCCTCGATGGCGGCCTGCAGGCCTGGCAGGCCGCGGGCGGCCCGGTGGCCAGCGGCGAGGAACCCGCGCGCTTTCAGTCCAACTTCCAGCTGGGCGAACCCCTGCGCCGGCTGGCCACGGCCGCCGACGTGCTGACCCGGCTGCGGCAGCCCGGCCAGACCGTGGTCGATGCGCGGGCGGGTGCCCGCTACCGTGGCGAGGTGGAGCCGCTGGACCCGGTGGCGGGCCACATTCCCGGCGCGCTCAATCGCCCGTTCACCGAGAACATCGCCGCCGATGGCCGCTTCAAGCCTGCTGACGTGCTGCGCTCTGAATTTGAAGCGCTGCTAGGCGGCCGTGACCCCGCCACCGTGGTGCACCAGTGCGGCAGCGGCGTGAGCGCCGTGCCCAATCTGCTGGGCATGGAGATAGCCGGCCTCGGCCCGACAGCATTGTTTGCTGGCAGCTGGAGCGAGTGGTGTTCAGACCCCACGCGCCCGGTCGAAAAAGGCTGATCCAGCGTCCAGCACGGCAGCGCAGGTTGTAAAAGTGCAAAAAAGATGGTTTTGAGGGTGCTATCAAAACCATGAACAGAAGTGGGCAGCCTGGGCCCACTGCCACAGCAACGACCACCGCCTGAAATGCCAGCCTGCACCTGATGTGCGTGTAGGGCAAATTCCTACACAGCCCACCGCAGAACCAGACACGCGGCACAGCCAAACCCCGACTTAATTTTTGATTGGGGCGGTTTCACAATCCATTTCAACGGATCGCGAAAACCTGCAAACAGCAGGCCACCACGCAAGACCCGGAACTGGAACAAAGGAAGCCGCCATGACCAACGAACAACTCCTCGCTGAAATCCGCGAAGCCAACCTCACTTACCTGATGCTGGCCCAGACCCTGATTCGCCAGGACAAGGCAGAGGCCGTGTTCCGCTTGGGCATGAACGAGGAGTCTGCCGATATTCTCGCATCGCTGTCGGCGGCGCAAGTGATGAAACTGGCCTCCAGAAACACGCTTCTTTGCAGCTTCCGCGTGGACGACAACCTGGTGTGGAGCCTGCTCACCAACCACTCGGCCAAGAAGGTGGGCAACGAGGCCACCAACACGCTGCACGCCAACATCCTGATGGCCAGCCGCGTGTCCGAAGTGCTCTGAGCCCACCGCCAGACCTTTGCACCGAACGCCCTCCATCTCTCTCGCCGAAAGCCCGCCATGTCCTCCACCACCGCCGCCAAAGCCCCAGCCAAGAGCGTTCTGAACGAATCCAAGCAGATCGAACGCGCCGCCATGCTGATCCAGATGGGCGCCCGCATGCAGGTGCTGGAGTCGGAAACCACGCTGTCGTACGAGCGCCTGATCCGCCTGTACAAGGAAATCGCGGGCAAGTCGCCATCGAAGGGCCAGCTGCCCTTCTCCACCGACTGGTTCCTGACCTGGCAGGAGAACATCCACAGCTCGCTGTTTTTGAACATCTACGAATACCTGTCCAAGGGCGTGGACCTGGATTCGGTGGAGCTGCTGACCAAGGCCTACCGCCTGTACAACGAACAGGTGGCCACGGCCGAGATCGAACCCCTGCTGTCGTTCACCCGCGCCTGGCGTCTGGTGAAATTCGTGGATGCCGGCATGCTCACCCGCACCAAGTGCGCCCAGTGCAGCGGCCAGTTCGTGACCGAGCTGTACGAGAACCGTCATTTCACCTGTGGCCTGTGCAACCCACCCGCCCGCGCTGGCAAGAGCAAGACGGCCGGTGCACTGATGCTGCATTAAGTACATCCCCCTGAGCGGCTTTGCCGCTTCCCCCTTCTCTCGAATCGCTACGCGATTCGGGAAAGGGGACGATGCCCTCGCTGCGGGGCGGCCGTTGCCTGCCATCCCTGGCAAGGGAGAAGGCAGCGCCAGTTCGTAAGGCTCGCCCGGTCGGGTCGAGCGTTCGAGAATCCAAGTCAAATTGGCACTTTGCGCTTATAAAACAAGCGCAAGCAGCTATCAAATTAATATCAAATCCGGTTGAGGCCTGCGAGCGCCCTGCTACCTCCCGGCCAGCAGCGCCCGCACGTTTTCATCCATGGGCACCGCATAGTTGTGCGCCGCCACCACGGTGTTGCCCACGGGGTTCACCAGCTTGAGGCTGATGTACACCACCGACGTGGACACCGCGTACGTGCCCACCACCACCGCCTGCGCGTCCTGGGCCTGGCTCACCTCGCGCACCTCGCGCGACAGCAGCAGCTCGCCCTGGTCGCGCTGCAGCAGCAGGTTCTCGCGCAGTTTCACCTCGGTCACCTTCAGGCCCCGGTGCACCATGCGGCCCGCGATCTGCTCGGAGAAGATGCGGCCCAGCCGCGACGATTCGGTGAGCCGGTCCACACTGACCAGCGTGGCCACCAGCACGGGCTGGTTGGCGTCCAGCGGTGCGGTCTGCAGCAGCGCATCGGTGGCGCGTTCATTCAGCTCGATGAGGTTGCTGCGCGATACTCCGCCCGCCCGGTCGCCGTAGTAGTAGCTGTGCATGGGGTTGGTGGTCTCGCAGCCTTGCAGGCCCGCCAGCGCAAAAGCGGCGGCCGCCCACCAGCTGGCGGCGCGTGCGCCCCGGGGAGCTTGTTGCGACGTCCACAGCCCCTTCATGGCGCCACCACCCGCCAGGTCTTGACGGGCGTCATCGGTGCAGGCGCGGGCGGCCGCTCGGGCTGATACAGCACCGCGTCGGCCCCCTCGATGTAGTACAGATCGGCCGTGCCGGCCAGGTACCTGTCGCGCGATTTGAGCGTGGATGTGATCAGCACCTCGGTGCGCGTGGGTCCGCCTGCGGCGGCGCCCTGGGTGTAGAGCTGGGCCATGTCCAGCGCCACCCCCGCCCCCACGCCCAGGGCCGTGGCCACACCCGGCAACAGGGTGCGGTCGGAATAGTGCCCCGTCCAGTCGCGCCACACGCCCACGCCAGTGCCGATGATGGTGCCGGCCATGGGCACGGGCAGGCCGCGCGGCGAGCCAGACCCGTGCTGCACCAGCTGCGTCTGCACCTCCAGCTCCACCGCCGTGGGCACCGTGGACACCGCCACGCCCCGGTTCAGCAGGTGCACCTTGAGCAGCTTGAGAAAGCTTTGGTTGAAACTGGAGTTGTCCGCCACCGTGACGTACAACGGGTATTCGCCCTCGGGCCAGGACGCGATCTTTTCGGCCACGCGCCCGGCCACATCGCCCGCCAGCACATCCCAGTGGTGCACGGCACGGGCTTTCTTCTGGCCGGTGGCGGGGTAGTTGTCGGCACGCGGCACGTCCAGCGTGCCGCAGCCGACCAGCAGCGCTGCGCACAGCAAGGCTGCTGCGGCGGCCGGAATGCGGTGAAGGAAGGATGGCATGTGGGCCATGGTACTGGCGCCCGCCTGCTGCAATCGGCGCAACAAGGCCGTTTTTCCCGGTCAAAGCGGCCGTTTCAGCCCTTGGAGCCGCCCGCACGAACCTTCACAATCAGCCCATTCATACCAACACTCCGTCACGACCATGCTCACCACAACCCGCACCCACCGCCTCACGTCCTTGATGGCCCTCACTGCGGCTCTGGCGGGCTGCGGCGGCGCCACGGACAAGGACAACAACACGGCCGCCCCGCCGCCGCCCGCGAGCGCGCCCGTCACGCTGCATTTCGTGCAGCCCACCGAGAACGTGCTCGAACCCGGCGCATCCGAGCCGCTGGCGGCCGACGTTACCGTCAACGGCGGCGCAGCCCCCAACGGCACGGTGGTCACCTTTACTGTCAGCCCCTCCGCAGCCGCCACCTTCTCCCCCGTGGCGCCCACCACCGTGGCCAGCGTGGCCAGCACCACGCTCACCGTGAGCAGCCTGCCGCCCAGCGCCACCTTCCAGGTCAGCGCCACGGCCACCAGCAGCGCCAACACGGCGGGCGACAGCCTCACGTACTACGTGCGCCCCACCCACAAAAACCTGCAGGTGCTGGTGCCCGCGTATTTCAGCGCCAGCGGCACCTCGTCGCCCTGGGCCACCCTCACCAGCGGCGCAGCCAGCTATCCGGACGTGCAGATCACCGCCGTGGCCAGCGCCAGCGACGGCGTGCTGACTGCGGACTCCGAGGTTGACGACGACCTGCTTACGGCCATCAAAGACTTCAAGGCCGTGGCGGGCACTACCAACAAAGTCGTCGCCTACGTGGCCACCTCGGGCAGCGGCGGGTCGCGCTCGGTGGCCGACGTGAAGGCCACCATCGACAACTACATCCGCCTCTACCCCGACCAGCTCGACGGCTTCTTCCTGGACGGCATGGCCACCGACAGCGCACGGCTGGCGTACTTTCAGGACGTCTACAACTACGCCAAGGCCCGGGCCTCGGGCATGAGCAAAGGCGCCACGCCGCCCAACGCGCCCACCGTGATCGGCAACCCAGGCACCTACCCCGTAGCGGCCTATGCGGGTGTGGCCGACACGTTGGTCACCTACGCAGGCAATGCCGCCGCCTACCAGGCCACAGACCCCCAGCCCGCCAGCACCTGGGTCTACGCCAAGGACAACACCGCCCAGGCCATGCTGGTTCACACCGCCAGCACCTGCACCGACATGCAGGCCGCCGTGAAGCACGCCCACCGGCCCCGCCTGAACACCGGCATGGTCTATGCCACCAACCTGGCCATCGGCGCCTCGTGGTCGTCACTGCCCACCTACTGGCAGCAGCTGCTGGGCACGGTGGATGCACTCAACAAGAAGCGCCCGCTGCCGCTGTGCTGATGCCACCGGGCAGGGCGCCGAACCCTGCCACACAGGCACCGCTGGCGGGTCGCCGGGCAAACCACCCGCCAGAGCGTGCGAACCGCAGCATCCCGCCGCCGACACGCTGCATGTCAGCCCGACCTACAACCCAGCAGGCCCGAGTCCCATCACAATCCGCGCATGATGACCGAGCCCACCCCTGCATCCCCGCCCGCCCCCGCTGCCGAGCCGCCACAGCCAGACAGCCCCGCCGCTGACGCAGCCCCGACCTTGCCCCCCCACGCGCCTGTGGCGGACGGCCCCGCACCAGCGGCCCAAGCGGCCGAAGCGGCCCCACCCGCCAAAGCCAGGTCAACCCAAGACAGCCCCCCACCGCCTGCGCAGCTGCCAAGCGGCGCGCCCGCAGCCACCGCACCCCTCACCGGCCCGCTCATGCTCCACATGCCCGTGGACGTGCGCAACCTCTCGCTCGCGCTGCTGGCCCTGTTTGCCGGCGTGGCGCTGCTGCACTGGGCCAGCGCCGTGTTCATCCCCATCATGCTCAGCCTGCTGCTCACCACGGCGCTGCGGCCCGCCGTCGAGCTCCTGCGGCGCTGCCACGTGCCGCGCTGGCTGGGCGCGGGCGTGCTGCTCATCGCCATCGTCTTCGGGCTGGCGAGCGCCGCCTGGTCGCTGAGCGACGGGGCCGCGCAGCTCGTCGACTCGCTGCCCGTGGCCGCCAAGAAGGTGCGCGACAGCATCAAGGCGCGCGCAGGCACCAGCAGCCCGCTCGACACCGTGCAGAAGGCCGCCACGCAGATCGAGCAGGCCGCCAACGAAAACAGCGCCGCCAGCCCCACCCGGCGGGGCGTGCAGCGCGTGGTGGTGGAGCGCCCTCCGTTCAACATCCGCGACTACCTGTGGAGCGGCACCATGGGGCTGATGTCGGCCCTGGGCCAGCTCACCGTGGTGGTCTTCCTCACCTTCTTCGCGCTGGCCTCCGGCAACCTGTTTCGCAACAAGCTGCTGCGCATCGCGGGCACCAGCCTGGAACGGCGCAAGGTCACCATCCACGTGCTGGAAGACATCACCAACCAGATCCAGCGCTACCTGCTGGTGCAGGTGCTCACCAGCGCCCTGGTGGGCGTGGCCACGGGCCTGGCCTACTGGGCCCTGGGCCTGGAGAACGCGGCCGTGTGGGGCGTGGTGGCCGGGGTGCTCAACCTCGCACCCTACATCGGCTCGGCCCTGGTCACCGGCGCATCGGCCCTCGTGGCCTTCCTGCAGTTCGGCACCCTGGACATGGCGCTGGCCATCGGCGGCGCGTCGCTGGTCATCCATACCCTGGTGGGCAACCTGCTCACGCCCTGGCTCACCAGCCGCACCAGCAGCATGAGCCCCGTGGCCGTGTTCGTCAGCGTGCTGGCCTGGGGCTGGCTGTGGGGCCTGTGGGGCCTGCTGCTGGGCATCCCGGTGATGATGGCCGTCAAGGCGGTGTGCGACCGGGTGGAGGATCTGAAGGCGGTGGGGGAGTTGCTGGGGGACTGAGGTCCAGGCGCTGCTGCACGAACGCGGGAAGCTCGTCTGCAGGCACCGCCCGGCCGAAATACCAGCCCTGCACCTCCAGGTCCATGGTCCGGGGCAGCCGTTGCAGCTGCTCGGCGGTCTCGACCCCTTCCACCACGATGCCGCAGCCCAGCCCCTGGCAGAAGTTGAGCAGGCCTTCCAGCACCCGCCCTCCCTGCGCCTGCGCGCTGGCGAGCACGAAGCTGCGGTCGATCTTGATCGTATCGACCTCGAAGGCATGCAGGTAGCTCAGGGATGAGTAGCCGGTGCCAAAATCGTCGATGGAGACCTTCGCGCCCACCGCGTGCACACGGGCGATGGCGTTGCGCATTCCGAAGACATCCGCGGCCAGGGCATCCTCGGTCAGCTCGATGCTGATGCAGCCGGCCGCTGGCGCGATCAAGTCCACCAGACGGATGCAGTGCTCCTGCGACATGAGCGTGGGGCCCGTGATGTTGATGGAAATGGGCAGCTCGAAGCCCGCGTTGCGCCAGCGCCGGTACTGCCGCAGCGCCGCAGCCGCCACCCACAGGTCCACGTCCTTCATCAGGCCCGCCTCGGACAGCCAGGCCAGGAACGCCCCGGGAGGCTGGACGCGGCCCCGGGAATCGCGGGCCCGCAGCAAGGCCTCGCAGCCCGTGCACCGGCCGGTGCGCAGCGACACCTGGGGCTGGTACTCCAGGAAGAATTCGTAGTCCCCCATGCGGCGCACCTGGGCCAGCAGTTCCTCGCGGCGTGCCTGGCCTTGTTGCGCGACCACCACGGGATCGCGCGCATAGAGGCTGCCCTCCTCCTGCAGGCGGGTGAAGGTGGTGTCCAGCCCGGGCAGGTGCACGGTGGTTTCGTTGTGGCGCTCCAGCGAGCGCACCGCAGGCCCATACAGGCAGGCGCCGAGCAGCACCAGCGCCAGCTGCAGGGCCACCGCGCCCCAGTCGCCCTGGGTGCTGACATAGGCATTGAAGACGACCGGCGCATTGAGCGGCATGGGCATGCTGGCCACGGCCACCCAGCCCGCCTGCACGGCCGCCAGCGCCAGGCAGGCATTGAGGGCGGGGACGGCCAGGAACGGCAGCAGCATGCGCAGGTTCAGGATCAGCGGGATGCCGAAGAGCAGCAGCTCGTTCACGTTCAGCATCGCCATCGGCAGGCTCGCCAGCGCGAGCAGGCGCAGGCCGGGGCTGCGGGCGCGCCACAGCACGGCCAGCACCAGCGACAAGGTTCCGCCTGAGCCGCCGATGAAGGCAAATGCCCCCAGCAGGCCCGCGTTCAGGGGATGCTGCGGCACCTGATCGGCCAACAGGGCCTGGGCGTTCCAGCCCACGGCCTGGTCCAGGGACTGGAACAGCGGCTGCAGCGCGTGGTAGCCATGGATGCCAAAAAACCACAGCAGCGAATTCAGGCCCGTGAGCAATACGGCGTTGAGATAGGACTGATCGGGGTTGGCCACATCGATGGGCAGGCGCCAGTGCACCAGCCCCTCCCACTGCTGCAGCAAGGCCAGAACGACCACCAGCAGCGCGGTGGTGGCGATGCCGGGAACCACCATGTTCATGGCGTCCTCCACGTTCTCGCTGACCTGGGCCATGCGCGCGACCCGCAGCCCGCGCACCCGCATCAGCCAGGCCATCAGCGGCACGGTGACAAGCGGGGCGGCAATCGCGATGAACAGCACCAGCGTGGCCGCCGCCCGCGGATGACCGCGCAGCAGGTAGGCGGCGAGCGCGGCATGGACGAAACACAGAAAGGCCACCGGCAAGCGTGGCAACCGGTGGCGGATGGCCAGCATGTAGCCGATGGAGGCGGTGATCAGCAGCGGCAGGATGCGGCTGATCTCCCCGTGCAGGTCCGCCAGCAAGTCGGCCACGGAGGCCGGCAGGCCCAGCATGCGCGCCAGCACCGACAGCACCAGCAGGACGGCCGACACCATCAGGCACGGCAGGACCCAGAGCAGCCCTTCGCGAATGGCACGCATCGCGTCGGCCCTCGCCACGGCCTCCAGCCGCCGGGACAGTAACAGCCGCCAGAACGCAAGATCAATGCCCAAGCCATGCCTCCCACCCTGAAGCGACCGCGAGGATGCCGCCTGGAGCCTGCCCGGCAGCCCCCAGATTCCCCGCACCCGTCCGAAGAGGCGGCCGGCGATCTGCCCGCGTGTCCTCTCCCCCCTGGGCCCATGCTATCGGGCCTGCCCGCATCTTGCAAAGGGCGCCACCGCGGCCCCCAGGGAAGCCGACGACCTCAGCCCGTGTTGCGCAGCCCCGCAGCGATCCCGTTGATCGAGATGTGAATCCCCGTCTGCACCCGCTCATCCCCCTGCCCCGCGCGCCAGCGGCGCACCAGTTCCACCTGCAGGTGGTGCAGCGGGTCGATGTACGGAAAGCGATGCTTGATGGAGCGGGCCAGCGCCGCGTTGTGCGTGAGGCGCTGCTTGTCGCCCGTGATGCGCGTGAGCGCCTCGGCCGTGCGGTGCCATTCGGCCTCGATGCTGGTGAACACCTTCTTGCGCAGGCGCGCGTCTGTCACGAGTTCGCTGTAGCGCGAGGCCAGCGCCAGGTCGCTCTTGGCCAGCACCATGTCCATGTTGGACAGCAGCGTGCGGAAGAACGGCCATTGGCGGTACATCTTTTGCAGCAGGGCCAGCTGGGTCTTGGGGTCCTTGCCTTCCAGGTTCACGAACGCATCGACCGCCGAGCCAAAGCCGTACCAGCCGGGCAGCGTCAAACGGCACTGGCCCCAGCTGAAGCCCCAGGGGATGGCGCGCAGGTCTTCGATCTTCTGGCTGGCCTTGCGGCTGGCGGGGCGCGAGCCGATGTTCAGTTCGGCGATCTCGCGGATCGGCGTGGAGTTGAAGAAGTATTCGGTGAAGCCCGGGGTGTCGTACACCAGCGCGCGGTAGCTGCCCATGCTGGCCAGCGAGAGCTGCGCGGCGGCGTCCAAGAACGCCTTGGTGGCGGGCTTGGTGGGCTGCAGCAGCGTGGCTTCGAGCGTGGCAGCCACCAGGGTTTCCAGGTTGCGTCGGCCGATCTCGGGGTTGGCATATTTGGAGGCGATGACTTCGCCCTGCTCGGTAAGGCGGATCTGGCCGCGCACGGTGCCGGGGGGTTGCGCCAGGATGGCCTGGTAGCTCGGGCCGCCGCCCCGGCCCACGGTGCCGCCCCGGCCGTGGAACATGCGCAGCTGGATGCCATGGCTGGTGGCGAGTTCGTCGAAGAGTTCGACGAGGGCGATCTCGGCGCGGTACAGCTCCCAGTTGCTGGTGAAGATGCCGCCGTCCTTGTTGCTGTCGCTGTAGCCCAGCATGATGTCCTGCTCGCCGCCACTGCGCTGCACCAGGGCGGCCACGCCGGGCAGCGCATAGAACTCGCGCATGATGGGCGCGGCATTGCGCAGGTCTTCGATGGTTTCGAACAGGGGCACCACGATGAGGTGGTTGCGCGACTCGGCATCGAGCGTGCCGTTCATCAGGCCCACTTCCTTCTGCAAGAGCAGCACTTCGAGCAAATCGCTCACCGTTTCGGTGTGGCTGATGATGTAGTGGCGGATGGCCTCGTGGCCGAAGCGCTCGCGCATCACGCGGGCGGTTTCGAAGATGGCCAGTTCGCCCTTTGCGTGTGCGGAATACTCAGCGCCCACCACGCGCAGCGGGCGCGCGTCGTTCAGCAGCTTGATGAGCAGCGCGCGCTTGGCGGCTTCCTGCAAGCCCGCGTAGTGGGGCTCGATGCGCGCCTTGGCCAGCAGTTCGGCCACCACCTCCTCGTGCTTGTCGGAGCTTTGGCGCAGGTCCACCGTGGCCAGGTGGAAGCCGAACACCTGTACGGCGCGGATCAGGGGGTGCAGGCGTTCGCCCGCCAGGGCCTCGCCATGGTGCGATTGCAGCGAGGCTTCGATCACCCGCAGGTCGGCCAGGAACTCCTCGGCGCTGCCGTAGGGGTTCTGCGGCACCACCGCATGGCGCGCGGCTTCGCCGCCGGTCAGTTCCTTGAGCGAGGCCGCCAGGCGGGCGTAGATGCCCGTGAGCGCGCGGCGGTAGGGCTCGTCCTGGCGGTGTTCGTTGGTGTCGGGCGAGCGCAGGGCCAGGGCCTCCATCTCGGCGGACACCTGCACCAGGCGCGCCGACAGCGACAGCTCGCCGCCCAGGTAGTGCACCTCGGTCAGGTAGTGGCGCAGGGCCACCTCGGCCTGCCGGCCCAGTGCGTATTGCAGGGTCTGCGCGGTGACGTTGGGATTGCCGTCGCGGTCGCCGCCGATCCACTGGCCCATGCGCAGAAAGCTGTGCACGGGGTACTGGCCCAGCTCGTTCTCCAGGTCGGCGTAGATCTTGGGGATCTCGCGCAGGAAGGTGGCCTCGTAATAAGAGAGCGCGTTTTCGATCTCGTCGGCCACGGTGAGCTTGCTGTAACGCAAGAGGCGCGTCTGCCACAGTTGGGCCACACGGGCGCGCAGCAGGGCTTCGTTGGCAGCCAGTTCGCGCGGGGTGAGCGCGTCCTTGGCGCTGTTGTACAGTTGGGCACGCACCTGGATGTCGTCGCGCACGGCCAGCAGCTGGGCAATGTCGCGCTCGGCATCCAGAATGCTCTTGCGCTGCACTTCGGTGGGGTGGGCCGTGAGCACCGGGGCCACGTAGCTGCCCGCCAGCGTCTGCGAGATGGTCTTGGGCGCGATACCCGCCCAGCGCAGGCGCGACAGTGCCACCTCGATGCTGCCCTCCTGCGTGTCCCCCGCGCGCTCGTGCACGGCGCGGCGGCGGATGTGGTGGCGGTCTTCGGCCAGGTTGGCCAGGTGGCTGAAGTAGGTGAAGGCGCGGATCACGCTCACCGTCTGGTCGCCCGAGAGCGACTTGAGCAGCTTCTTGAGCGCGCGGTCGGCCTCCTGATCGGCATCGCGGCGGAACGCCACCGACAGCTTGCGCACCTGCTCCACCAGCTCATACGCGGCCACGCCCTCCTGCTCCCGGATCACGTCGCCCAGAATGCGGCCGAGCAGGCGGATGTCGTCAATCAGGGGCTGGTCCTTGTCGGATCGTTTCATGCGGTGGTCTCCGGAATGGGATGGGGGGATCGCCGGCGCCGTCCGCCCGGCATGCCCCCGGGCCGCACCAGCCCCAGTGCGGGCGCATGCTAGCATCGCCCGCCCCTGAATGATTACAAACAGGTTACGAACTTGAGCATGCCCCAGACACCCCTCACCATCGTCATTGCCACGCGCGAAAGCCGTCTCGCCCTGTGGCAGGCCGAGCATGTACAGGCCCTTTTGCGCGCACGCGGCCACACGGTGGAGCTGCTGGGCATGACGACCAAGGGCGACCAGATCCTGGACCGGTCGCTGAGCAAGGTGGGCGGCAAGGGTCTGTTCGTGAAAGAGCTGGAGGTGGCGCTGGAAGAAGGCCGCGCGCACATCGCCGTGCACTCGCTCAAGGATGTGCCCATGGAGCTGCCCGAGGGTTTTGCCCTGGCCTGCGTGATGGAGCGCGAAGACCCGCGCGATGCGTTTGTCTCGCCCAACTACCCGAACATTGATGCCCTGCCCCAGGGCGCGGTGGTGGGCACCTCCAGCCTGCGCCGCCAGGTGCTGCTGCAGGCCCTGCGGCCCGACCTGAGGATCGAGCCGCTGCGCGGCAACCTGGACACGCGCCTGCGCAAGCTCGATGAAGGCCAGTACGACGCCATCGTGCTGGCGGCGGCGGGCCTGAAACGCCTGGGGCTCGCCTCCCGCATCCGCGCCACGTTCGAGCCCACGGCCATGCTGCCCGCGGCGGGCCAGGGCGCGCTGGGCATCGAGGTGCGCAGCGACCGGAAAGACCTGATCGACGCGCTGGCGCCGCTGGCCCACCAGCCCACCTGGCTGACCGTGGCCGCCGAGCGCGCCGTGAGCCGCGCCATGGGCGGCAGCTGCTCGATGCCGCTGGCGGCGCACGGCACGCTGGCCGCCGGCGTGCTGCAGCTCGATGCCGCCTGGGGCGACCCGGACGGCCAGGCCCCGCTGGTGCGCGCGCAGGCCAGCGCCCCCGTCGGCACACTGGCGCAGGCCGAAGCGCTGGGCGACGCGATTGCCCAGCGCCTGCGCGCGGGCGGCGCACGGGGCGCGGACCTCGCCAGCCTTCCACAACCCTGAGGCGCCCATGCCCTCGCCCCGGGTGATCGTCACGCGGCCCGCCCGCGAGGCCGCGCACTGGGTGGAGATGCTGGGCGCGCACGGCATCGGCGCCGTGGCGCTGCCGCTCATCGCCATCGGCCCCTGCCGCGACCCCGCTGCGCAGCAGGCGCTCGCCCGGGCCGGGGCCCACCTTGCGCAGTACCGCGCCCTGATGTTTGTCAGTGGCAATGCCGTGGCCCATTTTTTTGGATCCAGCAGGCCTCCAGCGCTGGATGGACAAGCGCTGGCAGCTATCAAAACAAGAGCATGGTCACCCGGCCCCGGCACGGCGCGCGCGCTGGAGCAGGCCGGCGTGCCCTCGGCCTGCATCGACGGTCCGGCGCCCGATGCGCCGCAGTTCGACTCGGAAGCGCTGTGGCAGCAGGTGGCCGAGCAGGTACGGCCCGGCGACCGTGTGCTGATCGTGCGCGGAAGATCCGGCAGCGTGCCTGAGTCCGCCCAGGGCAGCGGCCGCGACTGGCTGGCCCGCCAGATCGAGGCAGCGGGCGGCACGGTGGAGTTTGTGGTGGCCTACCAACGCGGCGCGCCCCGCTTTTCAGCGCACGAGGTGGCGCTGGCGCAACAGGCGGCGCACGATGGTTCCCTCTGGCTGCTGAGCAGTTCCGAAGCCGTGGCCCACCTGGCCGAGGCCCTGCCCGGCCAGCCCTGGGGCGCCGCGCGGGCGCTGGCCACGCACCCGCGCATCGCCGAGGCGGCCCGTGCGGCGGGCTTTGGCGCCGTGCGGGAATGCCGTCCGGCCCTGGAAGACGTGGTGGCCTCGATAGAATCGGCGGCATGAGTTCCGTGCCCCCCAACGATCTGCCCCCTGCACCCGCCGCAGCCCCCGTGGCGGCGCCCGTGGGCGCACCCGCAGCGGGCCCCGCGCCTTCGCACGCCGCGCCGGCACCCGCTCCCGGCCGGGGCGGCGCCGTGACGCTGCTGCTGGGCACCGTGGCGGCGGCGGCACTGGTCAGCAGCGGCCTGCTGTGGCAAAAACTCAGCTCCATCCAGGAGCAGCTCGCCCGGCAGTCTGCGGACTCGGGTGCGCAGGCGATCGAGGCCCGCACCATGGCCCGCCAGGCCGAAGAGCTGGTGCGCGAGACCGCCGCCCGCCTGTCGGTGGCCGAGGCGCGGGTGAGCGAGGTGGCGCTGCAGCGCAGCCAGCTCGAAGAACTCATGCAGAGCCTGTCGCGCTCGCGCGACGAGAACCTGGTGGTGGACATCGAATCCGCCATCCGCCTCGCGCAGCAGCAGGCGCAGCTCACCGGCAGCCTGGAGCCGCTGGTGGCCGCGCTGAAAAGCGCCAACCTGCGCATCGAGCGCGCCGCCCAGCCCCGGCTGGCGCCCGTGCAGCGCGCCATCGGCCGCGACCTGGACCGCCTGACCCGCGCCACCGTCACCGACACCGCCGGCCTGCTGGCCCGCCTGGACGACCTGGTGCGCCAGGTGGACGAGCTGCCCGTGCTCAATGCGGTGGCCCAGGCCGCCGCCACGCGGCGCCTGTCGGCCGCGCCCCCGGCGCCGGGCGGCACGCCGGCCTCCACCGGCGGCATGGCCTGGTGGCAGGCCGCGCTGCAGCGCAGCTGGGAAGTGGTGCGCGACGAGGCCCGGGGGCTGGTGCGGGTGAGCCGCATCGACCAGCCCGAGGCGATCCTTCTGGCGCCCGAACAGACCTTCTTCCTGCGCGAGAACCTCAAGCTCAAGCTGCTCAACGCCCGCCTGGGCGTTCTCGCGCGCCAGTTCGACTCGGCCCGGGCCGACCTGGCCGCCGCCACCGTGGCGCTGAACAAGTACTTCGACCCGGCCTCGCGGCGCACGCAGAACGCGGCCAGCACGCTGCAGACGGCCCAGGCCAGCATGAAGGCGGCCGAGCAGCCGCGCCTGGACGAAACCCTGTCCGCGCTGGCCACTGCCGCAGCGGGAAGGTAAATGAATCACCCCCCGAGTCGCTTCGCGCCTTCCCCCTCTCCTGCGGGAGGGGGACGCCACCGGTGGCCTGGCACAGCCAGTTCCACGGTGGCGCTCGCCTGGACCGCGCCCGTGCCACGGGCTGCGGGCGCCGCCTTGCGCGGTGGAATAACGGACTGACGACATGCGCGCAGCACTTTGGCTTTTGGCATTGTTTGGCGTGGCCGTGGCCGCCGCGCTGTTCGCGGGCAACAACCAGGGCACCGTCACCCTGTACTGGCCGCCCTACCGCATCGACCTGTCGCTGAACATGGTGGTGCTGTTGCTGGTGGGCGGTTTCGTCACCGTGTACGCGGCGCTGCGCGCGCTGGCCGCCCTGCTGGAACTGCCCCACCAGGCCCGCCGCTGGCGCGTGCAGCAAAAGGAGCGCGCCATGCACGCGGCCTTGCTCGATGCGCTGACCCACATGCTCGGCGGGCGCTTCATCCGCTCGCGCAAGGCGGCGGTGGCCGCACTGTCGCAGGAACATGCGCTGGGCGCCGCCGGCGAGGCCGTGCCCCACGGCCGCCAGCTGCGCGCCCTGGCCCACATGATCGCGGCCGAGGCCTCGCACGCGCTGCAGGACAGCGCCACGCGCGAGAGCCACCTGCAGGACGCGCTTCAGGAAGCCCCCGCGCGCGGCACCGTGAGCGAGCAGGAAATGCGCGAAGGCACGCAGATGCGCGCGGCCCGCTGGTCGCTGGACGACCGCGATGCGGGCGCGGCGCTCGACCGCCTGGCCGCCCTGCCCCAGGGCGCGGCGCGGCGCACGCTGTCGCTGCGCATCAAGCTCAAGGCGACCCGGCTGGCACGGCAGACGCAGGAGGCGCTCGATACCGCGCGCCTGCTGGGCAAGCACCGCGCGTTCTCGCCCGCCGCGGCCCAGAGCATCGTGCGCGGCCTGGCCACCGAGCTCATCAACAGCGCGCACGACACCGCGCAGCTCCAGCAGATCTGGATGTCGCTGGAGTCCTCCGAGCGCAACATGCCCGAACTCGCCATCCATGCCGCCCAGCGGCTGGCCGCCCTGGGCGGCGATGCCACCCAGGTGCGCGCCTGGCTGCTGCCGGTGTGGGAACGCATGGTGGACCTGCCCGACGCACTGGCCGAGCACCATGCGCTGAAGCTGGTACGCGCGCTCGAAGCCGGGCTGGACGCACTGGACGCGCCCTGGCTGGCCCGCATCGAATCCGCGCACCAGGCCAACCCGCGCGATGCGCGCCTGCAGTACCTGGCGGGCATGGCCTGCCTCAAGCGCCAGCTGTGGGGCAAGTCCCAGCAGCTGCTCACCCAGGCGGCGCAGCAGCTCGCCGACACCAGCCTGCGGGCGAGCGCCTGGCGCCATCTGGCGGAACTGGCCGAAAAGCGCGGGGACGAGGCCGCTGCCGCCGAGGCCTGGAAGAAGGCCGCGCTCGGCCAGTAAGCGCCCCGGCCTCTCCCTTTTCTCAAGGCAGGCCGCCGCACCGCGCCGTGCGCGCTTGTGGTAACCGCCACCACGCGCCCCGCCGCGGTTTCAGTCCCTCGGCATGCACCCTGATGGGGCATTCCCCATGCCCAGGGCCCTCCCCCGCCCCGGGCCATGCACAAGCCGCACAGCATTGGGGAACTTTGAGCGCTCAGGCCCTCTCAATTCATTTTTTTTGAATTGAAGCATCAATCTGCCTGAAACCGAATGCGGTGACGGCTTTCTACACTGCCCCATTGCTTGACGAATGTCAGCCTTGGCCGAGAGGCGCTGGCCCGGCGCCTCCACCTGACCACCCGCTTTGCTTTTTGCTCCCAGATGACTGCCCCTGCCACCACCGCCTTCCCGGCCGCCGCAACGCCCCGCCGCTACACGCGCACCGCCATGCTTTTGCACTGGGTGCTGGGCCTGGCGCTGATCGGCCTGTTTGGCGTGGGCATCTACATGACGGGCCTGCCGTTCTCGCCGCAGCGGCTCAAGCTCTACAACTGGCACAAGTGGGCGGGTGTCACCCTCCTCGTGCTGTCGGTGCTGCGCCTGCTGTGGCGCGCCACGCACCGCCCCCCCGCACTGCCGCCAGCGATCGAGCAGGCCATGCCCGGCTGGCAGAAGCTGGCGCACCACGCCACGCACGGGCTGCTCTATGCGCTGTTCTTCGCCGTGCCGCTGATCGGCTGGGCCTACAGCTCGGCCGCCGGTTTCCCCATCGTGTTCCTGGGCCTGTGGCAGCTGCCCGACTTCGTGCCCGTGAGCAAGGAGCTGGCCGAGGCCATCAAGCCCTGGCACCAGTACACCGCATTTGCAATGGCGGGCCTCGTGGTGCTGCACATCGCGGGCGCGCTCAAGCACCAGATCGTGGACCGCGACGGCCTGCTCGCCCGCATGCTGCCTGGTGGATGAGGCGGGCCCCGAGCCGCTTCGCGCCGTCTCCCTGTTCGGCGGGAGGGGACCGCACCCGCAGGCCCGGCAGAGCCGGCTCCACGGGCGCACTGGCGGATGCGCGCCCCTGTCTTACACCAGCCGACCGCCCCACCTTCTCTTTTCTGTCTTTTGAACGGAGTTTTCGAATGAATCTGTCTTCTTCCACCCTGTCCCACATCGTGCTGGGCGCCGCCCTGGCCGTGGGCGCCCAGGCCGCCCTGGCCCAGCAACAACTGGTGCCCGCCCAAAGCGAAGTGCAGTTCACCGCCCGCCAGATGGGCGTGCCGCTGGACGGCCACTTCAAGAAGTTCAGCGCCCAGGTGGCGTTCGACCCGGCCAAGCCGGCCACCAGCAAGATCGCGTTCACGGTCGATACCGGCAGCGCCACGCTCGGATCGCGCGAGACCGATGCCGAGCTGCCCAAGCCCACGTGGTTCAACGTGGGGAAGTTCCCGCAGGCGCAGTTCGAATCCACCGCCATCAAGGCGCTGGGTGGCGGCAAGTTCGAGGTGGCGGGCAAGCTCACCATCAAGGGCACGGCGCAGAACGTGGTGGTGCCCGTCACGCTGACCCAAAGCGGGGCCAGCACCACCGCCACAGGCACGCTGCCCATCAAGCGCCTGGCGTTCAAGATCGGTGAGAACGAGTGGGCCGACACCTCGATGGTGGCCGACGACGTGACCGTGAAATTCAAGCTCGCGCTCACCGGCGTGGGCAAGATTTGAATGAAGCTCCCCCGGAGTCGCTTCGCGCCTTCCCCTCTCTCGCATTGCTACGCAACGCGGGAGGGGGACGCTGCCAGCGCAGCGGGGCGGCCCTTGTGCGGGAGCGCTGGCTTGAACGTGCCCGATCCCCGCGTCGCACGGCATTGAATCGCTGATTTCTTTCCTTTTTTCCTTCCTTTTCTTTCCACCACTGCTCCAGGAGTATTTACCCATGCGCAAGTCCCTGTTCTCCCTGCTCGCCGTGGCCGCTGCCACCGCAATGACCGCCGGCGCCGCGCAGGCCGCCAACTACGCCATCGACCCCACGCACACCTTCGTGACGTTCGAGATCGGCCACTTCGGCACGACCACGAACCGCGCCCGCTTCGACAAGAAGCAAGGCACCGTGGAGTTCGACCGCGCGGCCAAGTCCGGCAAGGTGGACATCACCATCGACACCACCTCGGTGAACTCGGGCACGCCCCCGTTCGACAAGCACCTGCAAAGCGCCGACCTGTTCGATGCCGCCAAGCACCCCACCATCAAGTTCGTGTCCGACAAGTTCAGCTTCAACGGCGACAAGGTCAGCGAAGTGGCCGGCCAGCTCACGCTGCTGGGCAAGACCGCGCCCGTCACGCTCAAGGCCACGCAGTTCAACTGCTATGACAGCCCCATGCTCAAGCGCGAAGTGTGCGGTGGCGACTTCGAGGCCACGATCGACCGCACCCAGTGGGGCATGAACTACGGCGTGGAGTGGGGCTTCCCCAAGAACGTGCGCCTGGTGGTGCAGATCGAAGCCGTGAAGCAGTAATCACGGTCGTCACTGCCCGCAGGGCGCCGCTGGCGCCTTGCCCGAAAGCCACCCGCAGCCTCAGCGCAGCGGGTGGCTTTTTTCTTCATTGCGCACACCCCATCCAGCGGGGTGCAAGCTGCCCGAGGGTGTATTCAGGCGGCGTCCAGCGAGGCGTCCAGGTCCCAGCCCTGCGGCCGCCAGGCCCACACCACGTCCGGCCGCAGCGCGCGCAGGAAGGCGGTGTCGTGCGACACCACGGCCAACGCGCCCGTGAAGGCCCCCAGCGCGGCCTGCAAGGCGTCCACGGCATCCACATCCAGGTGGTTCGTGGGCTCGTCGAGCAGCAGCATCTGCGCGGGCTCGCACGACCACAGGGCGCAGGCCAGCGCGGCCTTGATGCGCTCGCCGCCACTGAGCACACCGGCCGGGCGATGCACCTTGTCCGCATCCAGCCCGAGTTGTGCCAGGTGCGTGCGCAGCGCGGCTTCGGGCAGCGGCGAGCCCAGTGCCCGCAGCCGATCCAGCACGCTGCATTGCGGGGGCAGCGCGGCGGTGTTGTGCTGATCCAGCCAGGCGGCCCGCACGCCGCGCCGCACACCGCCTTCAGGCACGCCATCCGGCGCCGCGACCAGCCGCAGCAGGCTGCTCTTGCCACACCCATTGGGCCCGGTGATCGCTATGCGCACGGGGCCACTCCACACGCCGTTCAGCGCAGGCAAGCCCGGTGGGGCATGCGGCACCTGCACCTGCTCGAACGCCAGCACCTGCCTGCCCGCCGGCACGGCGCTTTGCGGCAGCACCAGCGCCGCGGCTGCCTGCGCGGGCACGCGCAGGGCAGCCTCGCGCACGGCCTCGTTCAGCCGCTGGCGCTCTTGCTGCTGCCGCTCGTGCTCGCGGCCGGCGTGGGCCTGTGCGCTGTTCTTCCGGCGGTCGAGCAGGATGGACGCCTGGTTGGTGGTGCGCCCCTCCGCGCGCCCGCGTGCCGCGCGGCGCTGCTGGGCGTCATGCTCGCGCTGCAGCGCCCGCAGGCCCTGCTCGCGCTCGGTGCGCGCGTGGTCCAGCGCGGCCTGGGCGGCGGCGGCCTCGGCCTGGCGCTGGGCCTGGTACAGCCCCCAGTGGCCGCCATAGCGCTGCAGCCCGGCGGGCGACAGCTCCACGATGCTGCCCACCGCGCCCAGCAATTCGCGGTCGTGGCTGGCCACCAGCACGCCGCCCCGCCACTGCGCCAGCGATTCCATCAGCCATCGCCGGCCCGCGCGGTCAAGGTGGTTGGTGGGCTCGTCGAGCACCAGCAGCTCGGCATCGGACAGGAAAGCCCCCGCCAGCGCCACGCGCATGCGCTCGCCGCCGCTGAGCCGCTGCGCGGCGTGTGCCGGCGGAAGGTGGCCCAGCCCCAGCGCGTGCAGCGCCTGCCGCCAGCGCGCGGGCAGGTCCCACCGCCCATCGGCCACGAGCAGGTCATCGGACGTGCCCTCGCCCGCCTCCAGCCGCGCCAGGGCGCCCAGCGCCGGCCCCAGCCCTGCGACATCAGCCACCGTGGCACGGGGCGCAGCAGCCACCTCCTGCGCCACCACATGCAGCGAAGGATCGCCCAGAATGGCGCCGCTGGCGGGCTGCAGCGCGCGCGCCGCGAGCCGCAGGAAGACGCTCTTGCCGCAGCCGTTGGCACCCACGATGCCCGTCACGCCCGGGCCCAGGGACACCGTCAGCGGACGGCCCCACAGGGCCTGGCCGCCAGGCGGGCTCCAGCCAACCCCGGCGAACTGCAGCACGGCCTGACCCGCGCCGGGCGCCGCATTGCCCTGCCCGGCAGGGGCCTGCGATGAAGGAGCAGAAGAAGATGATGATGATGGGAAATCAGCAGCCGAGGCTGCGGCAGCGCTGCGGCTGCCATGGGCGGATTCGCCCCGTGAAGGTGTCGCCATGCAAAAGCACTCCAAACAAGACATGCAACCACCTGGCCCGCAAAGGGCGGCAGGGGAACGGCTTGAAGAGGCTCAAAGGCGCATGGGAGTAATACCTCGGCACGAATGGGTGTGACTGCGGAATGTACCGCAAGTCACCCACATAAAAATTAACTTAACGTAAATCAATTACGAATAGTAGAATTGCAGCCATCCATTTGAGGAGACACCGCATGAATGCCGCCCCGACGCCCGATCTGGCCACCCTGCCCGCGCCTGCCGCCATCCAGCAGCTGCACCACTACGCCTACAAGGCCCGCGACGCGGAAGAGACGCGCCACTTCTACGAAGACATCCTGGGCCTGCCGCTCTACCACATCATCCAGAGCGACTACGTGCCCAGCACGGGCGAGTACTGCCCCTACACGCACTTCTTCTTCCGCCTGCGGGACGGCTCGTTCATCGCCTTCTTCGACCTGGGCGACGACGTGAAGGCCGAGCCCTCGCCCAACACGCCGCTGTGGGTCAATCACATCGCCTTCCGCGTGAACACGGTCGAGGAACTGGAGAACACCAAGAAGCGCCTGGAAGCCCATGGCATCGATGTGCTGGGCGTGACCGACCACCACATCTTCCACAGCATCTACTTCTTCGATCCCAACGGCATCCGCCTGGAGCTGTCGGCCCAGCTGGCCAACGAGGAGCAGATGGCCAAGGACAGCACCGTGGCCCATGCGCGGCTCAACGAGTGGACGGCCCGCAAGGAGCAGTGGCGCAAGGAGCGCGCCGAGGGCAAGGTGGCCGCTCCGCTCAAGCCCCAGCAGAACGACCGGCCCGAGTACGTGCGCGGCTGAAGCGCAGGCCCAGGCCGCAGCGTGGCGCCGTGCGGCGCCCATATCAATAAAAAACGGCCGCAGCGCTTGATATTCAAGCGCTGATAGCTATACAAACTATAGCAAGCACTTTGCCTTCGCTAAGCGCGAAGCGCCACGGCGCGCCGCCGTCAGCCGCCCTGCTGCTGCGCCCGCATCACCTGGTGGCGTTGCCAGTAGTGGCCCACCGTGGCGTTGAACGGGTCTTTCTCCTTCTTCAGGCCGGCCAATTTGATCTTGCTGGTCTTGGCACCCAGGCCCAGGGCGTTCTTCTCGGGGTGGGTCACGATCAACGCGTTCCCAAAGCTGCTCTCCTTGTATTCGAGCGCCTTCACCGCATCCCAGAACACGGTGGTCCCGTCCGCACTCGTGCGGATGCCCTCGATGCTGACCTCCACCGTGTGGCCCCCCTTGAGCGCAAACACCACGGGGGGGAAGTACCGCAGCACCAGTGCGCGCTCTTCATCGGTGGCGGGTTCGTAGCGGTAGGCCAGGCTGCGTTCGTGGTCTTGTGCGAACTGCTGCTCGTAGTCGCTCCACAGGCGCTGCTCGATCGCATCGGCCGTCACGATCTCCTGCACCCAGGTCGCCGAGGGCGTACGCACGGCGATGGCGGCGTAGTCCCGCTCCTTGAGCGCCATGCCCACGTTGCGCAGGCGCTCGGGCATGGCCGGGTGCGAGTCGAAGGGGTGCGGCACGTTGGCCGTCTTCATGGCGTCCAGAAAATCGCCGGAGGCTGCATAGGGTGCCAGCCCCTGGGCCACGAAGCGGGCAATGCCCAGCGTGGTGTCGTCGTGCCGCTCATTGCGGCCAAACAGTTCGGCCTCGATCTTGTAGCGGTACTGGGCATAGGCCGCGATCTTGACCAGCGACTGCGCGATCGCCGCTGGCGACGTGAGCTTGGCGGCCACGCGGTCGGCCTTGAACTCGCGCTCGCGGCTGTCGCGCGCCAGAGCGATCTCGAAGATGGTGCGGTACAGGTCCAGCAGGGGCGAAGCCATCGCCGTGAGCCCTCCGGTGCGCATGGCGTGCCGGTAGTGGTCGTACTGCACGAGCTTGGGGCCCAGCCGGGCGCTGCTGTGGGTGTCGCCGCCGCGCAGGTGGGCCAGTTCGTGGCCGAACACGGCATCGGCCTCGGCCTGGTCCAGGATGCGCAGCAGCGGCAGGCTCACGAACAGCGTGCGGCCCGTGAGCGTCTGTCGGCCCACCGTGAGCGGGGCCTCGGTCACGAAAAAATTGGCGTCGATGCCCGCCACGATGTGCCGGGGCGGATCGGTCTTGAGGCGCTGCGCCATGTGGCGGATGCGCTTCCACAGCAGGGGCGCATCGTCTTCGGACACCAGCTCGCCCACGGCCTGGTTGCTGGACTGCACGCGCTTGAAGATGCCCCTCACCGCCACCAGCACGCCCGCCAGCACCACAAAACCCACGAACAGCACCAGCTTGGGCGAATACTTGTGGAAGAAGAATGCAGTGACCCAGAATGACAGCCACACCGCCATCGCGCCCTGCACCAGCAGTGCCGCGGCGCTGGCAACGGTGGTCAGGCGCCAGCCCGTGACGAAACTCGTGTACTGCAGCGTGCGGTCGGCGAAGGCCAGGGCCCCCAGCCCCAGCACCGCCACCATCAGCACCGCGCCGGCCACCAGGGTCCAGAACGCCACCTTGCGGGCCATGTCGAACTGCCAGACATCCGAGAAGCGTTCGCACAGGGCTTCGCGGTAGTCCTGCGCCTCGGGGTCGGCGCTGCCGCAGATGGTGGATGGCGGGTTGCTGCGGTAGTAGTCCTTGCGGGCCTGCTTTTCGGCGGGCGCCATGCCCTTTTCAGCGTCGATGCGCTGGCCGATACCGGCCACGAAGCGGGCGTCTTGGTCGCGCTGTACATGACCGGCGAAGACATAGGTCACCGCCGGGATGAGAAAAAGCGCCAGCAGCGCATAGGCGAAGACCTTGGCAAGGCCCACACGGAGTGCGGATTGAAGATTCATGGAGGGGACCGATTGGTTGTATGTTTTTGACCCAGGCGAACACAGGGAGCCGCTCCCCCCGCAGGGGCCCTCTCGCTCCACCGGCGGGATTATCAGGACGCAACCGCCAGCAGGCCCACCCACAAGGTAACAATTGGCGAGAAAAGCCCGATGGACGGGATCCCGGTGGTGGGCCCCGCCCGGCGGGAGCCCGCCAGCACTCCCGTAAAATGCCCGGTCCACTTCTTGTCCGTGGAGGCGCGCCCCGTGCCCGCCTCTTCCTTCTGCCAAATCCCATGAGCTCGCCCCAACCACAACCCGGCCTCGACAGCCTGTCCAAGTCTTTTGAACCCGCCGCCCTGGAAGCCCACTGGGGACCCGAATGGGAACGCCGCGGCTATGGCGTCGCGGGATTCAGAGGCACGGGCGCGGCGCAAGCCGGCGAGCCGGCTTTCTCCATCCAGCTGCCGCCCCCCAACGTGACGGGCACGCTGCACATGGGCCATGCGTTCAACCAGACCATCATGGACAGCCTCACGCGCTACCACCGCATGCGTGGCTTCAACACGGTGTGGGTGCCGGGCACCGACCACGCGGGCATCGCCACGCAGATCGTGGTCGAGCGCCAGCTGCAGGAGCAGGGCATCAGCCGCTACGACATGGGCCCCACCCCGCCCGAGGCGCGCAAGAACTTCGTGAGCAAGGTGTGGGAGTGGAAGGAAAAGAGCGGCAACACCATCACCACGCAGATGCGCCGCATGGGCGACAGCGTGGACTGGAGCCGCGAGTACTTCACCATGGACGACAAGCTGTCCACCGTGGTCACCGACACCTTCGTGAAGCTGTACGAGCAGGGCCTGATCTACCGCGGCAAGCGCCTGGTGAACTGGGACCCGAAGCTGCAGTCCGCCGTGTCCGACCTGGAGGTTGAGAGCGAGGAAAAAGACGGCTCGCTGTGGCACATCGCCTACCCGCTGGCCGATGGCTCGGGCAGCCTCACGGTGGCCACCACCCGGCCCGAGACCATGCTGGGCGACGTGGCCCTGATGGTGCACCCTGAAGACGCACGCTACACGCACCTCATCGGCAAGATGGTGAACCTGCCGCTGTGCGACCGCCAGATCCCGGTGATTGCCGACGACTACGTGGACAAGGAGTTCGGCACGGGCGTGGTGAAGGTCACCCCCGCGCACGACCAGAACGACTACGCCGTGGGCCAGCGCCACAAGCTGCCCATGATCGTGGTGCTGACGCTGCAGGCCACCATCAACGACAACGCACCCGCCAAGTACCGGGGCATGGACCGCTTCGTGGCCCGCAAGGCCGTGGTGGCCGACCTGGAAGCCACGGGCGCGCTGGTCGAGGTGAAGAAACACAAGCTCATGGTGCCCATCTGCACCCGCACCGGCCAGGTGATCGAACCCATGCTGACCGACCAGTGGTTCGTGGCCATGAGCAAGGTGAGCGACCAGGACCCCACGGGCAAGAGCATCGCGCAAAAGGCCATCGACGCGGTGGCCACGGGCGAGGTGACGTTCGTGCCCGAGAACTGGGTGAACACCTACAACCAGTGGATGAACAACATCCAGGACTGGTGCATCAGCCGCCAGCTGTGGTGGGGCCACCAGATCCCGGCCTGGTACGACGAGGACGGCAACGTGATCGTGGCCCGCAGCGAAGCCGAGGCCCAGGCCAAGGCCCCGGGCAAGCTGCTGCGCCGCGACGAGGACGTGCTCGACACCTGGTACTCGTCCGCGCTCGTGCCCTTCAGCACCATGGGCTGGCCTGAACAGGGCGACAGCCCCACCGACGACTTCAACCTGTACCTGCCCAGCACCGTGCTGGTGACGGGCTACGACATCATCTTCTTCTGGGTCGCCCGGATGATCATGATGACCACGCACTTCACGGGCCGCGTGCCGTTCAGGCACGTGTACATCCACGGCCTGGTGCGCGACGCGCAGGGCAAGAAGATGTCCAAGTCCGAAGGCAACGTGCTCGATCCGGTGGACCTGATCGACGGCATCGCGCTGGAGCCGCTGCTCGACAAGCGCACCACCGGCCTGCGCAAGCCCGAGACCGCGCCCACGGTGCGCAAGAACACGCAAAAGGAATTCCCCGAAGGCATCCCCGCCTACGGTGCCGACGCGCTGCGCTTCACTTTCGCGGCGCTGGCCAGCCTGGGGCGCAGCATCAACTTCGACAGCAAGCGCTGCGAGGGCTACCGCAACTTCTGCAACAAGCTCTGGAACGCCAGCCGCTTCGTGCTGATGAACTGCGAGGGCCAGGACTGCGGCCTGAAAGAACACACCAAGGAAGAATGCCAGCCCGGCGGCCCCGCCCACGGCTACATGGCCTTCAGCCAGGCCGACCGCTGGATAGCGTCGCTGCTGCAAAAGACCGAGGCCGAAGTCGCCAAGGGATTTGCCGAGTACCGGCTGGACAACGTGGCCAACACGATCTATGACTTCGTCTGGAACGAGTTCTGCGACTGGTACCTGGAGATCGCCAAGGTGCAGATCCAGACCGGCACCGAGGCCGAGCAGCGCGCCACGCGCCGCACCCTGATCCGAACGCTGGAAGCCATCCTGCGCCTGGCCCACCCCATCATCCCGTTCATCACCGAAGCCCTGTGGCAAACCGTGGCGCCCGTGGCGGGGCTCCAAGGCGAATCGGTCAGCATCGCCCGCTACCCCGAGGCGCAGCCGAGCAAGATCGACGAGGCCGCCATTGCGCACATGGAGCGCGTCAAGGGCCTGGTGGATGCCTGCCGCACGCTGCGCGGCGAGATGAACGTCTCGCCCTCGACCCGCCTGCCGCTGTACACCGTGGGCGACACGGACTTCATGCGCGGCGTGGCGCCGGTGCTGCAGGCCCTGGCCAAGCTCAGCGAGGTCAAGGTGTTCGACGACGAGGCCGCCTGGGCCGCCGCCGCGCAGGCCGCGCCCGTGGCCATGGTGGGCGAGGCGCGCATGTGCCTGCACATGGAAATCGACGTGGCCGCCGAGAAGGCCCGCCTGTCCAAGGAAATCAGCCGCATCGAGGGTGAGATCACCAAGGCCAACGGCAAGCTGTCCAACGAAGCCTTCGTGGCCAAGGCGCCACCCGCCGTGATCGACCAGGAGAAAAAACGGGTGGCGGATTTCGGCACCACGCTGGGCAGATTGCGCGATCAACTGACACGCCTGGGCTGAAAACAGCCGCCATACTGCGTGGCGCAACGGGCCCCGCCCTGGCGGCGGGGCTCCATCCGACCCGATTACCTATCCCCAAAAGGAATTCCATGACTGTTGCCACCACCGTCCGCAAAGCCGTATTCCCCGTCGCGGGCCTGGGCACCCGGTTCCTGCCCGCCACCAAGGCCAGCCCCAAGGAAATGCTGCCCGTGGTGGACAAGCCGCTGATCCAGTACGCCGTCGAAGAGGCCTACGCCGCCGGCATCCGCCACATGATCTTCGTGACCGGCCGCAGCAAGCGCGCCATCGAAGACCACTTCGACACCGCCTACGAGCTGGAGGCCGAGCTGGAAGCCGCCGGCAAGAAGGAACTGCTGGCGCTGGTGCGTTCCATCCAGCCCGACGACATGGACTGCGCCTTCGTGCGCCAACCCCGCTCGCTGGGCCTGGGCCATGCCGTGCTGTGCGCCGAGCCGCTGGTGGGCAAGGAGCCGTTTGCCGTGCTGCTGGCCGACGACCTGATGGTGGGCCCCCAGGGCGGCCCACCCGTGCTGGCCCAGATGGCCACCGCCTTCCGCCAGCAGGGCCGCTCGGTCATCGCCGTGCAGGAAGTACCGGAAGACCAGGTGCACAAATACGGCATCGTGGCCGGCGAGCCCGCAGGCGGTCCGCTGATCCGCATCGACCGCATCGTCGAGAAGCCCAAGGCCGACGTCGCACCTTCCCGCATGGGCGTGGCCGGCCGCTACATCCTCACCCCCGGCGTGTTCGACGAGATCCGCAACCAGCCGCGCGGCGTGGGTGGCGAGATCCAGCTCACCGACGGCATCGCGCGCCTGATGCAGAGCGAGGCCGTGTACGCCTTCCAGTACCAGGGCAAGCGTTATGACTGCGGCAGCAAGGAAGGCTTTCTGGAAGCCACGGTGGAACTGGCCCTGCAGCACCCTCAGGTGGGCGCGTCGTTCCGGGAATACCTGAAGGGCCTGAGCCTGTAGGCAGCGCCTGCACCGCGATCTGCGCGGCTGCATGACCAGAAAAAAAATCCTCCGGCAGCCCACCAGGGCTGTGGAGGATTTTTTGCCTTGAGGCACTGCTGCGGCCTGCGCCAGGCGCCAGCAGAAACCAGGCGAATTCCGGCGCCGCATCGCCTGCCGAGCCCGGGGGCCCGGTTTGCCCAGGCTGCGCACGCGCCCCTCGCACAGTGGCGGCAGAGGGCAAGGCGCACCACCTCGTCAGGGTTTCGCTTCTATTTAACTACCTTCTGCGCAGGACGTGGATGTACTCCTCGCCCATCGTCTGCTGCTCCACCAGCTCGTTGCCCGTCTGTTTGGCAAAGGCCTGAAAGTCGCGCAGCGAGCCGCCATCGGTGGACACCACCTTGAGCAGCTGGCCACTGGCCATGTCCGCCAGTGCCTTCTTGGCCTTGAGGATGGGCAGGGGGCAGTTCAAGCCCCGGGTATCGATTTCTTTGTGGATGTCCATGGTCTTCATCAATCCTTTGGCGGCAGGTTGAGCCCCCGGCGGCGCTCTTCGTTCTCCTCTGCCGTGAAAAACACCGGTTCATGCCCTCGCGTGCGCAGCCAGTCCGCCAGCGCATAGCCCGTGCCGGCGGGCCAGCACCTGAGTTCGTGCAGGTCGTAGAACCGGTGGTCCACGAGCTCGGGCGACAGCCGCACCTCACCCTCGGCCACCACATGGTAGGCAATGATGATCTGGTTCATGCGCAGAAACTCGTAGGCCCCCACCAGCGTGGTGGAGCGCACGTCGAGGTTGGTTTCCTCCTTGACCTCGCGCGCGATGCCTTCCTGCGGCGACTCCCCGGCCTCCATGAAGCCCGTGATCAGCGCAAACATCTTCGCGGGCCAGGCCGCGTTGCGGGCCAGCAGCACCTTGCCATTCACCTCCACGATCGCGGCCAGCACGGGCGTGGGATTGTTCCAGTGCGTCCAGCCGCAGGCGGGGCAGCGCAGGCGCTCCTTGTCGCCACCGTCCTCGGCCAGCGTGATCGGCTGCAGCGCGGTGCCGCAGTGGGTGCAGTAGCGGGTTTCGTAGTGCATATGCTCTTATTTTGATAGCTATCGGCGCTTTCCTATCCAGCGCAGACGGCCCATTTTCATTTCAAGGAAGGTGAAGGGGTCGCCTTCGCTGCCTTTCGTCCTCAGGCGGGGAACACCCCCGTCGACAGGTAGCGGTCGCCCCGGTCGCACACCACGAAGACGATGGTGGCATGGCTGTCGCGCGCCGCGATCTGCTGCGCCACCCAGCAGGCCCCCGCCGCCGAGATGCCCGCGAAGATGCCCTCTTCTCGCGCCAGACGGCGGCACATGTCCTCGGCATTGTCCTGGCTCACATACACCAGCTCATCCACCGTGCTCGCGTCATAGATCTTGGGCAGGTACTCCTGCGGCCACTTGCGGATGCCGGGAATGCGCGAGCCTTCCTCGGGCTGCGCGCCGATGATCTGGATGGCCGGGTTCTTCTCCTTGAGGAAGCGCGACACCCCGGTGATGGTGCCCGTGGTGCCCATGGCGCTCACGAAGTGCGTGATGCGCCCGCCGGTCTGCTCCCAGATCTCGGGGCCCGTGGTTTCGTAGTGGATGCGCGGGTTGTCCTGGTTGGCGAACTGGTCCAGCACCTTGCCCTCGCCGCGCTTTTGCATGGCCTCGGCGAGGTCGCGCGCATGCTCCATTCCACCGCTCTTGGGCGTGAGCACTAGCTCCGCGCCAAAGGCCTTCATGGTCTGCGCGCGCTCGATGGAGAGGTCTTCCGGCATCACCAGCACCATGCGGTAGCCCTTGATGGCGGCCGCCATCGCCAGGGCGATGCCGGTGTTGCCCGACGTGGCCTCGATCAGCGTGTCCCCAGGCCGGATGTCGCCCCGCTCCTCCGCGCGCCGGATCATCGACAGGGCGGGCCTGTCCTTCACCGACCCCGCGGGGTTGTTGCCCTCCAGCTTGCCCAGCACCACATTGCCCCGCGCCGCGTTGTCCTGGGCCCCAATGCGCTGCAGCGCCACCAGCGGCGTGTTGCCCACCGCGTCTTCAATCGTCGGATATTTCATGCGCCCTACTGTGCCATAATTTGCGGCTTCACGAATTCCAGCCCGGGTGGTGAAATTGGTAGACGCAGGGGACTCAAAATCCCCCGCCGCAAGGCGTGCCGGTTCGATTCCGGCCCCGGGCACCATCGGTTATTTTTCTGGTTCTTCAACGTTCCCGTTAATTGCCGATTTTTTCAATCAGATCAAGCACTTACGGCGGCTTCCATCTCACCACGGAAGCCGCCGTTTTTGCTTTTCTCTGCCGAATATTGCTACAGTCTCCCCATAAATTTACGCATCATGGGGAACTACGCATGGCATCTATCAAGCCACATGGGGACCGATGGCGGGCACAGGTGGCCCGCAAAGGGGTGCGCAAATCGGCTGTCTGGCCGACCAAGCGCGAGGCGATTGCCTGGGCCAATCGGGTAGAGGCCGAGATTGATGCTGGAGTGCAACGCGGCCACACATTGGCAGAGGCATGCGAAAAGTATTTGAAGACGGTCTCTGTTGGAAAGGTGTCCGCCGAGCATTGGGAAGAGCGAAGGTTTGCCGCGTTCAAGGCCCACTTCGGGGATGTGATCCTGGCAGATATCACCAGCGAAGCCATCGGAGATTGGCGGGATGCCCGGCTCAAGACGGTGAGCGGGTCCACAGTTCTGCGAGAGGTGAACTTGTTTCGCAACATGTTCAAGCTCGCACACAAGGAATGGAGATGGCTTGACGCTTCGCCGTTTGATGGCGTTCGCCTACCGGAAGAAAACCCCGCGCGCGAGACGCTTTGGGGGTGGAAGCAAATTCGACGGCTGCTCAGGGCGCCACGGTCAGGCAAGACAGCGCAGATGCAAGCGGCGTTCAGGATTGCCCTGCACACTGGCTTGCGCATGCAGGAGGTGCTGACCTGCCGCTATGACCCGGCGCGCAAAGTGCTGGTGCTGCCAGTGAGCAAGGGGGAGCGCCGCGCCGTGGTGGTGCCGGTTGTCACTCGGGCGCGCAAGCTGCTGGAGTCCCTGCCAGTTTTTACCGTTGGCGCAAACGAGGGATCGGCACTATTCAGCCGGTTGTGCGCAGAACTGCTCATAAAAGGGTTGACCTTCCATGACGCCCGGGCCACCGCTTTGACGCTTCTGTCGCGCAAAATGGATGTACTGACCCTTGCCCGTATCTCGCGCCACAAGGATTTGAACATCCTGATGAAGCGTTATTTCAGAGAAACACCGGAGCAGATTTCAGCGCGGCTGTGATGGCCGCGCATCACAAAGGATTGACCATGACAGACCGTGAAATGCTGGAGCTGGCGGCGAAGGCTGCGGGGCTGGATTTTTTCTGGGTCGATGCTGGCCCAAATATCGAATCAAATGCCGTTCCTGAAATATGGAATCCCATCGTAGACGACGGCGATGCTCTGCGGCTGGCGGTGAAGCTGGAAATCGATATTGTGTTTCAGCGCCCGGGTGTTGAGGCTTGCAGAAGCCACGGCCATCCAAGTCTTCCAAGCTTTGGATCTGTTAGCGCGCTTGAACACGACAATGACCCATGCGCCGCCACCCGCCGCGCCATAACCCGCGCAGCCGCTGAAATTGGAAGGGCTATGGCCTGACAGGCCACGCGCCCCTCAAGGTTTCGACATCAGAGGCGTGGCCTTGAGCTGCGCCCGCCATCTCGCTATATCTTCGGACGCACTGATCGAATACGACACTGGCGGCAGTGGCATACTGATCGACGGCCTCGCGGGAAGCGTCGCGGATTCTGTCGGGCACTGAGGCAAGGTCGCCCCGCAGCCCATCAAGCTGATCGCGCAGGCTGTCAGCATCGCGCTTGTTTTGAGCCGTGCGAGCTTCGGCTTTTCTGACTGCTGCATCAGCATTCTCCCGGTAATGTTCTGTGAGTTTCAACGCCGATTTGGCGGATGATGCGGAGGCTTCTGCGTACTGTGTTTTGATGTCCGAAATTTGGGTATCAAGCCGCCAGCCCTGCGTTTTCCAGCCGCCAGCGAAGCCGACTGCGACGGCAACAATGGCTGTTGCGGCGTAGGTGTAGATCATGATTTCCCCTCGCAAACCGCCCGCTCTGCTGCCCGACGACGCACCAGCCCTGGAAGTTCTTTGCCCCCTGCGTAAGTCCAGCGGGACAGCTCGGCACAGGCCCCGGCCATATCGCCAGCATTGGCCTTGCGCGCCAGTGTGGAGCCGCAGAAAGCCCCGTTGCCCACGTTGAACGCAAACGACAGGAATGCAGCTTTCTGGCCGTCAGTCATAGGGCGCTTCACGCAATCAATGGCTTCGGCGTGTTTCAGCAGGTCACCCATCAACTGGGCATCGCATTCCGCCTTGGTGAACGTCTGGCCCATGCGCAGTTCCGGCCCGGTGTGCCCTGTGCAACTCGTGATGATTCCGATGGGGTCGCGGTATGTGCGGTACACCGTGCCTTCGAAGTGCGCAATGATTGGCAGCGCAAGGGCCAGCGCCCCGCCACCGATGCGGGCTGCTAGCTGGCCCCTAGTCGCCATGCCCGGCCCCCTTGACGTCCCGCCAGATCTGGAACACCTTGTGCCCGATCATGAGGACCGTGTAGACCAGAGTCGCCCACAGGACAAGCTCTGACACCGGATAACCGGCGAGTGATGCAATTGATACGGCGGCTGGTGGTGCTGCTTTCGTTGCCATTGCTGCAGCTCCCTCTGCTGTGCTTTGTGTCGTATTCATTGGATAATCTTGTGGCGGGCGTAAAAAAGCCCGCTAGGAGCGGGCGTTGACAACTGACGAGATAGTCCGGGCCGCTGCTGTCGGCGCGGTTCTACCGATTTATTCATGGCTATTCAAGAAGGCCCAGGCCCACTTGAGCGCCCGCAGGAATGAGACCGGGCGATGCCTGGAGCAGCGATTGGCGTACAGCCTCGGCAGAGCCTGGGCGCGAGGCTACCGCCGCGCCAAGCAGGCGCTGCATCGGAGCCGTGTATAGGGCCGCTCCACCCAACAACCCCGCAGGGATTGCCGGGTTGATGAACCCTGCGCCAAGACCACCAGCCCCCAGCATCAGGCGGTCGGCGGTAGCGCTGTTGGGCACCTTGTTGCCCAGGATTGACTGAGCAGGACCCGATAGGTCTTGCAGTAGCGCAGTGCCGCGCGATGTGGCGCGATCTCGCACACTCTGGTCTGCTTGCCGGACGGCCATCTGCAACTGCGCAGGCGTGAACACCCCGCCGTTGTTCATCCCGGACTTGGCCGCGCCTTCGACTCGCACCAGATTTGCCCATCCTTTGTCCGCTGCTTTGAACATGGCAGCGGCTTCTGGATTGGCGCGCTTGGCGTTTTCGGCAACGATGCGCTGCAATTCCTGGAACGCTGTGCCCAATTGCTGCTGATAGGCGTCAGGCGCGCCGGAAAATTTGGCGGCTTCTTTGCCCAATGTGCTATCGATACGCTTGAACACTTCGGATGTTACGGTGCCGTTTGGCGAAATGTCCCCACGGATTTTCTCGACCACGGCATTGAACGCGGCTTGCTCTCTCTTGGGTAGAGCGTTCGCCATCTGCATGACTGCGCCGATTTCCTGCGATCCCTGCTTGTCAATGGCGAAGTTGCCCAGCTTGTTGCGCGCGGCGTTATAGGCACTGGAGAGTGCGTCCCCGGCCTCTGCAACCGCCTGCTGACCTGTGCCCTGCACCTTGGTGCCAATCGGAGCCGTGGCACGGTTGATGGCGGCGTTGTTGAAGTCGTCCAGTGCGCTGCCACGGGCGCGCGCGATCATGTCGCCCATGATTGGCAGGCTCATCAGCTTTTCTTCGGCGCGGTTCCATGCGCCGCCCAGCGACTGGCCCACTGTGGGGTTCACACCCTCCTCGCGCAGGGCTTGCAGACCAGCATTGCGCGAAGCATTCGGGCTGATAACGCGGCCTACAGCACCAGCAATAGCGGGCACAGCAGCGCCGCCAGCCGTGCCGATAGCCATCTGCTTTAGCTTTTCGGTGGTGTAGTCGCCGTTCGCCACGGGGTTCATCAGACTGGAGGCGGCGCCACCGGCAGCCCCTACGCCAATCCGACCGGCCAGCGAGGCGGCTGCTGGGAGCTTGGCAGCAAGCGCCAGATTTGCCGGGTTGACCACGTTGCCTAGGATGCGGTAGCCATCAATGCCAGCATCGGGACCCCGTGTGGCTTGGTATGCGGCTTCGCTCTCACGCACCTGCTGGTCCACCCCGCCCTCTGGCAAGCGCCCGACCAGCCCGGTTTTGTCGGCGAGCCAGTTGTTGGCCGCGTTCCCAGCTTGCACCAGCCCACTGGGAAGCATGTTGGTCAGAAGCTGAGCCCCGCCGTCGATTGGGTCGCGCAGGCCGCGCCCGAACTTTTGCATGCGCGTCGCCGTGGGCGCGGGCGTGTCGTCCTGAATCTCCCATTTGCCCCGCGGGGTGTCATCTACGATTTCCCATGCCATGGTTATTCCTTCACCCACTGCATGCCGTTGGAGCGCATGCGTTCTCCGGTTTCCCTATTGATGGCGACTTTCCCCCTGTTGGATGCATTGGCGGTTGGGAGTGACGGCAGCAGGTTCGCAGATGGCTTGCCATCTTCCCAACTCCCCGTTGCACCTCCCTGTCCACCGTTCAGCCCGGCATATTTGGATTGGAGTCGCTTCACTTCTTCTGCTGCAGCCTTGCGCGTGCCGATGGGGAGATTGCGGTCCCCGATACGACCGGCCATCGTCTGGTAGTTCTGCACATCGATGTTGGACTGCGGGCCTTCCATACGGGGCACGTTGGAGACGAGCCAGCCAGACAGCGCCTCGAGCTGGGCCGCAGTCTCGCCGCCCTTTGTGGACACGCCAAACGCGCCCATTCCCTTGTCCGCGAGGTTCCCAACGACGCTTGATGTGGGGCCTTGCTGCAGCAGCTCGAGTGCGCGGTCCACGCCGGTTGTCAGCTTGCTGGCAAGTTTGTTTTCCGATTGGCGCCCGGTGTCGCGTACGACATCAGCAGCAGCGGTGTTCACTGCCCGCGTCTCTGCGGCCTTGTTCGCCGCAGCCTCGGCAGCGCTCGGGCCTGCGGCGAAGTTGCCAGACTGCGAAGCTCCACCACCAAGGCGCTCCATCTCGCGCATGATGGCGGGGCGGTCGGGGTGGTTGGCTGGGAGCTTGTTCAATTCGCTCTGCATGATCTGCAGTTGCCCTTGCGCAGCGGCGGCAGCAGAACCACCGTTGTAGCCTGCCCCTGTGTACTGCGGCTGTGGGCGGACGACTTGCGCACGTGGGACCAGTTCCTGTCGTCCGGTCTGCGGGTTGTACACCGTCTGCACATCCAGATTCGCAGCTAAGTTCTGTCGAGCGGAATCCTGACCAACGGCGTAGGGGAACTTCGCGGCCTCTACCGCTCCAGCCTCTGCACCTTTGATCCCAGCATTGGCCTGCGAGTACCCAGGTGCTGCAATGACCTGACCATTCGACACAGCCATACCGTTGTCCAACTTGGGAAGGTACTTCGTGCCGCCGTTCATGTCTTCGTAGTAGTTCCCGGCCTCGCGCTTGATTCCTTCCTTGCCGAACTTCCACAAGTCGGCGACATCAATACCGTTAGCTTTTAGGGCCGCAACTTGGCTCAGCGTGAGGTTTTCGATGCCCGCACCGGACGAGCCGCCGGACGGTACATTGATGCCGCCGCCAGTCGTTACGCCGGAAAGCGGAGAACCGCCACCAGCGCTGCCAAACAGGCCGTTGAGCATGTTCTGCTTCTGCTGCGCCATGGCGAGTTGTTGCTCGCGCATCTTGGCCTGCGAGGTGTTTTCGGCGATCTGCGATTGCATGACCTGACGCTGCATTTCCTGCTGGCGTGCCGCGTTTTCTTGCGACAGCAGCCCCATGAGCCCCTGGAAACCCTGCGCGCGAGGCTGCTGAGAAAGCGCCAGCAGGCCGATGCCCATCCGCGTTTCCGGGTTGTTGAAGTCGAGTAGTCCTGCCATGTTAGGCTCCTTCACCACGGTAATACTCGCCCTGCTGCATGGCGCGGCGCATCTCTTCCTCCCGGCGCTGGCGCTCTTTTTCCTCGTCGGTGGGCTCTGGCTTGACTGGGGCCTTGATGCCGTTTGTCGCCGTCCATGGGTTCAGTTCATTCTGGAAGCGTGCAGCATCCACCAGACCGTATTGAGCGCCCTGCGGGATGGAGAAGATGTTGGGCGACAACAGACCCGTGCCTTGTTGCTGCGGCTGTGCCTGTGTCTGGGCCAGCAGACCAGCGGGTTGCGATGGCATGCCGCGCTGGTAGTTCGTGCCCATCAGACGATTGGCAAACTGCATCAGCCCGTTGTTCTGCCCACGGAATGCGTCGAGGTCGCCAAACGTGTTCTGGTATCCCGTCATCTGCAGGCTGTTATACGGGTTCAGCCGCAGGTATTCCTCCAGCTGCTGGGAGCGGTCGAGCGTGTTGGTCAGCGGTTTTTGCGCAGGCCCCCAGGGGTCTTTGGAGACTTGTTGGCCGCCGCTATCGCCGCCGCCCATGAGCCCGCCGACGACGGCCCCTGCGATTGGTGCAATTGCTGATGGCATTTAGAGATCCTTTTCCATGGTGATGTAACGCAGGCGATAGTCCTTGCGGCGCCGTTGGCACCCCGGACGGCCCGAGAAGTAAGAGCGGACACAGCCGAGAGACTTAGCCCAGGCGTTGACCTCATCCACAAGCCCGGGCTCATAGACGCCTGCGGAGTAGGCGAGATGCACAGCCAGGCCGTTTTTGGTGTCTTGCACTTCAGAAATCAGCCAGTAATCGTTGAGGCGCCACAGTTGGGCTTGGTCGTTCCGGCACCGCTCGATCCAGTCATCGACGTTTGCCACGTCAGAATGCACAAAGGCCGGTGCAAGTGCTGCAACGGCCTCTGGCGGGATGGTTGCGGGGGTGTAGTGCATCAGATGCCGGACCAATAGCCATTGGCGTTCAGTGAAGAGGCCATTTGTCCCGCCGTGGCTGGGTTGTATGGTTGGGAGTTGTTGCTGTTCCACCAGTTGCCGACTTGGTTTCCAAGCTGCATACCGCCCAATGCGCCCATCAACGGATTCCCGCCGCCTCCGCCGCTTTGTGATGTGTAGCCCTGGCCGATGGAGTTGTAGAGGTTGCCGAACTGGCTGAGGTTGTTGTAGGCGTTGTTGTTGATCTGCGATCCGTTCGCCAGTCCCATGGCGTTTTGCTGCAACTGGCGGTCTTGCAGCTGCATGCCCAGTTGCGCACCGGTGAGGTTCCACTGGTTGTTGTCGTTGTTGATCTGTCGGTCGAGTGACTGCTGCCCCAGGCCGAGATTCCCCCAGCCCAGTTGGTTGTTCTGCAATCCAAGGTCGTATTGCAGGCCCGTGCTGTAGGCGTTCCCAGCAAGCCCCGCCAGTCCGTTGGCGATCTGCATGCCGATGTCGTTTGCTGAGTTCGCCTCAAGCACGCCTTGGCGAGAGCCGCCGTACCCACCAGCGAGTTGCGCCCCAGACGAAATCTGTGGAACTATTTGGCGCTGCCAATTGTCGGTGGCTGTCTTGGTCAGCATGTCCATCTGCTGCTGCAGGAACGGGTTCTGTGCGGCGTTGAAGCTGGAGCCACCGCTGTATGAGCCGCCCGAATAACCACCAGATGGCCCCGACATGCCGCCGCCCATTTGCCCGCCAGCCTGACCGCCAACTTGCATGGGCTTGGTGCTGAACGTGCCGCCTTGGCCGCCACCGTTGAGCGAAGAAGACCCAGCGCCAAACGGCGTGTTGCCGTACTGAAGAATGTTGTTGTTAGCGACGATACCCTGCGGCGTCCACTTGTTGTTCTGCAGGTAAGACGAAATGTTCATCGTCTTGTTGTTTGCCCCGATGGACGCTGGCCCGCCGTGGTAGTTCATGTAGGCCAGCGTGGGGTCGTGGTTGAACCCCTCGTTTGCCAGAAGCTCATCGGTGTTGGTGCGGTAGTAATTCGCAATGTCCGTGGGCATCTGGTTCAGGTTCGACTTCACCAGGGAAGATCCATCGGTGGCGAACTGCGACTTACCCCCCGAAGTGATGTTCTGCCAGTCCTGCGCGTACTGAGGGTTCGACGCGAAGAAGTCGTTCACCGAACCCTGAGTCTGATCCAGCATCAGACCGGAGTTGCGCAGCCAGTCCGGGGTCTGGTAGTCGGATGCAAAGTTCGCATTGAGAAGGTTTTGATAGTAGTCGGCCATTTTTCACCCCATGAAGTGCCAAGCGTTGTTCTGATAGAAATACCGCCCAGGCCCTGCGCCCGGGTTCCAATCGACTCCGTCTGCAAGGACTTCAAGGCCGTCAAAGAGCTTTGCCGGAGCCACATGCAATGGGGTGAGAACATGAAACGGGTCCGCCTCCATCCACGCGCGTTGAATGCGGTACAGCTCTTGTTGAAGGAAAGCGGGGATCTGTGCGGGGTCGCTGGGGACCACGGACGGTGTGTACTGGGACATCAGTAGTACCCTGTATTGGTGACGTCGATATCGAGCGCCCGCATCCGCCATGGGGCGGCACAGGTCAGTCTCAGGGCCAAATACCGCCCTTGCGCGAAGCCATTGGCCTTGAAGTCCTGGCCGCATACGAATGTCATGGAGTCACTCCATACCGCTGGCGTATCCGGCGCCATGGCCGAGCCGAACTGGATGGTTACCTCTGCACCCGATGGGGCGTCGATGCGCGGGTAGATGCCCTGGAGCAGTTTGTTGATCTGCGCGTCATCCAGCCACATTCCAGTTCTTTCCAGTGACCCAACGAGAGATGTCACGCCGTCATCACTGCTCGATACGTCGAAGATCGAGATTCGCGACGTTTCAGAAAAGAGCAGCCGCCCTTCGTTCGCGGAATAGGGCTCCTCGTTCCATGTCGTGGCGTCAATCGCCCATGTCTCGCTATCGGACGCCCAAGTAGTGGATGCAGAGCTGTCCACAAGTCCCACGGCGCCAAATGTGGCGTTGTTCAGATTGCGAAGGCCCCATGTCTTGTCCTTCCAGTTCCATACCGCCGCTTGATCGCAGTTCGACGATCCAGTGAATGGGAAGCAGATCAGGACTTCGTTTCTCTGCGGGTTCGTGGTGACAAACGCTCGCTTGTAGTTCGTCGCGTCGATGTTGTTGAAGATGTAGCGCCGCACCCATCCGTCGGCGATAGATTGCACACCCTGCCCGGTGTTCAGCACCACATCGCCGTTTGTCAGCACCACGTGACCTAAAGGGGTGCTGGCCCCGCATCCACGGAACAGCATCCCGGAATCGCCTGGGATTCTTTGTACCTGAAAGATGAACGGCTGACCGACCAGCCGGACCGCATACATGGATCGCTCTTTATAGACAATCAAAGCATCGCCCAGTGGGAAAGCGTCAATCAGCAAATCGGAGGTTTCGGCAATGTCTACTTCGCCAGCGTCCAGCTTTGTATTTGTGGCGTCCCACGAATCCGGCACAGACCCAGGAACTGCAGCCGCAGACCACTTCATCATGTGCGGGTTTTTGACGCCAGATTTCGATATGCCAAAAGCCACAAGGTAGTTCTTGAACGGCACCATAAAGTCGGCGCGCCATGCGGTAGACCAACCAGTCAGAGCGCGCAGTTTCTTTGCATCTCCTGACCAGAATTGCGGCGCGGCAGCCGGGTTATTGAGTACGAGAACACCACCAAGCACCCCGCCAGACCACCGGTCATCGCGTGTGCCGGAATAATTGTTAGGCACCGCGCCTTGGGCGATGACGCGCCCCATCGTTGTTGGATTTGTCACCGGATCCACAGTCAGCGCATAAGTGAATGTGGTTGGGCTGGTGACGGTGATTACCGCCGCGTCGTTGTTGTATGCCGTTGGGACAAAGTTATATGTCGAGACAGTATTCCCCGTGGAGAGTCCGTGACCTACAGATGTGGTAACCGTCGCCAGTGCCGAAGTCGTTCTGAGAACGGAGGCCAATCCAAGCTCAGCAAGGCGCGTTATCTCGGTCCTGGTGGTGCCATCATCCGCATAGACCTTTTCATTCCCTGCCGAGATGAAAAAACGCTTTGTAGGCGTCTGATAGGAGATCAGATAGTGGGGGGCGTGTGTAACGGGGTCGAAGATCCGAGCCATGCCGTTAAACCGCTGCGCATAGCCGTTCATGAACCGCATGTTTGTGCAACTCGACCACATCCCTGTTTGGAGTTCTTCCGGGCTGAGGTCTAGGTTCACCCCCTTGCCGCAATCGGGGATCTTGACAATGGGCATCAGTAGTACTCGACGACTTGATAATTGACAATAATCCCGCCCGATGTAGCCGGAACAGTGGATAGCACCGTGGTTGAATTACTCAAAAATAGACGAGGTATGTAGGCTTCTGTTGCCGTGCTGTTCAACCCCATGCCACCAAGATGCGTAATGGTGGATTTGTTTACATTGACCGCATTTATGATTGCGGTTCCTGAAGAAGCGCCGGTTGCAATGGCAACAGCCCCACTCTGTATCGATTTGATCGCCCGCGCGCCGAAAGGCTTGTAGTTCGTGCTGTCCGCAGAAGGGGCGGTCGCCCCAGACCCTGCGGCGGTGACTCGGACATACGACTGCATGTTGTCCGTTGGGTCCAGCAGGATTTGCCCGTTTTTATAGGTTATGCCGGACGCCCAGATCTTGGCGGACCCCGCGATGAAGTCAGAAAGTGCGCTCATTTCAATCCCCTTAAACGATCACCCAGCCGCGCGTGGCGTCTGCGTACAACATGCCGAAAGGCGCGGTGGAATCGACATTCATGTCTTGCGCAAGGCCCATGATTGGCTGCCCGTTGCGGCCGACAACACACGAACCTGTGCCGCCGTAGTCGATGACGCGCGGTATCGTGTCTCCGGGGTTGGGGGACGCAGGCAGCGTCAACGTCAGCGATGCGAGGAACACATAGCTGTTGCCCGCCACTGCGGCTGTATTGGTGCTGATCGCGTTGACTGGGCCCCAGATGCCCTGCCATGTAGCAACGGTCCCGTCCGTCTGCGGGAAGCGGCCCGCTTTGTTGAGTTGCCCAGGAAGTGCGGATGCAAACGATAGGGCCGTCGCCCAGGCGGTAGTGGCGACTTTGTTGCTGTTGTCGCTGGCCGCAGGTGTTGCTGCGTTGAGCGTGGCCGCAGTGAAGTCATGCGTGCCTGTGTAGGTGTCTCCAGACTTGGCCGCTTTTGCCGCAGTGAGCGTATTGAGCTGGGCCTGAATACCGGAGGTGACGCCAACAACATAGTTAAGCTCTGCGACAGATGCGGTCATTGCCGCCGTTCCGAAGTTTGGGAACTGCGTCTTCAGGACTAATTTGATGAGGCGAAGATGGTTGTCGCCCTCTGACTTAGGGTCGCCAGAAGTGGGGAGCGTCGCGTCCAACTGGCTGATAGATGTTGCGGTTTCTACGGTCATCAGTAGCCCCTAGTTGATGGTCCGCACGCGCAATGCGGTGCCGCTGAACATGGCCGCGTCGTCTGCCGTCTGCAGGTCGTTCATGTCCTTTGCGTACTTCGCCTCCCACATGCCAGCGCGGTTGTCGTTGAAGGCGTAGGTCTCTGCTTCGGCGAGCGTCGCGAACAGATAGATGGATGGGTGATTGGTCAACAACCAATTCGTGTCAGCATCGGCGGAAAGGGCGGGCAACTTGCCGTAATAGAAGACGCCTGCCGTGTACGCAGCGTCTGGTGTGGGGCCGAACAGGATCTGATTGCCTTCCAGCGTGTAGACCGCTGGCATGCCCGTCCATGAACTTGGGTACTTGCTGTCCAGGTGTTCGATGTTCACGTAGGTCAGTTGGCGCGGAGGATCGCCATTGAGCGTGACGTTCTCGAACTCCAGCCAGTCCGCAGGCAGGTCAACGCCCTGCACATTGGGCATAAGCGTCAGGTCTGCGGAGACGATCTGGCGACGCAGTCTGAGATCGCGAGCGATCCGCGCTTCGCCCAGTACGATCAGGTCAGGAATGATCGCCGTCAGGTCTGAGCGCTTGAGCCACGCGGCAACGGATGACTTCAGACCGGCATAGGTGGTCAGGCTCATACCCGGCCCTTCCAGATGCGAAAACCAGCTAGGGACGGGTCATTCAAGAGCCGCCTGCTGTGCTCCTGGCTCTGAATACACTCGTCAAAGCCGATGTTGTTGCGCTTGCAATATTCCTCGATGACCACATGAGGGATCGAGGCAGCGAACTTCATGTCGCTGGACCCCGTATGGCCCTCGTTCTGTCTGGCCTTGGCGTATTCGAGGATCGGCGTGCAGTCCTGCACGGTCCCGGTGGTCAACGATCCATCGGTGTTCAACTGGATCACCGACTTGACGCCGCCCAGGCCGTCAATCACCGTCCGCATCAGGTGTTCTCCAGCGGGATAACGTTGACCTGACCTGCCGCAGTGCCCTGGATGTAGGCGATGTGCGTGATGCCGTTGGGAACGGCAAGAATCACCGAGTCGGCTGGCTGAACCAGAATGTCATTCGTGGTCGCGGCAACGCCCGAGGTGCCCAGCTTCACATAGCACTCGTTCCGACCGGCTACGCGGATGTAGCGAGGCTTGTTGCCATCGGATGCATTGGGAATGGCCGTCGATGCAGAGGAACCGCTGGTCGCGGCGCTGAAGCCAGCAGCCGTGACGGTGAGGAACCCGCCGCCATATGTTTGGGACATAGAAAACTCCGACGCTTCGCAGCGGTGAGAGAAAGAAGGGGCCGAAGCCCCGCTTTTAGTTGGCCGGGGCCAGCGTGACGGTGATGTTGCCAACCGCCGAAGTCGCCGTGCCCGTCAGGTCGTAGTACAGCGAATCGCCAGCAGCGATCAGCAGTGCGCCGTCCGTGGTGGACAGAGTCAACGACTGGTTGGCACTTGCGGTTCCAACCAGGTTGAATGAGCCCGAATGCAAGGCGGTGCCGGACGTACCAGCCGTGCCAGATGGGACCTTGCGAATGACCGCAGTGCATGCACCGCCAGTCCCCGCAACGTCCACGCGCCCACGGATGCCTTGCACCACATAGGCGCGGTCCGCCGTCCAGAACGATCCGTCTGCTGTCGTCGCGATGTAGGCCAGCGGGGCGGTGATGAAACCTCCCTTGCCGCCAGTGGCATCACCGACCATCCCTACGGAGCCGTCGTCGTTTTGCTTGAGTTGCACACCCATGATGTTTCCTTTCTGAGGGGCAGGCCCGAGGGCCCGCCGTTATCACAGGATGTCGTAGACAGCGCCGTGGGCCTTGGGAGCGCGGCATTCCAGCGTGTATTCCACGATGATTTCGCGCTGCTCGGCGTCGCCGGTCTTCGCCAGTTCCACGGTCTGGAACGGACGCAGGTAGGCGACGGCCAGCTTGTCGGATTGCAGCAGAAACACATCACGTGCGGCCATGAAGCGGTTGGGCACCGCTTGCAGGGTGCCGAAGTCCGACACGTAGTAGTCCACCGAGGCGTACAGCTTGGCGTCTTCGCTCTTGTCGAAGCGGGTTGCGTTGCCGGTGAAGCCCGAGAACGTCTGCTTTGCGGAAGGCGAAAGCATCAACATGTCGGGCTCGCCGCCCGCCGTGTAGCACTTCTGCAGCACATCCTTGACCTGGGCTTCGGTGAACGCACGCTGGGTGCCTGCCGTATAGCCGGTGTTCGCGGTGTACGAGGCCAGGGTGCCGCCGTTGTTGCTCACGTTGTCCACCACCCAGCCACGAAGGCCGCGCGACTTGCGTGGAGATGTAGCAAGCACATCGTTCTGGGTCAGGCCCAGTTCCATGTCGCGCTTGATTTCCGCAGAAGCCAGGGCGAGTTGATAGGCCAGTTCGTCTTTGCGGCCAGCAGGGTTCATCGCTTGCTGGGTGCCGGACACGATCACCGTCTTGGTGGAGATTTGCGTGCGGTTGTTCAGGCGAACCGTGGGGGTCACGGTCTTTGCACTCGCGTTGTCGCCTTCGGCCTGCGCGTTGTCGGCGGCCGACGCGAGTTCCTGGGTTTGCCACTCATGCAGAGTGTTGGTCGCCTTCGACTTGCTCGCCATGTTCAGCGTTGGGGTCTGAGTGGGCGAGATGCGGTAGATGGTGTCGGTCAGGTCTTCACGGTTGCCGATGGCGGCAGTGGTGAGGAACGTTCCAGATGGTGCGGACATTGCCGTTTCCTTTCAGCGCCTCTCGGCGTTAGAAATTGGTGATCAAAGAAGGGATGCGAACACTGCTGCGGCGTCATCCACGCTGCCGGACTTTGAGAGACGCTGGAATGCGCCCGACCGCTTGTCCAGCGATGGATTCGCGCCAGTACCCGGGCGCTCGACCTTGGAAGGAAGCGTTGCCACCTTCTTTGTCGCCACCTGGGCTTTGGAGATCAACTGGTCGTAAAGCATGGCTTTGCGTGCCAGCACGATCGCCTTGGCGTCAGCTACGTTGTTCACAGACTGCTCGTCGTAGCCCTGGCTATGCAGGTACTCGCGAAGTGCAGCTTTTTCGGCCTTTGCCTTTGATTCGTCCTTCCACTCCGGCAACTTGGCAAGGAGTTCCTGCTGTTGCGATTGGAGGTGATGCTGGAACCTCTGGGCTTGTTCAGCCTGATGTATGGCGGCAATCTTTTGCTGCTCCGCGTAGTTGTGCTGCAGTGCGGCTTGTCTCTGTTCCCAGAGGTGCTTTTGCTGCAGGTACTGTTGCGGATCTTGCTCAAGCAGTTGCTGCCAATTGATGTTCTGGTTCTGTTCGGCCAGCGCCCCTTCCAGTTGCGCTTGCATCCGGGAAAGGTTTTGTGCGTAGGCCTGTCGCTCTTGCAGCGCTTTTTGCGACTGGGCTTGAGCGGCTTTGCGCTCGTCCGCTGCGGCCATGGTCTTCTTGGTGTAGTCAGCCTGCATCAACCGCTCGGCTTCCAGCTTCTCAGCCTTGTCTTTCGGCAAGGACACCTTGAAGCCGTCTACGTCAATCTCGACCATCTCAACCTCAGGAGCATCCGTGGCCTCTTGGGCTGGAACTTCCTGAGTGACCGCCTCGGGGGCCGTCTCCGGCGCTTCCGGGGTTGCTTTTGCTGGGGCCTGGGGTTCCAGGATGTCTGCAAAAGCTGCTGCTGCACCGTCAAGGTTTAGCGGCGATGTGCTGGATTCCGGTGAAGGATTGTCCAAAGGTTTCTCCTTGGGGTCGCATCACTGCGATGCCCGTTCACACAACAAAAAAGCACCCGTAGGTGCTTGTCTATGCCGGTTGTGCGGCGGCTAGATTTCGATGAAATCCCCGGTGTTCAGTTGCCCACGCTGGGGGCCCTCAAACACGTTGATATTTCCGTTTGCGCACACCACCAAGGCTTGCCCTGGCGCTGGATGCCATACGTTGCGCAGGCGTGGTTCTGCATGCGCGAGGTGCCTTACTCGCTCGTAAAACTCAGCCCAGCTTTCATCCTGTCGTACAGGCTCTGCTTGTGCTGCAGGTCCAGTTGCGCCAGTTTCCCGGTCTCCAGCGCTGTCGTGATGTGAGTTTTCACCTTCCGCAGCAGCATTAGGTACTGCCACAGGTGTTCTCTTCCGGTACTGTCTCTTGCTGGGCTGTTTGTCCATTGGTCGATCACCTCTTGTTCAATGTCACCGAAGACTGCCTGGAAGACCTCGTTCTCCAATACTTCCTTGGCGCGGTTGCCTTCGTAAATTCGCTGCTCGACGGTCTTTGTCATTGGTCTACAGCGTTGTCGGACGCCGCCTCTTGCTGTGCGCTCAGCGTGGTTTGCGCGGTGATCTGCGCAGCGTCCAGTTTGCTCTCCGCGTTGATCCTGGCGATTGCCAAAGCCGTTTGCTGTTCCATCTGGGCGCGCATGGCATCACGCTCCATCTCTGCCTGAATCTTGAACTGCGCCAGCTCCTTCTCCATCGTCATCCTGGCCTGCTGCTGCTGGGCTTCGACTTCCTGGCGGTTGCGATCTACTTCGGCCTGCATCTGCATCTTGGCCTTCTCCAGTTGCGCATTCATCTGCATCTGGTCTTGGTCTGTCTTGGCCTTGAGCTGGGCCTTCATCTGCTCAACCTGCATCTGCATCTGAGCAGGGTCTGGGCGCTGCTGCGGTGGCTGTCGGGATGGGTCCGTGAAGAACTTGTCTCCATTCTTGTACCCAAGGGCCTTTGACAGCTCCTTTTGTGTCTCGTACACGTTCTTGGGGTTCGCCGTACCCACCTGAAGGCCGAATTGCTGCTGCTGAGATAGCAACATGAGGTGGCGGACCTGCTGGTCTTTCGACCCAGTTCCCAGGCCCACATTCAGCACTGTGTCAAAGCCATTGCGCCAGTCGCGCGGGTTCACTGGCACCCATTCGCCGCGCAGCTTGACAATGTCTTCCTTGCACTGATACTGGCTGCACAGCTTGAGCATCAAGCGGAACAGGTCGCGGAACCCGTCAGCGAAGTTCCGCGCGATCAGGTCGGTTCGCATGTCCGCCTTGTTGGTCACAATCGTGGCCTGCGTGGCGGAAATCGGGCTGTTCAGATCGTTCGTGTCCGTGCCGGAACTGGCGCGGCTCCAGCCGGTCGAATCCTCGATATAGCCGGTCATGTACTCCATCATGCCCATGCCGATCTGAGGATCGCCCATGCCTTGATCGAGTCGGCCCGCCATGTTGGGGGCCTTCATCCGAACGACGCCGCCTGGGCGAGAGGTCAGCAAGTCGTCAAGGTTTACTTGACCATCAACAGCGAAGTACCGGCCATTGATCTGCAGGTACATGTTGTCCAGCATCCCGCGCAGAATGCTGGTCTTGATCTTTTGGCCTTCGAGTGCAAGGTCGGCCACCGACAGTCCGAAGAACTTGTGCGGCATCGGTACTGGAGTGATGGAGACGAACGGCGCCACATCGCACACCTCGTTGTCCAGGATCTCATTGCCAGCCCTCACCACCTTGCGCAATTCAGCGATGCCGTCGCCGTCATAGTCGCAGCGCAGATAGCATTCCGTCACCCAGATTTTGCGCTGGCTGTCGTCCAGATTCAGTTGCGTATCCGTCTGCAGATACGCCATCTCGTCATCCCAGGACAGCCGCTCGATGCGCTCCATGTTCAGAGCAGCCGCAGCATCGTCGCTGGTGAGCTTGTCAACGTCCTTGTAGCCCATGGACTTGAGCTCGGACGCAGTGCGCAGTACGCGATGACCAACGAATGTCGCGTCAGAAATGCTCTTGGCGTTGCGCGAGATCAGAAACTCTTCTGGCGGAACGTTGTCCACCTTGACCTTGCCGCCGACCTTGGAGCGCTTGCACACAACGTCGTACAGCATCTTCGGCGGCGCAGATTGAATCTGCTGCATCTGCGCCTGCATCTGCTGCGCTGCCTGGGCCGCCTGCGGATTCTGTTGCGCGGCCTGCATGGCATGCTGCAGTTGTGCGCCCATCTGCTCTATCGCCTTCGCGCGCTGCTCCTGGTCTTCCTCGTCCTCGTAGGACTTCTGCTCAGTGACTTCGATCTCGTCGTCGTCCATGAGCTGGGCCAACTCGATGTCGGACAGACCAATGTATTCCTCGCGCGTTTCCTCTGTGCGCGTATCCCACCAGACTTTGACAATGCCGTTCTTGGACAGCAGTGCGTCTTTCATCCAGTTGTATGCAATGCGCTCGCCCGGGTTGCGCACGTAGAACAGATGGTTGATGTAGTCCGTTGCCTGCTCTGCTTGCGGTTCGTCGCCGGGCTTGTTGGCCTCAAACTCCACCACAGTGTCACCGCCGCAGAACTTCACCATCAACTGGGGAAGCATCGACTCGATAGTGTTGCGCACATCGGGCGACACCACGGACGAGCGGCCATCCACCTCGGGCGGCGCAAGGTCTAGCTTTGCCTCGCCTAGGTAGTACGCCATGGCCTTCAATCGCTGGTTTGCCAGCTTGCCAGACCAATAGCCGACAGCTTGACGCATCTCACCATCGGTGATCGCGCGCAGCTCGTCTTCGCTCATTTTTGCCATGTGTGTCGGGTCGCTTCTCAGCGATGCCTTTCGTGTTTATGCGTAGCTCAACCGTGGATAGTTCAGGCTTCCGCCCCATTCGTCGTTGCTCAACTGGTCCGCAACCAGTGCGAGATAGCGGAATGCGTCCGCGCCGTGGCTGAACTCGTCGTGCAGCGGCTGGCCCGGCTCTTTCGTCGTCTGGTTGATGTGCCTGCGATACCGCTTCAGGCACTCCACCAGCCGCGTCGTCTTGTCTTTGTCGAAATAGATGCGCGGGAACACCTCGCGCGCCGACTTGATGCCCTGCTCCACGTCCATCCGTGGCACGCCGGGGTTCTGCGTGCCTCCTGGCACAGTCAGCCCAAGCGCGGAGAGGATCTCCTGAGCACTCTTGCCCGTCTTGAAGTCCTTGGTGAATCCGTCGTGCGGCAGGTAGTGACTGCCCCAGTTCAGCTTCATGTCTTTGAGCTGTTGCGCGTAGTCGCTCAGGGTGCGATGCGATCCCTCGATGTACTCCACCACGCGCAGTTCAGATGCCGCCCGCTGAACCAGGACAATCGACATGCTGTCGTTCCACCCCAAGTCCCACACCGCATGCACCTTCAGCAGCGGGTCGTATGGCACCTCACGTATGCGGCCTTTGCTCTCTGCTGCGGCCACTTCATCAAAGTAGATCGCCCCTTCCACGGCGGGCATGCAGCGGCCCTCCCAGATGTGCCCATATTCCTCGGGCTTCATCGTTGCCTGGGCGTGCGTTCTCTCAGCTTCCAGCACATCGGGGAACCACGGGTTGTCCGTGTAGTTCATCAGCACCGATACACAATCAGGCGGCGGGCTCTTCACGAATCGCACATAGGTTTCGTCCGTGTCCAACTGCGGATTGAACGTCACCCAAATCTCTGATCCTGGCTTACGGATCGTGGGGAGCAACACATTCCACGAGGTCTTGCTCACCGCATGGGCTTCTTCTACCCATACTCTGTCCACACCCTCATAGGACTTGATGGAGTCCACTGTGTGGCTCTGCAGCCCTGCAAAGGTGAATTCCGTCCCGTTCTTGCCCCGGATGACCGTCTGCTGCACCTCGTAGAAGCTGGACAGGCCCATGGCGTCTATCTGGTCGCTCAGGAGCTTGTGAACAGAGTCAGCTAGCGACTTCTGCACCTCACGGGTACACAGCACCCGCAATGGCTTTTGAGCACCTTCCAGCAGAAGGGCTCTAGCGAATCCCCACGACTTCCCCGAACCGCGCCCACCGTAGGCGCACTTGTACCGGGCTGGCTGGAACAGAAAAGCCAGCTTGTCCGGGAACTCGACGTTCATGGCTTGACGAAGCGAACCTCAATCGAGCCGTTCACATTGGCGTTCACATCCGCTTCAACCTGCACCGGCATCACCTTGCCGATCAACCCCAAGAAGGCGGCCTTGCTGCGAGGGTCTCGGGCGCAGTCAACCAAGTAATCCACGCCGCCAGCCTCATCCAAGGCTTTGGCGATCATTTCGCGGATCAGCCCAGTGTTCTTGTTCGGGATGCCTTTGGGCCGACCAGGGCCAGCGCCCATTGCGGCGGCGCCTTTGAGGTTCTTCTTGGTTTGTTTTTCCATTGCTCGGGTTCCTATCGGATTGTCCGAATTACTTGTTGCATCTAGTCAGCCGTATGCCGTGCGTTTTGCACTGCCTCTTCCATCAGCTTGAGATCACGCTCTATGCAATCGGCGGTGAAATTCATGCCGCGCTCTCGCAACTCTTTGATGTACGGCCTCAGGTGCCCCATCAAAGGCGCTGCGGCTTGTACCAGTTGGCTGCAAACATGCTTGGCCGGAAGGTGTTGCGCTGTCATGTAGTTTCCATAAGCGCCCATCGGTCTAGCGAGTGCCTGGGCGTTGCCGTTCGCATCTCCCCTGGTTGCGTCTGTGCAGACGCTGAAGGTCCGGCAGGTTTTCCCGCTTGCCGACCGCCCAGGTTGCGGCTGTTCTCGGGGTGGAGGGTGCGGGCGTCGCTCCGGTGGACAGTGCCAATCGAGGTGTTGAGCGAGCCCGCAAACGAAAAAGCCCGCTAGGCGAACCTGCGGGCTTGGAAATTTTGGAGGCACCTCTGCCATCCACGCGCGACTATATCGAAAAAATCGATGCTGTCAACACTTTTCACATCACACCGGCACTCAGTAGTTTCCCTATGAGGATGCTCTTTGCCTCTCCCAGAATCTTGGCGCGCTCTATCGGGCCTTTCGGCAGCCGTGGTGACAGCCACACGTTGTGCCCGGTGTAGCAGTTCCTTGCGTGGATGTAGATAGCGGATCTGTGTGGTTCTGCCATCTCTGACACCTGGAAGTCGATGGCCTTCATCTGGGCATTGGTGATTTCATCCTCGATCACCTCTGCGGTGGTGTCGTACCCCTTGGCGCTCTTTGCGTTGCGGAACATGGGGTCTGATCCGCATGTGGGGATAGGTCTGTAGCCTTTTGCCCAGTGGTGCCAGCGGGACAGAAGATCCTCAAGAATTACGTGCGAGTCGTTTTGCATCATTCGCGCTCCTTTGATGGATATGGCATCGTCCATGGTTTACCTGGGTCAGATGTCATTGCAGATATCGTGTTTGCGTGCAGCCTATCGAGCCATTTGCCCCATGTTCCCCAGCTCTTCGATTCCCGTTCCATGTCCTGTCTGCAGCTCTCACATGCACGTGCTGCCTCGCGGTTGTTGCGCATCTTTTCAAAGAGGGTTGGCTTGGTCATGCGCACCTCCAGACAGAATGCAGCGCGGGCGCCTTGCTGATAGCCATGGCAACAGTGGTGTTCACCCCTTGGAAATCAGACTTGCGCTCTCGCATTGCGGCCAATGGGTCTATGGGAGAGAGAGACACCTTCCACCCAGGAGCCACTTTGTAGATTGGGTTCTTGCCGGTGCGGTCCGACACCACCGCCCCACGGAAGGCCAGACGGCGGAGGTACTGGCGGGCGGTGTGGTACGACAGTCCGGTGGCGTCGGCTGCTTGTCTGGCCTCCATCGGGCCGCGCGCGGCCAGGGTAGCGACCACCAGCACCATGCTGGGGCCAAGTTCTGGTTTGCACTTCATTTCGATTTCCTCATGCGGCGCAGGCGTTTACCCATGACCGCCTTGAAGCGGTAGAGGTACTCCCTGCTGAATTTCTGCGACTTGGGCTGGTTGTCCAGCCAATCGATGCGCTCGGGGCCGTAGCCGGGCTTGACCAACAAGCCCTGAATGAACCCTTCACGGTTCCCGCCCTTGAAGTAGTTGCACTGCTCGCAAGCCTTGTGGATGTTCCAGAGGTGGAACTGGAGCGATGAACACCCACCATGGGCGCGGTAGTGGGAGCCGTGCCAGATGCCGTCGTAGTTCGGACCCATGTGGCAGGAGATACACCCTTCATGCCGGTCGCGGATGCGGGCGATCTCTTGAACGATCTTGCGGCAGTCGGCTTCCAGCTCGGACACCTTCTTGATCGCCTCCTTGCGGCGCTTGACAGACTCTTTCTCGGCCTTCTCTGCTGCCAGGCGGTCGGCACGGGCCTTCTTCATGGCGCAGGACTGGCGGCAGACAAGCTGCGTACTGCTCCACGGCACAAACACCCGCTCGCACACGACGCAGCTTTTCGCCTTGGGGTTCTTGTAGGTCAGCATGCGACATACCCCAGTCCAGAGGCGTTCAAAGCTGCGACGTTCCCCGGGCCATAGGCAACTAGGCAGATCGGGGCGCCACTGTTGAAGGCAGCGCGTTCGCCGCTCACATGGTGGAAATGCGGCCGGCCTTTGATGAAGCACACGGCATCGGCCACCCCCCACACGCATTCGTAGAACATTTCCGTCTCCGTCCTGGCGGGTATCAGGGCAATCCCGTTGCCGTGCCCTGCCATGCGGCGCAACCACTTCACAGCCTCGCGTCCAAACGGTGGGTTGCACCACACTCGCCCGACCCATTCCTGCCGGAGGCCATCGTCGGCAACCGTCAGATGTTTGGCTGCAGTGGCCCAAGGCCGGTGAATTGGCGAGCAAGGGTCCAGGTCGAACGTGCCAAGCGCGGCGATGATCTCGGGCGGTGTCAGCCATTCGTCTTTGCCCATGACTGGGCTTTGGTGGGCGGATAGGCTCATTGCCACCCCTCCGGCGCAGTGAAGCGCACGTTGTTGTCAGCGGCCCAAGCCATCACGAATTCGGACAGTTCCGCGCACTCGGCCTTGGTCAACTGACTGGTCTTGCGGAAAACGATGTCCACCCCGTTGCCGTCCAGCGCTGGCAGCATTTCGATGGGTTCGCCACGTACGCGAAGCCATGCGGCGGTAAGCAGGCGCTTCCACGTGTCCACATCGCGCTTTGCTCCGGCCCATTCCACTTGCTTGCTGATCTCAGACAGGCAGGCGTGCAATAGGCGGTTCTGCGCATCGCTGCGCTTCTCGGGGCGGATTTCCAATGTCAGGCGCTGGTCGCCAGCCATTAGCCAGCCCTTGGCGTGGTGCCAGATGGTCATGATTGCCTTGTGGGCCTGCACGGGCTCCCATAGGCTTAGGGTGATGCGTTCAGCCATGGCGCCTAGCCTCCTGCGCGTCAATCTCAGCAATTGCGCGCTTCAGGTATATCGGCAAGTCAAGGCTCTCTTCATATGCATTGACCAGCCACGCCCGCAGGCTCAGCGGGTTCTCTGCAACCGTGGTGCCGTACTTGTTGATGCCCATCTGCTGGCGTCGGGAGATGTCTGCGCAGACTTCGGCTTCTATGCCTTCGGGGAGGAATACGCCGATAGTCATACGACCCTCCACTGCAGCCAAGCGCCGCGCAGATAGACAGCGCTGTATGCCAGCGACAGGGCCAGCAGGCCCCATGCCGACGACTGCAGCGCGAATGTGATCCAGAACGGCTGACCGCAAAGCCCGACAATGGGCGCCCACCGGCGCGCGCGGGCGTTGTGACCCATAGCCATGAACATTGCGGACAGGCCGAAGAAGGCAAGTGCAAACTGAATCATTTGCTGGGCCCCCACACGTTGCTCCCACAAACCGGGCATAGCACGTACCATTGACCGGTTCCGCGCGGGTACAGGTCCCACTGCACCTCTGAGTGCTTAAATTCCAACTCGCTCTTGCAGCGATTGCAGGTCTCGTGGTGGATCTTTTCTTGCGGCAGCTCGCCGCGTTTGATGACTTTCATACGCCTCCCTTCCGGGCTAGGGCGCGGATGGCGGCGGCGCAGCACTCATCCTCTGATACACGGCCATCATCTCGGTGCCAGTAGGTCATGCGCATCTCACACACCTTCGCACACGCCTCCATCGCCCGTGCTGCGGCTTTGTCTGCTACCAGGGTGGCGAAGCGCTCAAGCTCTCCAAGCCCCAAGATCACCCGGTCCTCGTAAAGTGGGTCCTCTGCTTCTGGGCCGCAGGCAACGCGAGCCATGGAAATGAGTTCGTCTTGCTTCATCACTTCACCCCTTCTTTCTTTGCGGCTCCACCTGCCACTCGGCACGCTTTGCCATTGATCTGATACTTTCCTCCGGCAGTCCAAGCGCTAGTGCCTGGGACAGAGCCGCCCGACAGCGTTCCGCCTTCTGGCCCGGGCCAATGGGTAAGCACCGTTGGATGTACTGGATACGCCTCGCCGCACAGTGCAAGCAGCCGTCTGCGAAAAGGCGGTAGCTGGCTGGGTCGGCCCGCGCTTCGGTGCAGCATTGGCATGTCATGCCGTCTCACGGTGAGGCCAGTTGCGGAAGTACATCAACGGGTCGTTCGGGTCGCCCTTGAACTGCTTTGAATCGCGGTCGAACCACAGTCGAATCGTGGGCTCGTCCTCGCCGTTGCGTTGCTTGCGGCACAGGATTGCGGCGTCGTGCTCGTCCTTTTTGGCAGATGTACGGCCCTTGGCCTTCACGTCATCCTCTTTGCCCTTGTTGCGCCAAACCAGCATCAGGTTGTCCACCAGATCGGTGATAGCGCCTGAGCCCTTGGTGTCGTGCTTGTCCGGGATGTCCGTTTCCTTGCTGGGCTTACGCAAGTGGTGGATCAGGTGGACGTGCACCATGTTGTCGCGGGCAAGGGCCGTCAGCTCGTCCACAAACGCCTTCTGGCCGTTGTAGTCGTCCTCGCCCATGACGCACTTCATGAGGCTGTCGATCACGATGTGTGTCACCCCCAGCTCTTTGGCACAGTAGCGGGCCATGCCCAGTACCTGGTTTGCGCTCACGGTGCCCTGGCGGTCGTAGACCCACAGGCGGTTGTCTGTCCACTCGCCAAACTCTTTGTAGAGGTCGGTGAGGATCTGAACGCCAGCATTGCCCTGGTACTCCGGGCTGAACGGGTTGGTGCCCGCGTACATGCGGCACATCATTGCCAGCGTGGTTCCGGGCTTCATCTCGAAGCTGCCCACAACAACCTTCTCTTCCTGCCCCATCAGGGACAGCACCACCTGCGAAACGATCTGCGTCTTGCCGTGGCCGTTCTGTCCGGCCCACAGCGTCACCTCGCCCGGGCGGAATGCAAACAGGCCGGCCGTCTGCTCCCACGGCAGCAGTACCTTTTTCGAGCGGTCAGGGTTCTGCAGCTTGAAGATCAGCTCATCCATCCATACGGATGCTGGCTTGACGTTGGCTGCGGCGTCGGTCTCGCGCTCGTAGGCCGCGAAGTCGATGTCATCAGTGAGGAAATGCATTGAGCCTCCTTTGCAGGCGTTGAAGAAGTTGTTCGTGGTCAGGGTTGAGCCCGGCAATACCGGCCCGGCAAAGCAGGCCGATGGAGCGGGCCTTTGCGTTCTCCGCGCACTGCACGGTTTCGCGCAGCAATTCCCCCTGGTCGCCAATCTCGACCACATCAACGTGCAAGCCGATCAATGGGCGCCAGTCCATTGATCGTGGGTTGCGCTCCACCACGATCACGTCTGCGGCTTCCTGTACCCACTTCGGGGGTTTGCCGACGTAGACAAAAATCGACACAGGCGATTTGCCAGCGCGGCGCATTTGGGCGAGTGCGGATGTCATCAGTTCACCGCCCCTGCCCACACATCACCAGCCGGTGCGGCTTTGCGGAATGGCTGCGCCCGCTGGTTGCGCACCCAGTTGCGCCACGTCGCTTGCCAATCGGCCTTGCGCCCATCCTTGCCGGGTTTGCCAATCCAGAAATCTCGGAACGAATCCGCCGCTGCCACCGCGTCAACATCCGGGCGCTCTTTCTCGGCCCAGGTTTTCCAGTCGTCTGGCAAGGTCCAGTCTTGCGGCAACGCCGTGCCGCGTGGCGACTTCGCAGAAGGAGCACTCTTCTCTTCTGTATCTGTTCTGTTCTGTTCTGTATCTAGGCCGTTAGCTTTCCGTTCCTGTAACGTTACATCGCCGTTACCTGCCTGTTCTTGCTTCTGTTTTTGTAGCGCACGATGCTTTGCCACACGGGCATTGCTGGAGTCGGAAGCAAACTGGCGCTTTTCCCAATTCAGCAAATTCCAAGCGGAATCGATGAAGCCCTTCTTGATGAAAAGAGCCTTGGTATCGGCCAGTTCTTCATCACTGATACGCAGTTGAAACGCTATCTCTTCGTCGTGTAACGTTACAAGCGCGTTACTGCAACGCAGGCACATCAACATCAGATAACGACGCTGCATCACCTCGGTCATCATCTGGACCTTGGCGTCGGTGGCGAATTCGGAGTACATCCGAAACCACTGGTTTGCCATCAGACCCCCAGCCTTTCGGCAATCGCCTTGATCGCTGTTTCGTACTGCTCAGGCGTCGCGGCGGGGTTGGCATCAGCCCATGCGCGCTTGCTTTGTTCGTAGGTGTGGAATGGGGCAGAGCCACCAGGAGCAATAGGGCCGCCACTGCGGAAGTGCGGAGGCTGATTCAGTGGTTTGCGGGGGTTCCAGAGGGTTGTCATTGCGCAAGCCCTTCCATTTCGCGCATCAGATCAGCCAGCTTGGCTTTCATGGCCTCCACTTGCTTGATGCCCTTGTTCTCAAGATCAGGCGCCAGGAAGCGCTCCACGAGATAAAGCACAGGGGTCTTGTCGCCAGTCTTCTCGATGTAGGTTTCGAGGCTGTCCACAGAGAAGCGGCGTGATGGGTCATCGCTCAGTTGCACAGACAAGTTGCTGGGGGCTTGGTCCAAGTCGATGGCTACGCGCTTGAGCCCGCGCTGGTACACCCCAGTCGCCACGCAATCACGCAACGACCCATAGCGCTCAACCAGCCCAGGCTCAAAGTTCAGGGTGAGTTGAGAAGCGCTGATAGCGGCTGATTTCATGTCGTATCTCCAGGTATCGCTAGTTATCAATGGCGTGCCAAACAATGGACGCCATGAACACGAATAGAAAAACGCCCAGACCCGAAGGCCTGAGCAAAGGCCACTGCGAAGTGGCTGGGGAGGGAATGGGCGCCCGCCCGCAGACGTTGGACAATGGAAGTGCGACCAACCAAACCAACGAAAGGGGCAGACATGAAAGAGGACATCGAGACACTCACGGTCAGACTCGACGCAATGACGGGCGGCTTTGCAGCGCTGCAAGCTCTGCTCTACGCAGTTGTGCGAACACACCCGAACCCACAGCAACTGAGCGCAGTGTTCGAGCACTTCGTGCAAGCGGCAATTGCCGCGCATTCCCATACGCCGCACGGAGAAGCACTACCGGGTGGCATCCACGAGATTGCAGAGCAGTTCCGGCAAGAGTTCCAAAGCCTGGGAACATGGACTTGAGCAACCGCACGTGGTCGTCTCCTGCCGACATGTCGCTCCAGCGATACGGCTTAGCCATGGCTCACTTCCTGGGCGGGGGTGGAATTGCGAGATGGCTTGCGCAGAACGGCCCAGTTCACATCTGGGCGCAGCTCCTCACACTTCACGCCTCCAGCGGTCAGGCGCTCGATTTGCGGGCATCGTTCGGCCGGGATTGGGCGTGCGCCCTTAGCCCATTGATTGACGGTAGGCGGCTGCACACCCATGGCCCTGGCAAGGCTTGCTTGCCCCCCAAGGATGTCGGCGGCTCTCAGAATTGCATTAGACATAGCCTCATTATGAGGCCAAGCCTTATTGCGGTCAATAGGAATTGCCTAACCGATCCAGCCTAACGGAAGATAAGGCGATGCTTACAGGCGAATTACTAGGAGCGGCCATCCGTTCCGCCATCGAGAAGAAGGGCGTCTCGCAAGTCGCCGTTGCCACACATTTCGGGGTCAAGCCACCGTCTGTGCAAGACTGGCTCAACCGTGGCGTTATCGGGAAAGAAAAGCTACCCAAGCTGTGGGCTTACTTCGCTGATGTTGTGGGCCCCGAGCACTGGGGCCTCGAATCATTTGAGTTAAGTCAGGGGTCTAAGCCATCCAGTGCTTTGGAAGACGACACAAACGTCATACCCTCTGCACATTCGTTACGAAATGAAAGTAGTGACGTAGTTATCCGCCAGTTCGGTACGGGCGGATCTATGGGCAGAGGCATCGTCTTGGCAGAGCAACCCGGAGTCATCAAAGAATGGCGCGTTTCGGATCGGTGGGCACAGGAGAACGTTCACCGGATTACGTCAGTTAAGAACTTGGCTATCGTTACCGGCTTCGGCCCGTCGATGCAGCCACTGTTCAACCCCGGTGATCCGCTCTTGGTTGATTGCGGCATCAAGCGGGCTGATGTGGATGGGATCTACTTCTTCCGCGTAGGAGAAGAAGGTTTTGTAAAGCAAATCCAGCGCATTCCAACGGCAGGCGGCCTGGTGCTCCGGGCCAAGAGCTACAACACTCTGTACGACCCATTCGACATCGTTGATGGGATGGATTTCGAGGTATTTGGGCGCGTCGTCAAAGTGTGGAGAGGCGAGGAATTCTGAGTACATAGGCATGTCTCAAAGCGCCCAAATATTCAAACCAACCAAAAGGAGAGGACTATGAGGAAACTTATCGCAGCCGCTGCATTGCTCGCAGCAACAGGCGCCATGGCCAACGGCCAGTTCGATGGGCTGTACCAGAGCGTCGTGAATGAGAAATCGTTCTTTATGGTTCAGCAGAACGGCGGCGCTATTCTGGCGACGAACTACACCTCCACGCCCACAAACGGGACGGTAGGCATGTTCTATGGAGACATCACAGTACGACCCAAAGAGCTTCTTGTTTGGGATGGCTACATGGGGCCAATCAATGGGAACCGCGCGGTTGTCACCGGCCTTGCCATAAACATGATGTGCGACGCCACGCATGAGTTGGTCTTTGGCGCGTCCACCATAACCGTCACCATTCTCAAGGTGGAGCAGACGCGCGAAGGCTATCTGCAAAACATTCCATGTGCGGCAATGCTGCCACCAGGGACCACGATGGTAGGCAAGCGGGTTTTCTAAGCCGCACGGTCTATACGGATTGCAGGTGACTACATGCCGGGGTTGGAAATGATCGGGCCACCAATCTCTGGGAAGCCGTCGTTTTTGGCATTGTCATCCCAAGGAATGAAGCCTTCGGACTGGCCCAGCAGCACCAGGCTTTTTTTCAGGCTTTCCACTTTGGCGACCGCATCATCGTAGTCGACGGCGTAAAAGTTCAGCGCCCACTTTGAGCCGCCATGCTCGTATTCCAGGGCATACAGGGTTTGGGCGTTCCACCCGCGAAGGTATTTCTCCATGAAAGGACTCCTATGCGTTTTGAGATCTATCACGATGGCCCTAAAGGCCTACTAGCTGCTGCACAAGGCGATAAGGGCGGTTGGCGCTGGCGCTTTGTTGGCGGCAACAACGAGCCCATTGCCAGCGGGGAGGCCTATGTCAACAAAGCGGATTGCCTGCATGCGATTGCCCTTCTGAAATCCACCAACGCCCTAACGCCAGTCATTGAGACCAACGGCTAAAGCCCACTGCTCCGACCAACAACCGCCCACCGAGGCGGTTTTTTGTTGCCTGCTGTGGACTACGTAGTCCTATACGTATTCGCATGCCTCATAAATAAGGCTATGCCTATTGACTCGAATAAGGTACAGCCTAATAATACACCCATCGCAGCAAAAGGCAGCGATAGACCCGAAAGGGCCAAGCCAATGACGAGAGCAGCGAAGGAATCCCGTAGCTGAGCAGCCGCCAAGGTCTGCGTCTCTCTGAGGCCGGGGGTGGAGGCAGCACGCCGGAAGTTGCGAGGAACGCCGGGCAGATACCGGCAGGCATGTACATCGGCGGGTGCTGGTGGACGCATGTCACGGGGCCCTGCCAACGCGGGGCTAGCCCAAGTGCCTGTGAAAGAGGTACTTGGGCTATTTAACCAAGGAGCACTCCCATGATGAATCAGTTCGAGCACACAACCATGTGGAACTACCGCACCAACCAATCACAACCAGTGATCATTGAGCGCACCTTCAACCGTGGCGCGGCTCACATCACCATCCTCGCTTGGCTGTGATGCCATCACGGCATTGCTCCATCAACATCTTGCGCCCCAGGGCGCTCGATAGCAGCGGCTGGCCAGCGGACATGACAAGCGTCTGCGAGAACTGCCAGGGATGCGAGTTGCCCTCCGGCGACTTAGGCCAAGAGCAAGGCGCGCAAGTTGTCGGTAGCTGGGGGCGCTTGATGCTCCAGTGGTCGTGCCCCAAGTGCGGCGCCGTCATCTCAGAGGAAACCACAGCGTTGACGGCCAAAGACGAGGCGCGCGTGATCGACGCTGACCCCTTGTGCCACAAATGCAGATAACCCCTCCCCACCCCACTCACTGAGTGGGACGCACAACCAACCAAGCCACCTCCGGGTGGCTTTTTTCATGGGCCATCCACATGCGGCACATCATTGCTCCCTTGATAGCTGCTGCATGCATGACCTGTGCATCGGCTCAAGACTCTGCGAATGGTTCTCTGAGCGGAGAGCCGTTCCTAGATTTCAGATACCTCCCTGCTCTGTCTGAACCTGCTGGTTCTCTGCAGCAAGGCCACCAACTCAAACTGCAATCGCGGTTCGTGTGGGATGGGTTGACAAACGTGCAGACAACCACACCACAGCACGCGGTGGTTGCGCTCACTCAGCGCGGGGCAACGACGGGTCCGCAGAACATATCCAGTGATGTGCTGTGGACGCACGGAGCCGGGGCGATTCTTGGTGAGCACGGGCTGGGTCTGGAGCTGTGGATGCGCTCAGACACCGCAGGAAACGGATACGACGACGATCCGCCCAATGCAATCGTCTGGACGCAGGAAAACGGGCGGTGTGCATCGGATGTGCTGGGGGCGATTCCACCAGGGTCGATGTGCTTGTCTCCGACGCCGCACGCTGCGGGCTACCTCACGCCATCGCCGGGGTTCACCCTGCGGACTGGGGTTGCGTACTGGCTGCGCGTTTCCGTGACACCAATATCAGGTGGATGGGCAACGCTCTATGCAGATGTGATTGAAGAACAAGCCCCGACAGTTCCAGTGCAGAGCGCAATGGTTGCGTTCCAAGTCGCGCAGTTCTTCCCGATAGCGGAGCAGCAAGTGAGCGCTTCTGTAGCGCGTATTGCAAAGACAGGCTATCAGCCTACTGTGCAGTACGTTGCTTTTGACTATGGGTTTTAAACAGTGAAGGAGATGAGAGATGAACGATGCGCAGTACAGAGCGGAAATCGACCGCGTGAAAGATCAGTTTGGCGAGATTGCCAGCAAGTCGAATGTTGGCGTCGTGGTCCCCGCCGCAATGGAGATCGTGCTGGGCTCGATCATGTCGATTGGAGACAAGGGCGAGGCCCTGCGTGCCACCGCATCACTGCGCCCAATGATTGACTACATCGAAGGCCAACTGCGCGGTCACCAATAGGGCAGAACAAACCACCTGGGCGGGATGCCCAGGACTTTCAGGCAAGCAAGTGCAAGGCAGCTCGAAAGAGTCCTCACGACAGCCCGCAAGGGAGTAAGCCGTGTCGCTTGCTTACCCGATGGTGCCCGCATGACTGGATCTGGCTGGCTAGTACCCAGCCCTGAATTCCGTGCCGCTTGCGAGCGAGCCGGTTCATCGGTGAAGTGAAAGTAGCCCGGCCACCATCAACCCCCAACCCCAAACCCCACAAGCCGCCATTGAGCGGCTTTTTTCATTTCTGGAGAGCGCCATGGGCACCAATTACTACTTGCATGAAAAGCAGCCAGAGACATGCGCGCACTGCGCTCATATACCAGATTACGAGCCTCTGCACATTGGTAAGTCTTCGATGGGCTGGTGCTTCAGCTTGCACATCATCCCGGAGGAGGGGATCAACACCCTTGAGGACTGGAAAACGCGGTGGTCAAAGCCTGAGGCTGTGATTTGGAATGAATACCGCGAGCCGATCACCCCAGCCGACATGCTCCGGATCATAACCGAGCGGCAGGGCCGTGTCGGCTCTTGGAGTCCGGACGACTTGCGCGCAAATCACGCGGTTGCTGGGCCATTCCATCTAGCCCGGCACAGCGGAGAGAACTGCGCGGGTCACGGGCCGGGCACTTACGACTACATCACCGGATGGTTTTGCTGAACACACCGCACAGCCCGCATAGCCGGGCTTTTTCATTTCTGGAGAGCCGCATGAACAACGTGCACGAAACCTTCGCCCGCATCTTCGCGACAAACCCAGCGGCACCGCCGCCGATTGCCGCAGAAGAACTGGAGGCCCTGCGCGTCCGGGCAGACATTGAGTGCAGCTTTGACTTCTTTGCCCGCGAAGAAGCAAAGCGTGAGAAAGCACTGGAACGCCGGATGCGCGAACACCCGGACCCGAGAGATCCTGACCATCCTGGAGAAGATGAATGAGCAAAAAGTTCAACATGGATCAGTGGCTCAAGTCGGGCCAGTACCTACCGCAACCGCTGCGTGATTTCCACGATCAAAAAGACGTGTTCAAACTGATGCACAGCCGCATCAATGTCGAAGGCCACGAATACGCGAAGGTAGTGAACTGGGTTGCTGGTCAATGCTACGTGATCGACATATTCCTGTGGTTCATGGCGCGACGCGGCTGGACGCTGCAGCGCTCAAGAGCGAACCTCAAATTCAACGACTTGGATGCTGAGAAGAAAGAACACCGCGATCAGATGGTCGCTAGCTTTTCTCAAATGCTCCAGGATCGGGCCAAGCCATGACCCAAGACCAACAACGCGCCCTTGCAGCAAAGCGGAGCAAAGAGATGCAGGAACAGACTAAGCGGGTGAATGCGGAGCTCAACTACGATCCCGCCGACCCAGACAAGATGCGCCTACCAAAAGGTATCACCTGCGGCGATTGCGTGCACATCCGGCGATGCACTCTGATTTATGGGCATACGACAACCGACACATATTGTGATTGGTCGCCATCACGCTTCCGTCAATCCCCTCCCCCATCAGATACAGGAGAAGAGACACCATGACAGACCGTGAAATGCTGGAGCTGGCGGCGAAGGCTGCGGGGCTGGATTTTTTCTGGGTCGATGCTGGCCCAAATATCGAATCAAATGCCGTTCCTGAAATATGGAATCCCATCGTAGACGACGGCGATGCTCTGCGGCTGGCGGTGAAGCTCAAAATGAGGATAGGTATCGACGCCATCCCAGTAGGCTCAGTAGTCGTAGTTTCAGACGACAAGTTCAGGCCAGATACGCATGAACGCATTGGGAACGATGCGACGCATGCCACCCGTCGCGCCATCGTCCGTGCAGCCGCTGAGATCGGAAAGGCTATGCCATGAACCGACTTCACCCCAACTGGGGCACCTTCTTCTTCATAAGCGTCCTTCTGGGCGCTTTTCTTTTTGTGCAGCACGAGGACAACCGCCACGAATGGCCCGAGTCCGACGAACTGCAGGCAGTACAGATGGAGGAAGCTGCGAAGGCATCACGCGAGTTCGCTGGGCAGGCTGTATGCGGTCCTGCTGCCCTGGCGCAGTGGGATGGCGATGTACTCACGTGCACGCCCAAGCGCGGGCGGGCCTATCAGGTAGCCAAGGGAGAGAGCCATGAGTGAAGCAATCAAGCCGACGCCGGGCGAGTGGCGCTATACACCACGAGCTGTTGATGAAGGCGGCAATTGGGCCTCGCGCATACCGTTTGCAATTGAGGTCGCAATCGGTTCAGCAGTCGTCCCAGTGGCAGACGTATGCGCCCAACCAGATGCGAAGGATAACGCCCGCCTCATCGCAGAAGCCGGAAAAGTGTTCAACGAGACCGGCCTATCGCCTCGCCAGCTTGCAGAGCTGCTTAACGCAATCATCAGCGCTGCGGACTCCAAACAAGCGCAGGGCGGCGAAATGTGGTTCGCAGAAGCGGTTGCGCCGCCCATAGACGCCGCCCGCGCAGCCCTCGCAAAGTGCCAACCCAAACCACAAGAGGCGAATACATGAAAACCACCATCAAGGGCTTTATTACCCACAGCGACGGCGAGTACCAGTTCTTTCGATCCGAAATGCAGGGGTACGGATACGCCACCGTCATGCCTTACTCCATCGAGGTCGATATCCCCGACGTGTTCGACCCGACTGCGGCGCAAGTTGCCTTATTGGAGGCCGCAAAGAAAAAGGCCCGCGCAGAGTTCCAAGCCTGCATCACCGAGATTGACCGGCAGATCCAGAGCTTGCTGGCGATTGAGCATGTGGCGCCCACCCCATGACAGACACAGAGCGCTGCATTCTCGCCCTGATGGCCTATCTAGTAGTCATTGCCTGGGCTGGCCTGCTTGCTTTTGTAGCGGGGGTGCCATGACAAGGCTTATCGACTGCTACAGGCTTTACCGCATCTACCGACGCTGTCTTTCGCGCAGTGTTGCGCTGAGATCGGCGTGGATTGTTTCTGGAGGATGAGATGACTGAAAAGACACACTATCGCAAGGCGTTCGATTCGCCATACCTGAGCAGCGCGGACATTGTTGAGCCAACCGTTCTGACGGTGGCGCGCGTCACGCTGGAGCCTGACCGCACAAAGAAAACAAAAGACCTGTTCAACACCGCATGGTTCGTTGAAAAGGAATTGCGCCCAGGCGAGAAGCTCAAGCCGATGATCCTCAACGCCACTAACAGCAAGACCATGAAGGGCCTGACGGGATCGGCCTTTATCGACGACTGGCAGAACGTGCGTATCACGGTCTACGTTGACCAGAACGTGCGCTTCGGCAAGGAGTCGGTCGAGGGCCTGCGAATCAGCCCCTTTGCGCCTGAAAAGCGCATCCTGACTCCGGATAACAAACGCGGTTGGGATAACGCCAAGGCGGCATATCGGCGCGACGGAAACCTTTCGCAGGTACTGTCTCGCGTTGACATGAGCGCGGAGCACCAGCAACAAATCGCGGATGAATGCAAGGAGCCTGCAACATGACGTTCTATGACGTCGAGCAGAACACCGACGCGTGGATGGCTCTGCGGCTAGGGAAGGCCACCGCCTCGAATTTCGGTTGTTTCATGGCAAACGAGGGTAAGGCATTTGGCGAACCGGCCAAAGCCTATGCACTGCAAATAGCCCTGGAAATCGACACTGGCAAGAAGGCTGAATACAGCTTCAGCAACGAGCACACCGAGCGCGGCCATGAACAAGAGCCAGTCGCCAAGATGCTCTACCAAGATGAGAACTTTGTGACCGTGCAGAACGGTGGGTTCTTTTGTTGGGGCACCTACGGGGATTCGCCAGATGGCCTGATCGGCACAGATGGCGTCCTGGAGGTCAAGTCAGTTGGCGCCAAGACGCACTACGCGACGTTGATGCGCGATTCGTTCGACCCTGCGTACCGCTGGCAGTTGATCGGGCACCTGGACTGCACTGACCGAGCTTGGGTGGACTTCGCCAGTTACTGCGCGGAGTTTTCCGAGAGCAAGCAGTTGATCGTGCATCGGCTGTACCGAGACGACTACGCCGACGAGATTGCCCGGTTGCGCCAGCGGCGGGCAGACTTTCTCGGTCTGGTGCAGGAGACATTGAAAAACATCCGTGGGTAACCACACCAACACCCGCTGGGCAGGCTGGCGGGACTTTTAGAAAGTAAACCATGAGCAATTACGACAACACCAACCGTGGAGCGTTGTTTGTCAACGACCGCAAAGAGCCCGGCAGCAATAAACCGGACCGCACTGGCTCGCTGAATGTAGACGGAGTGGAGTATTTCCTTGATGGCTGGATAAAGAAGTCTGCTGCCGGGGCGCCGTTTTTGAGCGTATCCGTCAAGCGCAAGGACAAGCAGCCTGGACAGTCGGCGCCTCAGAGACAACAGAAAGCGCCAGCACCCACCGCAGACCCTGGCGGATGGGACGACATGGACGTTCCATTCTGAACAACCCCACCCCACTCCCAGGCCCGCAACAGCGGGCTTTTTTATTGCCATGAAGCCACTTGACTACATACACGCCCGCGTCAAAGAGGATGCCGACTGCTGGATCTGGCAATTGGGGTGCACAAACCAGGGTACACCGACCATGCACCCGCCAGGAGAAAAACAACAGGCCGTCCGCAGATGGCTTGCGATCCAACTCGGGAGGAGCATCCCGCCCAACCACGTTGCGACAACCAAGTGTGGCGATCCTAAATGTGTGTGCCCCGATCACCTGCTTATCTCGTCGCGCAGCGCGTTGGCGAAGGCCACGGATGCAAGGACGGGTTACACACGGTCGCCACAACGGAGAAAGCGCATCTCCGACGACAAGCGCGCAAGGTTTGCGAAGCTGACCATTGACCAAATCCAGGCCATCAGAGATGCACCAACGATCAACGCCGCAGCGATTGAGCATGGCGTGAGCAAGGCCACTGCCGGACGTATCAGAGCGCATCAGATTTGGCAGGACTACAGCAACCCATTCCAAGGGCTAGGCGCCCGTAAGGAGCAGACATGAGCAATGAAGACAAAACCTTGATGGAACTGATCGACGCTTACGCAGAAGCACGACATATCTCCGGCTGCCACACGTACAACGCCAAGACTGCAGAAGCCCGCGCGAAGGTTGTCGCCTCTCTCGCAGCAAGTGCGGGGACCGATTGCGCACGTTGCAGCGGCAGCGGCGAAGACCCCGAAGGCTTCTACGACCAGTCATGCGGAGACGCCGGGCACACCCATGACGGACCATGCCGTGAATGCAACGGCAGCGGTGTCGCAGCAAGTGCGGGGAGTGAGCCTGTTGCGGGAGCTGTGCTGGATGGCGAAGGCTCGGTGTGCCTTATCCGCCGTGGCACAGAGCGTGACTACATCGCGCGCCGGGGTGGCAGTTTGCTCTACACCCACCCCTCTCCCCCAGAGGGAATGGTGGGAGGGTGGACAAAGGCTTCAGAGCAGTTGCCACCTTGCCGCGATGACCAGGATTACATCGGCATCAACACCGCAGGGTTTGCGGGCATCTTCAACGCGGTCGCGGACATTGCAGGCAACGTGCACTGCATGATGGAAACAGCCGAAGAGTCGGTGTCAATCATGAGCGATCTGGACATCTGGAAACCGTTCGTTCGCCCTCCCATCGCCGCTGGTGGCGGAAAGGAGGCGGACCATGGGTGATGCCAACAACATCGTTCACAAGGTCAAGTTTCCATTCATCCGCGAGGTGTACAGCGGGCCGATGGATGGCGAGTTCGTTGATGACGTGAAGACATGGAAGCCAGGAACCCGCTGCGAACACGGCGACTACGAGTATTCGGATGAGCAATGGGTGGCGGACGGCGAGGGCTTCATGGTGCTGGAGGTGCTTGGCACCTTCAAGCCCGGGAAGTACCCAGAGCGCACCTTTTATCTGCGCCAGTTCATTGACCCAGATGGCCGCCAGTTCGGCAAACCAAAGGTGCGCGTGATGGCGTCCAGTGCATTCAAACGAATGGCACGCGGCTATCGCCACCAGTACGTAATGAATGACATCGAGGAAGCGCCATGACCCCCACCCCTACAGGCGCGGCAGTGCCCGCCCAACCCGATGCGCTGCGCTCCATCCAGCGCTACAAGATCGGCTACCAGTCGGACGATTGGGGCCAGCGCTCAAGCACTCCGAGCGGCATCCCTGACACATCCGGTTCGTGGGTACGCTATGCGGATCACGTCGCCCAGGTAGCCGCCCTCACAGCGCAAGGGGCAGCAGAGCGGGCGGTGCCTGCCGCACCAATCACGGCGTCGATCACGTGCGATGACGGCGGGGAGAAGCCTGCCTATTGCTTGATGGGGGCATACCGCAACGAAAAGGATGCTCACACCGCACTCGCAATGCTCGCTGCAGCACCAGCGACTGCGCAGGATGCTATGGCGCTTGCCGAAAGCGTTGGCCTCATCGGCCCCGCAAGCCGCATCGGCGGCCTACACGCGGCAATCCAGCGTTACCACGATCTGATCTGTGTGAACGCAACAATCGAAGCCGCGAGGATGGCGGCAGAAGTCATCGCCGCCGCAGCCCCCGGTACTCCAGCACCCCAGCCCGCCCCCGGGGTGGAATCGAACACGACCGGGGCGGCGCGTGTGATTGATGTGTTGGAGGCGATGCTAGATGCCAACACGACGCACGAATACCAGGCCGACGCCGACGACGCAAAGGATCTGATTGACCAACTGCGCGCATCCCATGGGCAAGCACCCGCCCCCTCGCAGCAGGAATCGAACATGGCCGCCCCTGCGCAGGATGGGCAGGACTACCCGCCTTTGCCGGACCTGGGCGATAACTCAGCACTATGGATCGCCATTGGCCGCCATCGCCGCGCCATCTCAACTGGAGACACCGCAGCCGCAGCGACAGCGGTAGATGAGGCCGTAGTGTCCATGCTGCGCGCCTACGTTGACGCCGACCGCGCAGCCCGTGCCGCACCCCAGCCAGCAACGGCAGATGCGCGCCCGTTCCCCGCGTTCGTCGATGGTTTGCTGTGGCTGTGCGTCAAGGAGGCGGGCACGGTCAAGCCACTTGATGGTGCTGTTGCTCTGCCAATTCCGCCGTCATGGAAAGATGCCCTGATGGCCATCCAGTGGGAGCAATACGCTGGCGCCGCCCTGGCCGCCCAGCGGGGAGGTGCGTGATGTTCATCTGGACCATATCTGACGCTATCGGCATTGCCATATTTGTGCTGTTTGCGCTGGCCGCTGCCGTGGCGTACCTGCGCATCTGGTGGCGTCAATGGCGCTGCAAGCATGACGGGGCAGTGCTTGAGACCATGGCCTGCGATGCAATTTGCGACAAGTGCGGCAAAAACCTCGGCTTCATTGGGGCATGGCGCGCCGCCCAAAAGGACAAGCCATGACAAGCACTATCAAGCCGCCAACAGATGCAGAGATCAATGAGCTTTCGGAAGCGTATTTGCTTCGCATGTTTGGTAGCCGCGTCGTATTCAACGGCACGATGATTGACTTCGCCCGCGCAGTCCTGGCCCGTTGGGGTGCGCCATCCCCTGCAGGTGAGCCGGTGGCGGCAATGTCGCCAAAAGTCACCGTGTCACGCAACACGCTGCTTTGGTGGCGAGATCTGGCTGAAGTCAATCCGCAGGATTTGGTCCCGCGCATTGATGCAATGCTTGCCGCACCACCCACCCAGCCCGAGGCGGCGCGGGAGCCGCTGACGGATGCGCAAATAGAAATGCTGCGCGAGCAGACTTTCAGCACGAACAACCCGTTCTGCCCCTGCGACAGCAAGACCATGCGGAAGGCCGTGCGGGCAGGAGAGCGCGCCCACGGCATCACCCAAAAGGAAGGAGGACAGCATGCTGACCGATGAGCGGATTAACGAAATCGCCGAGAGCATGCCGGGCGGCATGGATGGATTTCTCAAAGGCTGGGGATGGCAGCAGTTCGCCCGAGCCATCGAGGAAGAGGTCCGCAAGGAAGATGAGGCCTTGATACGACAGCTCAGGGATGCGCTACACGCTCTGCATGGATGGTGGGGAAATGGTGAGTGGTACGGCCCCAAAACTCCCCATTGGCACGACTTAACAAACGAAGCCATCGCCGCAGCCCGTGCCCGCCTGGGCGAGAAGGAGTGATATGACACAACACGCTGAACTGATTGAGAGGCTGCGCAAAGGTAGCGATGCGGAGGCATCAGCCTGGGACGAGACCGAGATCATCTCTGGCCTGAACTACACCATGGAGACCGCAGCAGACGCCATTGAGGCGCTGGAGCGTGAGGTAGAGGGGCTGCGCGCCGCGCGGATGGCCTACGCCAGCGAGTTCCCACCAAACGACGATGGCGAGCCAGACGTAGGGAGCATTCACCAGAACATCCGCGCATTGAAGGTGCAGGTAGAGGAGCTGCGCAAGTATGCGGAGCGGTATCGCTGGCTGCGGGATGTTGCCGATCCCGACTCTGAAACCTCGGGCATCTGCGTTTCTGAGGGGGATATCAATGACTGGGGCAACAAGTTCACACGCTATTTTTCTGGCGACGCGCTAGATGCTGCCATCGACGTCGCCATTCAACATGAAGGAGCAAGCAATGATGTCTGACACCGAGGCCGACATCCCACGACTTGAGCAAGAACGTGATGCCAAATACGCCGAAGTCCAACACTTGGAAGACCGCTTGCGCAGATTGCGAGAACAGAAGGGCAATCGGATGACAAGCGAGTTCTTCAACTGGGCGCGTGGAGACACGGCCGCACAAGGAGAAAGCAATGTCACGCCGAGCCCGTGAGCGCCAGGAAGCCTACACAGCAAAGCACTACCCAGAGCGCTGGCAGGACGACAGAGACGCTGAAGACGGCGACAACGACCGGCCAGAGCCTGAAGAGCCCGAGCCTATTCACACACTGCACTAGCCCCGAGAAGGGGCTTTTTTTTGGAGGTCAGGATGAACGACCTGATGACGATCGACGACATCAGCACGGTGCTGAATCTTTCCCACGCGTACACCCGGGATCGGCTGGTAAAGCGGCCAGACTTCCCCCGCCCTGCGGTGGCCTTATCGCAAAAATGCAGGCGCTGGAACCGCGAGGATTTCAATGCGTGGCTGCACAAGCATGCGAAGAAACTTGCCCGATGAATTACGCACTGGATTACTCACGAAATCCGCAAAGCCTTTACCCAAGCGGGTGTCATATTCCGGCCCCGGGCACCATCGACTAGTCCGGAAGAGTCCAAACTCTTCCGGACTTTTTTATTTCTCCTTTGAAATCAGCATCTTAGCTGTCCGTACCCGTCCAGACTAGTCCACCCCCATCCGAGAAAATTGGGGGCACATTGGGGGGCACATTCTAAAAAAATGGGGGCACCGATGCACCTCAGGGCCGCAACCCTGGCGGAGTTCGAAAAGCGCTCACGCAGGCCGTGGCGCTGAGGGGGCACGGGCCGGAACCCTCGGGCAGTGGCGGGCACGCAAAGGATGGACGGGCCCGCGACGCAGGAAGTTCATCTGAAAGCGTCTCGAGGCCATTGGCGCTGGAGCTGGGGTGCAGTTGCGGCGAGTGGAGGCGGCTGCGACGACCTGAGCGTCACGTGAACAGGGGCCAGGCACAGGTCTGGCGCCAAAAAGCAAAAAAGCCCCGGCAGTGATGTCGGGGCTTTTCTTTTTGCGCCATCAGGTCATCGTCCAGCGCTTCGCCAACCCCTTCGGCTCAGGCCCGCCAATGCTGCGGCCATCAGCGCCGTCAACGCCACACCAAACGGGGACAGTCCCGGAACTGGTGTAGGGCCGGGGCCCGCCATAGCCGTGGGCGTCACCGCAGCCGAGGTCAACGACACGGGACCCAGGCCATTTGGATGCTGCGCTCGCACCGTGAATGTGTAGGGAGTGCCATTCACCAATCCAGTGACAGTACAGCTCGTCGCGGGTGCTGCCACGGAGCAACCCGGTCCGGCGTTCGATGTCACGGTGTAGCTGTCTGGCGGGTTGCCTCCGGTGTCCACAGGAGGCGCCCAGCTCACAGTGACCTGCGCGTTGCCGGGGACACCGGCTGGCGTTCCCACAGGGTCTGTGAAACGAACCAATCGCCCCTCGGACGGAACACCGTCAACGACAAGCCGCGCCATGTAGAGCCCGGCGGGTAAGGTGCCCAGCGGGGGCGAGGTGAAACTGGTAGCGGTATGGCTGGCGGGAGCCCAGAAGCTGATCGCGCCGTTCTCCGCGCGTTGCAGCTGAAGCTGAGGCGTACTGGTACCTGTGCCGCCCGTAAAACCCGTTCCGTTGAGAATCAACGCCGCGCCTGCACGCTGAAGCAGCGGCAATGCATTCGTCATCGCAGCAGGCCCAGGCGGCACGGCTGGGACATAACGGTCCACCGCGCTATAGAAAGTGAGGCTAGGATTGCTCGAGAACCCGCCCGTCAACAGTACATCGCCATTGGGCAACAGATTGGCCGTCCCGTTCTCGCGCGCTGTTCCCATGGAACCTGCTGGCGACCAGTTTCCCGTTGCTGGGTCATACAACTCCGCTATGGGCTGCGTATTTCTTGCGATATCCGAGCCCCCCGCCATCAGCACCAAGCCAGAGGAAAGTACTGTCGCATGGGCCAGCGGCGAGCCCATTGCACCGTTGCGGGGAAAGTTCAGGGCCCCGGTGGCGGTCCACGTATTGGCCACAGGATCGTAGATTTCTGCATGCGTTGTAACGCCGCCGGCTGTAAAGCCACCTGCGAGCAATACTCTGCCGTCCGCTAGCAGCGTCAGGCTCGCATAGTGACGCGGCACGAGGGGCGCCGCCGCCAATGACCATGTGCCTGCAACAGGGTCGTAGAGTTCCGCGACGGGGACTTCGCCCCCTGCGTTGAACCCTGAAGCCACCAGAACACGGCCATCCCGCAGCAACACGGCGCCATGGGCTCGATGAACCACCGACATGCTCCCAGTCGCCGTCCAGGTGCGCGTTTCGGGGTCATACAGTTCGGCCGTATTGAGATTGCTTCCTCCTGCCACCAGAACTTTGCCATTGGCGAGCAACGTCATCGACGGCAGCGAGCGAGATGCGGACTGTGTGCCAGCCGGGAGCCAGGTGTTGGCCACAGGGTCGTACAGCCGGGCATTCAGGCTGCCATCAGAGCGCACAAGCACATGGCCCGTGCCCAGCGTGACGGCTTCGGTCACATTGCCGGCAATCCCAGTGCCGCCTATTGATGACCAGGAGCCGCCCGAATATCGCTCACCGGTGGCGACGAATCCCAGGCGGTTAACGCCGTTGAAAACAGCCACGGAGCCGTCATCCAGCAGCGCCCCCGCGTGTTGCGCCCGGGGATCCGCCATGGGAGCGTCGACATTCCAGCCGACCGCGGCAAGTGCATGAAACTGCCACAGCAGGGTCACCAGACCAAGGGTTGCCGGGCGTGCCAATTGCCGAATGGGGGTTGCTTGGGCAGTGCGTCGAATCAACTTCATAGGTCCTTCTGTCGGGCTTGTGAAACAAAGGTGCATGGCGGTCCCACCGGCGCTCAAAAATCACGATCGCCCTCGGGCAGCCGCGGAAGACTACACGGTTTTTTCGCGGGGGGTTAGTCGCCTTCTGGGGCCACATACACGCCAGACAAAGAGCGCGGCCACCACTCAGAGAGCTGACATAAGGTAGCGAATCGGCCAAAAAATGTCTACTTTCAGCCGGGTTCGGCCGCATTGTCGCTACAGGAACGCAACGTACCGGCCACGTGTTGTGCGCTGGAGCGCCCCCGCAAAAAGCCTTCAGATCCCATCCTCTCCCAGCAGCGTCAATCCACCCGCCAAGCTTTGGCAGGCCTCGCGGCCATGGGCCTGGCCCCAGGGACTACAGCTGAAAGCCCGCGTCCCCCAGGCCCGGGCGTTCCATCAAGAAAAGCAGGTAGAGGATGCGTGATGGATCACAGAGGGCCCCAGCGCAGGCCCTGCACCACCCCATGCCCCCAGCTACACCAGCCGCCTGATCGGCCGCTTCTTCCAGATGGCGTGGAAATAGATGGCCTGCAGTGCCAGCGCACACAGGTACGTGAGCGGGTAGCTGGCCCAGATGCCTTGCAGGCCCAGCAGGTGCTGCAGCGCGTAGGCCAGCGGCACAAGCAGCAAGGTGAGGCAGGACAGGGAAATCACCGTGGGCACGCGCACGGTTCCTGCCGAGCGCATGACGCCGGTGAACACGCTGGCCAGCCCAAACGCGAGGCTGCCCCACACCGTGACGCGCAGAACGGTGGCGGCCAGGTCCACCACGGCGGGATCGCGGGTAAACAGGCTGGCGACTTGCGGTGACACCACCGCCACCAGCAGGGCCAGGCTGCCGGTCAGCGCCAGATTCATCCACAGGCCGACCCGCGTGACATGCGCAACATCCTCCGGCTTGCCGGCACCAATGGCTTGCGCGGCGAACACGGAGGCCGCGACGGCGATGGACATGGCGGGCAGCTGCACAAAGGCCATGGCCTGATTGACGGTGCCCCACGCCGCCGTGGCCTGCCAGCCGTAGCCATTGACCAAGCGCAGCAGCAGCACGTCGGCGAGTGAGCTGGTGACGAAGAACAGACCGGTGGGCACGCCCAGCCTCGCCACGGTGGCAAGCAAGGGGGTGTTCCAGCGCAGGTGGGGCCTGAGGTGCGAGAAGGCCAGCACATGGCCCCTGGCATGCAGGTGCCACGCGAGCCATGCCAGGGCCACGGCATTGCCGATGAGGCTGGCCCAACCCGCACTGGCGGTGCCCAGCGGGGGAAGGCCCAGCCATCCCAGCATGAAAGCAGGAGTGAGCAGCATCCACAGGCCCGAGGCCAGAGTGAGCGCGCGCAGCGGCGTTGCCGTGTCGCCCAGGCCGCGCAGGAGGGCGGCACTGAGCTGGTGCAGGAACAGCACGGGCATGGCCAGGAACAGCACGCGCGCGTAGGCGATGGCCTGCGGCAGCACCTCGCCACTGACACCCAGCACACGCAGCAGGCTGCCGATGGCTGTGGCGCCCACGGCCGCTACCACGCAGCCGAGCAGGAACCCACCGAGCAGCACGGCCCCAGCCACGCGGCGCACCTTGTCCGCGTCGCGTGCACCCCAGGCCTGGCCCACCAGCACCGAGGCTCCGGCACCGAGCCCGATCACGAAGGCAATGCAGCACATGAACAACGGGAAGAAGCTGACCGCTGCGGCCAGCGCCTGCGCGCCCAGCAGTTGGCCCAGGCAGATGGTGACGACCGTGCCGCTCAGCGCCTGAAGCAGGTTCGTGGCCACGAGCGGACCGAGAAACCGCAGAAACCTTCGGGGCAGCGGCGTGGTCGGGTCGTTCGTGTCCATGGTGAACACATCGTATGCGACCCGCGTGCGCCGGGACATGGCCCGGCGCGGGGAAGCGACACCCGCAATGGAGCCCCCGCACGACGGCGGGCGGCGGCCTGGTGAATGCGCCGCGCTGTCATACCCAACCTCACGCGCGCCTGCCGTCCATATGGCGTCATTGAGAACGTCGTCACCGACCTTGCGCACCGTGGTCAAGGCTGGGGTCGGGCTGTCCTTTCACATGCTCTGAGCAAAGCTTGGCGTCGGAACTGCTACAAGGTGATGTTGCCGACAGGTCGAAAAGACGAAGCAACTTTGCGGTTTTACGAGCACGTGGGTTTTGATCGCCAGGGCAAGCAAGCACTGGTGGCAAAGCCTCCAGCCTGGCCTGTGTCGCCGCCTGAACGCTGATCACCCTGCAAGGCCCGCACGCAGTCAGGCCTGCAGTTTCGCCGCCGCCGGCTGCATGCTCTGCAGCACGTTGTCGGCCGCCTTGCGCACGTGCTCCTCGCACAGACGCGCCGCCGTCTCCCCGTCGCCCTGCTCAATGGCCGCCACGATGGCGTCGAGCTCCACCAGCGTGTGCGGAAACCGCCCAGGCTGGGCCATGGAGATGCGGCGCAGCACCGTCACGCGGTTGTTGAGCTGCTGCAGCAATTGCCCGGCCACCAGGTTGCCGCAGCCCGCGATGAGGATGTCGTAGAACTGGTTCTTGACGTTGAGCATCAAGGCGCGGTCCTGCGTGATCTCGGGCTGTGACAGCTCGGTGAGCTTGGCGCGCAGCGCCCGCACCTGGTCCTTGGAGGCATTGAGCGCAAAGCCCCGGCCCGCCAGGCTTTCGAGGTGCGCGCGCACTTCGTAGATGTCGCGCACCTCCTTGGATGAAATGGTGGTGACCTCGGGGCCCCGGTGCGGAATGATGGTGATCAGCCCCTCGGCCTGCAGGTGCTGCAGCGACTCGCGCACGCAGGATCGGCTCACGTCCAGGCTTTCGCAGAGCTCGCGCTCCGACAACTTTTGTCCCGGCGTGAAGTGGCCGTCGAGGATGGCCTGGCGCAGCGTCTGGGTAGCACGCTGGCGCAGGGAGGTCTCTTCGCGGGGGACTCGCAGCAGCATCTGGTTCATGGCGCCATCCTAATGGGTTTCATACACGCTGATTGTCATACAAACATATGAATCATTCGTCAATCCACATTTTCCATATGTATGATTGTCTGACAATCCTAATAAAGTTCATCCACTGCAACGCCGCGTTGCCGGCCTTCGCCTCCCCCCCTCTTTCTCTCTCTATCTATTGATCCCTTGCCACCCCAGGAGCCTTCCATGACCCGCCCCTACGCCCCCAAGAACCCCGCCCTCTTCGACCAGGGCCTGTCCACCCGCCGCGAGGTGCTCGGCGCAGAGTACGTCGATGCCTCGATCAAGAACGCGACCGACTTCAACATCGACATGCAGGAACTCGTCACCCAGTACTGCTGGGGCGATGTGTGGAACCGCCCGGGCCTCGACCGCAAGACCCGCTCTTTCCTCAACCTGGCGATGATCACGGCGCTCAACCGCCCGCACGAGCTCAAGCTGCACGTGCGCGGCGCCATCCACAACGGCCTGACCAAGGACGAGGTGAAGGAAGTCTTCCTGCAGACGGCCATCTACTGCGGCGTGCCGGCGGCGATCGATTCGTTCCGCGTGGCGTCGGAAGTGTTCAAAGAGATGGACCTCTGAGCAGGGGCGCGACGATGAGCCGCATCGCATTCATCGGCCTGGGCATGATGGGCCAGCCCATGGCCCACCTGCTGCACGCCGCAGGCCACCCGCTCGTGGTGAAGGACGCCCATCCTGAAGCCGAGGCGCAGTTCGCCGCGTCGCATGCCGGTGCCGTGGTGGCCACCGACAATGCCGCGTACGCAGGGTGCGACGTGGTCATCACCATGCTGCCCAATTCCGACATCGTGGACGCGGTGGTGGCCGACCTGGCACCCCACCTGCGGGCCGGGGCCTGCGTCGTCGAGATGAGCTCCGCCGACCCGATCCGCACGCGGGCCCTCGCAGCCTCGCTGCGCGGCACGGGGATCGCGCTGATCGACGCACCCGTCTCCGGCGGCGTGAAGAAGGCCGTCAATGGCACGCTGGCCATCATGGTGGGCGGCGACCCCGAAGATTTCGCCCGGCAACGGCCGGTGCTCGAAGTGGTGGGCAAGGCCATCAGCTACGTGGGCCCCGTGGGCGCGGGCCATGCGCTCAAGGCGCTGAACAACTACGTGTCCGCCGCCGCGCTGATCGCCACGGCCGAGGCCATCCACGTGGGCGCGGCCTTCGGCATCGATGCGGCCACCATCGTGGATGTGATCAACGCATCGACCGGCAAGAACAACACGACCGAGAACAAGGCCCACCAGTTCATGCTGAACCAGGCTTTCAACTCGGGCTTCTCGCTGGCGCTGCAGGCCAAGGACGTGGGCATCGCGGCCGGACTGGGCCGCTCCCTGCAGGTGCCGATGGACCTGGCCCAGAAGGTGTACGCCATGACGGCCGATGCCAGCGCCGCGCTGGGCCCCAGGGCCGACCACACCGAGCTGTACCGGTTCGTCGGCAAGCCCTGACAGTCCCCCCGGGCGCCCGGCAGGGCGCCCGCCGCAAGCCAGCAAACAAACAAGCAAGTGCCACCGCCTGGCAGGCCGGGCCTTGGCTGCTCTCACCCTTTCCGGAGACAAGACAATGCGCAACCAGACAAAGACCCTGCTCGCGGCCGCGCTGGCCCTGGCCTCGACGGCGGTGGCCGCCTTTCCCACCAAGCCCGTGACCATCGTGGTGCCCTATGCGGCCGGGGGCTCCACCGACGTGCTGGCCCGCGTGCTGGCCGAGGCCATGGCGCGCGACCTGGGCCAGCCGGTGATCGTGGACAGCGCGGGCGGAGCCGGCGGCACCATCGGCACCGCCAAGGTGGTGCGCGCGCCCAATGACGGGCACACCGTCCTGCTGCACAACATGGGCATCGCCACGGCCCCGGCGCTGTACAGCAAGCTGGCCTTCGACGTGAACAAGGATCTGGAGCCCATCGCCCTGGCCGGCGAGGTGCCCATGATCCTGGTGCGCTACAAGAATTTCGCGCCCGCGACCGTGGCCGAGTTGATCCAGCACATGAAGGCCAGGCCGGGCGAGGTGAAGTTCTCGCACGCGGGCGTCGGCGCCACATCGCACCTGTGCGCGATGCTGTTCAACCAGACGGCCGGCACCACCGTGACGATGGTGCCCTACCGCGGCACCGGCCCGGCGCTGCAGGACCTGGTGGCGGGCAACGTGGACCTGATCTGCGACCAGCCCGTGGCCACCGGGCCGCACCTGCAGTCCGGCGCCCTCAAGGCCTACGCCATGGCGACCAGGGAGCGCATCCCGACGATGCCGGAGGTGCCGACCTTTGCCGAGTCCGGGCTGCCGGGCTTCGAGCTGGCCGTATGGCACGGCGTGTACGCGCCCAAGGGCACACCGCCCGCCGTCGTCGAACGCCTGAACAAGGCGGTGCGCGGGGCCCTGGCCGATGCCGGCCTGGTCAAGCGCTTCACCGACATGGGGGTCATCATCCCGCAGGGCGACCGGCTCAAGCCCGAGGCGCTGCGCCAGCAGACCGCTGCCGAGATCAGGCGCTGGGATCCCGTCATCAAGGCGGCCGGCGCCAAGGCGGAGTAAGCGCGCAGCCGCCAAAGCACCCGCGCAGGGCGGCTGCACGGGCCGATGAGGGCGGTTGCGCTGGCGAACGCGGCCCCGCGCCACGCCTTGGCCGAGCCCGGCCACCACCGGCAGGCCCAGGCCGCCGGGAACGCTACCCGGGAAAATCGGCTCAGTTGTTCTGCCTGCGCACCAGGTGGCGGCCGGTGTCGGTGATGGTCAGCTGGCCCGACGCATTCTTGGTGATGAAGCCGTGTTCGTACAACCGTCCGGACATATGCTCCTTCAGCGCTGAAACCACGCTGATGTTCTCCATCTCCAGGTGCTTCAGCGTGGCGAGTTCGTCCACCGTGGGCTCGAAATGGGGGGCATGGTAGGTTGCGTTCAATGACATAACGGCTCCTTGATGAAATAGTAAAGGTATGAGGTGCCTGGTACGGCCCGCCGGGCCGCCCGCTGGGTGTGACCCTTGCACACCACATACGTTCCGTCCATCTTCTTCCCGCCGCCTGCAGCGAGTGCCACCAGCGTAGCCCTGTCCGCCGCGGGGCGCAAGCCGGCAAGCGCCCTACTCTGCCGCAGCCCGCGCAGTGTCTTGAAGCCATTTCGAGAACACCGCCAGCACGGGCGGCTGCACCTGCGCGGGGCTGACGAGGTAGTAGCCCCGCTCCCCCCGCAGGGGCCGCGCGCAGGCCACCACCAGTTCGCCGCTGGCCAGCTCGGCCTCGATCAGCAAGGGCGGAATCAGCGCCACACCCAGCCCATGCGTGGCCGCCACGGCGAGCATGGAGAACAGCTCGTAGCGCGGCCCGTCCAGCGCATGGGGTGCGTCCACCCCCATGGCGTCGAACCACTGGCGCCAGCCGTAGGGGCGCGTGCTCTGCTGCAGCAGGGGCAGCCGGGCCAGCGCATCGGCGGCCACGGGCTGGTGGGCGCGCCCGCGCGCGCGCGGCGCGGCGGATTCGAGCAGGCGCGGGCAACACACGGGCAGCACATCCTCGTGCATCAGCAGTTGCGCCTGCACGCCGGGCCAGTTGGCCACCTGCTCCGGGGTGCCGGCGTACAGGGCCGCGTCAAAGGTGGTGTCGGCGAACAGAAAAGGGCGCGTCTGCGTCTCGATGTGCACCACGATGTCGGGGTGCAGCTGGGCCAGCTGCGGCAGGCGCGGAATGAGCCAGCGCGTGGCGAACGTGGGCACCGCCGCCAGCGACAGCGTGCCGCCCTCGCCCTGGTGGGCCATCACGTCGAGCGTGTCGCGCTCCAGGCCCTGCAGCCAGCGCGCCACCTGGCGGCCGTAGTGCGCGCCGGCGGGCGTGAGCACCACGCCGTGGCGCGTGCGGCGAAACAGCTGCACGCCCAGAAACTCCTCCAGCGCCTGGATCTGGCGCGAGACGGCGCTTTGCGTGAGCGAGAGTTCCTGCGCGGCGCGGGTGTAGCTCTCGTGCCGGGCGGCGACTTCAAAACAGGCCAGTGCCTGGGTCGATGGGATATTGCGGCGCATGATGAAAATGAACTTTTAAGGGGCCGGCCAAGTAGATGATCTCTAGCTCAAAGTATTTCATACATTCCAGTTATGCATATCTGGATGAAAAGAACTCGCTTGCGGCGCGCTGGCGCGAGGCCTACGATCTGCCCCAGAACACCTTTGTTGCCACTCTTTTTTTCACCTGGAGACACGCACATGGCCCACGCCGCCTTTCAATGGGATGACCCTTTCCTCCTGAGCCAGCAACTGACCGACGACGAGCGCGCCATCCGCGACGCGGCCGCCGCCTACTGCCAGGACAAGCTGGCCCCGCGCGTGCTGGATGCCTTCCGCCACGAGAAGATGGACGTGAGCATCTTTCGCGAGATGGGCGAAGTGGGCCTCCTGGGCCCCACCATCCCCGAGCAGTACGGCGGCCCCGGCCTGTCGTACGTGGCCTATGGCCTGATCGCCCGCGAGGTGGAGCGCGTGGATTCGGGCTACCGCTCGATGGCCAGCGTGCAGTCGTCGCTGGTGATGGTGCCCATCCATGAGTTCGGCACCGAAGCGCAAAAGCAGAAGTACCTGCCCAAGCTCGCCAGCGGCGAGTGGATCGGCTGCTTCGGCCTGACCGAGCCCGACCATGGCTCCGACCCCGGCAGCATGGCCACGCGCGCCTACAAGGTCGATGGCGGCTACAAGCTCAAGGGCAGCAAGATGTGGATCACCAACAGCCCCGTGGCCGACGTGTTCGTGGTCTGGGCCAAGGAAGTCATCAAAGGCGGCGATGGCAAGGATGTTGTGGGCCCCATCCGCGGCTTCGTGCTGGAAAAGGGCATGAAGGGCCTCACGGCCCCCGCCATCCACGGCAAGGTGGGCCTGCGCGCCTCCATCACCGGCGAGATCGTGATGGACGACGTGTTCGTGCCGGAAGAGAACGCGTTTCCTGAAGTGCAGGGCCTCAAGGGCCCCTTCACCTGCCTGAACAGCGCGCGCTACGGCATCGCCTGGGGCGCGCTGGGCGCGGCCGAGTTCTGCTGGCACACCGCCCGCCAGTACACGCTGGACCGCAAGCAGTTCGGCCGCCCCCTGGCCGCCAACCAGCTCATCCAGAAGAAGCTGGCCGACATGCAGACCGAGATCGCCATCGGCCTGCACGCCTGCCTGCAGTTTGGCCGCATGAAGGACGCGGGCACCGCCAGCGTGGAAGGCACCTCCATCATCAAGCGCAACAGCTGCGGCAAGGCGCTGGACATCGCCCGCCTGGCGCGCGACATGATGGGCGGCAACGGCATCAGCGACGAGTTTGGCGTAGCCCGCCACCTAGTGAACCTGGAAGTGGTGAACACCTACGAAGGTACGCACGATGTGCATGCGCTCATCCTGGGCCGTGCGCAGACCGGCATCGCGGCGTTCAGCTGACATCCCCCTGAGGCGCTGCGCGCCTTCCCCCTTTTCTCGGCCTCGCCGGGAAGGGGGACGACGCCGGTGGCCTGGAGACGCGCCCGCCGCGCCTCCCACGCCCATTCAACACGATTTTGGCCTCTAGCGCTTACTGAACAAGCGCAAGCAGCTATTCAAGTTATAGCAATCACTACCATGACCACATCCAACGCAGGCGCCCTCGCAGGCATCAAGGTGCTCGACCTCTCCCGCGTGCTCGCGGGCCCCTGGTGCACGCAGGTGCTGGCCGACCTGGGGGCGGACGTGGTGAAGGTGGAGCGCCCCGGCGTGGGCGACGACACGCGCCAGTGGGGCCCACCCTTCCTGAAGGACGCCGAGGGCAACGACACGAACCAGGCCAGCTACTACACCGCCTGCAACCGCAACAAGCGCTCGGTGACCATCGACATGGCCTCGCCCGAAGGCCAGGCGCTCATCAAGCAGATGGCGCAAGAGGCGGACATCGTGGTGGAGAACTTCAAGGTCGGCGGCCTGAAGCAATACGGCCTGGACCACGAGAGCCTGCGCGCGCTGAACCCGCGCCTTATCTACTGCTCCGTCACCGGCTTCGGGCAAGACGGGCCCTACGCCGAGCGCGCGGGCTACGACCTGATGGTGCAGGCCATGACGGGCCTGATGAGCATCACCGGCCAGGCTGACAGCCAGCCCGGCGGCGGCCCGATGCGCGTGGGCGTGGCGGTGATCGACCTGTTCACCGGCCTGTACGCCAGCAACGCCATCCTGGCCGCGCTGCATGTGCGCGACAACGCGGCCACTGGCACGGGCCAGGGCCAGCACATCGACATGGCGCTGCTCGACGTGGGCATGGCCGTGCTGGCCAACCAGGCCTCGGGCTTCCTCGCCACCGGCAAGGCGCCCGGCCGCATGGGCAACAGCCACCCGAGCCTGGCGCCCTACCAGGACTTCGCCACGCAGGACGGCAACATGCTGCTGGCCATCGGCAACGACGGGCAGTTCCAGCGCTTTTGCGCCGCCGCCAACCAACCCCAGTGGGCGACCGACCCGCGCTACGCCACCAACACCCTGCGCGTGCAGCACCGCACCGACCTGATCCCTGCGATGGAGGCCGTGACGCGCACGCGCACCACGGCCGACTGGATCACGCTGCTGGAAGACAAGGCCGTGCCCTGCGGCCCCATCAACACCATCGCCCAGGCCTTTGACGACGCGCAGGTGCAGGCGCGCGGCCTGGCCGTGACGCTGCCGCGCTGGAAGGACGGCGAGGCTGCCACCGACAACGTGCGGCAGATCACCGGCGTGGCCAGCCCGCTGCGCCTGTCGGCCACGCCGCCCGTGCTGCGCAACGCGCCGCCGGCACTGGGCCAGCACACGGACGAGGTGCTCGCCGAAATGGGGCTGGACGCGGCGCGCATCGCGGCGCTGCGGGCCTCGGGCGTGGTGTAGCCCCTCACTGATTTACCCGCTCTTGCGCAACGCCCCGCGGCATCCCGCCGCGGGGCGTTGGTCTTTTCGCGGCCACGCTACTTCGGTGCTTGCGGCAGCGGCGCGGCGGCGCCCAGCAGGCAGTCCGCCACCTCGTCAGAAAACCGCATGGGGCGGCCGTCCAGCCACACGGCCTCGGAGCCCTGGGGGTCCGGCGCGGCGGGTGGCAATCCATGGTCCAGCAGCGCCTGCGCGCAGCCCGCCCAGTCGCCATCGGGCTCGGGCGTGTTGATGGAGCCCCACGACAACGCGCCGCAGGCGTTGTCCTCAAAGCCATGCCGGGCCCGCCAGCGCGCGCCGTGCTCCAGCAGGAAGCGGGTGAGCGCCGCGTCGCCCCGAAAGATGGCCAGGTGCAGCGCCGTACCGTCCCAGTCGCCCCCTGTGGTGTCGATGGGCCAGCCCAGGCGCACCATGAGCCGCACGGCATGGCCGCAGTCCGCCTGGGCGGCCAGCTCGGGCAGCAGGCGCTGCTGGGGCAGCGACAGCGCGTCCACCAGCCCGGGCCGCGCGGCCAGCAGCGTGCGTGCTTGCGCCTCGTCGGCCTGGGCACACGCGGCCACGAAGCGCTCGTCGACAGGCACGTCGCCCTCGCCCACCGCCGCGCGCAGAAAGGCCGCCACCCCGGGCAGTCCGTAGCGCAGCGCCTGGATGTGCGCGGGCGTGCCATCGGCGGCACAGGCAGCCGGGTCGGCGCCCGCCGCCACCAGGGCCTGCACATGGGCCAGCGACCGCCGCCGCCGGATGGCCCAGAGCAGCGGCGCCGCACCGCCCGGCGCCGCGCCATCGGCAGGCTGCTCGTTGGCGTCCGCACCATGCGCCAGCAGCAGTTGCAGCGCGGGCAGGTCGTCCATGTCGAGCACGCGGCACAGCGCGTTCGTGCCCGGCACCCGCGCGCCCGCCTCCAGCAGCAGCCGCGTGCAGTCCAGGCTTCCGAGCGCGTGGTACAGCGATTCGCCATCGTTGGGGTCCGCGCCCGCGTCCAGCAGCAGGCGCGCCATGCCCGCGTGCTGGTTCTGCCCGGCCGCGCCATACAGCGCAGACAGCGGGTGCGATGCATCAGGCTCGGCCAGCGAGGCGGGCGGCCAGCGGTTGGCCACGCACTGGTTCGCATCGGCCCCGGCCTCCAGCAGCAGCGCCACGCAGGCCTGCAGGCGGTCGGCAAAGGCCTGCAGCCGCGCCAGGCTCGAATGCGCCACGGCCACCAGCGGCGGCAGCTGCAAGGGCCCGCCAGGGCGGTGCACCCAGCCCGGGTCTTGCGCGATGGCCTCGCGCAGCCGGGCCTCATCGCCCACGGCGCAGGCCAGCCACGGGTCTTCGTCCCGGGGGATGGCGCCATCGGCCCACAGGCGCTCGGCCAGCCCCGGCCGGGCGCTGTGGTTGCCGCCCGCGATGTCGCCCGCGTAGACCAGGCGCAGCCATTGCAGGGTGGCGCGCACCGGGTCGTCCACCAGCGCGCGCCGCGCCAGCACAAAGCCCTGGAAGTCGGCCCAGGACGCAAAGCCATGCTCGCGCGCCAGGCAGGACTGCGCGTCGTGCAGCCGAAGGCCCAGGGCGGCGATGGCGGCATCGCCCTGGCCCGCAGCCGCCGGCAGCGCGGCGCGAAAGCGCGCCAGCGCCTCGGGCTCGCCGCTGCGGTAGCCGGCGAGCAGGTCCTTGGCTTGTTTCTTGAGATGGCCCAGGTCGGGCCGTGGGGGAATGCGTTTCACGAGAACCTCCGTGCATGGATCGCCGACGGCCCGCAAATCCGGCAGCACAAAGGATGGAAAGTCAGCTCTGCAAGGAGCACGAACGTGCTCCTGGAGTCGGCAAGTGGGTTCAACCCTTCCCGCGGGCCCGGGCGCGGCTTGCACCGCGGGGAGGCATCTTACCGCCGTGCAGCGCACCCCTTGCGGCATGGCGCGAATTCCGTGTACAAAAAATTACATCCGTCGCCATAATGGCAGCGGGAGTCTCCCCGCCGCCACGCCCGATGGCAGGCCCGCAGAGACTTTGCAGCTTTCATTTTCGCGCCATGGGTGCATGCCGTGGCGCCGTTCCGTGGAACCTCAGGAGTCCGCCATGAAGCTCAGCCTCAAACTCCCCTTGGCCTTTACCGTGGCGCTGCTGCTGCTGTTCGCGGCGGCGCTGTTCGGCATCAGCCGCCTGAACCAGGCCCTGGGCACCTACCAGACCACCGTGGCGCAAAGCTTCGAGCACGAGCGATTGGCCTCCTCCATGCTCAATGACTTCAAGGTGCAGGTGCAGGAGTGGAAGAACGTACTGCTGCGCGGCAAGGACCCGGCCCAGCTCACGCGCTACTGGGCAGCGTTTGAAAAGCAGGAGCAGGCCATCGGCCTGCAGGCGAAGAAACTGCTGGCTGGCCTGCCGCCGGGCGAGGGCCGCGACCGCGTGGCGCAGTTCGCCCAGGCGCACGAACGCATGGGCGCCGCCTACCGCAAGGGCTTCGAGGCCTTCAAGGCGTCCGGGCACGATGCCGAGGCCGGCGACAAGGCGGTGCAGGGCATGGACCGCGAGCCCTCGCAACTGATCGACCAGGCGGGCGAACTGATCGCCCGGGCCAGCAGCGAAGTGGCCGAACACGCCGCCGCCACCGCGCAGCGCGCCACCACCATCAGCCTGGCCGTGATGCTGGTGGTGTGCTCGCTCGGCATCGCCGGCGCCATCGCCTTCAGCCGCACCGTGGTGAACCCGCTGGACAACGCGGTGCGGGTGTCGCAGGCCGTGGCCAGCGGCGACCTGACCGTGGCGCAGCCCGTGCGCGGCAAGGACGAGATCGCGCTGCTGCTCAATGCGCTGCACGGCATGCAGCTGAGCCTGTCGAGCGTGGTGAGCCACGTGCGCCACAACGCCGACAACGTGGCCGCCGCGAGCACCGAGATCGCGCTGGGCAACAACGACCTCTCGGCGCGCACCGAGCAGCAGGCCAGCGCGCTGGAGGAAACCTCGGCGTCGATGGAAGAGCTCAGCTCCACCGTGCAGGCCAATGCCGACAACGCGCGCCAGGCCAACCAGCTGGCCGTCAATGCGTCCACCGTGGCCGTGCAGGGCGGCGACGTGGTGGCCGAGGTGGTGACCACCATGAAGGGCATCAACGACAGCAGCAAGAAGATCGCCGACATCATCAGCGTGATCGACGGCATTGCCTTCCAGACCAACATCCTTGCGCTCAACGCCGCCGTCGAGGCAGCCCGCGCCGGCGAGCAGGGCCGGGGCTTCGCGGTGGTGGCCAGCGAGGTGCGCAGCCTGGCCGGCCGCAGCGCCGAGGCGGCCAAGGAGATCAGGAGCCTGATCCACGCGAGCGTGGAGCGGGTCGAACAGGGCACGGCCCTGGTCGACAGGGCCGGCGCCACGATGACGGAAGTGGTGGCCTCGATCCGCCGCGTGACCGACATCGTGGGCGAGATCAGCGCCGCCAGCAGCGAGCAGAGCGCGGGCGTGGCCCAGGTGGGCGAGGCCGTGATGCAGATGGACCAGGCCACGCAGCAGAACGCGGCGCTGGTGGAGCAAAGCGCGGCGGCGGCCGACAGCCTGAAGGTACAGGCGCAGCAGCTGGTGGACGCGGTCTCGGTGTTCCGCCTGTCGCCCGGCGAACACCCGGCGGCGGGGGCGCGCGTGCCCCGGCTGGCGGCGGCCTGACAGGACGGGCGGGCCGGGGGTCGAAGAAAATTGAATCAAAACGACCTCTAACGCCCAACCATCCAGCGCAAACAGCTATGTTTTTAATAGCGACCTGAGCCTGTTCCGGTGCCATGGCGCGCGGCCCCGCCAGCGCGCCAGCCCCCCCATGGGGGCTGGTCAGTCGCCGTGCGCCGCTTCCAGCGCCTTGAACTGCGCCATGGTGCGCAGGCACGCGTCGGCCACCTCCGTGCCCTTCTTCACGAAATGCTCGCGGAAGAACTTCAGATGGTCTTCATGCTCGTGGAAGTCACGCGGCGTGAGCACGGCGGACATCACGGGCACCTCGGTGTCCAGCTGCACGCGCATCAGGCCGTCGATGACGGCGGTGGTCACGAACTCGTGGCGGTAGATGCCGCCGTTGACCACCAGCGCACAGGCCACGATGGCGTCGTAGCGGCCGCTTTGCGCCAGGCGCTTGGCCAGCAGCGGGATCTCGAAGGCGCCAGGCACCTCGAACTGCTCGATCTGGCTCGCAGCCAGGCCGTTGCGGGCGAACTCCGCCACGGCGGCGTCGCGGGCCTGGTGGACGATGTCCCGGTGCCAGCCGGCGCAGATGACCGCAACGCGTTCGCTGCGGCGCGCGGAGTCTGCACGGCCTTGTTCGGCATTGGCAGCGGCGGCATGGTGGGAATGGAAGGACTGATTCATGGATTTTCTCGTAGCAAAGAAAAGGATTACCAGAATCAGGGCGCGCGCGAACAAGGCACACCACAACGGCAAGCAGGCACCCGCGCGCCGGGCCCGGGCAGCCGCACGGCGGCGCGCACGGCAAACCGCGCCCGCCCGCCCGCACCAGCGAACACCCGCACCACTGCACACGGGCACCCATCCCGATGGGCGGCCATGGCTTCGCGATCTCTTTCATCCGGACTGTGACCGTCGGCTCTGGCATCGCACCAGATCTGCTGACCCCGGGCCGCCGCCATGCCTGGCGCGGCCCGGGCGCTCGCGGGCTGCTGCGGTGCGGCTGTAGCAACAGCCACCCGCAGATACCGCCGGTGGGGAATTCCGCCCCGCCCTGAGAACGCTGCCGGCCCCCACAAGCTGTGGAGGCCAGCGGCGCGATTCTAGGGGTTACCCGCGGGGCGGGCCGTCGCCCAGGCGATTGCCTGCACCGTCAGCGGGGCCGTTCGAACCCGGCTTCGGCCCAGGCGGTGGCACTGGCGGGCGTGAGCTTGAACGTGGGCTGCACGGGCACGCGCGCCAGTTCCTCGCCCAGTTCATCCTGGGCGCTCAGGGTGGCCGTGGCGCCCTCTTCGTCGGGCACGATGGCCAGTTGCACGCGCAGGCGCTGGCCATTGACCGTGACCGCGACGTTCTTGTGGAGCTGTGCATGCAACTGCTGCTCGTGGCGGCGCAGCACCTCGCTGGCGGTCTTGACCAGGGTGTGGAAGGCCGAGACATCGAGCGGCTTGGGGTTCTTCTTGTCGCGTCCCATGGTCCAGGGCCCCACCAGCGCGGGCTCGGCCTCGCCCCGCAGCGTCATGGACACGGCCCAGCCGTCGTCGTCTTCGTTCTTGATGACCTGCGCGGTCCATTGGCCGTCGCTCCAACGGCGAGGCTCCTGGATGGTGTCGGGCGTGTCGGGGGTGTCTTGCATGGGGAAAAGGGTCGCAGAAGATTCAGGGAAAGGGCGCAGAGCATAACGGCCCCGGCACGGAGGCGGGAGCATGCATTTTCAATAACCGCTGGTTATTGATGGCGACCGGCGCCAGCCCCCGTCACGGCGCATCGGTCACCGGGTTCGCCACCTCGCGAAGCACGTCTGTGAAGGCCTGCATGGCGGGCGTGGGCGGCTCCCCCAGCCGGGTGATGAGGCCGTAGTCGGGCATGCGGTCCGGCAGGTCCACGGGGATGCGGGCCAGCAGGCCCTTGGCGATGTAGCGCTCCACCAGCGCCTGGGGCTGCAGCGACAGCATGTCGGTGGCCTGCATCATCTCCAGCGCGAACAGGAACGACGGGGTCTCCACCACGCCCGAGCCGAGTGCCAGGCCGCTCCGCCCGAAGATGTCGTCCGACACCTTGCGCACCGCGGTGGACGCGGGGTACAGGATCCACGGCCAGTGCGACAGCTCGGCCATGTCCAGGTCGCGCGCGCCGCGCAGGGGGTGGTGCAGGCCGCCCACCACCAGCAGCGGCTCGCTGGACAGGTGTTCGTAGTGGAATTGCGTGCGGTGCGCGTCGTCGGTGAAGCGGCCGATCATCAGGTCGATCTTGCGCTCTGCCAGCCACACGATCAGCTGGTCGCTGCTTTGCTCCAGCACCTTGAGCACCAGCAGCGGGCGCAGGCGCTGGATCTCGGCCACCGACGCCGTCAGCACGTGCGCGGCCGATCCCGTGATGGCGCCGATCGCCAGGTGGCCGTGGCCGCCCTCCTTGAGCGCATTGAACTCATCGACGAACTTGCGGTGGCCGGCGAGCGCGCTGGCGGCGTAGCGCAGCGTGAACAGGCCCAGTTCGTTGGGCCGCATGCCGCGCGACAGGCGCTCGAAGAGCCGCGCCTCCAGGATGTCCTCGATGTCCATCAGGATCTTGGTGGCCGCCGGCTGCGTGATGTGCATCTGCTCGGCCGTCAGGCGCAGGTTGCGCGTCTGGCCCAGGATGTCCAGGAACTGCAGGTGCCGAAAGCGCAGCCGCGCGCAGGCCTGCGCCATCGACAGGGGTTTACCCGACACGGGGGTGGAGGCCACGGCAAGTCATCAGCATTTGGAATGGATGCTAGCAAAAAAGTGAGTGGACCCCGCGCCCCGCGAAACCTAATCTCTCGCCTGCGTCGGGAGGGTCCCGCAGAGACCCGATGGCGCCGGTGGACCGCTTTTTTTGGCCGTGCCCCACCGTGCCCCAGCCATTCCATATCCGGAGACAAACACCATGCAATTCAAAGCCCTGGCCCTGGCGGCCACGATCCTGGCCGCCGTGGCCGCACCCGTGTCGGCGCAGATCAAGGACCACGTGTTCAAGGTCGGCATCGGCCTGAACGACGACCACCCCCAGGCGCAGGCCGTCAAGCATTTTGCCGAGCAGCTCTCGGCCAAGAGCGGCGGCAAGCTGGTGGCCAAGCTGTACGCCAGCGGCTCCCTGGGCAACGACGTGAGCATGACCTCGGCACTGCGCGGCGGCACGCTGGAGATGACGGTGCCCGACAGCTCCACGCTGATGGCGCTGATCAAGCCCTTCGGCGTGCTGAACCTGCCGCTCACTTTCAACAACGAGCAGGAGGCCGACGCGGTGCTCGACGGCCCGTTCGGCCAGAAGCTGCTGGCCAAGCTGCCCGAAAAGGGCCTGGTGGGCCTGGGCTTCTGGGAGAACGGCTTTCGCCACGTGACCAACTCGCGCCGCGCCATCACCAAGGCGGAAGACCTGGCGGGCCTGAAGCTGCGCGTGATCCAGAGCCCGCTGTTCCTGGACACCTTCAACGCCCTGGGTGCCAACGCCACGCCCATGCCCTTCACCGAGCTGTACTCGGCCATGGAGCAGGCGGCGGTCGATGGGCAAGAGAACCCGCCCGCCACCATCCTGTCGAGCAAGTTCTATGAAGTGCAAAAGCACTTGGTGCTGTCGCGCCACATGTACAGCGCCTGGGTGTTGCTCATGTCCAAGAAGACCTGGGACGGCCTGTCGGCGCAGGAGCAAAAGATCGTGCAGGACGCCGCGCGCGAAGCCACCCTGTTCGAGCGCAAGACCATCCGCGCGTTCAGCGACAAGGCGCTGGGCGAGCTCAAGAAAGTGGGCATGCAGGTGACCGAGCTGGCCCCGGCCGAGCAGGCCAAGATGCGCACCAAGCTGCAGCCGGTGCTGGCCAAGTACGCCAAGGAATTCGGCGAGGAAACCACCGGCGAGATGAACGCCGAACTTGCCAAGGTGCGGGGCGGCAAGTAACTTTTCTGCTCCGCCACAACCGTTCACCGAGCGGCCGAAGCGCCGCGCGAGGCTTCGACGGGCTCAGCCCGAACGGTTTGTGGTTCGAGTCAAACATGCCAACCCCTGTTGCAGCGCCCTTCCCGCCTGCTGACACATCGCGATCCATGACCAAAACACCCCGCCGCCCCTTCCGCTCCCGCGAGTGGTTTGCCGACCCCGCACGCTCGGACATGACCGCGCTCTACCTCGAACGCTTCATGAACTACGGGCTCACGCCCGAGGAGCTGCGCTCGGGCCGCCCCATCATCGGCATCGCGCAGACCGGCAGCGACCTGTCGCCCTGCAACCGCATCCATGTGGACCTGGCGCGGCGCGTGCGCGAGGGCATCCGCGACGCCGGGGGCATCCCGATGGAGTTTCCGGTGCACCCCATCTTCGAGAACTGCCGCCGCCCCACCGCCGCGCTGGACCGCAACCTGGCCTACCTGGGGCTGGTGGAGATCCTGTACGGCTACCCCATCGACGCGGTGGTGCTGACCACCGGCTGCGACAAGACGACCCCGGCCGGCATCATGGCGGCGTCCACGGTGGACATCCCGGCCATCGTGCTCTCGGGCGGCCCCATGCTGGACGGCTGGCATGACGGCGAACTGGTGGGCTCGGGCACCGTGATCTGGCGCAGCCGCCGCCAGCTGGCCGCGGGCGACATCGACGAGGAAGAATTCCTGCAGCGCGCCTGCAGTAGCGCGCCGTCGGCCGGCCACTGCAACACCATGGGCACGGCGTCCACCATGAACGCGGTGGCCGAGGCGCTGGGCCTCTCGCTGCCGGGCTGCGCCGCCATTCCGGCGCCCTACCGCGAACGCGGGCAGATGGCGTACGAGACCGGGCGGCGCATCGTGGAGATGGCCTACGAGGACCTGCGCCCCTCGCGCATCCTCACCCGCGAGAGTTTTCTCAACGCGCTGGCCGTGGTCAGCGTGGCCGGGGGCAGCAGCAACGCGCAGGTGCACATCATGGCCATGGCGCGCCACGCGGGCGTGGACCTGCGCGCCGAGGACTGGACGCAGCATGCCTACGACCTGCCCCTGCTGCTGAACATGCAGCCCGCCGGCAAATACCTGGGCGAGAGGTTCTTCCGCGCCGGGGGCGTGCCCGCGCTGATGTGGGAGCTGCAGCAGGCGGGCCGCCTGCATGCCGATGCCTTGAGCGTGACCGGCAAGGCCCTGGCCGACAACCTGCAGGGCCGCGAGACGCGCGACCGCGAGGTGATCTTCCCCTTCGACGCACCGCTGATGGAAAAAGCCGGCTTCCTGGTGCTGCACGGCAACCTCTTCGACTTCGGCATCCTGAAGACATCGGTGATCTCCGAGTCCTTCCGCCAGCGCTACCTGAGCCAACCGGGCGCGGAAGGCATCTTCGAAGCACGCGCCGTGGTGTTCGAAGGCGCGGACGACTACCACGCACGCATCAACGACCCGTCGCTCGGCATCGACGAAGGCTGCATCCTGGTGATGCGCGGCGCGGGCCCCATCGGCTGGCCCGGCTCGGCCGAGGTGGTCAACATGCAGCCGCCCGACGCGCTGATCCGCCGCGGCATCAACACGCTGCCCACGCTGGGCGACGGGCGCCAGTCGGGCACGGCCGACAGCCCGTCGATTTTGAACGTCTCGCCCGAAAGCGCAATGGGCGGGGGCCTGTCCTGGCTGCACAGCGGCGACATGGTCCGCATCGACCTGAACGCCGGCCGGTGCGACGCGCTGGTGGCCCCCGAGGAGATCGAGCGCCGCCGCCGCGAACTGCCGGCGCCGCCCATCCCCAGGAGCCAGTCGCCCTGGGAAGCGCTGTACCGCGAGAAGACCGGCCAGCTGGTGGATGGCGCGACGCTCGACTTTGCGCTGGACTACCGGCGCATTTCCGAACACACGCCGCGCCACAACCATTGAGACGCTGCGCCTGGGCGGGCGCGGCACCGATTCAGAACCCTTTTCCAAGGAACTCCCATGAGTGAAACGACAGCGGCCACAGCGGCCGGTGGGGCGGCGCGCGCCCACATTCTTCCCGACGACGGCCTGGCCGGCACCCTGGTCGGCCGCGCCTGGGTGCACGGCGCCGTGCCCGGCCCGGCGGTGGTGGCCCTGCGCACCGGTGGCGTGTTCGACCTGAGCCGGCACTACCCCACCATGAGCACGCTGCTGGACACGCCCGCGCCCACCGAGGCAGTGCGAGCCGCCGAGGGCCAGTACCTGTGCAGCGTGGACGAACTGCTGGCCAACAGCCAAACCGGCCAGCATGGCGTGCGCGACACGTCCCGCCCCTGGCTGCTGGCCCCCTGCGATCTGCAGGTGGTCAAGGCGGCTGGCGTGACCTTCGCGGCCAGCCTGATCGAGCGCGTGATCGAAGAGCAGGCGCGCGGCGACGCGGCCCGGGCCCAGGGCCTGCGCAGCCAGGTGGTGGGGCTCATCGGCGAGAGCCTGGCCGACATCCGTCCCGGCTCCGAGCAGGCGATGGCCTTGAAAGCACTGCTGCAAGGCAAGGGCCTGTGGTCGCAGTACCTTGAAGTGGGCATCGGCCCCGACGCCGAGGTCTTCACCAAGGCGCCGGTGCTCGCAGCGGTGGGCACGGGCGAGGAGATCGGCATCCGCGCCGATTCGGCCTGGAACAACCCCGAGCCCGAGGTGGTGCTGGCCGTCAACAGCCGTGGCGCCATCGTGGGCGCCACGCTGGGCAACGATGTGAACCTGCGCGACATCGAGGGCCGCAGCGCGCTGCTGCTGGGCAAGGCCAAGGACAACAACGCCTCGTGCGCCATCGGCCCCTTCATCCGGCTGTTCGACGCGGGCTTCGGGCTGCACCAGGTGCGCGCCGAGACCGTGCACCTGCGCGTGGCGGGCACCGACGGCTTCACGCTGCGGGGCATCAACACCATGGCCAGCATCAGCCGCGACCCGGCCGACCTGGTGGCCCAGACGCTGGCGGCGCACCAGTACCCGGACGGCTTCATGCTGTTTTTGGGCACGCTGTTCGCGCCCATCGAAGACCGCGACCAGCCCGGCGGCGGCTTCACCCACAAGCTGGGCGACGTGGTCACGATCCAGAGCGCCTGGCTGGGCGCGCTGCACAACACCGTGACGCACAGCGAGAGCGCGCCGCCCTGGCGCTTCGGCCTGCGGGCCTTCATCGCCAACCTGGCCGCGCGCGGGCTGCTGCAGGGCGCGGCGCTCTGAACGCCTCAAAAAAACCAGACCGGCCCGCCATCCACGGAGACCCCAGCATGCTCAATACCTTCATCGACCGCTACGTCCGGGCCATCAACCTCTTCATCGCGCTGGCGCTGGCCGCCATGGTGGTGCTGGTGTTCGGCAACGTGGTGCTGCGCTACGTCTTCAACTCCGGCATCGCCGTCAGCGAGGAGCTGTCGCGCTGGCTCTTCGTGTGGATCACCTTCCTGGGCGCGGTGGCGGCCATCAAGGAGAACGCGCACCTGGGCACCGACATGCTGGTGTCGCGCCTGTCTGTGCGGGGCAAGAAAGCCTGCATGGCGCTGGGCCATGTGCTGATGCTCTACATCACCTGGCTGTTCTTCGACGGCAGCTGGCAGCAGATGAAGATCAACTGGGATGTGGAGGCCCCGGTCACCGGCGCATCGATGGCCATCTTCTATGCCTCGGGCGTGGTGTTCTCGGTGTGCGCCGGCTTCCTGCTGACGCTGCAGTTGCTGCGCGTGCTGACCGGCAAGGCCAGCGAGGACGAACTGGTGATGGTCAAGGAATCCGAAGAACAGGCGGAGCTCGAAGCCCTGCAGGCTGAACTGGCGCGCGAAGATGCGGCCGCACGAGCCCTGGGCCAGGCGCCGAAGCAGCGCGGCGAGTGAGCAAGTAAGCATGCACGCACGCACAGATGGCACATCAAAAATAACGGAGACAACACATGACCGTGCTGATTTTTCTGGGGGCCCTCATCGGCACCATGGCGCTGGGCATTCCCATCGCGTATGCACTGCTGGCCGCCGGCGTCGCGCTGATGTGGCAACTCGATCTGTTCGACGCGCAGATCCTGGCGCAGAACTTCATCAATGGCGCCGACAGCTTTCCGCTGCTGGCCGTGCCCTTCTTCATGCTGGCCGGCGAGATCATGAACGTGGGCGGGCTGTCGCAGCGCATCGTGAACTTCGCGCTGGCGCTGGTGGGGCATGTGAAGGGAGGCCTGGGCTATGTGGTGATCCTGGCCGCCTGCCTGCTGTCGTCGCTGTCGGGCTCGGCCGTGGCCGATGCGGCGGCGCTCACGGCGCTGCTGCTGCCGATGATGGTCAAGGCCGGGCACAAGAAGGAGGTGTCGGGCGGGCTGATCGCGGCCTCGGGCGTCATCGGGCCCATCATTCCGCCGAGCATCGGTTTCGTGATCTTCGGCGTGGCGGCCAACGTGTCGATCAGCAAGCTGTTCATCGCGGGCATCGTGCCGGGCATCATGATCGGCGTGGGCCTGGCCGTGACCTGGTGGTGGGTGGGCCGCAAGGAGGTGCTGGCCATGCCGGAGAAGAAGACTGCAGCCGAAGTCTGGCGCACCGCGCGGGAGTCGGTGTGGGCGCTGACCTTGCCGGTGTTCATCCTGGTGGGCCTGCGCATGGGCGTGTTCACACCGACCGAGGCCGCGGTGGTCGCGGCGGTGTATTCGCTGTTCGTGGCCAGCGTGATCTACCGCGAGCTGCCGCTGCGCGCGCTGCTGCCCATCTTCACCACCGCGGCCAAGACCACGGCGGTGGTGATGTTCCTCGTGGCGGCGGCCATGGTGTCGTCGTGGCTCATCACCGTGGCCAACCTGCCCGCGCAGATGGTGGAGCTGCTCAAGCCCTTCATGGGCAACCAGACGCTGCTGCTCATCGCGATCATGGTGCTGGTGATGCTGGTGGGCACGGCGATGGACATGACGCCCACCATCCTGATCCTGACCCCCGTGCTGATGCCCGTGATCAAGGCCGCGGGCATCGACCCGGTGTACTTCGGCGTGCTGTTCATCATCAACAACTCCATCGGCCTGGTCACGCCGCCGGTGGGCACCATCCTGAACGTGGTGGCCGGTGTGGGGCGCATGAAGATGGACGAGGTGACGCGCGGCGTGCTGCCCTTCATGGCGGCCGAGTTCGCGGTGATGTTCATCATGGTGATCTTTCCGCAGACGGTGCTGGCGCCGCTGCGCTGGTTCACGGGCTGACGGCGCCCACCCCTGCCGCAGAGCACTCCCACCCACTCTTCACGCCCCGCATTCCATGACACACCGACTTGCAGGCAAGACCGCCTTTCTCACCGCCGCCGGCCAGGGCATCGGCCGCGCCACCGCCATTGCCTTCGCGGCCCAGGGCGCCCGGGTGATCGCCACCGACATCAACGCCGCCTTGCTGGCCGACCTGCGGCGCGACACCGGCTGCGAGACCCGCGTGCTGGACGTGACCCAGGCCCAGGCCGTGCGCGATGCCGCAGCGGCCGTGGGGCCGGTGGATGTGCTGTTCAACGGCGCGGGCTTTGTGCACGCGGGCAGTGTGCTCGACTGCACGGACGACGAGTGGGACTTCGCGTTCGATCTGAACGTGCGCGCGCAGTTTCGAACCATCCGGGCGTTCCTGCCCGGCATGCTGGCGCGCGGCGCCGGGTCCATCATCAACGTGGCCTCGGTGGCGGGCAGTATCAAAGGGGCGCCCCGGCGGTTCGTCTACGGCACCACCAAGGCGGCGGTCGTGGGCCTGACCAAGTCGGTGGCCGCCGACTTCGTGGCCCAGGGCATCCGCTGCAATGCCATCTGCCCCGGCACCGTGATGTCGCCGTCGCTGCAGGACCGCATCACCGCGCAGGCCGCGGCCACGGGCCAGAGCCTGGCCGCCGTGGAGGCTGGCTTTGTCGAACGCCAACCCATGGGCCGCCTGGGCCGGGCCGAGGAGATCGCCGCGCTGGCGGTGTACCTGGCGAGCGACGAGTCATCGTTCACCACGGGCACCGCCCAGGTCATCGACGGCGGCTGGTCCAACTGATTTCATCTACGCTCTGCGTTTCGCGCCACCCATCATCCAACCCCTCCACCACTACGAACCATGAAGCTGCTTCGCCACGGCCCCAAGGGCCAGGAAAAACCCGCCCTGCTGCACACCGACGGCACGGTGCGCGACCTGAGCGGCGTGCTGCCCGACATCAGCCCCGCCAACCTGTCACCCTCTGGCCTGGCCGCGCTGGCCGCCATCGATGCCGCCACGTTGCCCGTCGTGCCCCAGGGCCGCCTGGGCGTGCCGTGGACGGGCATGCGCAAGTTCATCGCCATCGGCCTGAACTACGCCGACCACGCGGCCGAAGCCGGCATGGCCATCCCGAAGGAGCCCATCGTCTTCACCAAGACCGTCGATTGCGCCGTGGGCTGCAACCACCCCGTGGTGCTGCCGCAGGGTTCGGTCAAATCCGACTGGGAGGTGGAGCTGGGCGTGGTGATCGGCACCCGCGCGCGCTATGTGAGCGAGGCAGACGCGCTGCAGCACGTGGCCGGCTACTGCACCATCAACGACATCTCCGAGCGCGAATACCAGCTCGAGCGCGGCGGCACCTGGGACAAGGGCAAGGGCTGCGACACCTTCGGCCCCATCGGCCCCTGGCTGGTGAGCGCCGACGAGGTGGGCGACCCGCAGAATCTGTCGATGTGGCTGGACGTGAACGGCGAGCGCCAACAGACCGGCAGCACCCGCACGATGATCTTCACCGTGGCGCAGCTGGTGAGCTACCTGAGCCGCTTCATGACGCTGGAGCCCGGCGACCTGATCACCACCGGCACCCCGCCCGGCGTGGGCATGGGCAAGAAGCCCCAGGCGCAGTTCCTCAAGCCCGGCGACGTGATGCGCCTGGGCATCGAGAAGCTGGGCGAGCAGGAGCAGACCGTGTTTGCGTGGGACCCGAAGCTGATCGACGGCTGACGGCACGCGCCCCGGCACGGAGCACGCACGGCTGCCGACAGGAGCCCACGCGCCACCGCCCCGGGGCCTTGAGACGAAAACAGCCTCCTGCGCCCGCCACCCAAGCCCTGGCAGCTATGAATTGAGGAGCATCGACACCGCCTACACCAAGGCACCGGCTCAAAATGCCAGTCCATAGCGCACCTGGACAAAATCTTCTCCGGGATTGGGCTTGCGGATGCCACCGTTGGAGACATGGCGCACCATCAACATCAGCTCATGCTGGCGGCGCGCGCCAAAGTTGAAGCCGATCCCCTGATGGTCGGTGAAATTGAAGCGTGTGCTGAAGGCCTTGTGCCGCATCGCGTAGTGCCCGTCCAGCACCGAAACGCCGATGCCGCCTTCCATGAACCACGCCGAACGCCCGCCATTGAAGCGCAGCCGCAGCGTGGGCACCAGGGCCAGCTGCGTCCAGTGCCTGCGATCGGACGCCGCCGAGCCCGCAGGGACGCGCCAGTGGGCGATGTGGGCGTCCCAGTGCCCCGTCAATTCGCCGCCCAGGAAGGAACGGCGCCATTCCCATGGCAGCTGCACCCCCACCGACACCAGGCCCACATCGCTCGCGGCGCGTGCGCCGTCGATGAACATGCGCCGGGGTTCGGGGGCGGTCTGCAGCGCCGCATCCTGGGCACCCGCCGCCGTGGCGAGTGCCCCCAACACTCCCAGCAGCGCCAGGGTACGCGGCCAGGAAACGGGAGAGGGAGGACGTTGCGCCCCGCCGCATGCTGCGGGGGCGGGGACGGGTGGCAAGGCGGTAGAGATCGAATGCACGAAGGTACTCCGACAGGCAGCAGTGGGGCGGGATAACACGCCCTGCTCTGGCGCCGCACCCGGGTGGGCGGCAAGGGCAGCAGCGTGGCCGGCCGGCCTGCCTGCGCTTGCAGGCGTCGCCGGCACCACCAATCTACACATCAATCCCGCCGCCTGCAGGTGCTGCGGCCCCATGCGCCTGTAGGCGAACCGGCTGAGATGCCGTCGGCCGGGATGCAGCCCCCGCCCGCACCCCCGGTGGCCCGCCGCCGCGCCGGCCGGGATGCCCAGGCTCAGTGCGCCACCGTGAACCGCTGCTGCAGGTGCCGCGGCGTTTCCAGCTCATCGGCAATGGCCACGGCCAGATCGGCCACGCTGATGCCGCCGGGCTGGTCGCCGTTCATCAGCGGGGCTTCGGTGCCCAGGCGGTACTGGCCCGTGCGTTCGCCGGGAGCCAGCAGGATGGGGGGCGAGAGGAAGGTCCAGTCCAGGGTGCTTTCGGTGCGGATCCAGTGGAGTGCCTCGCGCGCGGCCAGGGCCCCCTGCTTCCATTCCGCCGGGAACTGGGGCGTGTCCACCAGTTGCACGCCGGGCGCCACGAACAGGCTGCCGGCGCCGCCCACCACGAGCAGGCGCCGCACACCCGCCTGCTTGGTGCCGTCGATGATGGCGCGGGTGCCCTTGAGGAACTGGTCATGGATGTCCGGCACGGTCCAGCCGGGGTTGTAGGCGCTCACCACCGCATCGTGGCCGGCGGCGGCCTTGGCGACCTGGGCGGCATCCTGCGCGTCGGCGGCGACGACGGTCAGGCCTTCACGCGCGGGCAGCTTGCCGGGGTTGCGGGCCAGCACGGTCACGCGGTGGCCGCGCTGCAGCAGTTCATCGAGCACGGCCGAGCCGACGAAGCCGGTGGCACCAATCAGGGCGATGTTCATGGGGAGTTCCTCGGTTCAAAGTTGCGATAGGGTGAGAATATGGGCTTGTCAAAGACCGCACTAGAGGGCTAAAAATGCCTTCACTTTGAAGACCAGCTTCACGATCAAGCAAATTCACCGATGGAAGACCTCAAACGCATGGCCGTGTTCGCCGCCGTGGTGCAGCACGGCTCGATGAGCGGCGCGGCCCGCGCCCTGGGCATGAGCACCTCGGCCGTGAGTCAGCAGGTGCGCAGGCTGGAGAGCGACGGCGGTGTGACGCTGCTGCACCGCTCCACCCGCAAGCTGGCCCTCACCGAGGCGGGCCAGCGCTACCACGCGCGCTGCGCCGCCATGTGGGCCGCGGCCGAGCAGGCACGCGCCGAGCTGGCGGCATCGCGCGATGCGCCCAGCGGCGAGCTGCGCCTTTCGGCCACCGTGGGCTTTGCACGGCACATCGCGCCCGCGCTGGGTGAGCTGCTGGCCGCCCACCCTGCCTTGCGCTTGAGGCTGCTGGTGGACGATTCGCCCATCGACCTGATCAACGCCCGCATCGACCTGGCGGTGCGCTACGGGCGGCTGGCCGACTCCAGCTGGGCTGCCCGGCGCCTGGGCGGGATGCGGTGGTACCTGTGCGCCTCGCCCGGGTGGGTGGCCAACCATGGCGTGCCGCAGGACCCCGACGCCCTGCTGTCGCACAGCTGGCTGGGCTTTGCGCGCGGGAGCGGCGGCCTGCTGATCGATCTGCGCAGCCCCACGGGCGAACCGCGCGCGCTGCGGGTGGAGCCGCGCATCGCCAGCAACAACCAGTTGTCGATCCAGCAGATGTGCGAGGCCGGCCTGGGCCTTGCGCTCGTGGGCAGCATGGACGCACACGAGGCCTTGCAGACCGGGCAGCTGGTGCGACTGCTGCCCGACTGGTCCTTCGGCACGCTCGACATCTGGGCCGTCACGCCCCAGCGCGACGCACAGCCCGCCAAGGTGCGCCAGGCCATCGCGGCGCTGCACGGCTATCTGAGCCAGGTGCCGGGCGTCACGGATTGAGGGGCGGCTCTCGGGGCCGCCTTTGGACCCGTTCCCTGTCCTGCGGCGTGGGAGGAGGGAAAAGAAAAAAGAAAAAGAAGACGCGGCGGCCTGGCCGCGCTGGTTTCACCGGCCCTGGCCGGCGCGCAGCACGGTGGCGGATGGCAGTGGCGTGAACGCAGCGCCCGGCATCCTTCCATCCATCATTTTTTTATCGCATCGCCCCACAAATTCCATCGTTGTGCGTGCCGCGCGGGCTGCCTACAGTCGCCTTCCGGTACCTGCTTCCACGACCTTTCTTCAACCCGACCGGAGAACGCACATGACGACCAACCCCACCACCCACTTCCCCATCGACCGCGTACTGGCCGCGTTTGAAAAGGGTGACGTGCCCACATTGCTGGACAGCATCTCCGACGACGTGGATTTCCGCATCGACCACTACCGCGACGAGGCGGACACCAGCTGGCAGGTCGCCCGCCACAAGGCCGACGTGCTGGCCGTGGTGCAGCGCCTGGGCACCGAAGTCTTTCCGCAGGGCACGAAGATCGTGCACACCCACAGCCAGCCCCTGGGCGACGACTGGGTGATCACGAAATTCCACCAGCGCTTCTTTTATGCGGTACAACAGCGCGAAGTGGAATCGCTGACCTGGATCGTGAGCCACTCGCGCAACGGCCAGCTCGACTACTTCCGCGAAACCGTCACCACCATCACCCCGACCTGACCGCGGCCCTCCGTGGCCCCCGCACCATGCTGTTTGACCTGCGCGCCCTGGGCTACTTCGTGGCGGCCTACGAAGAACGCTCCGTGACCACGGCCGCGCGCCGCTGCTTCGTGGCGCAGCCCTCGATCAGCATGGCCATCAAGGGGCTGGAGGATGCGCTCGACACCGTGCTGTTCGAGCGCAGCCGCCAGGGCCTGGCGCCCACGCCCGCCGCCCACCGCCTGTACCCGCGCGCCTGCAGCCTGCTGGCGCAGTCGAGCGCCATGGTGCGCGACTTCCGCGATGCGCCGCGCGAAACGCTGGGCGTGTTCCTGCAGGACGACCTGATGGTGGGCCCGGCCGCGCCGCTGTTCGCGCAGATTGGCGAGCTCATGCCCAACGCCCTGGTGCGGCTCACGGCCAGCGCGCAGGAGGCGCGCCTGCGTCTGGTGGCCGAGCATTGCAAGCCGTCTGGCGACACCTTCATGTCCTTGTGGCGCGAGCCCTATGTGATGCTCCTGCCCGAACAGCACCCGCTGCGTTTCAAGAAGAAATTCGGCCTGGCCGACCTGCAGGGCGTTCCGCTCATCGAATGGCCGTACTGCCCCTTGCACCAGTCGTTCGTCCGCCTGCTGGCCGAGCGCGGGATCGCGCTGGAGGTGCAGGCCAGCGCCGCGCGCGAAGAGCTGTTGCTGCACATGGTGGACAGCGGCCTGGGCGTGGCCGTCGTGCCGCAGTCCTACGCGGCCCACGCACGCCATTCGGTCGTGCGGCCCCTGGACGGTCCGCTGGCTTTCTCGCGCCATCTGGGCCTGGCCTGCGACGCATCGGACGCGCCCCTGCTCGCGCTGCTGGGCCGCCTCGCCTCCAGCCTCAAGACGCCACCGGACCTTTCCCGCAGCAGCGCGGCCTGAGGTGGAGCCCGCCGCTGGCACGGCAGGCAAGGTGCGGTACAAAGGGGGTTGTCCCCAGCCCACACCTGCCACCATGGTCCTTGAAATCGCCCACCTCACCGTCCGCGCCGGCCAGAATGCCGCGTTCGAGCAAGCCTTTGCCCAGGCGCAGCGGATCATCGCCTCGATGCCCGGCTACCTGTCGCACGAACTGGCCCATTGCGTGGAACGCCCGCAGGACTACGCATTGCTGGTGCGCTGGGCCACGCTCGAGGACCACGAAATCGGCTTTCGCCAGTCGGCGCCCTACCAGGAATGGAAACGGCTGCTGCACCATTTCTACGACCCGTTCCCCACGGTGGTGCATTTCACCCCCGTGGCGCTGCCGCCCTCGGCATGACCCGCGCCGCCAGCGTGTGACGGCGCCGCGACGCCTGGATGCTGCAGCGCACTATTCGGGTATTGCCTGAACATTTAGCGCACTGCACATGCCGTTCTGATCCTAGAATTTGTAAACGCGCGTTTCTTCTTCTTTTCTGCGCGAAGGACCCATCATGAAAGCAGTGCAGCAGGACATCGACGAGCGGACCAACCTCACCAGCACCAACAAGTTCGAACTGCTGCTGTTTCGTCTGGGCACCGACAGTGCCCTGGGCAAATCCGAACTGTTCGGCATCAACGTGTTCAAGATCCGCGAGATCGTGGCCATGCCCAGCATCACGCCGATCGCGGGCACCACGCCGCATTCGCTGGGGGTCGTGAACCTGCGCGGCCAGGTGATTCCGGTGCTGGACCTGCCTTCCATCGTGGGCTGCAAGCCCCAGACGGGACTGAACATCATGCTGGTGACCGAATACGCGCGCACCACGCAGGCTTTTGCGGTGGAGTCGGTGGAAGACATCGTGCGGCTGGACTGGAAGCAGGTGCTTTCCGCCGAAACCAGCGGCGCCGCCGGCAAGCTGGTGACCAGCATTGCCCGCCTGGATGGCAACACCGACGAATCCCGCTTGGCCCAGGTGCTGGACGTTGAAGCCATCCTCCAGATGGTGTCGCCTTCGGACGGCCACGAGGTCACCGAAGAGAAGGTCGGCGCCAAGCTCAAGCTCAAGCCCGGCACCATCATCCTGGCGGCCGACGATTCGTTCGTGGCGCGCTCGCTCATCGAGCAGGAACTCAAGGTGCTGCATGCGCCCTATGAAATGGTGAAATCCGGCAAGGAAGCCTGGGACCGGCTCAACGCCATCGCCAGGAGCGCCGAAGCCGAGGGCAAGAGCGTGCTGGACCGCGTGGCCATGGTGCTGACCGACCTCGAAATGCCGGAAATGGACGGTTTCACCCTCACGCGCAACATCAAGCAGGATGCGCGCTTCCACGGGCTGCCGGTGGTCATCCACTCCTCGCTGTCCGGCTCGGCCAACGAAGACCACGTGCGCAGCGTCGGCGCCGACGGCTATGTCGCCAAGTTCGTGGCGGAAGATCTGGCGGAAACCATCCGCCGGGTGCTGCCCAAATAAACGGGAAGCAGGCCAGCTTCCCGCGCGCCCTTCGCCACGGCGTACACGCCGCGCATAAAAAGGGCGGCTCGCGCATTGCCAGCCACGCGCTTTCGCTATCAATTTTGATTTCAAAAGCCGGTGCGCCAAGGCACCAGCCCGGCACGGCATGGGATTTCGTCCTACCCGTTGCATCGGCATGCAGGTCAACCAAATGGGCCCCCCGGGCGCTACAGTGGGAGGCATTGAAAAACGCCACTCCGAAACTTGTAACACCCCGCCGGGGTGCTTTTCGGGGGCTTTACGTACAGCGCGGAACGCCCACGCCCTGTAGGGGGTCTGAACAGCATGACATACACACTCGCCCGCATCATTTCTGCCACGGTCCTGGGCGCCGTGGTGACGGGTTGCGCCACCGTGCCGGGCGACCCCTATTACGAACCCACGCCGTACAGGGTCTACGAGCAGCCGGGGTACATCTACAACACCCCGTCGGTGTACTCCAGTCCGCCCCCCGTCTACCCTGCGTATTCGGCCCCGCCCTCTGTCATCTACTACGGCGGACGTGATCGCGACGACCGCTGGGAACGCGATCGCAACCGCAACGACTGGCGCGAGCGCGAGCGTGACAGAGAACGGGCCGAGCGCGATCGCGTAGCCCGGGAGCGTGAACGCGACCGCCGCGACCAGCAGGCGCGCGAGGCCGATCGCCGCAACCGGGACCGGGAGCAGGCCTTGCGAGACCAGGCGGAACGCGACCGCCGCGCCGCGGAAGACCGCCGCAACCGTGAAGCCCGCCCTGGCCGCATGGCGCCAGACAGCTACACGCCGCACCCGCTCGACTGGCGTTCACGCCAGCAGTCGAACAGCCCCGAAAAACCCTGAACGCGCTGCCGTCCCGCGCCGTCGTTCCCCCTGCCTGGCAGCCGACCGTGACGATCCGCCCCTGCCTCTTCATTCTCTGCCTGGGTGCCGCCGTGCTTGCCACGGGCGCCAGCGCCCAGGTGGTTCGCTGCACCGATGCCCGCACGGGACAGGTGACCTATACCGACGGCGCATGCACCGGTGGCGCCACCGCGCGCGAAGTCGAAGCGCGGAAAACCCCCGAGGAGATCCAGCAGGAACGGGAGCTGGCAACGCAAGCACTGGAGCGCAAGCAACAGCGGCTGCAGGCAGAGGCCACCGCGGCGGAAACCGATGCCCGCCGCAACGCCGAACGCGACCGTGCCCGCGCCGCACAGGCCGCGGCGGCCACGCCCCAGCCCCAGGACTACGCCCGATCCCCCGAATGCGCGCGCTCGCGGCGCAACCTGGATATGGTGGCTGCGGGTCTGGCCCGCTCGACCTATGAACAGGAGTTGCGCCTGGAGGCGGCGCAGCGGCAAGTGGATCTGGACTGCCTGGGCCCACAAGGGTATGCGGAAGTCGAAAAAGCGCGTGCCCACCAGCCCCGGGTGGTGGTCGTGCCGCCATCGCGGCATCGCCCCCTTTTTCCTGACCCCTTCCCGCAGACAGGCACACCGCAACCTCCACCTCGCCTGACGCAATGCGGTGACTTTCGCTGCACCGACAACCAGGGCAATACCTATCCCCGCGCCGGTCCCGGGCGGTTCCCCGGTCCCGGCGGTGTGTGCCGCTCCAATGGAGGCCAGGCGCCCTGCTGAACCCGGCGGACGCGCCCGCCCTAAGGCGACGGGCGCGCCGCCCGCAACCCCTCGGCCACGGTCGGGTAGCGCAGCTTCACACCCAGCTCCCGCAGCATGCGCTGGTTGTCCAGCCGCCGCGATTCGCTCATGAAGCTCAGCAGCATCAGCGACAGCTGCTCCTGCGCGGCACTGCGGCGCACGCGCGGGGGACGCGGCAGGCCGTACAGGTCGGCCGCCAGGTCGAAGTAGTCGCCCATCCTCAGTTCCGTGGCATCGCTCACGTTGTAGACGCGTTGCGGCCGCGCACGCCACAGCGCGGCCAGGCAGATGCGCGCCAGGTCGTCGGCGTGGATGTGGTTGGTGAACACATCGTCCTCGCGCTCCAGCACCGGCGTGCCTCGGCGCAGGCGCGCTTCGGGCGTGCCACCGTCCCGGTCGGGGGCGTAGATGCCCGGAATGCGAAGCACGCTGGCCCGCACCCCCCCGCGGCCCAGGTGCCGCACCGCCCGCTCGGCATTCACGCGCCGCTGCGCGCGCGGCGTGGCGGGGGCCACGGGCCGTGTCTCGGACACCATCGCCCCCTGGCAGTCGCCATACACGCCGCTCGTGGAGGCGTAGACGAGGGAGGCGGGCAGGCTGCGCAGGCGCAGCGCGCGGGCCAGGGCCACCGTGCGCGGATCGCGCCACCAGCCATCCCCTCCGGCGCCTTCGCCGGGTGGCGGGGCCAGGTGCAGCACGCGCGTGGCCAGGCCCGACAGGCGGCGCAGCGTGGTCCCATCGTCCAGATTTCCGCACAGGGGGCGGATGCCCAGGGCGCGCAGCGCCGGCTTGCGCTCGGGGCTGGAGGTGAGCGCCAGCACCTGGACGCGCCCGGCGCCCGGGCCGCCCTGGAGCAGGCGCGCCACGCGCTGGCCCACGTCACCACACCCCACGATCAGCAGGCGTTCGCGGCGAAAGCGCGCCGGCAGGGCGCCAAGGGGGTTTTGGTTTGAAGGCAAAATCGGGTCCGTTTGTAAAGAACCAGCCGGCATCTCCTGGCAGGGGCCCACGGCGGCACCAACCGGTTCTTGAAGATCTACGTCCCGAGGATACCCACAAGATGACCAGCGCCGAGGCTGTGAGCACCGCAGCATTCCAGATCACCGTGCAGCCCAGCGGCCGCGCTTTCCAGGCCAACGCTGGCGAGGCCATCCTGGCCGCCGCCATCCGCAGCGGCGTCGGCCTGCCCTATGGCTGCAAGGACGGCGCCTGCGGTTCGTGCAAGTGCAGGAAGCTCAGCGGCACCGTGCACCATGGCGAGCACCAGTCCAAGGCGCTCACGGCCGACGAAGAGGCCGCCGGCCTCGTGCTGACCTGCTGCGCCCAGCCCCTGACGGACGTGGTGCTCGAATCGCGCCAGGTCACCGACGAAAGCGCCTACCCCGTCAAGAAGATGCCCGTGCGGGTGGCCGCCCTCGAAAAGAAATCGCACGACGTGATGCGGGTGCGCCTGCAGCTGCCGGCGGCCGACACCTTCCGCTACCACGCGGGCCAGTACATCGAATTCATCCTGCGCGACGGAGCACGCCGGGCGTATTCGATGGCCAATGCACCCCACACGCAGGCCGACGCACCCGGCGTGGAACTGCACATCCGCCACATGGCGGGCGGCAAGTTCACCGACCACGTGTTCGGCGCGATGAAGGAAAAGGAGATCCTGCGCGTGGAAGGCCCGTTCGGCAGTTTCTTCCTGCGCGAGGACTCGGACAAGCCCATCGTGCTGCTGGCCTCGGGCACGGGCTTTGCCCCCATCAAGGCGCTCATCGAGCACATGCAGTTCAAGGCCATCACGCGCCCCACGGTGCTCTACTGGGGCGGCCGCCGCCCCGGCGACCTGTACATGCACGACTGGGTGCTGGCCCGGGCGGCCGACATGCCCCACCTGACCTACGTGCCCGTCGTCTCCGACGCCTTGCCGGAGGACGGCTGGACCGGTCGCACCGGATTTGTGCACCAGGCCGTGATGGACGACCACGCCGATCTGTCGGGCCACCAGGTGTACGCCTGCGGCGCCCCCATCGTGGTCGATTCCGCCCGCGTGGCCTACAGCGCCCAGCGGGGCCTGCCAGCGGAAGAGTTCTATGCGGACTCCTTCACCTCCGAGGCGGACAAGCACGGCGGATGAGCGGGAGGGTGCGGGTTTGCCGCCCGCGCCACCACCGGCCACAGCCACACCCGTGACAGCACCGTTGCCTCCCCCCAGGCCCCTGGGACGCCTGCGCGATGGGCTGCGCGGAGCCGGCCCCATGGCCGCCGTGTTCGGCCTGGCCGTGCTGCTGATCCTGGGCGCCGGCGAATGGGCCACCCGCAACGAGCTGGAAACCCAATGGGACAACCTGCGCCGCTCCAGCGAGGTCCAGGCCCTGGCCCTGCGCGGCGTGGCCACGCGCTACAGCTACCTGCCCTTCACGGCGGCGCAGCAGCCCCTGGTCGCGGACCTGCTGCGCCATCCCGCATCGCAGAGCGTGCGGGAGGCGGCCAACGCGTACCTCCAGGCCGTCAATGCGCACGCCGGCTCCGACACGCTGTACCTCATGGACGACAAGGGCCTCACGCTGGCCTCCAGCAACTGGGACACGCCCAGCAGCTTCGTCGACCAGAACTACAGCAACCGTCCCTACTTCCGCGACGCACTGCACGGGCAGGCGGGGCGCTTCTACGGCGTGGGCAAGACCACGGGCGAGCCCGGGCTGTTCGCCTCGGCCCCCGTGCAGCGCGATGGCAAGGTGATCGGCGTGGTGGCCGTGAAGGTGCGCATGCAGCCCATCGTGGACACCTGGGCGCAACTGCTCGACCCGGTGTTCGTCACGGATGAGCGCGGCATTCTGTTTCTGGGCTCCGTGTCGTCCTGGCTCTACAAGACCAGCAAGCCCCTGCCCGCCGAGGCCGTGCGGCAGGTGCAGCACGATGAGCAGTACGGCGCGCAGTGGCAGCCCGCGCCGGTGCCCTGGAAGCTCCTGCAGCGCCCGGACCAGCCGGGTGCCGAGCTTCGGCTGCCCGGCAGCGGCAAGCACTATCTCGCCTTCGCGGAACACCTGCCCGACCTGGGCTGGACCCTCACCCTCACGGCCGACAGCAAGGTGGTGGCCCTGGCGCGCCAGCAGGCCTGGGCGCTGGCCAGCCTCGCGTCGGGCCTGCTGGTGCTGGGCGCGCTCTACTGGCAGCTGCGCGAGCGGCGCCTGCAGGAGAACCGCCAGGCCCGCATCGAACTCGAACAGCGCGTGCACGAGCGCACCCACGCGCTGCAGCAGGCGCAGGCCTTTCGCCAGTCCATGGAAGACTCCCTGCTCGTCGGCATGCGTGCGCGCGACCTGCAGGGCCGCATCGTGTACGTGAACGCCGCCATGTGCGACATGGTGGGCTATGCCGCCTCCGAACTCATCGGCTGCTTGCCCCCCTACCCCTACTGGCATCCCGACGACCTCGACCGTCACTGGAACGACAGCGACACCTCGCTGGCGGGCAAGGCCACGCCCCAGGGCAACGAGAACCGGCTGCGGCACCGCAACGGCTCGGACGTCTACACCATGTTCTACACGGCGCGGCTCATCGACGGTGATGGCCGGCACATCGGCTGGATGAGCTCGGTGGTGGACATCACCGCCCAGAAGCGCGCCGAGGAACAGCAGCAGCAGCGCGAGGCGCAGCTGCAGCGCGTGCAGCGCGTGATCACCGTGGGCGAGATGGCCTCCACCCTCGCGCACGAGCTCAACCAGCCGCTGGCGGCCCTGGTCAACTACGCGGCCGCGGCGCGCGCGCTCGCCGCGCAGGGCCGGACCGAACTGCTCAACGAAAGCCTCGCCGCGCTGTCCACCCAGGCGCTGCGCGCGGCCGACATCGTGGGGCGCATCCGCCGCTGGGTGCGCCAGCATCCCGAGGCCCGCGAACCCTGCGACCTCAATGCCGCCGTGGACCAGTCCCTGGGCCTGCTGCTGCGCGCCGAGGCACGGCGGCATGGGGTGGCGGTGCGCCTGGACCTCGCGCCCGAACCGCTGCGGGTGCGCGCCGACCGCGTGCTCCTGGAGCAGGTGGTCCTGAACCTCGGCCTCAACGCGCTGCAGGCCATGCAGGTGCACGCCACGCCCCCGATGGACCACGAACTGCTGCTGCGCACCCGGGCCGATGCCGGCCACGCCTGCCTCGAAGTGCAGGACCGGGGCCCTGGCCTGCCCCCCGAGATCGCCGAGCGCCTGTTCGAGCCGTTCTTCACCACGCGCTCCGACGGCCTGGGGCTGGGCCTGAACATCTGCCGCTCCATCGTAGAGAGCATGGGCGGCGAACTGCTGGCGCGCAACCGCGAGGGCGGCGGCGCGGTCTTCGAGATCCGGCTTCCCCTGCACGCAACGCCGCCCGTGGCCTCCCCATGACCGATCACCCCACCGCCCCCGGCCCCACCCTTGCCCCGCTGCGCGTCTACATCGTGGACGACGACGAAGGCGTGCGCCATTCCCTCGCCGCGCTGCTGCTGGCCGGCGGCCACGCGGCCCAGTCGTTCGCGAGCGGGCCGGATTTCCTGGCTGGCGCCGACCTGGCCCGGCCCGGCTGCGTGCTGCTCGACCTGCGCATGGACGGCATGAGCGGCCTGCAGGTCTTCGAGGCCATGCGCCAGCGGGGCACGGTGCTCAAGACCGTGTTCCTCTCCGCCCACGGCGAGTTGGCCTCGGCCGTGGCGGCCGTCAAGCAAGGCGCGGTGGACTGGCTGGAAAAACCCTGCGACGAGGCCACCCTGCTGGCCGCCGTGCACCGCGCGGCCACCCTGTCGCACGGCGTGGCCGCGCGCGCGCAGCGGCACGCCCTGCTGCGGGAGCGCTGGAACGCGCTGAGCCCGCGCCAGCAGGAGGTGGCGCGCCTGCTGGCCACCGGCATCAGCAGCAAGGAAGCGGCCCGTGCGCTGGCCCAGCGCGACCCCGGGCGCCCCATCGACCCGCGCACCGTGGACACGCACCGCTCGGCCATCTTCCTGAAACTGGACATCCGCTCGTCGCACGAGCTGGGCATGCTGGTGGAGGACCTGGGCCTCTCGGAAAACCCCTCCCGCACGCCCTGAACACCCCGCTTCAAGGTTTTCGTAAGCCTTCTTACGATTTTTTTGCACAATGGCACCCATGAACCGCAGAAACATCCTCCTCGCCAGCGCCGCTATCGCAGCGGCTTTCTCCTCCCACACCGCGCTCGCGCAGGACTCGGGCCAGCCCATCCGGCTGATCGTGCCGTATGCGGCCGGCGGCCCCATCGACGTGACCGCCCGGGCCCTGGCCGAGCGCGTGCGCGACTCGCTGGGCACGGTGATCATCGACAACAAGGGCGGCGCGGGCGGCAACATCGGTGCCGACGCCATCGCCAAGGCGGCGCCCGACGGCCTGACCATCGGCATCTCCGCCACCGCCACGCACGCGGTCAACCCGTGGCTCTATTCCAAGATGCCCTACGACGCCGCCAAGGACTTCGCGGGCATCACGCAGATGGTGCGCGTGCCCAACGTACTGGTCATCAACGCGGCCAAGGCCGAGCAGCTCAAGATCCACACCGTGGCCGATTTGATCGCCTACGCCAAGGCCAACCCCGCCAAGCTGAACTACGGTAGCGGCGGCAACGGCAGCGCGGGCCACCTGGCGGGCGAAATGTTCAAGCAGCGCGCCGGCATCTTCGCGCTGCACATCCCCTACCGGGGCGCCAACCCTGCGCAGCTGGCACTGCTGGCGGGCGAGGTGGACTTCAACATCGACAACCTGGCCGCCGCCGCGCCCAACATCCGCGCGGGCAAGCTCAAGGCGCTGGCCGTGACCTCGCTGGACGCATCGGCCTCGCTGCCGGGCGTGCCGCCCCTGTCTGCTACTTTCAAGGGCTTTTCCATCGACACCTGGTGGGGCCTCGTAGCGCCCGCGGCCACGCCCAAGCCCATCATCGACAAGCTGAACAAGGCTTTCGTGGCGGCCCTGAACGCGCCGGAGACCAAGACCCGCTTCGGCGCCCTGCTCGCCGAACCCGTGGCCACCACGCCCGCGCAGTTCGACAGCTTCATGGCCGCCGAGCGCGCCAAGTACCAGCAGGTGGTGAAGGCCTCGGGCGCGAAGGTGGATTGAGAACTTCGAGCTCCATCGGCCTCTGGCGCTTTTCCAGAAAGCGCTTTTTGCTACCTTTTATATAGCAATCGTCAGGCGGGCACGAACCGCCTGCACCGGCTGCCCGGTATCCATGTGCGTTCGGCGCGCGCTGGCTTTGCGCCCGTGGCAGCAGGCTATTCTGGGGCAACCAGCCAAGCGCCGTCTTGGCCGGGCGTTGTCCACAACGTACGGCGGCAATACCTGCGCAGCAGGTCGATCACCGTGTCGACCTGATCGAGGGGCAGTTGCAAGTGCAAGGCGCCGCCTCCAGGTCCCTGGGTGAGCAAATTCAGGGTGTACGCGCCGTTGTATTCGTAGTAGTGCACTTGCGCGACTTCCGACCCGCAGTCCAGCAGCGGCGCATGGCACATGGCGATGCCGTACAAGTTGCCTGCTTCGGAAAAGCGCATGGATGCCAGGTCCGCCTCCAGCGCATCGACGATGCGCATGTATTCGGGGAGATAGCTGTGCCAGAGCCGCTGACTCCACTTCTCGCGGATCTCGGCATAGCCCAGGGTGGCTTTGGCCTCGCCGCCGTACTCGCCTCTCAGGTCCACCCCCCGCAGGCGCTGCGCCAGTTCCAGGGGCGATTCGCCATGGCGACTGGGCAGTGCGGGAGCTTCGAGCAGCTCATAGGCACTCAGGCATCTGTCCGTGTCCGCCTCGGACTTGAGCAGCGCGGTCAGCAGGCTGTCGCCGTCGCGGGTATAGCCCGCCTTCAACTGCCAACGCAGGCTCTCCCCTGCTTTGATCAGGTCGCTCTGGGATGCGCCCTCCACCACGAACTGCACCAGCGCCTCGACGCTATCAAAGGTGCGCGTCTTCTTCTGAATCTGCGCAACCACCTTGTGCGGTAAATAGACCTCGGTGGCCAGATCGCTGCCCACGCTGAGGTAACTGCCGCTGAGGTGCTTCTTGCAGAACTTGCGCAGTTGCTCGTAAAAGTCGTCGGCCACCCAGCGGCCTTCCTGCGTGAACTTGAAGCGGATGGCCTGCCCTGCATGCAGGAACTCCAGCACCACCTTGCCGCCGACGCTCCCTTCGGCTCGCGCGCTTTCGGGGGCGAACTCTCCCTGGGTGGCCTGTGCGAATTCCTGGAGCACCCCCACGTAGTCGGCCGCCTCGGCGATGCACTTCGGGTCCAGCTCGCAGATCCGCTCGGGAACCATGTGGTGGAAGATCTGGCCCAGGTGGGAGCCGTCCCAGTCCTTGGGCAGGGGCTGGAAGGCGATGCCTGCTTTTTTGAGGATGGCGGCAATAATTTGGGACGTTTTGGTCATCAAATCAGTCTCTCTGCTTACTCTGGAAAGCGCTTTGGGCTACGTTTTGTATAGCGTTTCGTCAATGGCCCAGGTGATTGCCAGCGGCGCCAGCCGTGCCCTGCTGCCTTCCGGCGAGAGGTCGCCGATGTCGCGGTAATAGGCCAGATAGGCCGGCAGGAAGGCCTGCTCGAACGCAGTGGGCGCGCTGGCAGTGGCGATGTCGATGGTGAAGCACCCGTCGAACTTGCGGTCCGGCACGTCATCGCCCTGTTGGTACGCGCCTTTGCAGGTGTCGCCCAACAACCGGCCAAGCTCCAGCGCGGCACAGCGGATCGCACGGTTGGGGCAAGCATCCTGGATGCGCAGGCGGTAACCGTGTTTGCCCTTGACGGTGGAGCGCGTCTGGCTGACTTCGACGACCGGGCTCGCATCCGTCTGGAGCAAAGCGGGGCTCAGCACATCGCCGGGCTGCCACAGCACCACCGCGTTGTCCGCCAGCAGCGTCTTGCGCTTGAGCTGCAGATAGTTCTGCCCGGCCAGGAAACCGCCTTGAAAAGCGATGATCCAGGTGTCGGACCAATGCAGCTCCTGCGCTGCGGCGTTGACACCTTCGAGCGGCAGGGCGATCAGGCTCTGGCGCTCCCGGTCATGGTCGATCGCCGCATAGACGCGTTGCGTGTCGTGCCACAGCAGCAGCTTGGCCTGCTCCACGTCCAGGGGATCGGCAAAGCGGTGCAGCGTCTGCGGCGGCTGGTCCTGGCCTTGCGGCGCCAGCCGGTGCATGCCCTCGGCATCCACCCACAGGTTGCTGCCATCCGGCAATGCGCAGACCCCCAGGATCGCGCCTGCCACGGGCAGGACGCTGCAGGCTTGCAAGCTGTGCAGGTCGAAGAGCTGGTACGTGGAGGGGGCGTTGCCCGTGCGCAGAAAAGCCCGTGCGTCCGTGAAGTGCGCCAGCTCCTGGCGCCCCGCCCCGCGGCTTTGCAAGGTGTAGCGGATGAGGAACTCGCCATCCGGGCGATAGATCTCCGTGTATTCGCTTTGGGGATAGGTATAGGTGTCGGTCAGCACGATGGCGGCACGGCCGAAATGCTTGGGGCCCAGCCGTTGGGGTAGCGACGCCAGGCGTTCGCCATCCCAATCGTGCAGGATGACGATGCGTTCATTGCGCGGGGACGCCGCGCAATACGCATCCGAGCCCCCCAGCAGCACGCCGTGAAGGTGCCATTCCTTGTCGCCATGTCGGACGATGGTCGGCGGGCCCTCGGCGTAGTGCACGCGGGCAGCAACGCCCGGCGCGCTGAAGCGCAGGAAGGTTGGCTCCGGGGGCACCAGCCGTGCGTGGCCGTTGCAGATCAGCGCCGCCGATTCTTCGGTGCCAATGAACATCGCATCGCCGCGCTGCTCGAAAGTGAAGTTGCCGACGATGTTGATCAACATGGTTTTCCGTGCCGGGCACGCCCACCAAAGCAATCTTCTCCCTTCAAGCAGCTCCGCAGGGGCTTTCGCGTCAGGGTTCGCGTCAAGATTCGCGTCAAGAAAAACTCCTCCTCGTGCCGTCCTGGCTGCAAGGGACACTTTTGCAGTCGGCTCAGGACCCAGGAAATATACGGAGAAATGCGCCCGTTCCAGGCTTTTCGCGGTGGACAAGTTGTCAGCCGCCAAACTGCCTTGCGCTTGCAAAATGGCGACTCTTGCAACGCCGCGACCCTGGCCCTTCCATGAACCTGTTGGAAGGGGCCACACACATCACCATGAATAGAAACGAACGACTGGCCCTGCTCACCTCGCAACGCGCGCTGCAGGCCGCAGTGCTGGCCCAGGACCACGGCGCCGCACGCACCTGGCTGGTAGACGGTGGCGACGCCAGGGCCCTGTGGCAGGGCGAAAACTTCGACGACACCTACCCCATGGTCCTGGCCATCGAAGGCAATGACGTGGACATGGTGCACCTGCTGGCCAAGGGCGGCATGCCGCTGTACCACAACGCCCTCGTGGCGCAGAAGACCTACGGAGCGGTCGAACCACTGACATTGGCCGCCCTGTGGCGGCCCGGGTGCCATGCGGCGGTGATGGCCGCGCTGGACCTGGGTGCAGCCTGCCACTCCACCACGCGGGACCACATGCCGGTGCTGCGCCTCACCGATCTGCATGACCGCGAACTGGATGCGCGCTCCGACGCCATGTTCCAGCGCATCCTGGACGCGGGCGTGCTCGACGTGGACGCACCTTGGGACGACAGCTCGCGGGTGCTGCACCGCATCTGCCAGGGCAACAACCGCTATGTGCCCGAGCTGATCCGCCTGTCGCGCGACGTGCATGCCCCCGAAGCCGGCGACCCGCTCCGCACGCCGCTGTGGGTGGCCGTCGTCTCCTGCAGCGACCTTGCCGTGGGTGCACTGCTGGCCTGCGGCGCCGACCCGTCCACACCGGCCTCGCACGGCCAGTCCCTCCTGGACCTGGCACGGAACGCACAGAAGATGAAGAAGCACAAGAACCTGCGCGGCCAGGTCGACCGCATCGTCACCATGCTGGAGACGGGGCGTGCCTGGCCGCAGGCCGCGTGTTCCGCATGAGCGGTGGCGGGGTCGCCCACCCCCTTGCAACGAATGCGGGGCGCCGAGGGCCGCGCCTTCTCAGCAAGAACCTGCAACTGAGCGATCTTTTGAACCCGGCCCGACTCCATCCCGTCGATAGCATCCGCCGCTAGCCAGTGCTGCGGAACTGCTGCCTGTACGCCGACGGCGCAATGCCCAGCGTGGCGGCGAAGTGCTGCCGCAGCGAGACGGCCGAGCCGAAGCCCGCCTCGATGGCCACGGCCTCGACGGACAGGTCTCCACCCTCCAGCAGTTGCTGCGCGAACGCGACGCGCTGGTTCTGCAGCCACTGGCCCACCGTGGTGCCGGTGACCTGGCGAAAGCGCCGCGTGAAGGTGCGCGGGCTCATCACCGCGCGCTCGGCCAGGGCCTCCAGGGTGTGGGTTTCGTGCAGGTGCTCGCCCAGCCACTGCAGCAGCGGCGCCAGCCGGTCGCCCCGCACCGACGGCGCCACGGGCTGCTGGATGTACTGCGCCTGGCCGCCCTGGCGGTGGGGCGCCACCACCATGCGGCGCGCGGCACGGTTGGCGGCCTCGGCGCCGTGCTGCTGGCGCAGCAGGTGCAGGCAGCAGTCGATGCCCGCAGCCGTACCGGCCGAGGTGAGCACCGTGCCATCCTCCACGTACAGCACCTCGGGGCGCAGCACGACTTGCGGGTAGCGTCGCGCGAACTCCTGCGCCAGCGCCCAGTGCGTGGTCGCTGCGCGGCCATCCAGCAGCCCCGCCTCGGCCAGCACAAAAGCGCCCAGGCACAGGCCCACGATGCGCGCACCCCGGCGGTGCGCGGCCCGCAGCGCGGCCAGCAATGCCGGGGGCACGGGCGCCAGATCGTCGCGCCAGGAAGGCACGACGATGGTCTGTGCACGCCGCAGCACCTTGAGGCCATGGCCCACCTCGATGCCGAACCCGGCGGAGGTGCGCAGCGGGCCCGGCGCCATGCCACACACCACCAATTTGTAGCGGTTGATGCCCTCGGCCGTGCGGTCCTCGCCAAACACGAGGCAGGGCACCGAGAGGTGGAAGGGGCTGATACCGTCGAAGGCCACCACCGCCACGGTGTCCGGGACAGAGGAGGAAACCAGGCGGATGGAGGATTGGGCAGGATGGGGCACGATGGCCCGATTCTATCGATGAGTGTCAATCAAGCCACTTTAAAGGACGGGCGGCCACGCGAACAATCACTCCATTCCTTCCCCGCAACCTACTTCTTTCACCCCATCAAAGGACTGTGACCATGACCTCCTCTTCCACCACCGCTCCGCGCCGCGCCCTGATCGTCATCGACGTGCAGAACGAGTATTTCGCGGGCGGCAACCTGCCCATCGAATACCCGCCCGTGGCCGACACGCTGCCCAACATCGCCCGCGCGATGGATGCCGCCCACGCGGCCGGTGTGCCGGTGGTCGTGGTACAGCACACCGCCCCGCCCGGTGCCCCCGTGTTCGACAAGGCCACCGAGCGCTGGCAGCTGCACCCCGAAGTGGCGCGCCGCCCTGCCGACCACCACATCGAAAAAGGCATGGCGAGCGCCTTCACGAACACTGGCCTGGCCGAGTGGCTGGCCGGGCGTGGCATCGACACCCTGACCGTGGTGGGCTACATGACGCACAACTGCGATGCCAGCACCATCTACGAGGCCTCGCACCGGGGGCTGGCCGTGGAGTTCCTGAGCGACGCGAGTGGCGCCCTGCCGTATGCCAATGCGGCAGGCAGCGCCAGCGCCGAGGAAATCCACCGTGTGTTCAGCGTGGTGTTCCACAGCAACTTTGCCGCCGCCGCTTCGACCCGCGACTGGGTGGCGGCCGTGCAGGCAGGCCAGGCCTTGCCCAAGGACAACGTGTTTGCCTCGAACCAGCGCGCCAGGCAGGGGTGAGCCCCTGAGGCGCCCCTGCGCCTGCCCACGCGTGCGCTTCACATCCGGGACGTGGCGGCGCGGGGCCCGTGCCACGCCAGCTACCGCTTTGCGGAAAGCGGAGCGGAAAGGCTACACGGCCTCGCACCATGCGGCTGGCAGCCGCTCGATGTGCTGGTCCTGTACCGCCGCCAGCCATGCGGGGTGGACGTGCTCTGGCGCGATCTCGGCCAGGGGCAGCAGCACGAAGGCCCGCTCACGCAGGCGCGGGTGGGGCACGGTGAGTGCGGGGGTGTCGAGCACCTGCCCGCCAAAGAGCAGGATGTCCAGGTCCAGCGTGCGGGGCGCGTTGCGGTAGGGGCGCTCGCGGCCGGCCGCGGCCTCGATGGCCTGAAGCGCGGCCAGCAAGCCGTGGGGTGTCAGCGCGGTCTGCACGGCCACCACGGCGTTGTGATAGTCCGGGCCGGCGGCATCCACGGGTGCGCTGCGGTACAGCGCCGACCACCGCAGGACCCGGGTGGCCGGCAAGGCGGCAATGGCCTGCACGGCGGCGCGCAGCGCGGCGGGGGCGTCGCCCAGGTTCGCGCCCAGGCCGATGTAGGCCGTGCTGCCGGTGCTTGCCAGGGGTGGCGGGCGAGCGGCCGTGGGCTGGATCGGCGTCATCGGTTCTTCCGGTGGCCCTTCATGGGCACCAGGGCCTGCGCGGTGCCGGGGCGCACGGCATCGGACCGCAGCGGGTCAGGCATCCACCGCGAAACCGGACCCGCCGGGGCCCGCCCCACCGTCGCCCCCGCCGGGCTTGCGGCGGCGGCGGCGGCGCTTCTTGGGAGCGCCGCCCTCGGAAGGAAAGTCGGCCGCGCCCTGGGCGGCATCCCCATCCCCCTCCGCGTCCGCCCCACCCGCAGCCCTTGGCCCGGCGGCAGGGGCCTGGCGCGGCACACGCTTGACCACCGGCTGGGCTTTCTGGCGGGCTTTCTGCTCTTCCTTGGCCTGGTCCATCAGGTCGTCACGGCGTTCGTCGTCGGCCGCCTGGAAGTCCTGCCACCATTCGGCCAGCGCCTCCTCCACCTCGCCCACATCGGCGCGCAGGCGCATGAAGTCGAACCCGGCGCGAAAGCGCGGCTGCATCACCATGCCGAACGGGGTGTTGCCCACGCGCTTTTCAAAGCGCGGCTGCATGACCCAGATCTCGCGCATGTCGGCCGCCAGCTTGCCGCGGCCCGACACGTCGCCGATGCGCTTGTCGAACACCTCGTCGATGGCCTCCTGCAGCGCGGGCAGCGGATGCTGGCGCTGGTTCAGGCGCTCCTGCCAGCCATTGCGCACGTCTTCCCACAGCACGCAGGCCAGCAGGAAGCTCGGGGCCACGGGCTTGCCTTCGTTCACGCGGCGGTCGGTGTCCACCAGGGCAGCCTTCACAAACGGCGTGTCGGCGCGCTCCACGGCCACGTCCAGCAGCGGGTAGATGCCCTTGGCCATGCCCAGCTTGCGCAGCTGTTCGATGGTGGCAATGGCGTGCCCCGTCTGCAGCAGCTTGAGCATTTCGTCGAACATGCGGCTTTGCGGCACCTCGGCCAGCAGGGCCTGCGACTGCACCAGCGGCGCGGCCGACTTGGCGTCGATGCTGAACCCCAGGGGGCTGAGCTTGGCCGCGAAGCGCACGGCGCGGATGATGCGCACCGGGTCTTCGCGGTAGCGCGTGGCCGGATCGCCGATCATGCGCAGCGTCTTCTTCTTGGCGTCCTGCAGGCCCTTGTGGTAGTCCACCACGATCTGGCTCACCGGGTCGTAGTACATGGCGTTCACGGTGAAGTCGCGGCGCGTGGCGTCTTCGTCCTGCGGGCCCCAGACGTTGTCGCGCAGCACGCGGCCGCTGGCGTCCACGGCATGCTGCATGCCCGACAGCTGGGCCTTGCTGGTCTTTTCGTTGCCCGCCACCTGGCCGGCGGCGGCGTTGTCGAGGTAGGCGCGGAAGGTGGACACCTCGATCACCTCGTGCTCGCGGCCCCGTCCGTGCACCACGTGCACGATGCGAAAGCGCTTGCCGATGATGAAGGCGCGGCGGAACAGCCCCTTGACCTGCTCGGGCGTGGCGTTGGTGGCCACGTCGAAGTCCTTGGGGCGCAGGCCCAGCAGCAGGTCGCGCACGGCGCCGCCCACGATGTAGGCCTCGAAGCCCGCCTGCTTGAGCGTGGCCACCACCTCGGCGGCCCGGCGGTCCACCAGCTCGGGGTTGATGCCGTGCACCGAGGCGGGCACCTCTTCGCGCTTGCCGAAATGCGGCTTGCCGCCCGAGGTGCCGGGCGTCGATTTGCCCAGCAATTTGTCGATGAACTTCTTGATCATGGGTAGGGAGTAATCAGGGGGGTCTGGCGCGGGGCGCAGGTGTCAGGCGGCATCCTGGCCGGCTGGGGCCGTGAACAGATCCAGTATGCGCCAGCCGCGCTCCTGGGCCAGGGCCCGCAGGCGCGGGTCGGGATTGGTGGCCACCGGGTGGTTCACCTTCTCCAGCAGGGGCACGTCGTTCATGGAATCGCTGTAGAACGTGCTGTCGACATCGCCCCAGCCGAGTTGCCGCTCGGCCAGCCATTGTTCCATGCGCCGCACCTTGCCTTCGCGCATGGTGGGAATGCCGTCGATCTCGCCGGTGTACCAGCCGCTGGCGTCGCGCGCCAGTTGCACGGCCAGCAGCTGCTGCACACCCAGCGCCTGGGCGATGGGGGTGGTCACGAACTCATTGGTGGCGGTGACGATCAGCACCTCGTCGCCGGCAGCCTGGTGCTGGCGGATGAGATCGAGCGCCTGGGGTTTGATGGCGGGGGTGATCACATCGTGCATGAACTGCTGGTGTGCGGCCATTGCCGCCTCCGGCCCGCGCAGGCGCACGGCCTCGGTCGCGAAGCGCACGTAGTCGTGCACGTCGAGCGTGCCCGCCTGGTAGTGGGCGTAGAACTCGTCGTTGCGGCGCGCGAACTCCACGGGGTCGTTCCAGCCGATGCGGATGGTGAACTCGCCCCACTCGTAGTCGGAGTCGAGCGGCAGCAGCGTGTGGTCCAGGTCAAACAGCGCAAGCCGCAGGCGGCGGGGTTCAGAAGTCATTCAGTTTCACAGACAAAAAGGGGCGCATGGGTCGGCGTCATTCCGATTCCAGCATCGTCTTGAGCAAGGGAATCGTGATGGCGCGCTGGGTGCGCAAGGCAAACGCGTCGAGCTGGTCCAAGAGCTGCATGAGGCTGCCCAGGTCGCGCGAGAACCGGTTGAGCATGTAGTCCATCACCTCGTCACCCAGGAACACGCCGCGCGCGTCGGCTTCCTGGCGCAGCACGGAGCGGCGCTCGGCTTCGCCCAGCAGCTGCAGCTGGAACACATGGCCCCAGCCCAGGCGGCTGCGCAGGTCGTCGCGCAGGGGCAGGTCGGCCGGCGGCAGGTCGCCCGCGGCCAGCACCCAGCGCTGGCTGCCGCTGGCCGGGCTGATGGCATTCACGAACCAGTTGAAGGCCGTGGCCTGCTGGGCGGTGCTGTACAGGTGCACGTCGTCCATGACGATGGCGGCCCAGCGCTCATCGAAATCCGGCGGCTCGGCCACCGACGGGTCGAGCCAGCCCACGCTGGCACCCTGCTCGCGCAGGGCGTGGCGCACGGCCGTGAGCAGGTGCGTCTTGCCGCTGCCGGGCTCGCCCCAGAGGTAGGTGGGCACCGGCGAGCGGGTGGCCTGGCTGCTGCCCTCGCCCACCGCCAGGCGCAGGTGCTGCAGGGCCGCCTCGTTGGGGCCCGCGAAAAAACGGGCCAGGGTGGGGCCGGTGGCCAGGCCGATGTCCAGCGCCAGCTGCTTCATGCGCGGCACCCGGGCAGCATGGCCAGGCCCGTGGCATTCAGTGCGGGAGCGGCAGACAAGGAAGGGATCAGCAGCAGCATCACGGATGAAGTTGGAAGCGCCCGGCCGTAGGTGACTGCGGCGGGTGCGGCGAAAGTGGTGGCCGACGGCCCGTTGCCAGGGCAGGAACTCCTTGCGAAGAGGCCCGGCAACGACAATGGAGCCGATTTTAGTCTGCCGCCGGCCCCCTTCGGCCGCCGGCTTCCCCACGCTCTGCCTCGTCAGCACCCATGGCCCTTCCACCCTCCCCCTCCAAGCGCCTGCCGGCCAGCATCTGGGCCCTGGGCCTGGTGAGCCTGCTCATGGACATTTCGTCCGAAATGATCCACAGCCTGCTGCCCGTCTTCATGGTCGCGGCGCTGGGGGTCAGCATGCTCACCGTGGGCCTCATCGAGGGCGCGGCCGAGGCCACGGCCCTCATCCTGAAGGTGTTCTCGGGCGTCCTGAGCGACTGGTGGGGCCGGCGCAAGCCGCTGGCCATCCTGGGCTACGGGCTCGGGGCCCTGTCCAAGCCGCTGTTCGCGCTGGCCACCACCGTCGGCCTTGTGGTGGCGGCGCGGCTGCTGGACCGCGTGGGCAAGGGCATCCGGGGCGCGCCCCGCGATGCGCTGGTGGCCGACCTGGCCCCGCCCGGCATGCGCGGCGCGGCCTTCGGACTGCGGCAGTCGCTCGACACCGTGGGCGCCTTTCTGGGCCCGCTGCTCGCCATGGGGCTGATGCTGCTCTGGGCCAACGATTTCCGTGCGGTCTTCTGGGTGGCGGTGCTCCCGGCCGCGCTGTGCGTGGTGCTGCTCGTCGTGGGCGTGCGCGAGCCGGAGCGCCCCGCCGGCGCCGCCCGCGCCAACCCCATCCGCCGCGAGAGCCTGCGGCGGCTGGGCCCCGCCTACTGGGGGGTGGTGGCCCTGGGCGCGGTGTTCACCCTGGCCCGCTTCAGCGAAGCCTTCCTGGTGCTGCGCATGCAGCAAGGCGGCCTGCCCCTCGCCTTGACGCCCCTGGTGCTGGTGCTGATGAACGTGGTCTTCGCGCTGGGCGCGTACCCGCTCGGCAAGCTCTCCGACACGGCCCGGCACACCACGCTGCTCGCCGGGGGGCTGGTGGTGCTGATCGCCGCCGATGCGCTGCTGGCCTTCACCGGGCAGGGCATCGCCGCCTGGCTGGGCATCGCCCTGTGGGGGCTGCACATGGCCATGACGCAGGGCCTGCTGGCCACGATGGTGGCCGATACCGCCCCCGCCGACCTGCGCGGCACGGCCTTCGGCATGTTCAACCTGGTCAGCGGCCTGGCCCTGCTGGTGGCCAGCGCGCTGGCCGGCCTGCTGTGGGACCAATGGGGCGCAAGTGCCACCTTCGGCGCCGGAATGTGCTTTGCCGCCCTGGCGCTGGCGGGCGTCTTGCTGCAGGCCGCGGCGGCCCGCCGCGCCACCCCAAAGCCCCCGCCGGCACAGGGCTGAGGAGGCACGGCGGGGCATGCCCCTTAAAATCCCCGGATTCCAGCCCGCCGCGCGGGCCTATCTGCACCACACCACCCATGAGCTCTTCTGCCCCCTCCACCCCCATTTCGTACAAAGACGCCGGCGTTGACATCGACGCGGGCGACGCCCTGGTCGAGCGCATCAAGCCGCTGGCCAAGAAGACCATGCGCGAAGGCGTGCTGGCGGGCATCGGCGGCTTTGGCGCCCTGTTCGAGGTGCCCAAGCGCTACAAGGAGCCCGTGCTGGTCTCCGGCACGGACGGCGTGGGCACCAAGCTCAAGCTGGCGTTCGAGTGGAACATGCACGACACCGTGGGCATCGATCTGGTGGCCATGAGCGTGAACGACGTGCTGGTGCAGGGCGCCGAGCCCCTGTTCTTCCTCGACTACTTCGCCTGCGGCAAGCTCGACGTGGACACGGCCGCGGCCGTGGTCGGCGGCATCGCCCGGGGCTGCGAGCTTTCGGGCTGCGCCCTGATCGGCGGGGAAACGGCCGAAATGCCGGGCATGTACCCCGCCGGCGAATACGACCTGGCCGGGTTCGCGGTCGGTGCGGTCGAAAAGTCGAAGATCCTGACCGGCAGGGACGTGGCCCCCGGCGACGTGGTGCTGGGCCTGGCCTCGGCGGGCGTGCATTCCAACGGCTTCTCGCTGGTGCGCAAGTGCATCGACCGCGCAGGGGCCACCGCCCCCGCCACGCTGGACGGCAAGCCCTTCAAGCAGGCCATCATGGAACCCACGCGCCTGTACGTGAAGAACGTGCTGGCCGCGCTGGCCGCCCACCCCATCAAGGCCCTGGCCCACATCACCGGCGGCGGGCTGCTGGAGAACATCCCGCGCGTGCTGCCCGACGGCACGGCCGCCCATCTCACCAAGGGCAGCTGGCCCCAGACCGAGCTGTTCGCCTGGCTGCAGAAGACCGCCGGCATCGACGACATCGAGATGAACCGCACCTTCAACAACGGCATCGGCATGGTCGTGGTGGTGGACGCCGCCAACGCCGCCGCCACGGCCGCCACGCTGGCCGCCGCGGGCGAGAAGGTGTACACCATCGGTGCGATCGCGCCGCGCGGCGATGGCGCCGCCGTGGTCGTGGCCTGACCGATCGACTTCGCCCCACCACCCCAGCCCGCTTCCGCGCATGGCGCAGCGTCCCCCTTCGGCCCCCCTCTCCTCTGCGCCGCCAGAACCCACGCCCGCCACGCTGCCGCCGCGCACCCTGACCCGGGGCATCGTGGTGGCCAGCTACCTGCTGGTGGCGGCCGTGCTGCTGCTGGTGATGTGGCGCGGCCTGCTCCCGGGCCTGCTGTGCGTGTGCCTGGGCTTCCTGCTCGCCCGCGCCCTCACGCGCTGGTTCGCCCACGGCCTGGGCCGGGCGCAGCGCCAGGCCACGCCCTCCGCCGGCAGCGTGCGGGCGGCCCAGGTCGTGGCCGCCGGCCTGGTCATGCTGCTGCCCCTGGCCCTGCTGGCGGCGGGGCTCACCCATTCGCGGGGCTACCTGGTCGATGCGCCCCAGCAGTACCGCGAGCTGCTGGACTACATGGCGCGCACCGTGCTGGAACTGCGCCTGAAGCTGCCCGCCGACGTCGCGGCCCACCTGCCGGAAGGCGCGGCGGAAATCCAGCGCATCATCGCCGGCTACCTGGGCGCCAAGGCGGGTGCGCTGGCCATGGCGGGGCGCGCCTGGCTGGCCGGCCTGCTGTTTGCCTATGTGGGCCTGCTGATCGGCGCGCTGGCCGCCGTGCGCCCGCCTGCCCTGGCGCGGGGGCCGCTGGCCCAGCAGCTGAAGCTGCGCATCACGCTGTTCGGCGAGGCGTTCCGCCAGATCGTGGCGGCGCAGTTCTGGATCGCGGCATTCAACACGCTGCTCACGGCGCTGTTCCTGCTGTTCGTGCTGCCGCTGTGGGGCCTGGCGCTGCCCTACACGACCGTGCTCATCACCTTCACCTTCGTGGCCGGGCTCGTGCCCATCGTGGGCAACCTGGTGTGCAACGTGGTGATCACCATCGTGGGCCTGTCGGTATCGCCGCTGGCCGCTGCCGCCTGCCTGGGCTTTCTGATCCTCATCCACAAGGCCGAATACGTCATCAACGCCAAGGTGGTGGGCCGCCGCACGCAGATGGGGGTGTGGGAGCTGCTCAGCGTGATGTTCGTGGCCGAGGCCGTCTTCGGTCCCGCGGGGCTGGTCGCGGCGCCGCTGTTCTACGCCTACCTCAAGAAGGAACTGGTGGCGGCGCGGCTCGTGTAGACGCCGCGCCCCCCCGCGCCGGGGGTGCCGGGGCCGGACAACGCCGGCGCCATCCCCGCCCCGGGCCCCGCCTGGGCCGCCTTCTTTCGCCGGCCGTGCCCTGCTCATGCGGGTTTTCGCCAAGGCTTGCGCAAAGGCTGCGGCAGTACCCTGCCTGACAGTGCCGTGCAGCCCGCAGGACCACCGCGTCCAGACCTTCCCGTTGTAAAGGCTTCCCATGACCATCGCAAGAAAACTGGCCCTTCTGGTGCTGAGCGCGATCCTCGGCATCGTGGTGATGACAGCATGGTTCCTGGTGTCGGAGCGCCAGCTGATCCTGGAAGAACGCCAGACCGGCGTGCGCCAGGTCGTGGAGGCGGCGCACGGCATCGCCACGCATTTCCACGACCTGAGCACCAAGGGCGGTATGCCCGATGACGAGGCCCGCAAGCGCGCGGCGGCGGCCATCCAGGCGCTGCGCTACAGCGGCAACGAGTATGTCTGGATCAACGACATGCACCCGCGCATGGTGATGCACCCCATCCGCCCCGAGCTGAACGGCCAGGACCTCACCGCCAACAAAGACCCCAACGGCAAACAGCTGTTCGTCGAGTTCGTGCGCACCGTGCAGGCCGGCGGCGCGGGCTTCGTGCCCTACCTGTGGCCCAAGGCCGGCAGCGACACGCCGGTGGAGAAGACCTCGTACGTGAAGGGATTCGCGCCCTGGGACTGGGTCATCGGCTCGGGGGTGTACATCGACACGGTCAATTCCGCCATCTGGCAGCGCGCGCTGGGCTTTGGTGCCGTGGCGCTGCTGCTGGGCGCGGCGCTGCTGGTGGTGGGCACGCTGATCTCGCGCAACCTGCTGCGCCAGCTGGGCGGCGAGCCCGGCTACGCGCGCACCATCGCCCGCAGCATTTCCGAGGGCAACCTGTCGGTGTCGGTGGAGACCCGGGAGGGCGATCGCTCCAGCCTGCTGCTGGACATGCAGGGCATGCAGGGCAGCCTGCACCGCATCGTGCAGCGCGTGCGCGACGGCACCGAGCACATCGCGAGCGCCTCGCAGCAGATCGCGTCCGGCAACCAGGACCTCTCCGCGCGCACCGAATCGCAGGCCAGCGCGCTCGAGCAGACGGCGGCGTCGATGGAGGAGATGACCTCCAACGTCAAGCAGAACGCCGACAACGCCCACCAGGCCAGCGTGCTGGCGCAGTCCGCCTCCGACGTGGCGCGCAAGGGCGGCGCGGTGGTGGAGAAGGTGGTGCAGACCATGGGGTCCATCGACGCCTCGTCGCGCAAGGTGTCCGACATCACCGGTGTGATCGAAGGCATCGCGTTCCAGACCAACATCCTGGCCCTCAATGCCGCCGTGGAAGCGGCGCGCGCCGGGGAACAGGGCCGGGGCTTCGCGGTGGTGGCCACCGAGGTGCGCAGCCTGGCGCAGCGCTCGTCCGAAGCCGCCAAGGAAATCAAGGCCCTGATCGGGAACTCCGCCGAGCAGGTGAAAGCCGGCGCCCAGCTCGCCCAGGAGGCCGGTGCCACCATGCAGGACGTGGTGGACAGCGTGCTGCGCGTGTCGGCCGTGATCGAGGAGATCAGCCAGGCCAGCCGCGAGCAGACCGACGGCATCGAGCAGATCAACGAGGCCATCGCGCAGATGGACCAGGGCACACAGCAGAACGCGGCGCTGGTCGAGCAGGCCACCGCCGCCGCCGCCGCGCTGCAGCAGCAGGCGCACGAGCTCAAGCAGGTGGTCGCGGCCTTTCACCTGAACGGCGCGCATGGCGCCGGCCACGCGGCGCCCTCCCTGCCCGCGGCCGCGGCGCCGCGCCAGCTGCGCTGACGGCGGGGCTTCGCACCGCGCGCGCGTCCTTCTCGCGCACCGCCCGGCCATGGCACGCCGCGCGACTCTTTTGCTACATAATCAATAGCATTCAGCGCTTATCCAGCAAGCGCCCGGACGCCATTTGACTCAAAACCGCCTGCGATCGAACTGCCGCGCCACGAAGGCCCAGACCAGGGCCGAGGCATCAGGCCCCGCCGGATCGCTGTACGGCTGGTGGGCCGCGCCGCCGCTCCACGCATGGGCCAGGCCCACCACCTCGCGCAGCGCCACCACCGTGCGGCCCCGGGCCTTGTATTCCGTGACCTGCATGGCGTGCCGCTGGCCACGCTGCAGGGTGCGCACCGCTCCGGCGCGCGCGCCCAGCGCCTGGGCCCACAGCACCGCCGTGGCCGCGGCGTTGCGCACCGACACCACGCCGTCCGCGTCCCCATGCAGCACCAGCAGCGAAGGCAGCACGGGCTGCAGCGCGGGGATGGGCGCCGCACCACCGGCCACGATGGCCGGCGCCTTGGCCACGCGCCGCTGCAGGGGCTCGGGCAGCTGCGCCTCGCGCCGCCCGTGCATCGCCGCGATGGCGGTGGCCGCGGACTCGGCCGTGCCCGGCGCCACGCCCGAGTGCATCGCCACGGCGCAGAACCGGTGGGGATACAGCGCGGCCATCAGCACCGCCATGCTCGCGCCGGCCGAGAGGCCCGCCACCGCCACGCGGGCAAGGTCCACGGGCTGGCGGCGCGCGACCTTGTCCACGGCGGCCAGCAGCGTGGCGGCTTCGGCCTGTGCCTTGCCGCTGCGGCGCTCGAACCAGTTCCAGCAGCCGTGCGCGTTGGCCACGCGCTCCTGCTCGGGGTACAGCACCAGAAACCGCTCGCGCGCGGCCAGCCGGTTCATGCGCGATGCGATGGCCAGATCGCGCCCCGTCTGGCCGCAGCCGTGCAGCATGACCAGCAGCGGAAAACGCTCACCCGGCCTGGGCGCCAGCCCCGGCGGGATGTAGAGGTGGTAACGCCGCGCCCCCGCGGGCCCCGGCGCCACCCCCGCCAGCCATTCGCCCCGCACGGCGGCGCTGCGCGGCGCGCGCGCGCCGGGTGCCGCCGCCCCAGCCCGCGCGGCGACTGGCGCCGCCAGCGGCACCGCCGCCTTGCGCCGCACCGGGCGCGCGGGCCGTGTCGCGCGCACCAGGGCCTTCAGGTTGCGCTGGTACGCCCGCGTCAGCGCTGACAGGGAGAACAGGCGGGAGCGTGGGGCCATGGTGTGCTGGTGTGGGGGAATAGAAAAAAAATGAAGGGCGGCAAACAAATGGCGGTGGGGCGTGGCCAATGCAGGCGGTGGGGCGCCCCACGGAACAAGGGAAAACCCTAATCACCATAACAGCATCTGGCCTCCCGCGCACGAAACTCTCAATTTGATAGCTGGAACCCCTTGTCCATCCAGCGTGGTGGGCCATTTCCTCGGACTTTCCAGAGCCCTTGGGCACCTTGCCGGCATCCACGCGGCAGGTGTCGCCCGATATATGGCGCAAATTGATCGAAACCTGTCCCATCGAGTTCGGACACATCCAGTACCCGCAGGCACTATGAGCGCTGCAAGATACCCGCTGCAGAAGCAGGCCTCTTGAGATTTGTCCGATAGTGATCGGCACCGCACCCTTGTCCGCCCGCTTCCACCCTGCCCATGCCACGAGGATCCACCGCCATGCGCGCCACCGTCTGTGAACTTCCCTGCCAACCCGCGCTGCTGGAGGCCGCCTGGGCCGCCCTGTGCGCGCACACCCGCGCCGAGCGGTCCGGGCTGGTGCTGCTGCCCGAGTTCGCGTTTGTCGAACCCCTGTGGGAGACCCTGCCCCCCGAACCCGCCCGCTGGGATGCCGCCGTGGCGCTGAGCGACGCCTGGCAAGCCCGCCTGCACGCGCTGGACACCGACTGGGTGGTGGGCGCCCGCCCGGTCACGGTGGGCGGACAGCGCTTCAACGAGGGCTTTGCCTGGTCGCGCCAGGGCGGCTACCTGCCGCTGCGGCGCAAGTTCTACCTGCCCGACGAACCCGGCGGCTGGGAGGCGCACTGGTTCGAGCGCGGCGACGCCGCCTTCCCCCGCCTGCAGGCCGGTGCGCTCGGCTTCGGGCTCAATATCTGCTCCGAACTCTGGGCACTGGACACCTACGGCGCCTATGCCGCGCTCGGCGGCGTGCAGGCCATCCTGTCGCCGCGTGCCACGGCGGCGGCCACCACCGCCAAATGGCTGGCGGTGGGCACCGTGGCCGCCGTGCGCACGGGGGCCTACAGCCTGTCGTCCAACCGCGTGGATGCCGCCGCCGGCACCTATGGCGGCGCGGGCTGGGCCATCAGCCCCGACGGCGCCCTGCTCGCGCGCACCACGCCCGCACAGCCCTTTTGCACCGTGGACCTGGACTTGCAGGCGGTCGCCGCCGCGCAGGACACCTACCCGCGCTACGTCTTTTCCACCCCCACGCCACCCCAGCCCGCCACCGCACCATGACCGAAGCCACCCTTGCCCCCCATCCGCTGAAGATCGCCATCCTCGTCTTCGACGACGTGGAGGCCCTTGACCTCGCGGGCCCCTACGAAGTGTTCACCACCGCCACCCGCATGCAGCAGCGCCTGCGGCCCGGCGCACCCGCGCCCTTTGCCGTGCAGTGCGTGGCGCGCGGCATGCAGCCGGTGCAGGCGCGCGCCGGCCTGCGGGTGCTGCCCGATGCCGACTTCGCCACCGCCGTGGCGCCGGACGTGCTCATCGTGCCCGGGGGCGTGGTCGATGCAGCCGCCGCCTGCGCCCAGACGCGCGCCTGGGTGGCCCGGGCCGCGCGCGGCGCGCGGGTCACGGCCTCGGTATGCACCGGCGCGTTCATCCTGGCGGCGGCCGGCGTGGTCACCGAAGGGCCCGTCACCACGCACTGGGAGGACATCGCGGACCTGCGCGCGCAGTTTCCCGCGCTCAACGTGCAGGAGAATGTGCGCTGGGTGGACCGGGGCGCGCTCGTCACGTCTGCGGGCATCAGCGCGGGCATCGACATGAGCCTGCATCTGGTCACGCGCCTGGCGGGCTCGGCGCTCTCCCAGCGCACCGCCCGCCAGATGGACACGCCCTGGAATCCCGCGCCCTGAAGGCCGCCCGTGCCGCCCCTCCCCCTCTCCCGCCGGGGCCTGGCAAGGCCGGCTCCGGGGGCACGGGCCCCGGCCGTGCCGGTTCTCAAGGCCGCGGACGAAGCAAGGAAACACTGATGCAGGACATGCCACCCGCCCCCATCCACGTCTATTTCGCGCTGCTGCCCGGCAGCCTGGTGCTGGACTGGGCAGGCCCCGCGGAGGCGCTGCGCATCGCCAACCAGACGCTGCGCGCACGGGGCCTGCCCGAGCGCTTCGTGCAGCACTTCGTGAGCCCCACGCCCGAGTCCATGACCTCCGTGGGCGTCGCGCTCACGGGCCTGGCGCCGTTGCCCGAGGTGCTGCCCAGCCCCGCCTGGGTGGTGCTGGTGGGCCTGCCGGGCCGGCGCATCGACGTGGGCCACGGCGAGGCCCAGGCGCTGCTGCACTGGCTGCGCGGCCTGCGCCCGGTGGCCGGGCAGCTCGAGCTGGTCACCGTGTGCGCCGGGGCGGTGCTCGCCGCGCATGCCGGCCTGCTCACCGGCCGGCGCGCCACCACGCACCACCTGCACCTCGACGAACTGGCCGAGGTGGACCCGCGCTGCGACGTGGCCGCCAACCGCGTGTTCGTGACCGACGGGCCCATCTATACCAGCGCGGGCGTCACCACCGGCATCGACCTGCTGCTGCACCGCATCTCGGACCTGTGCGGCCCCACCGTGGCCGTGCAGGTGGCGCAGGCCATGGTGATCGGGCTTCGCCGGGGCCCGGACGACCCGCAGTTCTCGCCCTTCCTGCACCACCGCAACCACCTGCACGCCGCGCTGCACCGCGTGCAGGACGCCGTGGGCCAGCAACCCCAGGCCGACTGGAGCGTACCCGCCATGGCGGAGGTGGCGCACACCTCGCCCCGGCACCTCACAAGGCTGTTCCTGGAGCATGCGGGCATCGCGCCGCTGGCGTACCTGCGCCGCATCCGACTGGCCACGGCCGAAGCGGCCCTGCAGTCCGGGCGCAACGTCACCCAGGCCGCGCAGATGGCGGGCTTCAGCTCCGACACGCAGCTGCGCCGCGCCTGGCACCAGTTCGGCCGGGGCGGCACGCCGTCCCAGGGCACGGCGCGGCGGCCCCACTGAGAAGGAACACCCAGGAGACCACTGTGCGGCGTGGCGTGGCCAATCCACAAGGGCCCTGCCCCGGCCACACGGACACCGCCGTGCCAGAGTCCCCTCGCGAAGGCGCTGCAGGAGCGGGATGTGGTCCCGACGGTCCAGAGGCTCAGGGGTGCGGCGCCGCAGTCCTGTACTTGAGGCTTTTCTGGCCTCCAGCGCTTGATGGGAAAGCGCTGACAGCTATATAAATAATAGCAATCATCTTACCCCGAGGGCTTCAGTACGCCTCGGGCACGTACATCGACGCGGGCACCGGCTGGCGCAGGTACTCGGGGTTGCGCACGCGGTCGGGCAGCACCACCGCCGGATGCGGCACCTCCTGGTAGGGCAGCTGCGACAGCAGGTGGGCGATGCAGTTCAGGCGCGCCTTTTTCTTGTCCACCGCCTGCACCACCCACCAGGGCGCCTCGGCGATGTGGGTGCGTTCCAGCATGGTTTCCTTGGCCTTGGTATAGGCCTCCCAGCGCACGCGGCTTTCCAGGTCCATGGGGCTGAGCTTCCACTGCTTGAGCGGGTCGTGGATGCGCCCGAGGAAGCGCAGGTGCTGCTCCTCGTCGGTGATCGAGAACCAGTACTTGACGAGCGTGATGCCCGAGCGCACCAGCATCTTCTCGAACTCGGGCACCGTGCGGAAGAATTCCTCGTATTCGTCGTCGGTGCAAAAGCCCATGACCCGCTCGACACCCGCGCGGTTGTACCAGCTGCGGTCGAACAGCACCATTTCGCCGGCGGCGGGCAGGTGCGCCACATAGCGCTGGAAGTACCACTGCGTGCGCTCGCGGTCGTTGGGCGCGGGCAGCGCGGCCACGCGGGCCACGCGCGGGTTCAGGCGCTGGGTGATGCGCTTGATCACCCCGCCCTTGCCCGCCGCGTCGCGCCCCTCGAACAGGATCACCACCTTCTGGCGGCTGTGCTGCACCCAGTCCTGCAGCTTGACGAGCTCGCCCTGCAGGCGGAACAGCTCCTTGAAGTAAAGCTGGCGCGCCAGCTTGTCCGTGGGCTGGGGCGCGCCGAGATCGTCCACGTTGCGGTCCTCGATCTCCAGCTCCAGCTCTTCGTCGTAGCTGTCGATCAGGTCGTTGGCGATGCGCTGCATCAAGTCCTGGGTGTCAAGGGTGTTCTGGTGAAACATGGGCAACCGATCCGTGCAGGCAAATAGACAGAGAGATGCGCCATCGTGGCGCCGGCAGGTGACAGTGTTGTGACATCGGCGTGATCTGTCACGGCGCTGTCACGCCCGCGCGCCAACATGCGGCGGTGCCAGCCTGTCTCCCTCCTTTCCGCCGCGCGCCCTCTTTGCCGTGAATGCCCACCTGAACTACGGCGGCGATGCCGCCGGGCTGATCTGCGGCTATCTGCTGGATGCCGACGCACCCCCGCGCGAAGTCGATTCGGCGCAGGCCGCGCAGTGGCTGAGCGCGCTGCGGCATCCGCCAGCCACGGGCACCGCAGCGCCGCAAGCGGAGCACGCCACCACCTTCCTGTGGCTGCATTTCAACCTGAGCCACGCGCAGGCCGTGCGCTGGATGGAGCGGCACGCCGGCCTGCCCGAGGCCTTCTTCGATGCGCTCAAGGACCGCTCGGTATCGACGCGCATCGAGCGCGACGACGACACGCTGATCGCCGTCCTCAACGACGCGCACTTCGACTTCGCGTTCGAGCCCTCGGACATCGCCACGCTCTGGACCAGCGTGGCGCCGCGCCTGATGGTGACCGGGCGCACGCGGCCGCTGCGCTCGGTGGATGCGCTGCGCACGGCGGTGCGCAGCGGGCAGGCGCCGCGATCCAGCGTGGCCCTGCTGGCCGAACTGATGCGCACCCAGGCCTCGGGCCTGGTGGACATCGTGCGCGGCGTGACCCAGCGCATCGACGACGTGGAGGACGAGCTGCTGGCCGGCCGCCTGGACCACAAGCGCGCGCGGCTCGGGGTGCTGCGGCGCCTGCTCGTGCGCCTGCAGCGGCTGCTGGCCCCCGAGCCCGCCGCGCTGTTTCGCCTGCTGCAGCACCCGCCCGCATGGATGGGCGCGGACGATGCCCAGGAGCTGCGCGACTCCACGGAGGAATTCTCGGTGGTGCTGCGCGACATGCAGGGCCTGCAGGAGCGCATCAAGCTGCTGCAGGAAGAGATCGCCGCCAACGTGCAGGAAGCCAACAGCCGCAGCCTCTTCGTGCTGACGGTGGTGACCGTGCTGGCCCTGCCCATTAACATCCTGGCGGGGCTGTTCGGCATGAACGTGGGCGGCGTGCCGCTGGCGGACAACGGGCACGGTTTCTGGATCATCGTGGCCGTGGTGGCCGCCTTCACGGCGGTGGCGGGCTGGCTGACGCTGCGGGACACCCGCGATCGGTAGGTGCGGGCCCTGGCATGTCTACAATCGCGCCCCTTGCCCTGCTCCCGGACCGCTTTCCACCATGAACATCGTCGTCAACGAAGAACTCAAAGCCTATATCGAACCCCTGACCCCCGACGAGCACGAGGCCCTGGAGCGCAGCATCCTGGCCGAGGGCTGCCGCGACGCGCTGGTGCTGTGGGGCGACGTGCTGGTGGACGGCCACAACCGCTACGGCATCTGCCAGAAGCACGGCCTGCCCTTCCAGACGGTGCAGAACCCGCGTTTCCAGTCGATGGAGGACGTGCACCTGTGGATGATCGACCAGCACCTGGGGCGCCGCAGCGTGTCGGACTTCCAGCGCGGTGTGCTGGCCCTGCGCAAGCGCGAGATCATGGCCGAGCGCAAGGCGCGCGCCCCGGAGCCTTCGGAGTCACCCGACACCCTGGCCGCGGACGCCCCGGCGGCGCCCGAGGCCGCTGCCGCCCTGCCCGCCCCCGATCCGCTGGCCAGCCGCGAGGCCATCGCCCGGGCCGCGCGGCTGAGCAGCAGCCAGGTGGTGATGATCGAGAAGATCCAGAAGCAGGCCGCCCCCGAGCTGGTGGCCGCCGTGAAGTCCGGCACCATTTCCATCAACGCCGCCGCCGCCGTGTCCACGCTGCCCGCCGAGGAGCAGGTGGCGGCCGTCGCCGCGGGCAAGGATGAGCTCAAGCAGGCCGCCAAGCGCGTGCGCGAGCTCAACAAGCGCAAGCCGCGCGACGAAGCGCGTTCAGAGGAAGAAGAAAAGGAAGAAAAGGCCGCGCCACAGCCGGGCACGGGCGCCGAGGGAAGTGCCGACGAGCTGCAGGCCCTGCGCCACCGCGTGGCGGAACTCACCGCCGAGAACACCGAGCTGCGCCGGCAGCTGGCACAGCTACGGGCCGACCAGCCCGCGCACAGCGCGCCGTTCTAGCCGCGCAGTGCGTTGAGGCGGTCGGCAATCAGGTCGATGTCCAGACCGTCTTCGGCATGGGCCAGATAGGCCTGCAGGTCGGCCACGGCCTCGGCGGTATTGCCCCGCTCGGCATGGGCCAGCCCCCGGTCGCGCCGCTCGCCCCAGGCCTCGGGCAGCAGCACGATGAGCCGGTCGAGCACGGTGATCAGGCGCTGCCAGTCCTGCTGGGTGCGGTGCACCTCCTTGAGGTTGCGCAGCATGCGCGCGATGATGTCGCGCGGCGTGGCGGCCTGGAGGTACAGGCCCAGCGGCACATCGTAGTCGTCCACCAGGCCATTGCGTCGCTTGTAGGGCTCCAGCCGCTCGGCCAGTTCCTCGCGGCTGAGCGACTGGCCCGAGATCGGGTCGAGCACCACCTGCCCCTTGGGCAGCAGCACCTTGACCATGAAGTGCCCGGGGAACGCGATGCCCCGCGCATGCAGGCCCAGGCCCTGGGCCAGCTCCATCCACAGCACGGCCAGCGAAATCGGGATGCCCCGGCGCGTGCGCAGCACGGCGTTGAGGTAGCTGTTCTCGGGGTCGTAGTAGTTGTTGACGTTGCCGCCAAAACCCAGGTCGGCGAAGAAGAACTGGTTGAGGGTGCGCAGGCGCTGCAGCGCGGGCGCATCGGCGGGCAGGCGGCGCTTGATGCGGGCGAGCAGCTGGTCCATGTCGCCCAGCAACTGCTGCACATCCAGTTCCGGGTACTCGTCGTGGGCCAGGCTGGCCGCGGCCTCCAGCAGCGGAAAGTGGTCGTCGCTCTGCACCAGCGATGCAAAGTACTCCAGCGAGGTGGGCACGGAATAGCTCAGGGACATATGGCAGGGTTGTAAGTGCCGCGCCGGCCTGCGTCAAGCGACAGAAGACACCGCTTGGCAGCACATTTGCGGCCTTTGCCGCCGTCAGCGCCGCAGCAGCTGGCGCAGCTTGAGGCCGGCCGCCCACAGCGCGCCGAAGTACAGCACGGCCGCCGCAGCCATGAGCCCGGCCAGCAGCCCTATGCGCCGAAGGGTCTGCCCCTTCATCGCCACCCAGTCGAAGTGCTGCGCGCCCCACGCCAGCAGCAGGGCCAGCAAGGCGCTCGCGGCGATCACCTGCAGGGCGAACTTGCCCCAGCCAGGCAAGGGCCGGTAGCTGCCGCGCCGCAGCAGGCCGATCAGCAGCCAGGCGGCATTGACGAGGGCCCCGATGCCGATGGTCAGCGTCAGGGCGGCGTGCTGCAGGTAGCGCACCAGCACCAGGTTCATCAGCTGCGTCAGCACCAGCACCGCCACCGCAATGAGCATGGGGGTGCGCATGTCGTGCTTGGCATAGAAACCGGGCGCCAGCACCTTGATGGCCACAATGCCCACCAGGCCCACGCCATAACCCGTGAGTGCCAGGGTGGTTTGGCGCACGTCCTGGTCACCAAAGGCCCCATAGTGGTACAGCACCGCCACCAGCGGCTCTGAAAAGACCAGCAAGGCCACCATGCAGGGCACCGACAGCAACACCACCAGGCGCAGCCCCCAGTCAAGCATGGCCGAATACCTTTCGTCGTCCTGCTTGGCGCGGGCGCTGGCCAGCTGCGGCATCAGCACCACCCCCAGCGCCACGCCCAGCAGCGCGGTCGGCAGCTCCATCAGCCGGTCCGCGTAGGTGATCCAGCTCACGCTGCCGGTGGCCAGGTGTGAGGCGATCTGCGTGTTGATGAGCAGCGAGACCTGCGCCACGCTCACCCCCAGCAGCGCGGGCAGCATCAGGCGGATCACCTTGCGCGTGGTGGGGTCCGACCAGGCGGCCCGGATCGCCGCCCAGCGCACCCCGATGCGCGGCAGCAGCCCCAGGCGCGCCAGCGCGGGCACCTGGATGGCCAGCTGCAGCAGCCCCCCCACCATGACCCCGGCGGCCTGCGCGTAGATGGGCTCGATGCCATGGCGGGCGAACCAGGGCGCCCCCAGGACGATGGAGAGAATGAGCGCGATGTTGAGCAGCACCGGCGACGCCGCGGGCACCGCGAACTTCTTCCAGGTATTGAGAATGCCCCCCGCCAGGGCCACCAGCGACATAAAGCCGATGTAGGGGAACATCCAGCGCGTCATGGTGACGGCGGCGTCAAAACCCTGGGGCGACTGCTGGAGCCCGCTGGCCATGCCCCACACCATCCAGGGGGCGCCCAGCACACCGGCAATACACAGCAGCACCAGCGTCCATGCGAGCAAGGTGCCCACATGGTTGATCAGCGCCCGGGCCCCTTCGTCGCCCTCCTGGGCACGGGTGGCGGACAGCACCGGCACGAACGCCTGGCTGAAGGCCCCTTCGCCGAGGACCCGGCGAAACAGGTTGGGAATGCGGAACGCCACATTGAAGGCGTCCGTCATGGCGCTGACCCCGAAGACCGAGGCCATGAGCAGCTCCCGCACCAGCCCGGTGATGCGGGAGACGAGGGTCAGGAGGGAGACGGTGGAGGCGGCTTTGAACAGTGACACCGCAAGAAGTGTAGCCCCCCTGTGCCGCTGCGCGCCGTCCCCCAGGAGCGTCTCCCAGGGAGGCCGCACCCGGTGGCCTGGCAGAGCCGGTTCCACGGGTGCGCAGGCGATGGCAACGCGCCGGCAGCAGCCGCCGTGACCACGGTAAGTGGCTCTGGGCTATAATCGCGGGCTTTGCTGGCATCATCCTCAGACTCAAGGAATCAAAACCATGGCATCCGCTAAACCCAAGAAGAAGAACCCGCGCCTGGCGTCGGGCCGCAAGCGCGTCCGTCAGGACGTCAAGATCAACGCTGCGAACACCTCGCTGCGCTCCAAATACCGTACCGCTGTCAAGAACGTCGAAAAGGCTGTTCTGGCGGGCGACAAGACCAAGGCGACCGAACTGTTCGCCAAGATGCAGGCCGTGGTCGACACCGTGGCTGACAAGGGCATCTTCCACAAGAACAAGGCTGCTCGCGACAAGAGCCGTCTGTCCGCCAAGGTGAAAGCCCTGGCCCTGGCCGCCTGACCCACTTCAGGCAAACAGCCCGAACGGCATCCGCCGTTCGCCGTTTGTAACGGGTGCGCTGCCAGCAAACGAACAAACCGCCTTCGGGCGGTTTTTTCGTTTCTGGATGCAAATGGCGCGCCCCGTCTCTTTACGATAAATTATTGAAGAACCATAATTATTGGAATTTCATAAAAACCAATAAACCATGACCTTCCGGCGAACCGCCCTCGCGCAGGAGATGGCCACGCAATTGCTGCGGCCCTCGTTTCTCGACACGTCGCTGCGCTCGGGCCTGTTCCTGGCGGGGCAGCGGCGCGTGGGCAAGACCACCTTCCTGGCCACCGACCTGATCCCCGCGCTGGAGGCCCTGGGCGCCATCGTGGTCTATGTGGACCTGTGGAGCCAGCCCCAGGCCAACCCGGCCGACCTGGTGCACGAGGCGATCCGCAAGGCCTTGAAGGAGCTCCAGACGCCGGGCTCGGCCATCCTCAGGCGGCTCAAGGATGTCTCCAGCGTCGATGCCGGCGCGGCGGGGTTCAAGTTCGGGTTCAAGCTCTCCGATGTGGGCAAGGAAAAAGGTGTGAGCCTGGCCCAGGCGTTCAAGGAACTGATCGACCAAGCCCGCACGGACGTGGTGCTCATCATCGACGAGGTCCAGCACGCCCTGGGCAGCGCCGACGGCGACAACATGCTGCACGCGCTCAAGGCCGCGCGCGACGCCATCAACACCCGCCCCGGCACGCCCGGCTATTTCCTGTTCCTGGGCACGGGCTCCCACCGCGCGCGGGTGCAGGAGCTCACGCTCAAGGGCAACCAGGCGTTCAACGGCGCGGTGACCAACGAGTTTCCGGTGCTGGGCCGGGACTTCATCGACTACGTGCTGGAGCAGGTCCGCCCCCAGCTCGGGCCCATGCTCCCGGCCCCGGATGTCGCGGAGGCGGCCTTCAAAAGCATGGGGAGCCGGCCCGAGGAGCTGATGAAGGCCCTGAACATCCTGCGCAGCCTGCCGCCGGACGCGCGGCCCGACGAACATCTGCCGACCATCGCCCAATCGCTGGGCGCGGCCGCGGCCGACGTCGAACTGCAGAAGGTGGAAGCCATGGGCCCTCTGGCCGAGGCCGTGTTCTCGCGCATCTGCAGCATCGGTGGCGACGTCAAGGGCGTGTTCACCGCCGACGCCCTCAAGGCCTACGCAGCGCAGATTGGCCGCGAGGCCACGGCCCAGGAGGTGCAGGGCGTGATCGGGATGATGACCTCGGCCAACCTGCTCATGCGCGTCCGGCACGGGCACTACGGGGTGACGGACCCGTTCGTGGAGAAGGCCTGGATGGCCAGGCTGCGGTCGGACCAGCTCCTGCGCGCCAGCCCCGCACCGGATCCTGACCACGGCGCAGCGTGATCGCAAAACACTGAACGGCGGTGGAACCGGGGCCCCGGAAGTGGCCGGCCACGCCACGAAAGACGCTCCGCACCCGCCGGCGCACCGGGGGAAAGGTCAAGGCCTGGTGGTCAAGGCCTGGTGGAAGGCGCCGGGGGCGGGTCTGGCAACAGGCAGGCTTCGGCCACCTGCAGATTGTTGTCCCGTGCGAAGTTGATGACGAAGTCCCAGGCCATGGGTTCGTGGTCGCGCAGGTCGCGGTGCACCACCACGCACTTCACCCCGTTGAGCGTGGTCGGAATGCACCAGGGCGAGTAACTCAAATGGCTGCCGGGCCGGGCTCCGCCCGGGCGAAAACTGCTCATCACCCCGGCCAGCCGCTCGGCCCAATCACTGGGGCGAAAGGTCTTCCCGTCATGGGTAATGCCCTGGATGAAGACTTCTTTGGAGGTGGGGGAAACCATCGGGATTGGAGTGGTAGTGGGGCGCGGCCAAGGCAGGATCACTGCATGCTGCACCGCAACGCGCATTCTAACTCTTATATAAGAGCTGGGACCCTAATCCACATGCTGGACTCCGGATCAGGCCCCGAAACAGCGTGGGCCGCGCCGCATTGCAGTAATGCGCAATCGTCAACAGCCGTTCATCGTGCTCCCCCTAGAATCGTGCTTCGCTTTCTCGGGCTTCGATCCCTCAAGGGCAGCCCATCACCGTACCGTCAGGAGATTTCTGCATGACCGCCACCACCCCGGCAGCTTCGCCCCACGTGATGAACACCTATGGCCGCGTACCCATCGCGCTGGCCCGTGGCCAGGGCAGCCGAGTCTGGGACGTGAACGGCAAGGAATACCTGGACGGCCTGGGCGGCATCGCCGTGAACACCCTGGGCCACAACCACGCCAAGCTCGTGCCCGCGCTGCAGGACCAGATCACCAAGCTGATCCACACCTCCAACTACTACCACGTGCCGCTGCAGGAACAGCTCGCGGCCAAGCTGGTGGAGCTGTCGGGCATGCAGAACGTGTTCTTCTGCAACTCGGGCCTGGAGGCCAATGAGGCGGCCCTGAAGATCGCCCGCAAGTTCGGCGTGGACAAGGGCATCGCCAAGCCCGAGATCGTGGTGTACGAGAAGGCCTTCCACGGCCGCTCCATCGCCACCATGTCGGCCACGGGCAACCCCAAGATCTACAGCGGCTTCGGCCCGCTGGTGGAAGGCTTCATCCGCGTGCCGCTGAACGACATCGAAGCCATCAGGAAGGCCACCGAAGGCAACCCCAACGTGGTGGCCGTGTTCTTCGAGACCATCCAGGGCGAAGGCGGCATCAACCCGATGCGCATCGAATACCTGCAGCAGCTGCGCAAGCTGTGCGACGAGCGTGGCTGGCTCATGATGATCGACGAAGTGCAGTGCGGCATGGGCCGCACCGGCAAGTGGTTCGCCCACCAATGGGCGGGCATCGTGCCCGACGTGATGCCCCTGGCCAAGGGCCTGGGCTCGGGCGTGCCGATCGGCGCGGTGGTGGCCGGCCCCAAGGCCGCCAACGTGCTGCAGCCCGGCAACCACGGCACCACCTTCGGCGGCAACCCGCTGGCGATGCGCGCCGGGGTCGAGACCATCCGCATCATGGAAGAGGACGGCCTGCTGCACAACGCCGTCACCGTGGGCGACCACCTGCGCGCGGCGCTGCAGCGCGAGCTGGGCAGCCTGCCCGGCGTGAAGGAGATTCGCGGCCAGGGCCTGATGCTGGGTATCGAGCTTGCCAAGCCCTGCGGCGCGCTGATTGGCCGCGCGGCCGAGGCGGGCCTGCTGCTGTCGGTCACGGCCGACAGCGTGATCCGCCTGGTGCCACCGCTGATCCTCACCACCGCCGAGGCCGACGAGATCGTCGCCAAGCTGACCCCGCTGGTCAAGGCCATCCTGGCCGAATAGGCCCGCCGCGATACATTGCATCCATGAAACATTACCTGCAGTTCAACGACCTCACCGCCGACGAATACGCCTACCTGTTCGAGCGCGCCGCGCTCATCAAGAAGAAATTCAAGGCCTACGAAAAGCACCACCCGCTGGTGGACCGCACGCTGGCCATGATCTTCGAGAAGGCCAGCACGCGCACGCGCGTGAGTTTTGAAGCCGGCATGTACCAGCTGGGCGGCTCCGTGGTGCACCTGACCACCGGCGACAGCCAGCTGGGCCGCGCCGAGCCCATCGAGGACAGCGCCAAGGTCATCAGCCGCATGGTCGACCTGGTGATGATCCGCACCTACGAGCAGGCCAAGATCGAGCGCTTTGCCGCCAACTCGCGCGTGCCGGTCATCAACGGCCTGACCAACGAATACCACCCCTGCCAGATCCTGGCCGACATCTTCACCTTCATCGAGCACCGCGGCGCCATCAAGGGCAAGACCGTGGCCTGGGTGGGCGATGGCAACAACATGGCCAACACCTGGCTGCAGGCGGCATCGCTGCTGGGCTTCAAGGTGCACGTGAGCACGCCGCGCGGCTACGAAGTGGATGAGAAACTGGCCGCTGGTGCCCGCGGAATCAGCGCTGGCAGCTATCAATTCTTTAGCAACCCGCTGGAAGCCTGCCAAGGCGCCGACCTGGTGACCACCGACGTGTGGACCAGCATGGGCTACGAGGCCGAGAACGAAGAGCGCAAGAAAGCCTTCGCCGACTGGTGCGTGGACGCCGAAATGATGGCCGCCGCCAAGCCGGACGCCCTGTTCATGCACTGCCTGCCCGCCCACCGGGGCGAAGAAGTCGAGGCCGACGTGATCGACGGGCCGCAGTCCGTGGTGTGGGACGAGGCAGAAAACAGGATGCACGTGCAAAAGGCACTCATGGAGTACCTTTTGCTCGGCCGGATTGCATGACATGCGATCCGGTGGCGCGCCCGCGCCGGCAGCCTGTTTCGGCGCAGGCTCATGTCCGCACAGCGGACGTGAAGCGGCCGCAGGCCGCGCGCCGAAGCCACAACAGGATGCACGTGCAAAAGGCACTCATGGAGTACCTTTTGCTCGGCCGCGTGGCCTGATCCACTTCTCCACCATGCCCTGGCGCCGCCAGCCCGTCCATTGCGCCGAACTGCAGGCGCACTGGAACGCGCTGGGCCAGTCGCTGGGCCGCGACACCCCCGCCTGGCGCGCCAAGGGCCGACGCCTCATCCTGGGCTGGGCCCACTGGCCCCGCGCGTACCACGACACCACCCATCTGTGGGCCTGCCTGCGGCACCTGCAAACGGTGCAGGATCAGCAGCCCGGTGCCCTGCAAGACCCCCATGCCACCGCCCTCGCCCTGTGGTTCCATGACGCGATCTATTGGCCGTGGAGCAAGCACAACGAGGAGCGCAGTGCCGACGGGGCCATGTGCTTCCTGCGCAGCCAGAACCTGCCCGAGCCCATGGTCCTGCGCGTGCACCAGCACATCCTCGACACCCGCCACAACCCCGGCGCGCTGGCCGGTGATGCGCAATGGGTTGTCGACATCGACCTGGCCATCCTCGGCCAGAGCGATGCGGTGTACCGCCAGTTCGAGCGCAACGTGCGGCGTGAGTACTTCTTCGTGCGCTGGCCACGGTATGCAGCGGGGCGCAGCGCGGTGCTACAGGGGTTTCTGGAGCGGCCGCGCATTTACGGCACCGAATGGTTCCAGACACGCTATGAGGTGCAGGCCCGCAGCAACCTGGCCCATGCGCTGCACGCCTTGAAGGACGGCCGTCTGTACGCCTGAGGGGTGCAGCGACGGCACAGACCTCGCACCCGCCACCCCCCACATTCACGCTCCGCGCGTTAGTCGCAGGGCTGAAAGCGCTTGCACTCCGGGGTCAACTGGATCGAGGTCAGGGTGTTCTCGCCGTCCATGTGGCGCGCCGTGAACTTGACCCATGAGCCCTCCAGGATACCAGTCAGCAGCGCCCGATCGCTCACCTTGAACCTCTGCGTCGTGAAAGGGAGCTTCGTGCTTGGCAGCAGCTTCAGGCGCACATACAGCCGATTTCCATCTTCTTGCTGAACCGAAACCAGGCGCGCCCGGGTGAACACCGGTTCAGTGGGAGCGCTTGCTCCGGGTGCTGTCGCAGGTGCCATCGGGGTTGCGCCCGCCGGCAAAACCAAAGAGGCCAGCGATGACCATGCAATGAAGACCACGCACCGAGCCCATGGCCTCCAGCCCAGGCGTCCTGCAGCCTTCAAAACTGCGTCCCCACGGTGAGGTATGCGCGCGGTGTCCACTGCATGCTGCTGGTGCTCACAACCGGTACAACGCCCGATGCGTCGACGCGATCCCGGCGGAAATGGGCATCACCCACGTTGTAGACCCCCAACCGCCAGTAACCCAGCCCGCGTACCAGCTGACCCACATACAGATCCAGCATGGCGCTTGCGCGATTCTTCCCGGTCAACGTCCCGTTGATGTCCTGGTCGGCCGGCCCCGTCATCGACAGCGTGGCTCCGCCATACCAGCCGCCATTGCGCGGCATGGGTTTTGCCGCTGTCAGCGTGGCCACATAGCGTGCCTGCCCAGGAATGCGCCGTCCTTCGTTGGGCCCGCTGGTCATGCGTGACTGCAGCGCACTGGCATTGGCCGACAGCGTCCATTCGCTCCCCAGGCCCACCCAGCCCAACCCCGTGCGGGCATCGGCCTCCAGGCCCCACACGATGGCGTCTCCCACATTCCCACGTTGCTCCACCCAGCGTGCACCGATCAACTGCAGTGTGGGCGCCAGAACGTCGCTCATCCGGCGCACGAACAGGTTCACGCCCGCGTGGCCCGTGGCAAGACGCCGCTCAAAACCGGTGTCCAGTGTCCAGGCCACCTGGGGACGCAAGTTCGGATTGCCAATGGTGTCAGGATTGTTCAGGCTGTTGCTGCCCTGGCTGGGGATGGCGCGGTCCACCAGATCCCACACGCGCGGCAACTGGGTGACGCGCGCGAGATTCACGCGCCACTGCAGGTCCTCGGACAAGGGCGTGCGTGTATGCAGTGATGGCTGCAGGATGCTCCACTGCTTGCTGCCCGTCACTGCAGAGCTTCCACCGCTCAGTTCCACGCGCTCGCCGCGCAGGCCCAGCGTGAGCGTGGTGGTCGCGGGCAGCTCCCATTCGTTTTGCCCCCAAACCACCCACCGGCGGATGCCGGCATCCAGACCCGAGTTCACCGGCAGATCGCCACTCGCCGTCGTGTTGACAAAAAGTTTGCGGTCTTCCAGCTGCGCCCCGGCGCTCCACAGCAGTGCGGCGGCCGTACCCGTGAGCTTGGTGCTGAGGTTCCAGACGTCTTCACGCCGGTCGTCCACAAAGCTATAGCTGTCCGTGACTGCAGCACCGCCAACGCCGATGTTGCGCAGCAAGTCGCCCCTGCGGTCCACGGTGTCGCTGGCACGGCTCGCTGACAACGTCGTTTCGAGCTTGCTGGCCGCAAAGCGGTGCGTCCAGTCGGCTGCGGCCTGCAGATAGCGCCGGTCGTAGTTGTGCGCTTCCTGCGAACGCGCCGCATACGTACCATCGCCGCTGCCCACGCTGTCCGCTGTACCACCAAAATCGGCCTTGCTGAGCGTGGCACGCAGCGTCAGCTGATCCGCAGCACCGATCTTTCCGCTGGCACGCGGCACCAGTGCGTAGTCGGTGCGCTTGTAGCGGGCACTGGTATCGGACTGTGCGACCTCCGCACCGCCGACCTGCGTGCTGCGGTGGGTGTCCGAGCCCAGCAACAAACCCGTCGCAGAGGCCGCGACGAAGTAGGACCACGGCTCCCTGTTCTCCGCCTCGAGCACCTCCTCGGCGCCATCGGAGCCTTGGGCACCCTTGGCAGGCTTCACAGCGCCGCCCAAAGGCCCCGTGCGCGAAAAGAATGCCTGGCCCGCATTGCGTCCCCACACGTGGTTGTCGGTGAGGCGCAGCACCGTCTCGCGCTTCACAGTGGCCTGTCGCAACACGATGTTGAGCGTGCCGCCCGTGGCGCCCGAAAACTCTGCGCTGGGCGCGCGCACCACCTCAATGCGTTCGATCAGTTCGGGCGGCAGCTGGTCAATGGGCAGCTGCGTGCGCTTGCCACCCACGCGCTGGCCGTCGATCAGCAACTGCGTGGCGCCGCGCTCCATGCCGCGCATGCGGATCTCGACGCTGCCATCGGCAGATGGCACTACCTGCACACCCGGCAACTGGCGCAGCACGTCGGCCACCGAGAACGCACCCATTTGCTCAATGTCGGCGCGGTCCACCACGACCAGCGAACCGGCGGCAAAAAAACGCTGCTCCAGCGAGCGGCGCGCGGTCACCGTGACGCCATCGAGCTGCGGCGTTGATGCCCCGGCCCCCGTTCCATCGGGCGACCCTTGGGCCCATGCGGCGCCACCTGCCAGGCACGCCGCCCAGACAACGACGCGGTGGGTATGTTTTTTTCTCATAGACATCCTCTCTGCCAAGGATTGTCCGGGGACAAGGCTTAAGCGCAGCCTAAGACCAGCACGTTCTGCCCCATGGCGTCGCGGAACTGCTGTATCCCTGCGACAGGCAAATTGCGGCGCCAGCGCACGTTGCGCCTATACCTCGGGTACCACTAGCGGTTTTCGGTAGATCGTGTGGCGCTTGACCGTGTGGAACCCGCAGTCCTCATACACCCGGTTGGCGCCCGTCAGGTTTTCGCCGTCCACCACCAACGCCGACTCCGACATGCCCTCCTGCGCCAGCAGGCGCAGGCTGCGGGCAATCAGCGCTCTGGCAAGGCCACGGCCACGCCAGCGGCGACCCACACTGATGAACTCGGTGTAGCCCCGTCGCCTGGACAGATGGCGGTTTTCGTCCTCGTTGATGTACGTGCGGACCTGGCCTGCGATCTCATCGCCGTCCCATGCCACCTGCCAGCGTGCGGGCCGGAAAACTCTGCTGTCCAGCCACGCGTCGTAGTCCTGAGGCGTGGGCGGCGCCATCCCCCAATGGTCCTCAAACGCGGTGTGGTGCGCATCCCAGATGGTGAGGTAGTGCTCGGGCAACACGGGCCGCAGTTCCAGCCCTTCGGGCATGGGAAAGTCGGGCACAGCATGCAGCTGCGTCTGCAGCATTTCGAAGAAATACCGCATAGGCGCATAGCCGCTGGCCTGCAGCAGCCTGGCGCGCGCATCTTCACCTTGTTGCACATACGCATGGTGCACATGCGGGCCGCCCGGCTGCTGCGCTGCCACGGTGTGGTGCCGCTGCTCGATCCAGCCCTGCAGCAGACGGCCAATGCCGCGTCCGCGCCAACGCCCTGGCACAAAGCCAATTTGCGAGTGAAGCGTCAACCCGTCGGCCTGCGTGAATCGCCAGCAACGGCCATAGCCCACCAGTTCACCGTCCAGCTCGGCCATCACCGCGTCCTGATACGGATCGCACTGGGTGAACGCGGCGTAGTCGCGCGCCAGGTCTTCGGGTGCACGCCGTGCGAGCACCCCGTCGGCATCAAAGCTGGCGTTGGCTACCTCGGCCATGCCCGGGAAGTCCGATGGGCCGCGAAAGGGCCGCAGCACCAGCCGTGAAGGTGCCGATAGCCCCATCATCGATTTGTCCTCACCCACAAGGGCATCCTCCCCAGCTTCTTTCATTCATTCTTCTCTCTCAAACGTCGGTGAGCAAGCCATGTTGCGCTGCGCGCGCTGCCATTGTGCAAACCGCTGCCTTAACGTCAGCCAAAGGCGGACCTTCTGGCTCCGCCCAGCAGGCACGGCACCCGCCACAATCTCGCCATGCACATCCTGCTCATCGAAGACGACCTCGACCTGGGCCGCGCGCTGCAGTCCGCGCTGAAGGTGGAGGGCCTGACCAGCGAATGGCTGCGCCGCGCCGTGGATGCGCCGGCCACGGTGGACGCAAACACCATCGACTGCGTGCTGCTGGACCTGACCCTGCCCGACGGCAGCGGGTTCGACCTGCTCGCCCGCTGGCGCGCGCAGGGCCAGCAGGTGCCCATCATCGTGATCACCGCGCGCTCGGCGGTCGAGGACCGGCTGGCGGGGCTGGACGGCGGCGCGGACGACTTCGTGATCAAGCCCTTCGCCACGGCCGAGCTGATGTCGCGCATCCGTGCGGTGCTGCGCCGCAGCGCGCGGCAGGCCAGCGAGCGGTGGGTGCTGGGCGAGCTGGTGGTCGAGCCCCGGCGCCACCAGGCGCGGCGCGGCGGCGAGCCGCTGGATCTGTCGCCGCGCGAGTTCCAGCTGCTGCTGGAGCTGGCGCGCGAGCCCGGCGCCGTGGTGCCCAAGGGCGTGCTCGCCCAGCGGCTGGACCCGCTGGGCGAACCCGTGGATTTCGGCGCCATCGAAGTGCACGTGTCCAACCTGCGCCGCAAGATCGGGCCGGAGCTGATCCGCACCGTGCGCGGGGTGGGCTATCTGCTGCAGGCATGACCCGCCCCGTCTCCCTTCCCCGCAAGCTGCACACCGCCTGGACCAGGCTGGCGGAGCCCACGCTGGTGCGCCGCAGCGTGATCTCGGTCATGGTGGCCTTCGTCCTGGTGTGGGTTGTCCTGCTCGGCTACAACTACGTCAACTACAAGCAGGCCATCACCTATGACCCGGGCCTGCAGAAGTATGGCGACGCGGTGCTGGACTCACTGGCCCACCTCACGGACCGTTCGCAAGCCTCCGCCGCTCTGGCCTCGACCGACCACTGGACCAACATCCGCCGCCGCCAGATCGGCCTGCTGCCCGGCACATTGCTGCATGAACTGAAAGACGCCGCCACCGGCCAGCCGGTATTCGCATCGCCCGGACTGCAACCGTTGACGCCGCCGCCCGCCACGCCAGAAGCGGTGGGCGTGATCACGGAGGCCCGTCTGGGCGGCACCGTCTACCGCATCTACACGGGCCACAACGCGCGCTGGGCCTTGCGGGTGATCGAGCCCAAACGCACGGACTCCAACTTCCTGCAGTACAACGGCCGTGCGCTGGTGCCCTACCTGCTGCTGGCCTCGCCCTTCGTGCTGCTGCCCGTCTGGCTGTCGGTGCGCAATGGCCTGCGCCCCCTGCAGCAACTCGCCCGGCGCATCGCACAGCGCAACACCGACGACCTGAAGCCCGTGGGCTTCAACGCGCGGCACCGCGAGCTCAAGCCGCTGGAACAGTCGCTGGACCACCTCTTCGCCCAGCTGCGCCAGAAGGTCGAGCGCGAGCGGGCCTTCGTGCAGGATGCCGCGCACGAGATCCGCACGCCGCTGGCCGTGATCACGGCGCAGGCCCATGTGATGGCGCGCTCGCAGAGCGAGGACGAACGCACGCAGGCCCAGGCGCACCTGGAGCAGGCCATTGCCCGCACCTCGCACCTGGCGCAGCAGCTGCTGGACCTGGCCGCGCTCGACGAGGCGCAGCGCCCCGCACCGCGCGACCTGGACGTGGCGCAGTGGCTGCGCGCCGCGCTCGCACAGGCCGCGCCGCAGGCGATGGCGCGGCAGATCGAGCTGTCGCTGGACGCTCCCGACAGCCTGCCCGCGCGGCTCGACCTGCCCGCCTTCGAATCCATCGCGCACAACCTCATCGACAACGCCGTGCGCTATGCCGAGTCGGGCGGTAGCGTGTCGCTCACCCTGCGCGAGGAAGCCGGCGAGCTCCACCTGGCGGTGCAGGACGACGGGCCGGGCATTCCCGCCGCCGAGCGCAGCCGGGTGTTCGAGCGTTTCTACCGGGGCCTGGGGCATGCCGCCAACGGCTCGGGGCTGGGCCTGGCCATCGTGCGGCAGGCCGTGCTGCGCATGGGCGGGCAGGTGCAGCTGGGGGACGGCCTGAATGGCCGGGGCGTGGGCTTTTTCGTCGGCATTCCCCTCCCGCGCGCTGCCTGACAGGCCCTTCCTGGGCCGCCCCGCCAGGCGCATCCGGCCGCCTGCGGCATCTGCGCAGGGCGCCCGTCCCCCTGCCGGGGGGTTCCAGGCCAGAGACCGCGCCAGCCACCGGGCGCGCACGCGGCACGGGCTGCCGCCGCGGGGGCAGGGCCGATCTTCCAGGCCTGCCACGCAGATCGTTTAGGCTTCAACAAAATGCGAAAGGTGTTGGAAATAACCGACACCATGGTTTTTGCGGGACATGCAAACTTTGTCCCATGCCAACCAGCCCCTCTTCTTCCACAGCCCGCAGGCTCTGGGACATTTCGCCGCCCGTGCACGCGGGCAGCCCCGTGTTCCCGGGCGATACGGCCTACAGCCAGCAGTGGTGCGCCGCCATCGGGCCCGGCTGCCCGGTGAACGTGAGCGCCATCACGCTGTCGCCCCACGTGGGCGCGCATGCCGATGCGCCCCTGCACTACGACGAGCATGGCGCCAGCATCGGCGACGTGCCGCTCGACGCCTTCCTGGGCCCCTGCCGCGTGATCCACGCCATCGCGCGCGGGCCGCTCATCACCTGGGACCACATCACGCACGCGGTGGACGCCACCCTGCCCCAGCGGGTGCTGGTGCGCACCTACGAACACATGCCGGTGGACCGCTGGGATGGCGCGCTGGCGGCCTATGCCCCCGGCACCATCGAGCGCCTGGCCGACCTGGGCGTGCTGCTGGTGGGCATCGACACCGCCAGCATCGACCCGGCGGACAGCAAGACGCTCGACAGCCACCAGGTCATCCGCCACCGCGGCCTGCGCGTGCTCGAAAACCTGGTGCTCGACGAGGTGCCCGAAGGCGACTACGAGCTCATCGCCCTGCCTCTCAGGCTCGCCACCGCCGACGCATCGCCGGTGCGCGCCGTGCTGCGGCGGCTGGCCTGAACCACCGCATTTTCAAGCCTTTTTGGCCACCACCGCTTGATGGACAAGCGCCAATAGCTATCAAAACAGAAGCAAACCATCCACCTGCCACCATGACCCTCACCGCACAAGACTGCCGCGCCCTCGATGCGCAAGACCCCCTCGCCCCGCTGCGCGGGCACTTCACCCTGCCCCCGGGCGTGGTCTACCTGGACGGCAACTCGCTGGGCGTGGCCCCCAAGGCCGCGGCAGCGCGCGTGGCCGATGTGGTGACGCGCGAGTGGGGCACGGACCTCATCAAATCCTGGAACACCGCGAGCTGGTTCGATCTGCCCCAGCGCCTGGGCAACCAGCTGGCCCCGCTGATCGGCGCGGGCCCGAACGAAGTGGTGTGCACCGACAGCACCTCGATCAACCTGTACAAGGTGCTGAGCGCGGCGCTGAACATCGCCCGCGAGGACGGCCCGGCGCGCAAGCGCGTCGTGAGCGAGCGCAGCAACTTCCCCACCGACCTGTACATCGCCGAGGGCCTGTGCAAGGAGCGCGGTCTGGAGCTGGTGCTGGTGGAGCCCGAGGAGATCGCCGCCGCGCTGGCCCCCGACGTAGCCGTGCTGATGCTCACCCACGTGAACTACCGCACCGGCGCCATGCACGACATGGCCGCCCTCACCGCCGCAGCGCATGCCCAGGGCATCCTGTGCGTGTGGGACCTGGCGCACAGCGCAGGCGCGGTGCCCGTCGATCTGAACGGCGCGGGTGCAGATTTTTCCATCGGATGCGGCTACAAGTACCTGAATGGCGGCCCCGGCGCACCGGCCTTCGTGTGGGTGCACCCGCGCCACGCCGACCGCTTCTGGCAGCCGCTGTCGGGCTGGTGGGGCCACGCGGCTCCGTTTGCCTTCACCCCCGACTACAAACCCGCACCAGGCATCACGCGCTACCTGTGCGGCACGCAGCCCATCATCAGCCTGTCGGCGCTGCAGTGCGGGCTGGACGTGTTCACGGTCGCGCAGGCGCTGGGCGGCATGGCCGCGCTGCGCACCAAGTCGCTGGCACTCACCGACCTGTTCATACAGCTCGTGGAAGAACGCTGCGCGGGCCACGGCCTGGGCCTGGCCACGCCGCGCGACCATGCCCGGCGCGGCTCGCAGGTGTGCCTGACGCGCGACGAAGGCGCCGGCGTCAACGGCCAGGGCAGCGGCGCCTATGCCATCGTGCAGGCGCTGATCGCGCGCGGCGTGATCGGCGACTTCCGCAAGGGGGACGGCGGCCAGGGCCCGCACAAGGACATCCTGCGCTTTGGCTTCACGCCGCTGTACCTGGGCTTTGAAGACGTGTGGAATGCCGTGGAGCACCTGCGCCAGGTGCTGGAGAGCGGCGACTGGCAAAAGCCCGAGTTCAACCAGACGCACGCCGTGACCTGACCGGGAAGGAGATTGACCATGTGCCCCTTCTCGCAAACCCCGTCGCAAGGCGCTGCCGGCGCAGCGTCCGCCACGCCCCTGCCCGAGTCCATCGTGCACGAGGAACGCGCCCAGCTCGACTTCAGCCAGTCGATGAGCTACGGCGACTACCTGCAGCTCGATGCCATCCTCACCGCGCAAAAGCCGCTCTCGCCCGCGCACGACGAGATGCTGTTCATCGTGCAGCACCAGACCAGCGAGCTGTGGATGAAGCTCATGCTGCACGAGCTGCGCGCGGCCATAACGCACATCGCCAACGACGAGTTGCAGATGGCCTTCAAGATGCTGGCGCGCGTCTCCAAGATCATGGAGCAGCTGGTGCACGCCTGGGACGTGCTGGCCACCATGACACCGCCCGAATACACCGCCATGCGCCCGTACCTGGGCCAGTCCAGCGGCTTTCAGAGCTACCAGTACCGCAGCATCGAGTTCGCCCTGGGCAACAAGAACCGCGCCATGCTCAAGCCCCACGAGCACCGTGCCGACCTGCTGGCCCAGGTGCAGGCCGCGTACGAGGCGCCCTCGCTGTACGACGAAGCCCTGCGCCTGCTGGCGCGCCGCGGCATCCCCGTGCCCGCCAGCCACCTGGAGCGCGACTGGACCCAGCCCTACGCGGAAAGCGACGGCGTGGAGCAGGCCTGGCTGGTGGTGTACCGCAACCCCAAGGAGCACTGGGACCTGTACCAGCTGGGCGAGGAACTCACCGACCTGGAAGACGCATTCCGCCTGTGGCGCTTCCGGCACGTGACCACCGTGGAGCGCGTGATCGGCTTCAAGCGCGGCACGGGCGGCACCGGCGGCGTGAGCTACCTGCGCAAGATGCTGGACGTGGTGCTGTTCCCCGAGATCTGGAAGCTGCGCACGGACCTCTGAGCAGCGGGGCACGGGCCTGCCAGCACGCAAAAAAGAAGCCTGCCGCCCCCTGGCGGACAGGCCTTCGAGATGCCGGCAGCGCTTTCCACACAAGCGCTGGCAGCTATTATTTTTGTAGTTTTTTCTCCCTTGAGCACGCGTCCCCGTCCAGCCCGCCACTGGCCGCGCCGGGACGTTCATCCTGGCGCCGCCTTCAGTCCCCCACCTTGGTGAACACCTGCCCGCCCGAGAGCTGGTAGGCGGCGTTGTCCACCTGCAGGCTGCGCTCGCTGGTGATGTCGAAACGCTGGTGGAGCTCGGGCGTGTCGCCGTTCAGGATGGGCGTGGAGACGGCCATGGAGCGCAGCGCCAGCGTGCCGGCGCTGGTGTTCACTTCCAGCCGTGCGGCCCCCTGGTAGCCCCGCAGCGCAGGCGATGTGCCGGCGGCCGTCGGGGCCTGGTAGACCCGGGCGGGAAACGCCAGGCGCACCCGGGTGTCCAGGGCCTGCACGTCGAGCACGGGGCGCGTGCTGTCGAGCGTGGTGATGCTGCCACGGCCACCCAGCTTCCCGGCCGCCAGCCGCCGGCCCTGCGCCGGGTTGCGCACGTCAAACAGCGCAAGCTGGATGCCCTCGGCCGTGCCGCCGAGCGTGCTGTCCTTGCCCACGCCCAGCAGCAGCCCGCCGGGCAGCGGGACCAGGTGGTCCGCATGGCCGCCAGCCGCCAGCTCGCCCGCCACCGTGGGGTTCGCCGGGCTGGCCAGGTCGAGCACCCACACGGGCTCGGCCGCGGCGAAGGTGGTGGCATAGGCCCGTGGGCCCGCGAAGAACACGGTGTCCACCTGCTGGTCGCCGCGTGCCGTGCGCGGCTTGAGGGCCAGCTTGGCCTGCACGCTCAGGCGGCTGTCGCTGCCGCTGTCGCGCAGCACCGTCAGCAGCGCGGGCGAGGCCTGCTGCGCCTGGATGGTCACCGGCGGCATGCCGCTTTGGCCCGCCGCGCCCGTGAAGGTCAGCACGCGCAGGTCGTTCTGGTGCTCGTTCAGGCGCGACGGCATGCGGCGCAGGTCCCAGCCCAGGTGGCCGTCCACGCTGCCCGATGCGTCATAGTCCACCTGCGCGCCCCGGAAGGTGAACTTGTGGATGTCGGTGCGGCTGCCCGCCGGGAACACGGTGTTGATCACGTCGCCGCCATAGCGGTACTGGCGCGAGCTGGCCACGTACACGCTGCGCGCGCCCAGGTGCACCGCCTCGCTGCCCCCCGCGAAGCACCGGCTCGTGCGCGCCAGGTTCGATGACACCAGGTCGATGGCCGTGATGGAAGTGAGCTGCAGCGACAGCGAGGCATTGCCCGTCTGCACCAGGCAGTCGGCTTCGTTCACCAGCGGCTGGGGCTGGCCGCCGTCCACGCGCAGGGTCGGAATCAGCGCGGCGGTGTTCAGGTCCTTGAGCGCGGCCTCCACGGCCGATGCCGAAGCCCCGGCAGGCACGTTGAAGCGCAGAAGGTCGGGCGACCAGGTGGTGACCAGGTACAGCGTGTTGCCAATCAGGCGGCTGCCCACCAGCAGCCCGTCGATGCGCATCTGCTTGAGCTGCATCGGGGCCGCGTCCTTGCCGACCGAGAACAGGTCCAGCGACAGCATGCGGCTGTATTCGGGCATCACGGTGATGCCCGCGTCCGCCGCCACGATGGGCTGCCGATCGGCATACGGGTCCTGCTGGGACAACACGGCGGCACGCGTGCCGCCGCCCGCCACGTACAGGCCATAGGGGATGAACTTCGCGTCCAGCGTGACGCGGCCCACGTTGCTCAGGCTGCCATCGGCCGCGCGGGCCAGGGCCGAGAAACGCGGAGGTTCGCGGCCCGCGTCCGTGGCGTAGGCCCGGTGCAGGCCGTAGAGCATGCCGCCCTCGGCCTTGATGAGGCCGTCTTCCTCCACCGCAGGCCCGGCCAGCGGCACGCCCGTGTTGGCGACCACGCTGCCCGCGGCGCTCAGCGCCCCCACGGTGGGCACGGTGATGGCCGTGCCGCTGTAGCCCAGCGCGGCCCGCTGGGCGATCTTGGCCTTGAAGTACGCCACCAGATCGCCAGAGCGCGTGACCTGCAGCCGCGCCTCGTTGGGCGTGAGCGGCCCGCCGCCATCCCCGCTGCCCCCGCCGCACCCGGACACGAATGCGGCCGTTGCCACGGCCAGCCAGGCGGGCGGCACGCCCGCGACCTTCTTCATCAACCCTCGGTATGCCATTCGATTTTTCTCCCTGTGGATGGATCTGGGCCCCGGGCGCCTTCGCCACCGGCCTCGATTTGGATAAGTGGGATAATATCCCACAAAATTTCCATCGGTCAACCGTATGACAATGGCCACCCGCCCCTGACACGCCCCGCGCCCACACCCGCATGCCTTCCCGCTCCGCCATCGTCCTGGCTTCCGCCCTGCATGTGCTGCGCCCTCTGGCGCGGTTGCTGCTGCGCAATGGCGTGGCCTACCCGGCCTTCGCGGCGGCCATGAAGAAGGTGTTCCTGGAGGCCGCCCAGGACGAACTGCAGGGCACGGGCAAGAAGGCCACCGACAGCGCCCTGAGCCTGATGTCCGGCGTGCACCGGCGCGACGTGCGCAACCTGGGCCGCCTGGCCGAGCCCGCAGCCGAGGACGGGCCCGCCGAGACCCCCCTCAGCATGGCCAGCCAGGTCGCGGCGCGCTGGCTGAGCCAGGCCGATTGCCTGGACGACGAAGGCCAGCCCCGCGCGCTACCCCGCAGCAGCAGCAGCAATGGCGATGCGCCCCACTTCGATGCGCTGGTGGCCGGCATCAGCAGCGACGTGCGGCCCCGTGCCGTGCTCGACGAGCTGGTGCGGCTGGGCATGGCCGAGGAAAGCGGGGACGGGCAGGTCCGGCTGCTGGCGGCGGGCTTCGTGCCGCGCCAGGGCTTCGCGGAAATGGCGCGGCTGATGCAGGACAACCTGCACGACCACCTGGCCGCCGCCAGCCTGAACCTGCAAGGCGGGCACAACTACCTGGAGCAGGCCGTCTTCGTGGACCAGCTCAGCGAGGAGTCCGCCCAGCGCCTGCATGCGGTGGCGGCCAGGGCATGGCGCCAGGCGTTCAAGACGGTGATGACCGAGGCCCAGGCCCGCTACGACCACGACCAGCACAACACCCCGCCCGGCGAGCGCAACCGGCGCGCCCGCTTTGGCAGCTACTTCTATGCCGCAGACAAAGATGAACGTCCTTCCTGAACGCCTGGCCCGCGGGGCCAGACTGCTCACACTGGCCACCTTGCTGGCCCTGGCCGCCTGCGGCCCCGGCACGGGCGGAACCGGCACGGGGCCCATCAGCGGGGTGCTCAACTTCTCGGGCTCGGGTTTCTCGGCGGGCGTGCCCTGTCCCACCTGCGGCCAGGTCAATCTGCGGCTGGAGGATGAGCTGGTCGAGCTGACCGTCACCTGCCGGCGCTTCATCCACACCGGCCCCTGGGAGATCGACGCCCAGGGCCTGGCCGTGCTGGAAGGCACCCTGGAGACCACGGGTTTCGACAATGGCCTGGCGCTGACGGGCACCGTGCCCGCGGTCCTGCGGCTGCAGTTCAGCGAAACGCGGGCTGACAACAGCCGGGAGGTGGCCGCCACGGTGCGCGACGCCCATGGCAACCACCTGGTGGAGCCGCTGACGCTGGAGCAGCGCCCGGCCGCCGCCTCGCCCGAGGCGTGCACCGCCGGCAGCTAGGGGCCGGGCGGGCGGCGGGGGGCGGTGCGGATGGCGGCACAGGCCGGGCGAACGGCCGGCGCAGCCCGCCTTCCGTCATCACATCCGCCCGCACGCACGCGCGCCGGATAGTTGGACTTCGGCCGCAGCCACGCGAAGTACGGGGTTCAAGGGAAGGGGATTGCCCGGGCCGCACGGAGCCTGGCGCGCGGGGCACCTGCCCGCGGCGTCGCACAGGCCCTGGGCACGAACATGGAGCGGGCGCCACGCAGCACACCGCAGGGATGGCCGGCGTGCGCCATGCCACCGGCCCCGCGGCCCCGCCTGAAGGAGAAGGCGAGGAAAAAAGCGGGGCGGAAAGGAAGGCTACCGGGCGCTGCCGGCCACCATCATGGGGCGGCTGCTGCGGCACCAGATCGGTGCCAGGTGGCCGATCTGGATGGTCAGCTCGTTGCCCTTGCCCAGCACGGTCGTCGGGCCATTGCTGTAGGCGTACCCCGTCTCGGCCACCTGTTTGGGCAGATCGACCGTCCAGCCACTGCGCAGCAGCACACCCATGCCCTGTTCGGGATAGAACTGCATCTCCACCTTTTCGCCGTTACCGCACGCGAACTGCATGCTGCTGCGGTCCACCGGCTCACTGAAAGCCTGCAGGGCGGGCGGCTGGCTGGCACAGCCCGTCAGCATCAGGGTCGCCAGCGCACCTGAACTCAGCAAAACCATCTTCTTCATCGGTCACTCCTGACGTCGCGGTGCACCTTGCAGCCCACCCGACAACTTCCAACGTCCAACGGCTCGAGGCCCCCTGGCCCCATAAGCACGAACCTTGCCACTACCACCCACTGCCTGCGCCATCCTGCTTGCGAGAGACCGAAACCAGCGACTTCAGAACCATGACCCACACCGGCGCAAGGCATGCCCACAAGAGTGCCTCAGGCCCCCTGGCCCGTCATTGGGGTGATCCCCACATCGAGAGCCTCCTCTAAAGTCTGTCCCGCCCCTGTGGCGCCCTCGTGACGGACCCCAAAGCCCCTTCGCGGGGTGCCATTGAAGCCATGCAGCGGCGCAATGCGCTGCGCAGCACCCGATTGAGAGCACATTTCGCCAAAGATGCGGGGTGGCCGACACGCCGCGCTGGCCGCCGGCAGGGGGTCGGGACATACCCTAGGCGCCCCTTCGCGCGGCGCCCTCGCAGCCGCCCGGCTTGTCCGCCAGCGACAGCCAGGGCGCCGCCGTGCAGTTACCCTCGGTGGGCAGCGCGCCCTTTGCCTGGTTGAACCGCAGTCCGGGGCGCCGCGCACTACAGGAGATCCATCACCGTGCAGGCGCCCCCTTCCCCCACGCCCTCCCCGCTTCTGGCGCCCCGCGCCGCCTGGGCCATGCTGCTCGCGCTGGTCTCCGGCTTCGCGCTGAGCCAGGCGTTTCGCACCATCACCGCCATCATGGCCACCGGGCTGCGCGCGGAGTTCGGCCTCTCGGCCGAGGCATTGGGGGTCTTCGCGGGGGCGTTTGCCTTCGCCTTCGGCACCATGCAGCTCTTCATGGGCATCGGCATCGACCTGTACGGCGTGCGGCGCACGCTGCTGGTGGCGTTTCCGCTCGCCATCGCGGGCTCGCTGCTCTCGGCGCTGGCCCCGAGCTACGGCGGCGTGTTGCTGGGCCAGGTGCTCATCGGCGTGGGCTGCGCGCCCGCGTTTCTGGTCTGCACGGTGTTCATCGCGCGCTACTTCCCCGCCAGCCGCTTCGCGATGGTGTCGGGCGTGGCCATGGGCGTGGGCGGGCTGGGCATGCTGTTCACGGGCACGCCGCTGGCCTGGCTGGTGCAGCAGTCGTCCTGGCGCATGGGCTTCGCCGTGCTGGCGGGCCTGGCCGCGCTGGCCTGGCTGCTGATCTTCTGGAGAGTGCATGAACCCACCCACCCCGTTCACGCCGCGCAGGCCCCGCAGCCGCGCGAGTCGGTGGGTGATGCGGTGCGCGGCTTCGGCGCCCTGTTCCTGCTGCCGCACACGGCCGGGATCATGCTGCTGGCGCTGATGACGTATGCGTCGTTCCTCACGCTGCGCGGGCTGTGGCTGGGGCCGCTGTTGATCGAGCGGCACGGCTATTCGCTTGTGGCCAGCGGCAACGTGGCCATGCTGTCGTCGCTGGTGTCGCTGTTCACCCCGGCCTATTTCGGCCGGCTGGACCCGGGCCCCGCGCGGCGCAGGCGCTGGCTGGCGGGCTTTACCGTGCTGCTCGCCGGGCTGTTCGCCGCCATCGGCTTCCTGCACGCCGAGTGGCTGGACGTGGGCGGCTCCATCGCCGTGGGCCTGCTGTCGGGCTACATGGTGCTGCAGTACGCGGACGTGCGCTCGTCCTACCCGGCGGCCATGACGGGGCGTGCCATGGCGGTGTTCACCATGGCGCTGTTCCTGGGCGTGGCGCTGATGCAGTGGGTGACGGGCCTGGCCGCCTCGCAGGCGGCCGCGCGGGGCGCGGACCCGTACGTGGCCGTGATGCTCACCATCGCCGGCATGCTGGCCGCGGGCGTGCTCGCCTTCAGGTTGCTGCCCGCACCGGCTCCCGCGCATTGACGCGGCCGCGGCCGGGCGGGCAGGCCGCCAGGCCCGCGCCCTCCACGCGCCACCACTGGAGCACGCCGAACAGCAGCTCGAACGCAGTGAAGCCCAGCACGATGGCGCTGGCCCCATGGGCCACGGCATAGATCTGCCATGCCGCGAACAGGAAACGGGCCACGCCATCGAGCCGCCCCAGCAGCAGCGAAGGCGCCGCGATGCGCGCCGCCGACCACACGACCACCACCGACCCCAGGAGGTTGGCCAGCAGCATGTGGGTGGTATCAAGCGGGTGCAGCGTGCCTGGCAGGGCCAGCGCCTGGGCGACAAGCCCCAGCTGCGCGTAGAGCCAGGCAAAGGTCCAGGGCAGCGCGAACGGCCAGGTCACGAGCAGGTCGTACCAGCCGCTGGCACGCACGACGCGCAGGTAGCGGGATTCGGAAAAGGCTGGGAACGTGGCAGCGAAAGTGGCCATGGCGGTGCGGTCATCGAAGTGAAAGAGGCCCCTAGCTTCAGGCCTGAAGTACGCTTCAGGGTCAAGCACTTTTTTGGGGCATCCGCATGGACCTTCTTCAGCTGGCCGACCTGCAGCCTGCCAACATACGCCAGATCTGGGCGCTCGCGGGCGGCGCGCCGGGCCCCGCGTTGGCGGGCACCGTGGCGTGGTCGTTCGAGGGCAACGGCATCCGCACGCGCACCACGTTCATCCAGGCGTTCCGGCAGCTGGGCCTGGCGTTCACCGAGCTTCCCCATCTGCTCAAGACCGGGGAGCGGCCCGAGGACCTGGCCGGCTACCTGGACCCGTTCTACGCGCTGTACGTGGTGCGCGAGTCCGACCACCCCCGGCTCTCGGCCTTCGCGGCGGCGTCGCGCCGGCCCGTGATCAATGCGATGTCGGCCCAGGGCCACCCCTGCGAGGTGCTGACCGACGCGTACTACGTCGACAGCCGGATCAAGCCGCTGCGGGAAGCACGCGTGTGCCTGTGGGGGCCCAGCACCAACGTGTTCCGCTCATGGCACGAACTGGCACGGGTGATGGGGTTCGGGCTGGTGCAGGTGTGCGACCGGCGCTTTCACGAGGCGCTGCCGAACGTGCAATTCGTGGAACCGTCCGCGCTGCCGGACGCGGTGGATGTGGTGGTCACCGACAGCTGGCCCGCCAGCGCCGAGGCCGGCGCCACCACGCAGGCCGACCTGGCGCCGTTGACCGAAGAGCATCTGGCCGCGATGGGCCACCCCGCCCTGCTGCCCACGCCGCCTTTCACCCCGGGCCGCGAGCTGGCGGTGGACCCGCTGGCCTACCCCGGCTTCGTGGGCTACGCACAAAAGGAACTGCTGCTGCCGGTACAGGCTGCCATCCTGCGCTGGGTGCTGGCATCGGAAAAAAGGGCCGGCACCGGGGACGCCCATGCGGATCGGTGAGCTCGCCGCCGCCTCGGGACTGAGCCGCGAGGCGCTGCGCTTTTATGAGCAGCAAGGGCTGATCCGCTCGCGCAGGCTGGCCAACGGCTACCGCGACTACCCACCCGAAGCGGTGATGCTGGTGCAGTACATCCGCATGGCGCAGCAGCTGGGCTTCACGCTGGCGGAGATTGGCGACCGGCTGCCCGGCATCTGGGACACGCCCGACCCCGCGCCCGCGCTGGCGCAGGTGCTGGCCACCAAACTGCAGGAGATCGACACGCGCATCGCCGCGCTGCAGGCGTTGCGCCAGACGCTGGCCGAACGCGTGGCCACCGACTGCCCGCTGCGCGCGGCGCAGGCTGGCTGAGGCCCGCTCCGCTTCAGAACTTTCAGCAAAAAGAGGCTCTTGCGCTTATCCATAAAGCGTTACAAGCTATTGAATTGATAGCACCAAGGCAGTGATTGCAGTGGCGCCACCGGCACGGCAGGGCCGTTCCAGCCACCGCAGCGGCGGCTGGAACGCGCTCACGCAATGGACCCAGGCACCGTGTGCAGCAGCACCGGGTGGTTGCCGTAGGCGTCCACGCTCTCGATCTGCACGCCAAAACCCCACAGGCGCGCCACGTGCCTGAGCACCTCCTGCGTGTCGTCGCCCAGCGGGCGGCCCTGGTACTGGGTATGGCGCAGGGTCAGGCTGCGGTCACCGCGCAGGTTCACGTTCCACACCTGGATGTTGGGCTCGCGCGTGCCCAGGTCGTATTGCTGCGAGAGCATCTGGCGCAGGCCGCGGTAGCCGTTCTCGTCATGGATCTCGCTGACCACCAGCTCGCGCTCGTTGGCATCGTCGTGCAGGGCGAACAACCGCATCTCGCGCATCAGGTGCGGGCTCAGGTACTGGCCGATGAAGCTCTCGTCCTTGAAGTTGCGCATGGCATGGTCGAGCGTGGGCAGCCACGGGGAGCCCGCGATGTCGGGGAACCAGCGCCGGTCTTCGGCCGTGGGGTTCTGGCAGATGCGCTGGATGTCGCGGTACATGGAAAAACCCAGCGCGTAGGGGTTGATGCCGCTGTAGGCGCGGTGCCCCACGGGGGGCTGGAAGATCACGTTGGTGTGCGAGCCCAGCCATTCGATCATCACCCCGTCGCTCAGGTAGCCCTCGTCGTACAGGGTGGTGAGCAGGGTGTAGTGCCAGAAAGTGGCCCAGCCCTCGTTCATGACCTGGCTCTGCCGCTGGGGGTAGAAATACTGCGCGATCTTGCGCACGATGCGCACGATCTCGCGCTGCCAGGGCTCCAGCAGCGGCGCGTTCTTCTCGATGAAGTACAGGATGTTCTCCTGCGGCTCCTTCGGAAAGCGGTTGTGCTCCTGCGCCGCGCCGTCCTTGCCGGGCCGCGTGGGCAGGGTGCGCCACAGCTCGTTGACCTGCTGCTGCGCGTAGGCCTCGCGCTGCTCGCGCTCCAGGCGCTCGCGTGCCAGGTTCTTCTTGGAGGGACGGCGGTAGCGGTCCACGCCAAAGTTGGCCAGCGCGTGGCACGAATCCAGAAGCCGCTCCACCTCGTCGAAGCCGTAGCGCTCCTCGCACTGGGCCACGTAGTCCTTGGCATACACCAGGTAGTCGATGATGGAGGAGGCGTCCGTCCACATGCGAAACAGGTAGTTGCCCTTGAAGAAGCTGTTGTGCCCGTAGGCCGCATGCGCGATCACCAGCGCCTGCATGGCGGTGGTGTTCTCCTCCATCAGGTAGCTGATGCAGGGGTTGGCGTTGATGACGATCTCGTACGCCAGCCCCATGTGGCCGCGCCGGTAGCGCCGCTCGGTGGCCAGGAACTCCTTGCCGTAGCTCCAGTGGCGGTAGTTCACCGGCATGCCCACGCTGGAGTAGGCGTCCATCATCTGCTCGGCGGTGATGACCTCCAGCTGGTTGGGATAGGTGTCCAGGCCGAAGCGCTCGGCGGTGGCGGCGATCGCGCCGTGGTAGCGCTCGATCAGCTCGAACGTCCAGTCGCCCGGGTCGGGCAGCGGCTGGGCGGGCCGCGCCCCGGCGGGCAGGAGCTGCTCGGGCACGGTGCGGTGGCGGCGCTCGCCAACGAGGGCCGTCTTCCAGGGGTTGTCGCGGATGCGGCGCTCCAGCACCGGGTATTGGGTCATGTTCATACCTGCACCCCCTCGCTCTTGAAGAGGTCGCGGAACACGGGATAGATGTCGCCCGGCTCGGAGACCTTGCGCATGGCGAAATGGGGATGGAGCGCCAGCAGCTGGCTGTATTCGTCCCACAGGTTCTGCTCTTCCTGGGCCACCTGCACATAGGCAAAGTAGCGCACCAGCGGGAGGATCCGCTCCACCAGCAGGCTGCGGCAATTGCCGCTGTCGTTGGTGAAGTTGTCGCCATCGCTGACCTGGGCGGCGTAGATGTTCCAGTCCCCAGCGGGGTAGCGCGCGCGGATGATCTGGTCGAGCAGCACCAGCGCGCTGCTGACCACCGTGCCACCACTCTCGGTGGAGTGGAAGAACTGCTCCTCGCTCACCTCGGTGGCCTGGGTGTGGTGGCGGATGAAGACGATGTCGATCGTCTCGTAGTGCCGCGTGAGGAACAGGTACAGCAGGATGAAGAAGCGCTTGGCCAGGTCCTTGCGGGCCTCGTCCATGGAGCCCGAGACGTCCATCAGGCAGAACATCACCGCCTGGCTGTTGGGCACCGGCACCTGCACTCTGGCCCGAAAACGCAGGTCGATGGGGTCGAGGTACGGAATCCGGTCGATGCGCTGCCGGAGCGTGTCGATGCGGCGCTGCAGCTCGGCCACCGCCTCGCTGGTGCCGTCATCCTGCGCCAGCAGCGCGTCGAGCTGCGCCTGCAGCGCCACAAGCTCGCGGTGTGGCGCCTTGCCCAGCGCGATGCGCCGCCCCAGCGCCCCGCGCATGGTGCGCAGCACCGCCAGGTTGTTGGGAATGCCGTCCTGGCTGTAGCCGGCGCGGCGCGACTTCCATTTCGGGTTCTCGCCGATGTGCGTGCGCAGCAGGCGCGGCAGCGCGAGGTCTTCGAAGAAGAGCTGCATGAACTCTTCCTTGGTCAGCGTGAAGGTGAAGTCGTCCTCTCCCTCCCCGCTGTCGCTGGCCTGCGAGCCGCTGCCGGTGCCCCCCTTGGGCCGCGCGATGCGGTCGCCGCGCACATGCTCCGCATTGCCGGGGTGCACCACGTCGTGGATGCCGCCCTGGCCATGGTGGAACACGGGCTCGCCAATGTCCTTGCGCGGGATGGTGACGCTCTCGGCCTGCTCGATGTCGCGGATGCTGCGCCTGGACACAGCGCGGCGCACGCTGTCCGCGATCTGCTCCTTGAAGCGGCGGACAAAGCGCTCGCGGTTCCCGACCGACTTGTTCTTGCCTGCGAGCCTGCGGTCGATGATTTGCAATGCCATCTGCTTAGCTCCCATGCATGGACAGTCGCCCCGGCGGGACGCGCTGGCAACCCCGATCAACTGCTTTTTCGAACGCGCAGGTACCACTCGCACAACAAACGCACCTGCTTGGGGGTGTAGCCCTTGTCCACCATGCGGGTGACAAAATCCTCGTGCTTGCGCGCCTCCTCGGCACTGGCCTTCGCGTTGAAGCTGATGACGGGCAGCAGCTCCTCGGTGTTGGAGAACATCTTCTTCTCGATCACCAGGCGCAGTTTCTCGTAGCTGGTCCAGCTCGGGTTGTTGCCCTGGTTGTTGGCGCGCGCGCGCAGCACGAAGTTGACGATCTCGTTGCGGAAATCCTTGGGGTTGGCAATGCCCGCGGGCTTCTCGATCTTCTCGAGTTCGGCGTTGAGCGCACTGCGGTCGAACACCTCGCCGGTGTCGGTGTCGCGGTACTCGTTGTCCTGGATCCAGTAGTCGGCGTAGGTGACGTAGCGGTCGAAGATGTTCTGCCCGTACTCGCTGTAGCTCTCCAGGTAGGCTGTCTGTATCTCCTTGCCGATGAACTCGGCATAGCGCGGTGACAGGAACTCCTTGATGTAGCTGGTGTACTTGGTTTCCAGCTCGGAGGGGAACTGCTCGCGCTCGATCTGCTGCTCCAGCACATACATGAGGTGCACCGGGTTGGCCGCCAGCTCGGCGCTGTCGAAGTTGAACACCTTGGACAGGATCTTGAACGCGAAGCGCGTGGAGATCCCGGTCATGCCCTCGTCCACGCCGGCGTAGTCGCGGTACTCCTGGTAGCTCTTGGCGCGCGGGTCGGTGTCCTTCAGGCTCTCGCCGTCATACACCTGCATCTTGCTGAAGATGCTGGAGTTCTCGGGCTCCTTCAGGCGCGTCAAGATGGCGAACTGCGACATCATCTTGAGCGTGCCCGGCGCGCACACGGCGTTGCCCAGCGACGATTCGCGGATCAGCTTCTCGTAGATCCGTATCTCCTCGCTCACGCGCAGGCAGTACGGCACCTTGACGATGTAGATGCGGTCCAGGAAAGCCTCGTTGTTCTTGTTGTTGCGAAAGGCCTTCCACTCGCTCTCGTTGCTGTGGGCCAGCACCACCCCGTCGAACGGGATCGCGCCGAAGCCCTCCGTGCCCTTGTAATTGCCCTCCTGCGTGGCGGTGAGCAGCGGGTGCAGCACCTTGATGGGCGCCTTGAACATCTCCACGAATTCCAGCAGCCCCTGGTTGGCCAGGCACAGGCCGCCGCTGTAGCTGTAGGCGTCGGTGTCGTCCTGGGCAAAGGTCTCGAGCTTGCGGATGTCCACCTTGCCCACCAGGCTGGAGATGTCCTGGTTGTTCTCGTCGCCCGGCTCGGTCTTGGCAATGCCCACCTGCTTCAAGATGCTGGGGTAGCGCTTGACCACGCGGAACTGGCGGATGTCGCCGCCGAACTCGTCGAGCCGCTTGACCGCCCAGGGCGACAGCACGCGCTGCAGGTAGCGCCGGTGAATGCCGAACTGCTCCTCCAGCACCGGGCCGTCCTCCATCGCGTCGAACAGCCCGAGCGGCGACTCGTTCACCGGCGAGCCCTTGATCGCATAGAACGGCACCTTCTGCATCAGGTACTTGAGCCGCTCGGCGATGGAACTCTTGCCCCCGCCCACCGGCCCCAGCAGGTAGAGGATCTGCTTGCGCTCCTCCAGCCCCTGCGCGGCATGGCGAAAGAAGCTCACCACCTGCTCGATGGCATCCTCCATGCCGTAGAACTCGGCGAACGTGGGGTAGCGCTTGATCACCTTGTTGGCGAAGATGCGCGACAGGCGCGGGTCGTTGCGCGTGTCCACCATCTCGGGATCGCCGATGGCGGCCAGCATACGCTGGGCCGCCGTGGCATAGGCCATGGGATCGCGCTTGCACTCGGCGAGGTACTCGTCGATCGACATTTCCTCTTCGCGGCTGCGGGCGTAGCGCGCGGCGAAACTGCTGATGGCATCCATACGACCTCCTGTGGCGGCACCCCTGGCGGGCCCGGGAAGTGCCACGGTGTTGCAGTGGGAATCGCTACTGGCTCATCTCTTTGTAGCACCATGGTCCGCCCTTGAACAGGGTGTTTGTGTGCGCATGCGGTGCTTTTTACATCCATGCCCGCCCATGGATAGAGCAGGCATGCCGCGCAAAGTTCATTGGTGCGAGGGCCCCGCCATCCAGCGCGGCCAGCTATCGCGCAAGGGCATCACAGCGAACTGGCAATGGAGCCATCGCCCCGGTACAGCCAGGGCACGTCCAGCAGCCGTTCGCCCAGCAGGCGCAATGAGAGATCCCGCCCCCAGCGCACGGGGCCCATGGCGTGGAAGATGCGCCCGTTGCGCGTGGAGCGGGCCTGCACGCGCGCATTGCGCTGCCAACGGTTGAGGGCATACCGGGTCAGGCGCAGCGGCACCTCCAGGTCGTGCATGGCCAGCGCGCGCTGCAGCTCCGCCGCGTCCTCGATGGCCATGCCCGCGCCCTGGGCCAGGTAAGGGCGCATGGGGTGGGCGGCATCGCCCAGCAGGGCGACCAGGCCCTGCGCCATGTCGCCCGCGCCACGCACCGGCGGCCGGTCGCACAGCGGCCACAGGCGCCAGCCGCCCGCGCCGCCCTGGTCGCTCACGCTGCGCACCACGTCCTGCAGCGCGGTGCAGGTGCCCTGCAGGGCGTGTTCCAGCCCCGTGGCGTTGGCGGCATGGTCCCAGTTCTCCAGGTCTTGCGGCGCGGGGCCCTGCACGATGACGACGATGTTCTGCAGTTCGCCCCGGCGCACGGGGTACTGCACCGCATGCAGGCGCGGGCCCAGCCAGGCCGTGACCTGCGCGGTGCGCAGCGCGCCGGGCAGTGCGTGCTGCGGCACCAGGGCGCGGTAGGCCAGGTGCCCCGTCACGCGCGGCGCCACCGCGCCCAGCAGCTGCGTGCGGGTGCGGCTCCACAGGCCGTCGGCGCCGATGAGCGCATCGCCTTCCACCTCCTTGCCCCGGCTCGTGCGCACGGTGACGACGCCATCGCCGTCGGCAAAGCCCTCGATCGCGTGCGCGAGGTGCAGCTGCGTGTCGGTGTATTTGGTCAGCGCCGCCAGCAGCAGGCCATGCAGGTCGGCGCGGTGGATGGTGGCGTAGGCGGCGCCGTAGCGCTGCACCGCTGTCGGGCCCAGCGGCAGCACGGCCAGTTCGCGGCCGCTGACGGCATTGCGCACCTGCAGCCGGCTCGGAAACGCCGCCACGGCCTGCAGCGGCTGCTGCAGTCCCCAGGCCTGCAGGCGGCGCACCACGTTGGGCCCGATCTGCACCCCCGCGCCCACCTCGCTGAAGGCTGCGGCGCGCTCGTACAGCCGCACGTCCCAGCCCGCCCGCGATGCGCCCAGCGCCGCTGCCAGCCCCCCAATGCCGCCACCGGCGACCAGTACCTGCTTCTTCATGCACCGATTGTGCCGTGCGGACGCCCGCCGCGGCTTGTCATGGCGCAGGGCCCGCGCGAGGAAGGCAGCGCGCCGTCACAGCGCGGGCCGCAGGGCGCGCTCCAGCACCTCCGCCGGCATGGGGCGGCCAAACAGATAGCCCTGGAAAGCCTGGCAGCCGTGGCGCTGCAGGAACTCCAGCTGCCCCGTGGTCTCCACGCCTTCGGCCACCACGGCCAGGTCCAGGCTGTGCGCCAGGGCCAGGATGGTGCGCACGATGGCCGCGTCGTTGGGGTCGGTCTGCAGGTCGCGCACGAAGCCCTGGTCGATCTTGAGCTGGTCCAGCGGCAGGCGCTTGAGGTAGCTCAGCGACGAGTAGCCCGTGCCGAAGTCATCGAGCGAGAACCCCACGCCGTAGCGCCGCAGGTATTCCATGCGCGAGATCACGTCCTCCACATCCGCCAGCAGCAGGCTTTCGGTCAGTTCCAGCTTCAGGCGCTCGGGGTTGGCGCCGCTCTTGTGCAGGATGCCCAGCATCTGCTCGACGAAATCGGGCTGGCGGAACTGTCGCACGCTCACGTTCACCGACAGAAAGAACTGACGCGTGAGCGAGCTGCGCGACCAGGCCACGAGCTGCGCGCAGGCGGCTTCGAGCACCCAGTGCCCGAGCGGCAGGATCAGCCCCGTCTGTTCGGCCAGCGGAATGAACTCGGCCGGTGATACGAGACCGCGCCGCGGGTGCTTCCAGCGCACCAGGGCCTCCGCGCCCTGCAGGCGGCCCTTGCCGTCCACCACGGGCTGGAAATACAGCACCAGTTCTTTTTCCTGCAGGCCCCGGCGCAGGTCGGCTTCCAGCGCCGAGCGGTTGCTGACGGCGGCCTGCATGTCGGGGTCGAAGAAGCGCTGGGTGTTGCGCCCCGCGGCCTTGGCCTGGTACATGGCCAGGTCGGCGTGCTTGAGCAGTTCGTCCACGCTGCAGGTCTGCTGGCCAAACAGCGCGATGCCGATGCTGGGCGTGCTGTGGTGGCTGGTCTCGCCCAGCGCGTAGGGCTTGCCCAGCGTGGTGGCGATGTGGCTGGCCACCAGGGCGGCCTCGGCGCTGGCATGGGGGCCGTCGGCGCTCAGGCCCTCCACCAGCACCACGAACTCATCGCCGCCGAAGCGCGACACGGTGTCGGCCTCGCGCACGCAGCCCTTCAGGCGCTGGGCCACCTGCAGCAGCAGCTGGTCGCCCGTGTCATGGCCCAGGGTGTCGTTGAGGTCCTTGAAGTTGTCCAGGTCGATGAACAGCAGCGCGCCCTGCGCACCCGACCGGGCGACCACCGCCATCGCGCGCTGCAGGCGGTCCACCAGCATGCGGCGGTTGGGCAGGCCGGTGAGCATGTCGTAGAACGCCAGGCGCTCGATCTGGCTTTCGACCTCCTTGCGCTCGGTGATGTCGCGGCCCACGCCCCGGTAGCCCCACAGCGCGCCCTGTGCATCGAACACGGGCACCCCGCTGACCGAGATCCAGTGCATGCTGCCATCGGGCCGGTGGCGCTGCAGCTCCAGGTCGCGAAACGGCTGCCGGGCCTGCAGCACCGCGCGGTGCGCCGCCCAGTCGGCCTCGGTCATGTTGAGCGCGCCGATCTCCCAGCGGGTGCGGCCCATCACGTTGGACAGGGGGATGCCATTGACGCTGAGATCGCCCGCCAGCTGCACGAAGCGGCCTTCGGCGTCGTGCTCCCAGTACCAGTCGGACGACAGGTCGCTCAGCGAGCGAAAGCGTGCCTCGCTCTCGCGCAGCTCGTTCTCCACGCGCACGTAGTCGCTCACATCGGCGAAGGTGCGCACCAGGCCGCCGTCGGGCAGCTCGGTGGTGCGCACCTCGAAGGTACGGCCATCGCGCGTGGTGCGCCAGTAGACCGACGGGGCGGCGGCGACCGCGCCCCCCGCCACGTAGGCATGCCCGCGCCGGTCCACGAGGCGATGGCCTTCGCCAAAGTCGCCCCGCTCGGCCTGGATGCGGGTCAGGTCGGCCAGGGTGGGCCGCGTGGCCATCAGGGATTCGGGCAGATCCAGCAGCTCGAGCACGCGCTGGTTGTAGACGGTGATGCTCCCATCCGGCGCGGTCTTGAAGATGCCCTGGCTCATGCTGGCAAGCGTGACCTGCAGCGTGGCGCGCTGCTCCTGCAGCAGGGTCAGCGCATCCTGCCAGATGCGGGCGTCCACCATGCGCACGGGCTGGCTCTGCCCCTGGGTCCTGTGCAGCAGCGCGGCCAGCCGGTGCAGCAGCTCGCCCAGGTGGGCCACGCCATCGGCGTCGCGCACCATGTAGTCGCCCAGTCCGCAGCGGAACGCGCGCGCGGCCAGGGCCTCCTGGTGGGCGTCGATGCACATGAGCACGGGGCGCCCGGCGCACAGCTCCAGCACGCCGGGCAGATCCTGCACCGAGGGCTTGAGGCACAGCACCACGGCATCCCAGGCCTGCGAGGCCAGCGGCGCCCGCGCGGTGTCCGGCGTGGGGCTGTTGACCACGCGCCAGCCCGGGTGGTGCGCGGCGATCAGGCGCCGCGCCACCGCGGCATGCTGCGTGTCGCTGTCCACCCAGAGGATGCCTGGCCCGGCCGTCATGGCTTGCGCCCCTCGGCCACGGCCACCACGGGCTGCGCGAACAGGCCCAGCTGGTGCTCGCGCACAAATACGTCGATGGGCACCGGCCGCCCGAAAAGAAACCCCTGGAACCCCTCGCAGCCATGCAGCCGCAGGAACGACAGCTGCCCCGTCGTCTCCAC